>PAAJ01000008.1 GCA_002702575.1 Phycisphaerae bacterium | reverse complement strand
TCGGACGGTCTTGTCCGCAATCTTGGTCTTGTTCTTCAGTTCGTCCAGTGCCTTGCGGAGGATCGTCATCCGGCGTTCCGTATCCCAGGCTTCCTCGAACTCGTTTTCCCGTGGCATGTCGACGATGGCGGATTCTCCGCGGCTCACGCGACTGGTCGCCCGTTTTCGATAGATGCCGGCAACCCGAAATCGCGCGATGCCCAGCAGCCAGGAGCGAAGTCGGCCTCGCTCGCGGTCGTACTTGCCCTCCCGGTACTCCTTGATGAACTGGACCATCGTCTCCTGGGCCACATCCACGGCATCCGCTTCAGGCAGTCCAAGACGTCGGGAAAAGCCGATCAGAATCGGTCGGTAGCGTTCATCGAACTCACGCCAGGCGGCCTCGTTGTCGGCCTCGTGGAGATTGTTCAGCAGGGCAGTGGTTGTACGACTGGCTTCGGCCATGTGATCAGCATACAGGTTCGGGCAGAAGATCAGCTGTGGACTGAGCCAGGGGGATTCAGAGGACCTGTTCGGCCTTCGGATAGGAACCGAGGACGGCAAAATCACGGCAGAGTTTTCGAGCAGTCTCGAGTGCCTCTGCCATCACCGGATCTTCCTGATGAGCATCGGCATCGATGAAGAAGGAGTAGGACCAGTTCTCATGTCCACTGGGCCTTTTGTCGATGTGACTGAGGTTGATGCCGGCATCCCTGAAGACCGCAAGGACATCGACGAGGGCGCCCGGTTCATGGGAGGTGGTGAACATGATGCTCGTCCGGTCCTGGCCGGTCGGTCGGGCACGCTCCCGGGCAATGACGAGGAACCGCGTGATGTTGCCGGGATTGTCCTCGATGCCGGAACTGAGAATGTTGACGCCGTGAAGCTTGCCAGCCAACCTCGAGCCGATCGCAGCCAGGTCGTCACTGACGGCGGCATCGAGAACGGCAGCGGACGATGAGGCCACGTCGACACGTTCAGCCTTCGGAAGATTGTTGTCGAGCCATTGCCGGCACTGGGAGAACACCTGGGGCTTGCTGGCGATCCGACGAATCCGCTCCATCGGGATGTTCGACAGCAGGCAATGGGAAATCGAGATCAGTGCCTCGGCATAGACCGTCACCTTGAACTCCGAGAATGCATCGAGCGTGTCCGTGATGCTCCCTCCGGTCGAGTTCTCGTAGGGGACCAGACCGTAGGTGCAGTTTCCCGCCATCACTTCACGGAACACGGCCGAGATGTCCTCGAATTCCATGAACTCGACGGAGGAGCCGAAGTGTCTCACGGCAGCGACGTGACTGAAGGAGCCCGACGGTCCCAGGTAGCCGATCGTCACGCCACGTTCCAGCCTGAAACTGCCCGACATCAACTCCCGCCAGATGGCTTCGATTGTTCGATCGGGCAATGGGCCCACGTTCCCCTTGAGCACCTTGTCCAGAACCTGTCGTTCCCGGTGAGGTGCGTAGATCGGCGTGTCGTTGTCCCGCTTCGTCTCGCCGACGGAAACGACGACCTGTGCTCGTTCGTTGAGCAGTTCGAGGAGTCGTGCATCGATCTCGTCGATGCGCTTCCTGAGTTCCTGGATGTCTATGGGTCCTGTCATGATGTGTTCGCAGTCAGCAGTATGCCTCGGCTTGGCGGATCATGTCGTGGTCATTTCCTGATGGACCCGACCGGAAGCGAACAGGAGCATGCCCAGCACGCCGGTTCCGACCACCACACAGAGTGTGGCAAAGGCGAGTCCGAACCCACCGCCCGTTTCGGCCAACCAGCCGGTGATCCATGGGCAGGTGACTCCTGAAACCGAGAAGAACGTCACCATGACTCCCGTGGCCACGCCGGCTCGCTGCTTGAAGAGATCTGCGCAGATCGAGTAGTAGGGGCTGTTGGGAGCCATCGAGAAACCGATCGCGAGCGATACGAAGATGACCGCCCAGGTGACCGAGCTGACGAAGATGACGGGTATGAAGAACAGAACGGCGATCAGCTGGCAGATCCAGATCGGATGAACACGCGCCCTTCGAGTGCTCGAGGTTCTCTTCATCGCCCGATCCGAGATCCAGCCGACGATTGGAATCAGCAGAATGGACAGGGCCCATGGCAGCGTGCTGGAGAATCCCACCGACTGCAGCTTCATGTTCCAGGTCTGTTCCAGATATCCCGGAAGCCATGAGAGGCCGAAGAACAGAACCCAACCGAACGCGAAGAAGGACCAGCTGGTTGCCAGGAGTGTCGGATTCAACAGGACGTGCTTGATGGGCACCTTGGCTGCGGCTGGTTTCGAATCCGCCACTGGTGATGCGGGAGGTTGTCGGTAGAGAATCAGGAAAGCGACACCCAGGAGACCACCGAGGCCGCCCAGGCAGATGAACGACCAACGCCATCCGATGCCGAGAATCATGGGTGCGAGTACGAGCCCTCCGATCAGGAGTGCCAAAGGAACGCCGAGAAGTGAATAGGCCACGGCACGTCCCAGTTCATTGGGCCGCATCCAGTCCACCAGTGCACGGTTCATGGCGGGAAAGTTCACACCCTCCCCGATCCCCAGAAGAACCCGCAGAACGATGAACATCCAGAAGATCTCGACCAGCCCCTGGAGCGCCATCACAACAGACCAGGTGAAGAGGCTGATGCTCCAGACGAGCTTCACCCCGAATCGATCGAGCAGAAATCCCGAGAGCAGGTTCACGCTCAGGGTTCCGATCGCAAAGGCCGACATCAGCAGACCGAAGGAGGCATCCTCGATGCCGAAGTCCGACTCGATGGGCTTGATGGCGAACGAGATCACGACCCGGTCCAGGTAGTTGACCAGTCCCAGGAAAAAACAGAAGCCGGCAACGGCATAGCGGTAGCGGCTCAACTGATGTGCGGGGAGGCCCTTGATGGGGGTGGAGGGTGACATGATTCGCTTTCAGGGGGTTCAGATGGAACCAAGTGGGCTTCAGAGCAGAATAACCACTATGGAAACCCGGACAGTGGGTTGCCTGGAGGCCGTTTCGGGTGTCCAATGGTGTATTGAGAGAGAGGTTCCCCCATGTCATTTGTCCCCCTCATGGCGATTGTCATCGCGATCAGTGCTTCATCGGACCAGTTCCAGGGGCCACCAGCCCTTGATGAGCCCATCCTGCGTGATGGCCAACTGGTCTTCCCCGAGGGGGCCAGGATTCCCAAGTCCATGACGCAGACGGAGTTGGACTTCCTCGATGGGCAACTCATCCAGGTGCCACGAGGTGTGACGCCGCCTCCTCCGGGTCCCATCCGCTCGGCATCCGAGTACGAGAACATGGCCGGCATCCTGCTCGCCTGGGAAGGCTACTCGTCGATTCTCTCGCAGATGGCCGCCGCCATCACGACCGTCGGCGATGCCAAGGTCTTCATCGCCTGTGACAGCAACAACGAGGCCAACACGGCCCGCAACAACTGCATCTCGGCAGGGGCGGATCCTGACAACATCGTCACGGTTGTCCGCTCGACCAACACGGTGTGGATCCGTGACTACGGTCCACGATACGCCTACGAAGGTGACTGTCGCGTGATCATCGATCACACGTACAACCGTCCCCGTCCCAATGACAATGCCTACAACTCATACTTCGGCAGCCAGTTCAATCATCCCGTCTACCAGATTCCACTGGTGCATGGCGGTGGCAACTATCACCTGAACGGTGTCGGTGTCAGTGCGGCGACCGAACTCATCGTCAATGAGAACCCGGGGCTGTCCGCCTCCCAGATCGTCCAGTACTGGCGGGACTACCAGAACGTCGAGACCTATCTCCATGATGCGTTCCCGACCTCGGTGGACTACACCCAGCACATCGACATGTGGATGCTGATCTGTGGTGATGAACGCATCATCATCAGTGACTGGCCGACCCAGTCCGGTACGACACAGGACCAGATCTGTGACAACGCCGCGGCCTACTACGAGGGGCTCGGTTGGGAAGTCTTCCGGACGCCGGCGTTCGCTTCCGGTGGCGTTCACTACACCTACACCAACATGGTGGTGTGCAACGGTCTGATCCTGCTGCCCGAGTACAACGACATTTCCAATACCTACGACAATCAGGCCAAGGCAGCCGTCGAGGCGGCGATGCCCGGTCGCGAGGTCGTTCAGATCGTCTGCGACAGCCTGGCCTACTCCGCCGGGGTCATGCACTGCATCTGCATGCACATGCCTGCCCACGCCGGTGGGGTCAATCCGACGACCTGTCTACAGACCCCCGTTGAAGGCATCATCGACCCGAACGACTGTCCTCGAATCAACTGGATCAGCGATGACGACGAGTTCGACGTGGTCTCGGTGGACATCGAATACTCCGTTGATGACGGTGGTTCATGGACCACGCTTCAGTCCAATCTGCCAACCGCCGGCTTTGCCGACATCTGCATTCCCGACACGCCGACCACCCAGGGTCGACTTCGAGTGCTGGCCCGTGATGGCGATGGCAACACCGGTGGAGACCTCAGTGGCATCATCATCGTCGAAGGCGACGGCGTCGAAGGCGACGTCAATGGCGATGGACAGGTGAACGTGGTCGACGTACTGGCGGTCATCGGAGACTGGAACTGCGTTGGTGACTGCGAAGCAGACGTCAATGGCGATCTCATCGTCAACGTGGAAGATGTCCTCATCGTGCTGGAAAACTTCGGTAACTGAGCCTGCGTTCGCTTCGGTTGCTACGATTCAACCATGAACAAACCGAACATGGTTCTTGTCGCGGTGGTCTTCGGTGTCCTCCTCATCCTGCAGGGCACCGGATTCTGGTTGTCAACGGGCTTTGAATTGGCACGCTTCACGGCGGCTATTCCGGCTTTCTTCGGGATCGCGCTGCTGCTGCTGGGCATCCTCTCCGGTCTGTTTCCCGGGGCACGCAAGCATCTCATGCACGTGACCATCCTCGTGGCCCTGCTCGGGATCGCCGGTGGCATCGTGATGGGTCTCAAGAGCCTTCGGGCCGAGGAGATCGCCTGGTCGAAGGTCTGGGATCAGGGGATTCTCGCGTTGCTGTGTCTGATCTACTTCGGGTACTGCCTCGCGAGCTTCATCAGTGCCCGCAAGAACCGCACGTCGGCCGAGTAGTTCAGCCCAGTGAGCCTTCGATCACGTACTTCAGCAGCGCGACGATCTGTTCGGGCTGCCTCGCGACGGCATTGGCGGCGGCATCGACTTCCTTGAGTGCATGATCATGTTCTTCTGGATGAAGAATGATCAACGGTTTGCCCAACGCGGCGGCCTGGCCTGCATCGAAGGCGGCATTCCACTGGCGGTACTTCTCGCCGAATCGAATCACGACGACATCCGCCTGCTGAATGAACGTGCGGGTGCGGATGGCATTCACCGAGGCGCCCTGGTGATCGGTCCAGAAGGAGGAGGCCTCCTCGCCGAGGATGGCCACGCCACAGGCGTCGCTGGCATCATGATCCGTCACCGGGTTCACGAAATCGACCGGGAGACCGGCCGCTTCGACTCCGGTGCGAATGACATCCCGCCAATCACTGTGGATCTCACCACCCAGATAGACGGTCCATCTCCGGCTCACAGGACTTCAACGATCTCGAAGCGTTTCTCGCCACGGGGCAGATCCGCACGGATCGTCTCACCGAGTCGAGCTTTCATGAGGGCTGTGCCCAAGGCTGAATTGGGTGTGACTTCGATGCATTCCGGATCGAAGTCGCCGCTCATGTCGCCGACCAGACGATAGACCTGTTCCTGGCCGGTCTTCACATCCTTGAGCTTCACGGTGGCGCCGATGAAGACCATGTCTTCGGGAAGATCGGTGTCATCGGTCACGATCGCGGTCGACAGCCGTTCCTCCAACTGCTTGATCCTGGCTTCATTCATGCCCTGATCTTCACGAGCAGCGTGATACTCGGCGTTTTCCTTGAGGTCACCCAGTTCACGTGCACGGCCGATCCGGTCGGAGAGTTCCTTGCGTTGCTTCTGGCGCGTCGCGAGTTCTTCCTCGATCTTGTCCTTGTCAGCCTGTGTCATGTAGTCCATCGGTTCTCTCTCATTACTCTTTCATCTGGATTCCGGATCACCAGCCATTGCCGATGTGGTGGAGGCATCCAGATCGGGTTGTATTTTCAGGGTCGTCTGGCTTCGGAGCAGACCGAATTCACGAACCATGACGTCGAAGACCATGGCATTCGTGGCCGGATCTTCAGTGGTCTTCACCTCGACCCAGTGGCGATCGCCACTGACACACATGCTAGCGGATTCACCGCTTCGGCAGATCAGTGTGGGAGAAGCGACGATCTCTTTTTCGGCATCTTCCGTGTTCTGGTGCTTCGTGATCACGACGTTGACTTTCCACCGGTCATCATCAAGCGAAGTGGCCGTGACATCGGTTGCCCATCCTGCGGATGGCACGCAGCCTGCCAGGGTCGACACGAGGGCCAGGCCCAGGGCATGGATCATGAGCATGACAGGTCCTGATGTCATAATCAGACTCCCGGAATGACGACGAGGGCTTCACCAGCCCTCTCGAGGAGGATAGCATCAGCGGGAAGGAACGTCTGACATGAACACGCCATCGGATCCGCACAAACCCGTTGAACCTGTTGCCAGAGGGCCTTTCCTGCTGTCGACCTGGTCCTTCGGTGAACGAGCCAATGCAGCTGCCTGGCCGGGACTGGCACGGGGTGGATCGGCGTTGGATGCTGTCGAAGAGGTCTGCGTTTTCTGCGAAGACGATCCCGACATCGACTCGGTTGGTTTCGGCGGACTTCCCGATCGAGATGGCAGGATGTCCCTCGACGGGTGCGTCATGTTGTCACCGGAGAAAAGTGGCAGTGTCTGCGCGATCCGTCGACACCGGCATCCGGTGACGATTGCCCGTCTGGTCATGGATCACACGCCGCATGTCATGCTCGCAGGTGAAGGCGCTGATGAGTTTGCTCAGGCGCATGGTCAACAGCAGGAAGAACTGCTCTCACCCGGTGCGGCTGAAGCCTGGAAGAAATGGAAACAGGACCGATTGCCTGCAGATCAATCTCGAGACCAGGGTGTTCGACCTTTCGATCGAGACTCGACAGGTAATCTCTTTGCAGCAGGGGACGACGAGTCCAGGTGGAACAACAATCATGACACCATCGGTGTCCTGTCTCTCGATGAGCATGGCCTGATGGCCGGTGCGTGTTCCACAAGTGGGATGCCATGGAAGGTTCCGGGCAGAGTCGGGGATTCTCCGATCATCGGACACGGGCTGTATGTCGATCCACAGGGCGGGGCGGCAGTCGCGACCGGTACGGGAGAACTGGTCATGGCGATCTGCGGCAGCTTCCTGGCGGTCGAGGAAATGCGAAGAGGTGCCATGCCCCGTGAGGCTGTGACCGAAGTTCTGGAGCGGATCGCCGCACGGTCGGATCTGGAACCCACACATCAGGTGGCGATCATCGCCCTGAGACCGGATGGCCATTGGGGCGCAGGTGCGCTGCGTCCGGGTTTTCGTTTCGTGGCCAGTGATGCGACAGGTCACCATGTCTTGCAACCTGAAGTTGTTCAACTGCCAGGGACCTGATTGCCGAATCTGAACGTGACCTTCTGAAACCATTCCTCATGAGCAGGCATGGCGTTATAGTCAGTACATGACGCAGTCTGCAGGGATTCGCAAGGCAGAGCGATTTGCCGCCATCGATGTTGGAAGCAACAGCGTCAAGCTATCACTTGCTGTTGCAGGCAGTGGTCGCCGGCCAGCGGTCATTGAAACAGCTCGGATCGTTTCCCAACTCGGGCAGAAGGCGAAGAAGGACGGCACTCTTCACGTGGGTTCCATGGAGCGGACTGCCGAGGCCATCGCCGAGATGGTCGAGGAAGCGAGACGGCAGGATGCTTCGATGATCCGTGCCGTTGCAACCAGCGCCGCACGCGAGGCACCGAATGGAGCCGATCTCAAGGAACGCGTCCGCGCGCTTGCGGGGATCGAGCTCGAGATCATCTCGGGCCAGACAGAGGCGGCACTCGCGTTCAAGGCGGTCTCGTCGCATCACATCGTGGATGATCATTCGAGTCTGGTCTTCGACACCGGCGGTGGCAGTACCGAGATCATCCTGGCGGACAACTACGATATTCGCAGCTGTGATTCGATTCCCTGTGGAGCCCTGAGACTCGCCGAGCAGTTCGATGCAAAGGGCCGCACCAGCAGCAAGGTCGTCGCCGCCATCCGTGAGAATGTCCGTGAAGGACTGGAGGCTGTTCGCCGCAAGGCGATTGACACCACGATCGCCGTGGGCATGGGGGGGACCTGCACGGCGCTCGCCCTCCTCGACATCGGGCCCTTGCCTGTCCCAAGAAACGGGAAGCCTCCAGCGATCCTTCGTGAAAACCACACGATGGCCAGGGAAACGGTCGAGGCACGACTGACCTGGCTTCGGAAGATGGACATCGAGGAGCGCAAGGAACGAACCGGTCTGCGGACGCGGCGTGCCGAGATCATCGTGGCTGGTGCCTGCATCGTGGCGGAGATCCTGGCGGTCTTCGAGATGGAGTGGGTCGCCTTGCTGGATGTCGGTCTGAGGGACGGCCTGCTCATCGAGATGATGCAGCCGCAGGACTGATCCGTGTGCCGCTCAGCACCGTTCGATCAAGGCGTCGGCAAGCGCATCGGCGGCCTTTGGATGATGCCTGAAGAACAGGGACGGCTCCACGAGTTCGACCTCGTTGATCATCAGACGGGTTTCACTGCGAAGCAGATCGACTCGACAATAGAGAGGTGCCATGCCGTCTTGTTCGCCGGTCCATTCAGGATGTGATCTGATCACCTCCATGACCTGTTCGGAGACGGCGCGTTCAGGCCCGTCGGCATCACCCGGCTGATCCGTTGCACCAAAATCATCCTGAACACGGTAATCACCCGGAACCGGAATCTTCTGGACGGCATGGGACCAGACGCCGTCGATGAAGATGCCGGACCATTCTCCACGCGTCTCCACATCTTCGAGATACGGTTGGATCAACATGCCCTGCGTCTGGAGCATTCGATCGAGGTTCGATTGCGCATCCTGGAGACTGTCCCGGTCCGCCGAGAATCGCATTGTTCCAAAGGCAGTCGCGCCGACCCGTGGTTTCATGAAACCACGTTTCCAGTCCTCCTCGTCCAGAATGGTCCCGAGATCGACCGGGGTGCCGGCTTCGATCCATCGAGTCGGAACGACAGGCAATCCGCTTGTCTCCAGATCACGCAGATAGGACTTGCAGGTATTCCACCGGACCGTCCGGGCAGGATTGAACAGCTTGATCTGGTCAGCAGTCTGATCAGCCCAGTTCAGATAATGCTCGATTTTCTGCACGTAGTCCCAGGTCGTCCTGATCAGGCAGGCGTCGTACCGGTTCCACTGCACATCAGGGTTGGTCCAGACTTCATGTGCGATTTCGATGTTGCGGGCCACCAGTGCCTCGTGAAGAGGGGCATCGTCGATTTCCCAATCGGGCAGTGAGCTGCATGTGGCGATGGCCAGTTTCATGGTCCGGACATGGTACCGCTCGCCCGCTCGATTCATGCCACCTGTACACTTCCTGCATCACCATGCACATGGCCCCTCCAGCATCGATTGATCTGCACAACACGTATCCAGGCGGTCGATGGAAAGCCTGGTTGGCATGGTCGATGCCGGCGCTCTTCTTTCTCTACGAGTTCATGATTCGTGTGACGCCCGGGGTGATCGAGGGCCAGCTGCAGCAGCAATTCAACACGACTCCAGGTGACCTCGGTCTCCAGATGAGCATGTACTACTACGCCTATGCCCCGATGCAGTTGGTGGTCGGCATCATTCTGGATCGCTTTGGTGGCCGTGGGCCAATGGCGATTGCGGCCATGATCTGTGGTGCGGGTTGTCTCCTGTTCGCAGTCTCCCAGAGCATCGGCGGTCTGGGTGGGGCGCGTTTTCTCATGGGATTCGGTTCCGCATTCGCCTACGTCGGAACGGTCTATGTCGCCGCGATCTGGTTTCCAGGCCGACGGATCGCACTGCTTTCCGGTGTGACGGCCGCGCTCGGGATGCTGGGTGCGATCTCCGCCGAAGCGTTGCTCGGGCTCCTGCTGGAGCTGGTTTCCTGGAAGCAGGCCTTCGACATCTTCGCGGTTGCCGCCGTGATCATCGCCGGTCTCATGTGGCTCATGGTGCCCAGAAGTCCGGAGTGGTATCTCTCTCAGGTCGCGGAGGAACAGAAGGCACATGGATCCGGTCTGCTGTCCGGTTTCAAGTTCGTCATCCGCAACAGGCAGACCTGGTTGCTGGCCATCGTGACCGCATTGATCTATCTGCCCATCGGTACCTTTGCCGCCTTGTGGGGTGTGCGGTACCTCGAGGTGGTCATGGGATTCGCCACCGATGCAGCTGCACCGGCGGTCTCGCTGATGTTCCTCGGACTCGGCGTCATCGGTCCGTTGATCGGTTGGCATTCCGATGTCATTTGCCAGCGAGCGATCTACCTCAAGATCGGTGTCGTCCTGGCACTCGTCTGTTCAGGTGGTCTGTTGCTGTTGCCCAGCGGTATCGACTGGGTGGTCTATGTCCTGCTCTTCCTGCTGGGTGGATCAGCAGGAACCATCGTGGTCGCGTTTCCGCTGGCGATGGAGCACAACCCCTGCAACTGCCGTGGGACCGCGATGACATTCGTCAATTTCCTGCAGATGATCTTCGCCGGAGTTGGTCAATGGGTGGTCGGAATCCTGCTGGATACCACGTCGGATGATGGCACCCATCTCAAATCGGTCGATCCAACGGATTTCCGCGTGGCGTTCCTGATCCTGCCTGGCTGTCTTCTGGCGGGCTTGGTGGTGGTCTTCTTCCTCAAGGATGCCCCTCGAACGGTCCATCATGAGTCCGCAGTCGACTCTGCACCACTTGCTGATTGACATCGCTCTGGAATGGCTCACAATGGAATCAGCAGCTGGTGGGGGCCTGTCAGGCAGGTTTCCCGCCGCAGGTGGACTTTGTAGAAGGTGCCGTCCATGACCGTCCACGGTTCTCGAATGACATTGATTTCAACTCTGTTGGCTGCCACGGCCTCCGTCGCAGCAGCGGGTGAGTCACGAGTGATTCCAGTCGAAGCGCGTCTCGACTCGATCGATGTTCTTTCCATCAACCATGCCCCATCCGATCCTTTGTCGACAGTCACCGATCGAAGGCCGCTGCTTCGTGGGGACTGCCCGTCTGAGATTCATACCTTGACGGATTCGGATTTCGGTCCGGGTCAATACGTTCTTCAAGCCGGTTTCGAAGAGGGGGAAAGCGCAGCCATCTCGTTCTCGCTTCCAGCGGAGGCCTTCCCCGTACGACTTGATCTGGCTGAGATTCTGTTTGCGACCTTCAACTCGACAGTCCAGACCACGACGGAATGGTCTTTCAAGGCCTATTCGGGAAAACCGGATACCGGCTCACTGGTCGCGGAGTATTCATCCGATGGCGTGATTCTGCCCCATCTCGTGATGCCGCCCGGAACGAATGGAACGATCATCGCCTTCGGAATCGATCCGACCGATCCCAACCAGATCTTCATTCCGGACAACGGTAGTGGTGAGATCACGATTGCCTTTCGAATCGATGCGCACAACATGCCGGGAAGTCCTTGTCTCTCGCCACCCAACGAGAACATGAATGCATTCCCCGCGACGGATACCAGTGGTCTTCAGTTTCCAGCCGGCAACTGGCTCGATCTGGTGGATGGGGCATTCTGCATCTGCGGAGTAGGCTGGCGTTCGTTCCAGCAGCTGCCGACACTGTGTCGACCAAGTGGTGACTGGGTCATCCGAGCCACGCTGACGCCATTCAACTGTGGTGGCTCGGTCGGCGCCTGCTGTACCTCGGATGGCAGTTGTTCGGATCTCACTGAAATCGAGTGCGAGGTGATCTCAGGCGACTTCCAGGGTGATGGAACGATCTGTTCCGACCTCCAGTGTCCAGAGCCCACGGCGGCCTGCTGTGTTCCCTCGACCGGTGAGTGCGTCGATGCCTCCGAATCGCTGTGCAATGCCTTCTCGGGAACATGGTGGAGTGGTCAGAGTTGTGCCGACATCGTCTGTTTCCCGGTCGGTGCCTGCTGCCTGCCGGATGGCAGCTGTGTTCCGGATTCGACGCCGGAATCCTGTGTTGCCTTCTCCGGGACGTTCCAGGGTGATGCCACCGATTGTGATGTTGTTGAGTGTCCTGAACCCGAGGGATGGTGCTGTACGGACACAGGTGATTGCTTCGAGCTGACGCAGGCGACCTGTCTCGCCTTCGGTGGCATCTATGGCGGAGATGGTTCGACATGCATCGATCCGGATGCCTGCGATGACTCGAGCGATTGCGTCGGCGACACCACCGGTGACGGTGTGGTCAATGTCGATGACGTCCTCGATGTGCTTGCTAATTACGGCAGTGACGGCAGCAGTGGTGATGCCGATGGGGACAACGATGTCGATGTCGATGATGTGCTTCTGGTCATCAATGGCTGGGGTGACTGCTGATCCCGCCGTCACCTCCGATTCCATGGCCATGCTTGAATCAGACTGATTCGCTCAATGATTGAAGTGCATCGATTCGATCACCCGCGATCTTCAGCGCCTGCTCGGATTGATCGATGCCGATACCCCGGCGACGATTCTTCCTCGCCGCGACAACGGTCGTACCCGAACCGCAAAATGGATCGATGACCATTCCGCCTTCCGGACAGCACGCCTTGACGAGCAGTTCCAACAACGCAATCGGTTTCTGAGTCGGCCAGCCGTTTCGTTCGTGCGCCATGTTGTTGATCGAGGGGATGTCCAGAACATCCGTTGCCTTCTTCATCTTGCCCTTCAGGCGTTGGCTTGTCGCAGGAACCATGGGTGCTTCGAAGAAGTACTCTTGACCTTTGGCATAGAACAGAATGTCATCATGCTTTCTGGCAAAGCGACGTGGTGAGGATCCGCCGAGTCCATACTTCCAGACAAGTTGGTTGACGAAGGCCTTTGAGCCGAGCAGTTCGTCCAACAGCAATCGAAGATGATGCACTTGCCGCCAATCACAATGCAGCAGAATCGAACCGTTGGGATGCAGATGGTGAAGCACGACTTCGATGCGAGGTCTCATGAACTCCATGTAGGCATCTGAATCGTCAAGCAGATCTTCAAATGAAGCGCCGTCGCGTCCTTCCATCGTGCGGCCCATCCCGAATGGCGGATCGAGATAGGCAAGATCCGCATTCAGCGGTTCCAGTTCCCGCAGAACGTCAAGACAGTCGCCGAGATGAAAGGTCGGATCCACGCTTCGATGCTATCGGATGCAGGTGAGAGACGTCTTCACCGACGTCGACGTCGCGTGACCCCGAGGCCTGCGATGGCGAGCAGGCACATCCCTGCAGGACCTGGAATCTGAGTGATCTCGAATGTGAGGTATTCGAACTCAGGGCCGCCACCTTCGGCAGGGAGAAAATCAAGCGACTCGATGACCGTCCAGACGCCACCCTGCATCGTGAGCATCTGGATGGTGTTGTTGGGGGAGAGGCCCCCTTGCTCGAACTCATTGAGATAGAACGATCCGGAATCGCCTTCACCCAGGTTCGAGACGGCCATGGCTTCGGAGTCGATCCCCGAATTCCAGTTGAACGCGCCACTGAGCAGGATTTCATTACCGATCGGGATGACGTCGAAGGTGCCTCCGGCGTCGATGTTGTATTGCCACGTGGCGGACTGGGGAACGGTCACCTGGGAGGTCACGATGGTCGGCGTGCCCGGAGGGTCCACCACATCGACATCATCGAACATGGTCAGCACGGAAAGGCCGGCTGCGGTTTCGGCGAGCAGGATCGAAATGCGCCCCTGCGTCTCGATGCCGTCCTTGCGAAGTTCGGCATTCACCGCATTCATGTCGGCGGTGGAGAAGCCCGTTCCCGGAGAAGACAGAATGTCTGCGAACTCGCCGGACGCAAGATTGATTTCGGTTCCCGACCAGGAAACAAATCGCGCGGTCGATTCAGCCATCGCCGCTGTGCCTGCAGCCAGCGTCGTCATCGTGATGAGCATGAATCTCTTGGGAATCATCAATCGGACCCTCTGGACGTGATGTCCGGGACGCTCCCGGAAACTTGGAAAGCCAGTATAGCCAGGGACTTGTGGGTCACAAGGCACCGCGTCCAGAACGTCCTGAGGGCCTAGAGAAGGGGGCTGAGCATGCCTGCAGCGTTTCTTGCCAGCCGTTTGTTCCAGGCGGCCTGACGCCATTCTGCCCCGAGCACTTCGGTCGATTCATTCTGATAGGACAGCTGGAGCAACCGCAGTTGTCCCGTGAAATCCGGATTCCAGCCGAGCATGTTGACCTCGAAGTTGAGCTCCATGCTCCGGCGATCGAGATTGGCCGAACCGACCATGAAGAGCTGACGATCCACGGTCAGTGTCTTGGCGTGGAGCAGACCTTCGTTGTAATGGAAGATCCTGACACCTGCGTTGAGCAGTTCCTCATAGTGGCTTCGGCTGGCAAGTGAGACGAGAAACGAGTCATTCTTCCTGGGCAGGATCAACTTGATGGAAACGCCTCGCTGTGCAGCGGACAGCAGCGAGGTCTCGGTGGCGACATCCGGAACGAAGTAGGGCGTCGTCAGAATGATTTCCTCACTGGCCACATGAAAGCAGGACTGCAGCACCATGGTGAAGCTGCCATGGTCGAGATTGGGCCCACTGGCGATGATCTGGACATCAGCGCCATCCGATTGGACATGTGGTACTTCATGGAGAAGTGTTTCTTCCGTATCTCCGGTCTCCATGTACCAGTCTTCGAGGAAGAGTTTCTGCAGATCCAGAACGGCTGGTCCGTTGATTCGGACCATGCAGTCCACCCACGGGGCGTACTTCGCCTTGGGGGCGAAGGAAGGATCAGCGATGTTCTGGCTCCCGACGTATCCGACACGGTGATCGATGACGACGATCTTGCGGTGATTTCGGAGATCGATGCGTGCGATCGGGATCCGAAGAATGCTGGCAGGCATCGCTTCAGCCACCTGGACACCATCGGCTTCCATTTCCCGGCGAAGATCTGAACGGAGAAAGTCGCGGGACCCGAGCGAATCGACAAGCACACGGCAGGTCACGCCTCGCTTGGCGGCCGCTCGAAGTGCATCGGCTACTCGACGCCCGGTGTCATCCACCAGATAGATGTACGTGAGCAGGTGCACGTGCCGTGTGGCCGAATCGATGTCCGCACAGAGTGGGACCAGGAAGTTGGCGGCATCAATCTCGAGATCAAGCTGATTGCCGGCCAGCAGGTCCGTCGGGCACAGGTTCTCCGCCAACGTGAACACGCGTCGGTACGGAGATGGCGTGCGGGGTTCCATCCCCGGCAGATCCTCGAGATCGGGAAGTTCGATCGGATCAGGCGCATTGTCCAGTGAGGATCGTCGATCCTTGCGAGCTCGACCGACATACACCCCGCCGATGAGCAGGTAGATCAGGGCACCGATGTACGGGACCAGGATGATGAACACGATCCAGGCCAGTCTCGTTTCGCTGGTCCCACGTCGTCTCAGGAGAATGTGGGTCAGGAGCGCGATGAAGAGCGCCGCGTCGATGAAGATCAGGCAAAGGATGACGATCAGATGAATCACGTCCCTGATGTTCGCTTCTGGAGAGGCTCATCGCAACTGCCGAATCCAGCGGCCAGCCCCCATGCAAGCAACGCCACCAGCCAGATGCTGCCTGTGACGATCCAATCAGCCGAAACCGGGCTCATCTTGGCGGACACCATGGTCCACATGCTGCTGAGCGGGCTGATTCGCTCGAGCATCGGATTCTCGACCCAGAGCATGATGATCGGAGAGATCAGGGCGATCAGCAGGCAGAGACTCATCATGCAGAGTCGTCGACCTGCTGAGACTCGACACCGTCCCCAGGCGGCGACGGCACCTGCAAGAAATCCCCAGCCAGTGAGCGTGAGGGCAATCAGGATCGTTCGTTCCAGACTCCATGACGTCACCAGACCGGCAGGCCAGATGATCAGCTGGGCAGTCACCAGAAGAATGCAGGTTTCACGAAAGGTTCTCCCTGCAGGTTGTGAACGTGTGCTGGACATGGCCGCCATCGGCCACACGATCACCAGTCCGACTGCAGCCATCACCAGCATGAGTCGGATACCCGGCAACCAGGTTTCCGTAGTGGGCAGCAACGGACGTCTCAGTCCGATGACGAGGATCCATGAGGTCAGCAGCCAGCAGGAACCGAAGAAGATGACGAGTCTCTGTGCCAGGAAGGGTGTCCCGGCAACCGGCAACAGTCTTCTGTTCACCGCTTGACCACGACGGACGCATCGGTGATGTCGATCTCACCAGGATGGTATTGATCGATGCGTCCAGAAATCTGGTACAGCCGATCAAGTCGTGCGACTTTTCGATCAAGCAGCGATTCCATCGCCTTTTCATCTCCGGGTGCGGAGCCCCAGATGACCCGGCTGCCGTTGTCGGTAATCAGCACCAGGCTGCCGGTCGCTGGGTATCTGGAAAGATCGATGGCCTGGACCTGATGGATCCAGTGGGCCTGCTGGATGTGGTCGAGCACCCGCATGGCAGCACTCAGATCGCCACCATTCCAGGTATCACCCGGGCTCGTTGGTCGACTGTATCGGGGGTTGATGATCGTGACGACGTGAACATCTCCACTGACCCCGCAGCCGGGGGGGAGGACACGAGCTGTTTGATCGATGAGCGTGGTTCCATGGCGGTCACGGACTCTCGCCATCGGTGTGACGAGCGTCGCATCGACTGTCACTTCGTTCTGTCCGGATCGTCTGACCTGAAGGATCTCATGGAAGAAGCCGGAGCTCAGAAGCTGATCTCTCGTTGCCTCCAGGTCAGCTCGAGAAAGGCTGGTGCCCTGCAGCTGGGATTCGCCGAGCGCCTGCAGATGATCCAGGAGGCTGGGCCCTGCCCAGATCGGTGGATGTTCGAAACGGACCGTGACATGCTCCACGGGTTTTTCGACGCGTCTGCCCATGGCCGGGATGAAACAGATGAACGTGATCACCGCCGCTGTGACACCGATTCCGAGCCAGGTCGAGCGTCCCGCGGAGGTCCTGGACCATGTCCAGAGATTGGCCGGGGTTGCCAGTGAGAGGTTCAGGCGGCGATTCTTGCTTGATGATTTCGATTTGGAGCGTCGAGTAGGCATGTCTCGACAGATCATCGGCTTCCAGGACCGGACCCCTTGAGCATGGAAGACTCCGGTTCGGCGATCGCCATGTCCACGAGTTTCTGGCACAGCTGAGGAAGGGTCCATCCTGCGGCGGCGGCTGCCTTGGGCAGGAGGGAATGGGAGGTGAATCCCGGCATCGTGTTGATCTCGAGCAGCCAGGGGCCTGCGTCATCAAGCAGGAAGTCCACACGAGACAGATGCCGCGCACCCAGGCCTCGATGAAGTGCCAGTGCGGCAGACTCCATCATGTCCTTGGTGGCCGCATCCAGTGGGGGATCGATGACGTAGTTCGTGTCATTCCTCTGGTACTTGGCTTCATAGTCGTAGAGCCCAGTGGCCGCCTTGATCTCGATGATCGGCAGCGTGGAGTCGCCCAGGATGCCGACCGTCAGTTCACGCCCTTCGATGTAGGTTTCGACAAGGACATCCCGGCCGTCCAGAGTCAGTTTGGAGACGGCTTCGTCCCGTTGGAGCGATGTCTTGGCGACGTGAAGATCCAGACTGGAGCCTTCAGCAAGAGGCTTGACCACGACTGGTGGTTGCAGGGTCGACTGCCGACCTGCTTCGAGGTGTTCCCATTGCGGCGTGGGGATGCCGAGTGTGCTCGCGACTTCCTTCGTATGGTGCTTGTTCATGGCGGCAGTTGCCGCGAGGGCGCCACAGCCCACGAACGGACGGCCGTCCTGTTCAAGCAGGCGTTGAAGTTCGCCGCCCTCGCCCCATGGTCCATGCAGCACCGGGAAGATCACATCGGCCTGCAGTCGGTCCAGTTCAAGCTGTCCATCTCGTGGGATGACATGCTCGATGACCTGATTCGATTCGATCTGTCGCAACGCCTCCGAGACGGATCCTCCCGATGCCAGGCTGACGTCATGCTCACCGTCCGGACCACCCATGAGGACAGCGACGGTCAGTGGAGTATCGATCATGGCATCGGTGCTCCGGGGTCGTCACACCAGATGACGACTTCCGGTTGGAGTTTCGCACCGGAGTGATCCAGGACCCGTTCCTGGACCTGTCGCATCAGCGTCATGACATCCCTCGCCGTCGCCTGTGGCGTGGTCGAGATGAAGTTGGCATGTCGTTCACTGACCGTGGCGCCTCCGATGGTGAGACCCTTGAGACCGGCTTCATCAATCAGGCGACCGGCCGGTACCTGCACATCATCGATGGTCGGGTTGCGAAAGGCGCAGCCTGCCGAGTTGTCCGCCATGGGTTGCGAGGCGGACTTCTGGGCGAAGATCTCGCGGACACGACCTCGGACCGCCATGGGATCGTCCGGTTGAAGCCGGAGGATCGCGGAAAGGATGATGCCGTTGGGCACACTGCTGGCGCGGTAGCCGAAACTCAAGGCATCACCCTGAAGATCCAATCGATTGCCTTCCATGTCGAGCATCGATACGGATTCCACGGCCTGTCCAGTGTCGCCAAAGCTGCCACCGGCATTCATTCGAAGGGCGCCGCCCAGTGTCCCGGGAATCCCGGCCAGTTGACTGAGTCCGTCCAGGCCCTGTCGAGCGGTTTCGTTGACCAGTTTGAAGAGATCGGCACCGGCCATGGCGAGCATCCGGTTGACCTCGCCGTCCTTGTTGTACCGGCGTCGTGTGAAGAACTCCTGATCCAGTTGCAGCACGACACCGTCGACACCCGAATCGTCGACGAGCAGATTCGCACCGCCACCCAGAACGCGAACGGGGGTCGCAGACTGATGACATCGTCTCAGCAGCGTCTGCAGTGATGTTTCATCCTTTGGCTTGATGAGCATTTCGGCCCGTCCACCGATGCCGAACCAAGTCCGTGCGCCGATGGGCGCATCGAACTCGATCTCGATCTGGAGATCGCCGATCAGGCTGGAGCGAGCTTCACGGGTCATGCATCACCAGCCATGTAATCGCGTCCGATCGTCCAGACGGGGCCGGCGCCCATGATGACGACGAGATCGCCGTCCTGGCATTCCGCCGAAAGGTATTCGGTGATGTCTTCAAACTCTGGGATGTGCTTCGCGAGCACGCCACGTTCATCCAGCTTCTCGACCAGATCGACGGCGCTGACCCGCTGTTTCTCCGCAAGTGAATCCCGCACGAAGTAGATCCGCGGAACAATCACTTCATCGGCACTGGCGAAGCTCTCTGCGAAGTGATCAAGCAGAAATCGAGTGCGACTGTGCTGATGAGGTTGGAAGACGCAGATGAGCCGGTCCGGTTTCTCCGCGAGCTTCAAGGCCTTCAATGTCTGCTCGATCTCGGTGGGATGGTGACCGTAGTCGTCATAGACCACGGCAGTGCCTCCATCCCGGGTCGAACGTTCCCCCAGCCTCTGCATTCGGCGATCCAGGCCGTTGAAGGTTGCCATCGCATTGGAGGCGTCTTCCCATTCGGCGCCGAGCTGATGTGCCAGAATCACTGCAGCGGCGGCGTTGAGCGCGTTGTGTCCGCCTGCCATCTGGTTCGTCCACTGCGTGACCCACATGCCTTCGCGAAGAATGCCGACGCGAAGCACATTCGCGTCATAGACGATCTGATAATCCGCCTCGGGATGGAAGCCGAAGGTCGAGACATGACAGGGAAGGCTCGGGGTGATGGCCTGTCGTCGAGCGCCACTGTGGGCAATCAGCAGCGATCCGCCGTCTTCAACGGGCGGCAGGAGACTCGCGAATTCTCCGAAGGCCTCGATGATCGCCTCAAGGGATCCATAGATGTCGAGATGGTCTTCCTCGATGTTGTTGATGAGTGCGAGATCCGGCCGGTGATGATGAAAGGATCGATTGAACTCACAGGCTTCGCAGACCAGGATGCCCGGTTCACCTTCATGAGGTCCGTGTGGAACCGTCGCGGCGCCCGCCCTGGATCCGCCACCGATCTGGTCGCATGTGGCACCGATGATGAAACTCGGGTCGAGGCCGCATTCGATCAGGATGTGACACAGCATCGATGCCGTGGTGCTCTTGCCGTGCGTTCCGCTGATCGCGATGCTCAGGTGATGTCGCTGAAGCTGTCCAAGGGCTTCGGCATAGGTCAGAATCGGAAGCCCCCTTGATCGTGCGGTGGAGACCTCGGGGTGATCTTCCGGAATGGCCGCTGAAGCAATGAGCACTTCGGTGTCGTCCGGGATCGAACCGGTGGGCTGGCCCAGATGAAGTGAGATGCCGTCGGCAGCCAACGCCTTGGTCACATCCGTGGGGGCTTGATCCGAACCGGTGCAGATGCATTCCCGGGCGACCAGCATCCTGGCCAGACCGCTCATGCCGCAGCCGCCGATTCCAACCAGATGAAGCCGCCTGCCGGGGCGGAGATCGATGTCTTCTCGTCCTGTTTCCTGAGCAGCGGTCAAGGCGGGCATATCCGGAGTGTACTGGGGGGGATGGGGGAGGCGAGGAATCCTCCGGTTTGTCATACACTTCGGTCATGTCGACATCAGATCACGAGGCAATTCACGCACAACTTCTCATCGTCGAGGATGAAACCGATCATGCGGAAGTCATGGCCGAGGCACTTCGACGGCTCGGGCACGTGTGCACGATCGTGGATGGCGTCACGACCGCCGAGGAGGAGATCCGGCTGGGCAGCTTCGATGTGATCGTCACCGATCTGAGCATGGAGAAGCCCGACTCCGGTCTCGAGGTCCTTCGATATGCCCGTGAGCATCAGCCTGATTCCGAAGTCATCATGGTGACGGCCCATGGCGACGTCGGTACGGCCAAGGCAGCGCTGCAAGGCGGCGCCTACGACTTCATCGAGAAGCCGCTGGATCTCGAGGTCTTCCGCAATCTCGTGAACAGGGCGGTCGAGACCGTCCGACTTCGTCATCACAATGTCCGATTGCAGGGCAAGGTCGATTCGGCCTTCGGTTTCGAGGGCATCATCGGAGACTCGGCGCCGATGCGCAAGGTCATCCAGACCATCAAGCAGGTCGGGCCGAGCATGATTCCCGTTCTGATCACCGGTGAGTCCGGTACCGGCAAGGAGCTGATCGCCCGGGCGATTCACAATCAGTCCCAGCGTGTCGACAAGCGTTACGTCGCCTTCAACTGTGCCGGACAGAGCGAGAGCCTTCTCGAGGACCAGCTCTTCGGCCACGTCAAGGGTGCCTTCACTGGTGCCGAGAAGGATCGTGAGGGTGTCTTCGAGTACGCCGACGACGGCACCCTGTTCCTCGATGAGATCGGTGACATGCCGCTCACGATGCAGGCCAAGCTGTTGCGGGTCCTGGAGACGGGTGAGGTGATCCGCTTGGGGACCAATACGGAACATCACGTCGATGTCCGGTTCGTGAGTGCGACCAATCGTGATCTCAAGCATCGGATCGAAACCGAGGAATTCCGTGAAGACCTGTACTTCCGGATCAACGGCGCAGAGATCCATCTGCCACCACTTCGTGAGCGTCGTGAGGATATTCCGCTGCTGGTCAATCATGCGGCCGGACGCTTCGCCGGTGAACAGGGGAAGCCGCAGCCCGATTTCACCGAGGCGGCGATGCTTCGACTGGTCGCCTACAACTGGCCCGGGAACATCCGTCAGTTGTTCAATGTCGTGCAGCGGATGGTCGTGATGGCGACGACGCCGCACATCGATGTGGCCGAGGTTCCGGACGATGTCCGGATGACCGACGAAGACGAGCATCTCCACATGGGGGCGTTGGCCGGCATCGGTCTCGATCGCCTCGAGAAGGAGGCCATGCGACAGACGCTGGCGATGACCGGCGGAAACCGCGAACAGACCGCCGAGCTTCTGGGCATCGGAGAACGCACGCTCTACCGAAAGCTCAAGGAATATGGCCTGAAGTAGGGAATGCCCCCATTTCTGGACAGAATCCCGGCCTGAAATTGGCTGAGTAAATCCTTGTTCCATGGCTGTTGACGACGGACAATGGGGGCCATGTGACGACTGAACCACGCCCGTACTGCCAGTCCTGACCAAATTTATCCCCGTGAGGCCCTGAAATGACCTCGCGGGGCTCTATTTGGAGTCGAACACCCCAGGTCATCTCTTGACCGGGCTTCTAGAACTGCCATGATGGTGTGATGTTGATGACACCCCTGATCGCCGTGGCCGCTTCCGCATTGGGAGGCGCCGACACCGCCAGCTGGCCCCTTTCGATCCAGACATCCGGCGAGGATGTCGCCTGGACGAGCCCCACCTCGGTGCGTCCTGACGGGGGGGAATACGACCTGCAGGTATCCATCACGGGCGTCTCTGTCGATGTCACCTACTTCGGCATCGAGTTCGGGCCGATCGACGTGTCCGATCAGCTTCCCGATTCCTCATTCGGTGGCATCTTCGAAGGCCCGTGTCCACTCGATGGTGGCACGACTTCCTTTCTGGAGCCACCTCCACCGGAACCGGTCACGATTGCGTTCGACATCTCGCTCGGTCTTGATGAGAACGGCCAGGGCAACATGCTGATGGAGAACATCGTGCTGGGAACGGCCTCGACCGACATTCCGATCTTCGGTGAAGTCACGGTGCAGCTCGAGACGGTCTACGTCGATCTGGTCGTGGATGTCATCGTCATCGGCACACCATGTTCCACCGATATCAATGGTGACGATCAGACGGATGTGAATGACATTCTTCAGCTTCTGGCAGCGTATGGTCAGGAAGATCCGGATTCAGATGTCGATGGCGATGGATTTGTCGGCGTCAACGATGTCCTGGCGATGATCGCCGGGTGGGGGCCCTGTTCCTGATCCCGCAAAGATGTCTGAATGGACGGCAGCCCGTTAGACTCTTCCGGAATGTCGCGACGCACTATCCAGCTCGATGCTCCCGTACATGAATGGCTCATGGCGCACACCCTTCGGGAAGTGCCCATCATGCGTGAATTGCGTGAGGCCATGGAAGACCATCCCGAGGGCGAGATGCAGACATCTCCCGAGCAGGTCCAGCTGCTGGGTGTTCTGCTGAAGACCATGCAGGCCAGGCGTGTCATCGAAGTCGGTGTCTTCACGGGATACAGCGCCATGGGCATGGCGATGGCCCTGCCGGATGACGGCGTGGTCGTTGCCTGTGATCTCGATCCGCAACACATGGCCGTCGCCCAGTCCTGGTGGGATCGTGGAGGTGTGTCGGATCGCATCATTCCGCGAGTCGGTCCTGCAGCCGAGAGTCTGGCTGCGATGATCGAGGCGGGGGAAGCCGGCACCTATGACTTCATCTACGTGGATGCGGACAAGGAAGGCTATCCCTCGTACTACGAACAGGGTCTTGAACTGCTGCGGCCCGGTGGACTGCTGACCTTCGACAACATGTTGCGAGGTGGTCGAGTCGCTGATCCCGAAGTCAACGATGAATCAACCGTGGCGACACGGGAACTGGCTGCCAAGCTGCTCGAGGATGATCGAGTGGAGTACAGCCTGAATCCGATCGGCGATGGGCTGGCAATCGCGATGCTGAAGCATGCCTGATCAGTTTGGATTGGATTGCAATCACTAGAAGCGATCACGTTCATCCCGCTCGGACGGCTTCCAATGCATGGGCTGATGCTTGTGATTGGCAGCGGCTTCGAAATCAAAGGTTCGCATGAGCCAGACCAGCAGGCATGCCAATCCCATTGCGCCAGCCATCGCATACATCCACCAGGATGTGGTTCTCAGGACATCATCCGAACGAAGTGCCCAGTTGAGAGTGACTGGTCCGAGCAGGCCGGCGAGTCCGAACGCGACCAGCAGACCATGGATGGCGCTGTTGAGGTTCGAACTGCCGAAGAGTGCCATTGCCAGCATGCCCCAGAGACTCTTGCCGGCGGCGAAAAGGCTTCCAATCAGACACATCATGACTGCAATGAAGGCAATGCCCTGCACATCGGGAAGCGCGATGGCCGTTACGGTCAGCAGAATCATCTGTCCGCCTGTGAACAGGAGATACATCGGTTTCAAGCGAACGTGATCCGCCAGAAGACCGCAGATCAAACGTGAGATGCCATAGGACATGAGGAACGCGACCGCGACCAGTGATGCCGTCAGACTGCTGACGTGATAGATGTGTTCAGAAAGTGACTGGACGATCACCTTGAACCCGAATCCAGGTGTCAGAAGGATCAGCATGCAGATCGTGAAGAACCAGAACTGCCTGGTTGCCGCGATCTGCCTCAGGGAGAGGACCGGTTTGTCGAGCGTTGATCGAGCGGCAGGCTCCACTGGCATCCTCAGTCGAATGACGGACAGAAAAGCGAAGAGCATCACGAAGCAAGCGGTTCCGATGAACGTCCACTCGATACCCCATCGTTGAATCAGCATGGGCGCCATGAGTGAATAGATCGCACCCCAGACACCGAAGAGCAGTCCGAAGACACCGGACTGCAATCCAAGATGGCCCATATGACGTCCCCAACTCAGAAGCAATTTGGCCGAAAACGAGAAATTGCATCCCATGCCGATGCCCATCAGGAATGAACCTCCCGTCATGAGCAGCCATATGGATTCGTACCAGCAGGCAACGGCGAAGATCACCAGGGTCACAGCGATCAGGATGTTCGAGAGAAGCAGTTGGATGCGGGCAGAGTGGGAGAGTTTCCCAAGGAGTCGTTCGAGGACCGCACCGAGCGTCGTTCCCAGGAACACAAGGCCGCCGGAGATCGCGCCGGGCCAGCCGTCCAGTGCTCTGGCTGGATTGAAGATCTCATTGATCGGTTCGATGTAGGCATTGAAGCCGTACATCGGCACGATGTAGGCGGTCATGAGCATGGTCTGGATCGGCAGGATCCAGAACCAGTAGAAACGCCGGTCCTGAGCGGTGATGTCGAGTTGCTGCGAGTCGATCATGCAGACGAGTCTCGAATCTCCACGACGCCATCCATGATCGGGCGAGCCGTTCGAATGATCCCGGCACTCTTCACCTGGCCATCGTCCTGCAGCGTCAGGATCACATCGACATGACCACTGGGATGTTCGATGCGGACCGTTCTGGAGCCATGCTGTTCATCGACTTCCAGGTCTGCGGCAACGGAGCCTTCGATCGTAGTGGCGACGGCAACGGCAATCGCCCCAGTGATGGCATGGGCGGCATGGCAGTGTGCCGGAGTGAAATACCGTGAACAGATGCTTCCGCCATCGACAGCCGGAGACAGCAGAGCCACCTTCGGGATGACTCGATCCGTCGCATCCCCAAGTCCCATCTTGAGCGAGGCTGCCTTCCGAATGGCTTCGATCTTCACAAGCAGTGGATGATCCGCATCGAGGGTTTCCGGTGATTCGTGTCCCGACTCTCCGACATCCTCGGCATGCATCAGGACCACCGGATTGGCACTGTCGACACAGGTCACCTTGACACCCTCGAACATGTCCGTTGTGTTGCCAGTCGGAAGGACGTGTCCGGTGAGGGGGCCAAGCACATCCTGGAAGTCGAGCTGGATCGGAGCAGCAGTCCCCGGAACACCATCGATGGCGGCCTCACCGGCAAACTGTGGTTGGCCTCCAGAGGTCTGGACAGTGGCATGAATTCGACTGCTTGTATTGACGTTGTAGATGCGAACAATGGTTTCAGGATCGGATGTCTCGATGAGATTCCTGAGGATGGCGAATGGAGCCACCCCTGAGAGAATATTGCCGCAGTTTGCCGAGGTGTCCACGATGGGTTGATCGACGGCAACCTGTGCGAAGAGGTAATCCAGGTCAGAGTCATCCCGAGTGGATCTGGACACGATGGCGACCTTGCTGCTCAGGGTGTCGCCGCCACCCAGGCCGTCGATCTGTCTTGGATCCGGTGATCCCATGACCTGAAGCAGGGCTTGATCACGAAGGGCCTGGTTCGTGGGCAGGTCTTCTGCCAGGAAGTAGGCCCCCTTGGAGGTCCCGCCTCGCATCCACAGGCATGGAATCTTGACTGGAGTCATGTGGATGGGGTCCCCCGTGTTGGCGTTGTCATCCTAAGCGATCTCATCAGGAAAACGTTTTCTGGAAAGGGGGTTCGGCCGGTTTGATTTGCCTCAAAGAACCCGGCCAGATACCCTTACCGGGCACGGATGCTGATTGGGGCAACTTGTCATCCGGAAAGGACTTCATGGCGACTCCCCCGCATTCTGCAGACGCATTAGAGACCCCAAAGGCCGAGTCGCCCCGCCTGGCGCTCCCCGACACGATCATCCGTGGCCAGGTCGTGTGGCCCTATGCCATCGCCATCTCGTTGATCCATATCCTGGCCCTGGCAGCCGTCATTCCATGGCTGTTCAGCTGGACCGGCCTGATCGTGATGATCCTCGGTATTCATGTCTTCGGCCAGGGAATCAATCTGTGCTATCACAGGATCCTGACGCACAACAGCGCCAAGCTGCCCAAGTGGCTTGAGCGTTCCTTCGTGATCATTGCCCTGTGCTGCATGGAGGACACGCCGGCCAAGTGGGTTGCGATCCATCGGTATCACCATAAGCATTCGGATGAACAGGACGATCCCCATAGTCCGCTGGTGACCTTCATCTGGGGCCATATCGGCTGGCTTCTCATCCGCAACAAGGCCACCCACAACATCGATACCTATCGACAGTTCGCAGGCGACGTTCTTCGTGATCCGTTCTACATGAGGCTCGAAAAGGGATATCTCTGGGTCTGGATCTATGTCGCCCATGCGATTCTGTTCTTCCTCGTGGGCTTCTTCATCGGCTGGGCCGTTGATGGTGCCGTGATGGCGGGTGTTCAGTTTGGATTGAGCCTGTTCGTCTGGGGTGTCCTTGTCCGTACCGTCGTGGTCTGGCACATCACATGGTCAGTCAACTCTCTTTCACACATGTTCGGTTATTCCAACTACAAGACCACGGATGAAAGCAGAAACAACTGGCTGGTGGCGCTGCTGACTGTCGGGGAAGGTTGGCACAACAATCATCATCATGATCCGTCGAGCGCCTCCAACCAGCATCGCTGGTGGGAGATGGACGTGACCTGGTGGGAAATCCGGTTGCTTGAGAAGCTCGGTCTGGCCAAGAACGTCAAGCGACCAAAGTCTCATTCCGAGTCGCACTAGCGATATCGATACGTCTCTTGAGGTCCTGCATCCGGTGATGGGGCAGTTGATCGCATCAAAAAAGCCTGTTTTCCGTCAATGGTCTTCAATTGCCCGATGCTGTCTTGACACCCTGGGTAGTCGCGTGTCACTATAAGGTCAGCTTGGTGAAGCACGCTTTCGGGAAGCATTCCCGGGAGATCGACTCCAGGACGAGTCACTTCAGTGGATCCAGGCGCGATCGTTCCGTCCGCACATGCGGACCAAGATGAGGCGGCATCCATGGTGGATCCGTCGGACAGCGAACAGGGGGGTCATCAGTCCAGCAGCTCAATGAACCTGAAAGGCAGTTCCTGCCAGGGTCCATGTGTTGACTGATGGCGTCGACAATCAAAGGGAGCATGACGATGAGACATTGGCTTGTTGCTCTGGCATTTGTTGGATGTGGTCTGTCTGGGGTACAGGCCGAGACGCATGTTGTCCACCCCATCGAGTCAGCAAGAACCTCGCCTGACAGTTGTTGGGGATGTTGTTGCGGTACCGGTGGCAGCCTGACGATGAATCCAGGCACCATTGATGTCAAGACGTGTACCTATCAAGGTGGCTATTGCATGGGTGATGCTCATAAGGGCGCGTGGATATTTCAGATTCCGGAAATGGTTGAAGATTCTGAAATCACCTACATGCGGTTTACTGGTGGACGTTCGGGTTCATGGGGAACCGGATACGTCTATTACAAGTGGATGCCCACGGACAGCATGAGTCAGGCCAACATTCTCGATGCCATGAATGACCCGGATCATTACGGGCCGGTCAGTTGGAATGGTGCCTCGACCTATTCCTTCAGTGTGCCCGAATCGATCTATGCGGCGGACAGTGGGGGTTATCTCATGGTTGCAGCCAGCTTCAGCAGTACCTACACCATGAATCTGACGAATACCGGAACGAATCGGGCTCGTCTGGTCTTCCTCAGCGAGGTGGCCTGTCCCAGTGATTTCGACTCCAACGGATCAGTGGATGTCTCGGATGTGCTCGCGCTCCTGGGTGCCTACGGGTCTACCGGCTCGGACTATGACCTTGATGGTGACAACTATGTTGGCGTCAACGACCTGCTTCAGCTTCTTGATGCCTTTGGAGATTGTCCATGAGCAGTCTTCAGTATCAAAAAGGCATCTTGAGTTCGATTCTTGTTGTCATCAGCATGGCATTGATCCCGACCGCACGTGCTGAAGTGATGTCCATGATGCCATTGTCTTCAGCTCGAACATCACCATGTGACAACTGGGGATGTTGTTGTGGCACCAGTTCGGTTGAGATGAATCTGTCTTCCATATCCATCCGAAACTGCTTTTCACAGGGCGGTTATTGCGGCAATGAGCGGCATATGGCGGCCTGGATCTACAAGCTTTCTGACCTGCCACAGGGATCCAATATCACCTACATGACATTCGCCGGAAATCGAACGGGATCAATGGGATCCGGAACGATCTCCATGCAATGGGTCGACTCGGCCTTTCTGAATCCCACCACCATCTATGACACGTTGAACTACCCCAATGCGAGTCTGTCCATCAACTGGCCTTCATCGTTTAACTACTCATTCGTGATTCCATCTTCCATCTATGAATCGCAACAGAGCGACTATCTGATGGTCGTGGCCACGACGAGTAATGATCTGGCCATGACCCTGACCAACAGCGGTGCCAACGGTGCTCGTTTGGTCATGCTGGTCGAGGAGGGCTGTGTTGGAGATTTTGACGGCAACGGTCAGGTCGAAGTCGACGACCTACTTGACTTGCTCGGTGTCTACGGATCATCCGGGAGTCAGTACGACCTTGATGGCGACGACTATGTCGGTGTCAACGATTTACTTTTAATACTTGATGCTTTTGGAGATTGTCCATGAAGCATCTGATGATTTGGATGATGTCTTTGGTGTTCCTCTGCGGAGTATCCGCAGAGGGTGCTGTCGAGACCATTGAGATCCCTTGGTCGCAGACGGCCAGTATGAGCGCGACGAATTGCTGTACATACAGTTCGCTTTCGTGGTGGAATGGTGAGTTCACCTACTCCCAGAAGTGCTCTTCTTACGCTGGTTCATGCATGGGTTCCAGAAGAGGTGCCTTCTGGCACTTTGATCTGTCTTCCATTCCAGAAGATGCCACGATTCAGTCCTGTTCGTTCCGGGGAATGACTGAATTCAGCGACATGGGCGGTGATACGACCCTTGGCATCGAAGGGACGAGTGGCAGTCTGACGAATGCCACCGCGTTCTCGGTCATCAATTCTCCGGAATGGCAGTACAACGGTTACTTCTGGGGTGGCAACTTCACCTTCGCGCTGCCTGCTTCGGTGGTTGAATCGGCTCGTGAAGACGGCATGTTGACCATCTATGCGTATGTCTCCAACAGTGGTGGTGTGGACGTTCACAACACAGGTCCAAATGCAGCGCGGCTGAATGTTGTTCTTGATGTGCCATCGATCAATGGTGCCTGCTGCATGGCTTCAGGCACCTGTGTGGAGACCACCCAGTCGACTTGCGAGAATGCCGGATTCGATTTTCTTGGCGAGGATTCCACATGTGAAGACATGAGTTGTGTCGACTGTCCAGGTGACCTGGATGGAGACAACGATGCGGATGTCGATGACATCCTTTCACTTCTTCAGAATTACGGTGCTTCAGGAGACTCGTTGGACGGAGATCTTGATTCGGATGGTGACGTGGATGTCAACGATCTCCTCGCCATGTTGTCCTACTTCGGAGGCTGTTGATGAAACTTCACATGGCAATGAGTTTGATGATCCTGGCGATGGTGAACCTTCACAGTCGTGCGGAATCACAGATGATCGAGATCGAGGACACGCAGGCTGTACAACTCTGGTGGAGTGGGGGTTTTCAGTGTGCCAACAACTACTGGTACACCAATCCGCCGATGATGCAGGGTGGCTGGTGCAGCCTGAATACGGGTGACTACACCTACAGTGGCAAGAAGATCTCGATGTGGCGATTCGACTTGTCGGACATTCCCGAGGAAGCGGTCATCACCGCTCTGAAGGTGCGTCTCTTGGGTGATGATTTGTATGGTCAGCAAGGCAACACGTTCAGGCTCGGAATGAAGCGTGGAACGGGAGTCTTCACGATTCAGGATGGGAATGACCTGTACGGTTCCGGCGAGCTCTTCGAGCAACCCGGGCAACTTGAGGCCATGGAATACGACCTGGCAACAAGCGACATCATCGAGGCCCAGGGCGATACGGATTGGTTGGTGATGAGCATGTCATTTGGCGAGTATTGGGGCTCCATGGCGTATCTGGAACCAACTGCAGTGCTTCTTGTGGAGTATGACCTCGAGACCTGTGCAGGAGATTTCAATCAAAACGACATTGTGGATGTTGATGATCTGCTGGCCTTGATCAATGTCTATGGTTCGCTCAACACCGAGTATGATCTCGATGGCAATGCATTGATCAATGTCAACGATGTGCTGATTCTTCTCAGTGCGTATGGAGAGTGTGAATGATGGCTACGATTCATTCGAAATGTGGTATTGGCTGCATTCTGATCGTTCTGTTTCATTTCTGTGGAACGGTCAATGCAGACAGCATCGTGGTCTATCCTGTCCAGTCAGGATTGATTGATGATGGATCCTGCTGCAGTCCATACGCCTATACAAACAGTAGTTCTGCGACGTTTGCGCTGACGGGGTGCTTCAGTGATCCCCATTACGGCTGTTGGAATGATCGTGAGCGAGGTGCCTGGCGTTGGGATCTTCAAGACGCCTTGCCTGAGACCGCTGTCATGACATCAGCTCGTATTCATTGGAATCATCCGAATCCATGCGATGCATGGAGTGTCTATCTCTGGATTGATGCCGGTACCCAGATTCTCAGTTCGAGCTATTGCCAACAGATTCGCAGCAACCCGGATCAGCAGTACTCGGAGCAGACCTACAACGCATCCACCTTCTCGTGGTCTCTCGATGAGGCGGTCATGGACGAAGCCTTGAGCGGAGGGTATCTGAGCATGGTCAATCAGATCGGCTCCAGCGGTCAGGGTTGTGATCTCCGGAGTCTCGGGAGTGAAGGTGTTCGAATCGTCATCGAGTATGACCTCGAGACCTGTGCAGGAGATTTCAATCAAAACAACGCCGTCGATGTTGATGATCTGCTGGCCTTGATCAATGTCTATGGTTCGCTCAACACC
>PAAJ01000007.1 GCA_002702575.1 Phycisphaerae bacterium | reverse complement strand
TCATGATCGTGATCATGGCTCTGTGATGGATTCGAACCTTGCCCATTGGAGTGATCATGATCGTGATCATGGTCACAGCCTGACAGCAGATAGAGGCAGGCGACGAGTGCGATCAGTGCCGATTGATTCAATTTGAACATGATGCGAGTTCCTTCCTGAAGTGAGGTCGCATCATAGTGGACGTTCAGGGGTTTCTGGAAATCCAGTTCATGAGCTGCCTGTGCTTCGATCCCGGGCAAACAGCAGGGAATAGCCTGCGGGAACCACGATCAGATTCAGGAGCGTGGAGGTGAGAAGTCCGCCGACTGTCACGACGGCCAATGGTGACAGAAGTTCACTTCCAGGCTGGCCTGCGGCCAATGCGAGCGGAAGCAGGCCCAGTGCGGCCGATATCGCTGTCATGAGAATGGGTACCAGCCGTTCCATTGACCCCTGAATGATGGCTTGATCCAGTGGAATCGCATCATCTTCTAGAAGATGGTTGTAGTGATTGATGAGAAGAATGCCATTCCGAACGGAAATTCCGAAGAGCGTGATGAATCCCACCAGACTGGCGATCGAAACGACCGGGGCGACGTACCCGCTCCCCAGTCCAAGGATGCCAAGCATGTTGGCCCAGAATCCACCGCCTTCGGTCAGAAAGATCGCCATGATGCCGCCGATGAGTGCAAGCGGGAGATTGACCATGACCAGCAGCGCGGCCTTGAACGTACCCGTTGAAATCTGAAGCAGCATCAGCATGAGAATCGCGACGACGAGTCCCGTTGCCAGGATGGTTCTGGAAGCGGATTGCTGGGCTTCGAACTGACCACCATAGGTGACCGTGAATCCGGCTTCCTGAACGATCGGATCGACAGACTGCTGCACGGCTGCAACAAGATCTCCAAGATTGGAGTCTTCGGCGACATTGAGAGAGACGACCGCTTTCCGCTGTGCATTTTCACGTGTGATGAGATTGCTGGAGCGTTCCGGGCCGATGTCGGCGACATCACGCAATCGCACAGTTGCACCACTCTGCCCTCTCAGAAGCAGGTTCCGAACCTGATCGATCGATTCACGCTGGCTGGGATCAAGACGAACAACCAGATCGTATTGTCGTACGCCCTGGTTGATTCGATCGACGACTTCACCGTACATCGCATTGCGGACCTGTTCTGCCGCCGAAGCCGGACTCAGTCCTGCATTGGCCAGTGCGGCATGTCGATACCGAACCGGGAGTGTCGTCACCAGGAGCTCTCGATTGGCATTGACTTCACGGGCGCCAGGAACCGACTGCAAGGTCGCTTCCACCTGTCTGGCGACTCGGCGAAGTTCATCGAGATCTTCTCCGAAGATGTTGATGGCGATGGCGGCGGGGGTTCCCGAAAGCAGGTGGCTGAGGCGATGCTCGATCGGCTGACCGACCATGGTCGTGATCCCGGGTATGGCTGACAGGATCTCGTCGATCTCCCGGCGAACTTGTCTGTGATCGGTCGAATCCATGAGCGTTACTTCGATTTCGGAGTTGCTCACGGGTTCTGCATGTTCATCTCGCTCAGCTCGACCTGTTCTCCGAGCCACGGTCTGGACACCTTCGATGTCTGCAAGGCGTCTTTCCACATGGGTTGCCAGTCGATCACTTTCAACCAGAGAGGTTCCAGGAGGGGCCAGGAGAAAGACCGTGTAGGTTCCCTCGTTGAATGAGGGCAGGAACGACGTTCCGAACGTACTCGCCAGAAGCAGTGAAGCTGCGGTTGCCACCCCTGCAATGCCAAGGACGCCTCGGCGATATTGAAGTGTCCACTCGAGACTGGGTCCGTAGCCCTTTTTGAGCAGGCCGACGAGCCAGGAATCTCGTTCCTGCATGGATCCGAATGATCTTTTCAGAAACAGTTTGCACAGTGCAGGGGTCAATGTGATGGCGACCACCAGAGACGCCAGAATCGAGATCATGTAGGTCATCGCCAGCGGCTGGAAGAAGCGACCTTCGATGCCCTGCAGGAACAGAAGGGGAATGAAGACCATCACGATGATGATCGTCGCGAAGACCATCGGGAGCCGAATCTCATTGCTGGACTCGAAGATGACCGTGACGAAGTCACGCTGTTGATCTTCAGGCAATGCACGATTCTGCTTGAGACGTCTGAAGACGTTCTCGACTTCGATGATCGAATCGTCGACCAGGACGCCGATGGCGACGGTCAGGCCACCGAGGGCCATGACATTGAGGCTCATCCCCATGGCGTCCATCGTCAGGAGGCCGATGGCCAGTGAGACGGGAAGGGTTGTCAATGTGATCAAGGTCGTTCGAAGATTCATCAGGAACAGAACGAGAATGATCGCAACGATCACGACGGCTTCGATCAGGGCTGTCGTGACGTTGCTGACGGCACGATCGATGAAGTGTGATTGCCGGAAGACGTCCCGGTTGAGAACCATCCCTCGAGGTATCGACGGCTGGATCTGATTGAGGAGCGCATCGATCTTGTCCGTCAACGCCAGCGTATTGGTGCCTGGTGCTTTCTGAATCGTGAGGATCACGGATTGTCGACCCTGCTCCGAGGCGACACCACGTCTTGGAGCGGGGCCAAGCCGGACATCGGCTACCTGGCCGATCGTGACCGGTGTACCGTTCTCATGTCGGATGATGGTGCGAGCGATGTCTTCTGCGTTGGTCACTCGGCTCTGTTGACGAATAGGGATCTCGAAGTTGCCGACATCCGCCAGGTACCCCGCGCTGGCCGTGCTGTGCGCGCCGCCGGCCGCCCTGGTGACATCCGAAATCGTGAGATCATGGATCAGAAGTCGATTTTGATCGACATTGACCTGGTACTCGGGGAGCTCACCTCCAATGGCGACCACCTGGGCCACGCCGGGTATGGAGAGAATCTTGTTGCGAAGATCGAATTCGGCATAGGCACGCAATTCCAATGGGGTGGCCTCGCCGCCCGGGGATGACAGGGAGACGAGCATGATCTCTCCTGCGATCGATGTGATCGGCGTGATGAACGGTTCAACACCAGGGGGCATGATCTCTCTGGCAGCTGAAAGACGTTCCGAGACGAGTTGTCTGGCCTGATACAGGTCGGCGCCCCATTCCAGATCAACCCAGATGATCGAGAGTCCGATCGCGCTGGCGCTGCGAACTCTGCGAACGCCTGTCATGCCATTGACGGCAGCTTCGATGGGAAATGTGACGTACTGCTCGACCTCATCAGCGGCGAGTCCTCCAGCTTCCGTCATGATCACGACCGTCGGCGCGTTCAGATCCGGAAAGACATCCACGCTCATCTTCGGAAGCCGCCAGGCCGTATAGCCTGAGATGAGAATGGCCGCGACGACCACCAGTGATGAATACCGCAGTGAAAAGCGGATCATTGCCTGCAACATGGCTCAGTGCGCTCCTTCATGGAAGGTGCCATCTGCATGGAAATGTCCACCCTGCTGAACCGATCCACTGGTTGCCAGCATCAACTGGAACCCGCCATCCAGAACGACTTCATCTCCATCCCGAAGTCCGCTGAGAACGGCGACCCAGCGACCATCATCGAACCCCAGATCCGCTTCGATTCGAATGGCTTCATTGGGATTGTCCGGAGCTCGACGGAAAATCACTGGAACAAGGCCATCTCTCTGAACAGCCGACAATGGGATGGCCAGTTCGCGGTTGGTCGTGGAATCCGTGACGATCTCGAGCTGAGCTGAAACACCTGCCCGCGCCCATCGTGCAAGCTGATCAGGAACGACATGGAGATCGACTGTTCGATCATCGGGGTTGGCCGTGAGTCCAAGCTTGAGTGTGCCGGTCATGGTTTCGTTCATCGGAATCGAGGTGCCCGCAGACGTCGATGCCGGTGGCACGATCATGACCTTGAGCCCGTCACGAAGGATCCCCAGATCACTTTGCAGTCCCGTGGCATGGAATCGAAGGCGATCCGGCTGGACAATGCACATCACATTGTCCTGCGCATCCGCCCAGGATCCGTTCGTGAGATCGATCGATTCCACGACACCATCAGCGACGGCATGGACTTCGATCATGTTGATGCTTCGCCAGGCTGGTAGCGCAGTGGCGCTTCTGGACGCGGGTTCCAGGAGCTGTTCTCGCGACATGCCGAGGAATGAGGCGGCGGTATCCAGTGCAAGGTCGTACTGGGCCTGGGCGGCCTCGACAGATGCCTTTGTACGGGTTCTGGCAGCCGAGAGTCTGACATCTTCTTCCTTCACCTCTGCAAGCTCCGCTTCGATCTTGACCTGCTCGGCCATGGCAGCGGTGTATTCCGTCATCCGACCACCGCCAGCTTCACGCAAGGCTTCGAGCTTCTCGACCCTTGCCATCCAGATCGAGAGTGCTTCCTGAAGACTTCGTTCATGTCGCTTGTGAGCAGCGAAGAGTTGTGGATAGGAATCCATGATGGCCTCATTGCTGGCCAACTCGGAAGCGGATTGTGCAATCGTCTTCTGAAGATCACGCCAGGCAGGTGAGTCCATCCGATAGAGAAGGTCGCCGTCCTTGATGACATCGAACTGATCCACCAGAATCTCCACTCTGCCCGGAACGGGTGTTCGATACTCCCGCAACGCGGTCGGGAGATACTCGAATCGGCCCGGCGCACGCAATGTGCTTTCGATATGACGACGTTCTACAGTTGCAAAGGTGATGCCAAGATTGGATCGAACCGTCGATGGGATGGCGACTCGGTTGGTAGGCATCGACTCTTCTGAGTGTTCATGGGCATGATCATCTGCATCAGGTTCCGATTTGCCACAGCTCACCAGCAGTGTGGCTATCAGAATCAGACTGATCAGTTTCAGAATTGATCGTGTGCTTGAATTCATTTTCGGCCTCCCGCAACAAAGGTGTTGTCCTTGTCCGAGTCTGTCGTATTGGTGTTGTGTCGATTCATGGTGGGTGCAGGGTCCATGGGTATCGCTGGTCCAAGGATCTCATGAACCATGATGGTCGCATCCAGCTCCTCGACTCGAAGATCAATGAGACGCTGCTTTGTCTGTACGGTTCGATTGACGGTTTCGAGCAGGACGAACATGTCCAGTTCTCCCAATTCGGCAATCTTTCGGAGATCCTCGTTCTGCGCCGAGAGCAACGGTACGATCACATCCGTGTACTGATTTCGCTGATTTTGCTTGAGCAGCAGCGCTGCATTGGCGGTCTCCAATTTGCGGTAGAGCGATTCGAAGGTCGTTTCGGCGGCCGCTCGGACGACTTCACGCCGAGCAGCGGCTTCTGCAATCGCAGCTCGATTGGCATTCAGAATTGGGATCGGTATGGACAGGCCGAACATCACCCGTTGATCATTGAACTGGGTGCCATATCCCGATCCAATGACGATGTCCGGAAACTGCTTCCTGATTTCCAGCCGCAGGGTCTCTTCCGCCGTTTCATATTCGGCGAATCTCACGGCCAGCTCCGTGTTTGACTGGATCAGTCGTTCAGTGGTATTCGGTACTTCCGGATGCTCGATCGCCGGAAACTCCGGGATCAGCAGGGGGCCAGCCGATGGTGGAAGTCCCATGACATCGAGCAGATCATTCAAGGCGTTCAGGGCCTGCAGTTCGACTTCAGAAGCCTGAACGAGCCGATCCGCAAGTTCGATCTTCAGAAGTCGTCGTTCAACTCGATTGATTTCACCTGCCTTCATCAGCAGATCGGCCTGGCTGTTGATCTCCTTCAGTTTGACGATCAGTTCATCAATCAGGAGAAGATGCTCCGATGCAGCAGCCCAGCGGGCCCATGATTTGCGAAGGTCGGCTCGTGTTCGCCATTCGGCATCGACGATGGTTCGCAGTTCAGCTTCGTAGGCTGCACCTGCTCTTTGTTTTTCAATGTCCAGTCTGCCCGAGATCGGGATGGTCAGACTGCCCATCGCACCCCATTCGAATGGCGTCGTGGTGGGGGACAGAATTTCAGCAGCATCGAATCCAAAGACGGGATCGTCCCAGAGCCCTGCGGTCTCCAGTGTGGCCAGGGCAACGCCGGCTTCCAGGCGAGCGATTCGGAGTCTGTTGTTGTAGAACAGCGCAAGGACCTCACCTTCGGCACTGCAGATGCCATCAGACGGATCGAATCCACGGTTGATGGCCTCATCCGTTGCGTTCAGTCTCTCTGCGAACGCCGTGACGGTTTCCGTCTCATCGATTCGATCTTCGAAGGACGAACGATAGTCATGGATATCCAGTGGAGCCGCTTCATACGACTGACAGCCGATCAACAGCACACCCGGCAGCAACAGGATCAGGATTCGCCATCGGATGCATCCAGTGGATGCTGGCGGAATAAATGACATGTCAAGACACTCCTGCCCAAACTCACAACAACATCACCACATGGCCATGGCCACGAGGTTTCATGAACGTCAATGAATCTGGGTTCAGAGCAGCAGTCGAGTCGATCGGACCACGGCAAGTCTGTGACGAAGACCCGGGTCCAGTCCTCGATACGACGGGGTTTCCTGCGGTCTGGTGAAGCAGGATGTCGAGTGTTCAGATGATTGCTCGAAGGCAACTGGAGTCGTGATCAGCGTGTCCTGATTGGTCTTCTCCCGCGGATTCGAGAGCAACAGGACGAGATCCAGTTCGATTTCGGTCCCTTCACAGCAGTCCTCAGCATGATCATGACACGGTTCAGGTGCATTCGCACCGTGATGGTGATCATGATGGTGATCATGATGGTGATGTTCGTGGTCATGGTGACCACACGCGTGCTTCACGGCATGCACAACGGTTTCATGTGCATGGTCATGGCTGCCACCAAGTTGGATGACAACGCTTTCTCGCAGACCTCCATAGACCCCCTGGAGGGCAATGGCAGCCAGCAGCACGCAGGTTATGACCTTCGAAAGCATGTAGAAGAAAGTATCAGCCCGTTCAGGGGCCCTGTCCAGTGTTACTTTCGAACTCAGGCGATCGGGGAATCAGGTTCCGAGAATCCAGTCGATGAGAGCCCACAGGCCTCATTGAGGGTCGCTCACCGCATGCGAATGCCTCTTGAATCCTGCTTGCCATCCTTGCCCTCGACCTCGATCCAGAGCATGGTCGTGTCCGTCACGGTGCCCGGAACGTCCACGTTCACGCGCCAGGATCGATCGTCTCCTTCTGCACGGATCTTTTCGACATCCTTTCCGGAGCGTGGACCTACCCAGGCATGAATGGAAGATGGCGTTGCGCCATCCACAAGCTGAATCGTGAGTTCAAGTCGTGCCCCGGCTCTGAAGACACCTTTTCCATGGACCTGAAGATTGGAGCCTTCGATATTCATCGTGCCCAGCGGTCGACCCAAGTCAGGCGCTTTCTGCTCTTCGGCGACCGGCGATGAATCGTTGCCGCCTTCATCGGATGCCTGTTCACAGCCGGTGAACGGCAGGATGGTCGCGAATGTGGCCACAAGCAGCAGTCTGGTCATGGGAGTCATGGTGAGGGCGCTCCGTTCAATGTGAGGTCAAACCAGGTCGAGTTCACTGGCAATCAGAGTATCGACCGACCGGCATCCGTGTGTTGAGTCATCCGTGATCCAAACGGGTCTCGCAGGCACATCAAGGCGATTTCAGTGCCCGGACTCATCGATCACAGCCTTGTTTGTGGATTTGGCCATGCGTTCAGGGCTCGGCGTCTTGAGGGCTCGAGCCATGCCCACCATGGACATCATCTTGATGATGATCCAGCTGCTGTCGAACTGCCACCAAGCAAGGCCATGTCGAGCGGAAGTGGGAAAGGCGTGATGATTGTTGTGCCAGCCTTCGCCGAGTGCCAGAACGCCGACAATCGCATTGTTCCGGCTGTGATCATGGCTGTCATAGGGTTGCGCACCCCAGATGTGGCATACCGAATTCACGCTCCAGGTGACATGATGCTCGAAGAAGATTCGGACGAGTCCGCCCCAGAGGAAGCCGGTCAGTGCTCCGAACCAGCTGCCGCTGAGAACGCCGCCCAGAACCGTCGGGATGAGCAGGCTCAGGAAAACCCAGAACGGAAACAGCTTGCTGATGATTTGAAGATCACGATCGGCCTTGAGATCCGGAACATAGCGCTGTTGATCCGGCTGTTCGATGCGAAACAGCCAACCGAAATGGGAGTAGATGAATCGACGCAGACGACCACCACTGCCCACATGCGGTGAGTGCGGATCATCGGCTTCATCGCTGTGCTGGTGGTGAGTTCGATGGACTGCGCACCACCAGTAGAGATCTCCCTGGCAGGCCATGGATCCAGTGATACCGAGCATCCACTTGACCCACCGTGGGCATTCAAAGGATTTGTGAGAGAAGTAGCGGTGGAATCCGATCGTGATTCCCAGGCCACAGATCAGATACATGCCTGCAAAGAGAGAGAGGTCCAAGATGCCGAATCCCGTCCCCCATGCGAGCCACATGACCGTGATCAATGCAAGTGGCGGCAGCACAACCGAGATCAGGACGGTGATTCGAGCCCCTCGCGGTGCTTGAAGCGTTGGTTGTGTTGGAATGGCGCTGGTCAACTCAATTCTCCCAGTGGGGTGGCATGGTAGTCGAAGCGAGTACGACCAGTCGGCTAGCGACCCCGTACGGTCGCCAGGCCACCATCGATTCCGATCACCTGCCCGGTAATCCAGTCATTGACGGGATTCAGCAGGAATCCGATCAGTCTGGCGACTTCCTCCGGATTCCCGATTCTGCCAAGTGGATGCATCGCCGTGGACGCCTTCAGAGCGGGTTCACTGGAGGTGATCGGTTGGGCCAGCGGTGTATCCACCAGGCCGGGGGCAACGGCGTTGAATCGAATGCCCCGAGACGCATAGGTGGCTGCTGCCGTACGGGTCAGTCCTTCCACGCCAGCTTTCGCAGCTGCAATCGCCTCGTGGTTCATGAGGCCCAGTCTGGCGGCGCACGTGGACATCAGGACAACGCTGCCACCACCTCGTCTCCAGTGGTTTCCACAGGCTCTGACAAGGGAAAAGGCTGTTGTGAGATTTTGTGAGATGGTGTCGTTGAAATCGTCCTGGCTGGTCTGATGAGCTGATTTGAGCATGATGCTGCCTGCCAGGTTCACAGCAGCGCGGAGATCCGGGTACCGCTTGAGAAGATCGTCCGTCGCCTCGAAGCAGGTGGCGTCCAGGACTTCGACTTCTCCGCCGGTCTCCATGGCGAGTTCATCAAGAGACGCTTGCTGTCGGCCTGCCAGGACCAGATCCCACCCGTCTGCGGACAGTTGCCTTGAGAGTTCACGGCCAACGCCACCGGCGGCTCCGATGATGAGGATCTGTTGTCGGGACATGAATATCACCTTTGAGCGACGAGACGAGACCGGATCAGTTTGCAGTCAGGACGATGTCTTTTGAGTGGTGGAATGCTAGGCTATCGGGACCTACCGAGAGATTGGAAAATGACTGTTCATCGTGATATTGCTGTCATCGGAGCGGGGCCATCGGGTCTCTCGGCGGCCAGGACATTGGCTGCCGCTGGACGTGACGTTGTGGTCATCGACAAGGGGCGGGGGCCAGGTGGTCGCTTGAGCACCCGGAGAGGGCCCGAGGGTGTTCGACTGGATCATGGTTGTCAGTTCATCACGCTCAAGCAGGCACAATCCACCGCACTCGTCCAGGATCTGATGGACTCTGGCGTGATCGCACGCTGGGATCCTCAGTCCGGCAAGGATTCGGTGAAGAAACCGTTTGCCGAACCGGATTGGCCGATCGGTGTTCCCACCATGAGTGCGGTACCGAAATGGTTTGCCAAAGGCTTGGATATCCAATGCGGCGCTCGCATCGAATCCATCAGGGCTGATGGGGGGGCGTGGCAGCTTCTGGGATCCGATGGCATCGTGGCGAGTGCGACTCAGCTGGTCGTTGCGATTCCCTCACCTCAGGCGATCGACTTGCTTGCACCCATTCAGCCGGACTTCCTCGATGACATGCACAAGGCGACTTACGATCCAAACTGGACATTGCTTGTTTCAGATGCGGCGCACGAGAATCCTGCACCCTTTGAAGTCATGACTCCCGATTCAGGCCCACTGGGATGGATCGCCAACCAGGCCAGCAAGCCACAGAGACCGTCTCAGTCCGCCTGGATTGCACAGGCAACGTCCGAATGGACACGTGAACACCTTGAAAGGCCGGCTGAAGAAGTGGCCACACTGCTGTTCCAGAGTCTCCAGGAACTCGTTGGTGGAGGTCTTGTTGGAACTCCAACCGCGCACCGATGGCGATATGCCCTGGTCAGTCAAGCAGTGGGTCAGCCCTGCCTCGTCGATTCCGCAAGGAAGCTGGTTGCCTGTGGTGACTGGTGTCTTGGTCCGACAGTGGGTCACGCCATTGACAGCGGGCTCGCTGCTGCTGAGGCAATCCTGAAAACCGATTCTTGACGAGGCTCAGCCTGCAGCGCCGTATCCGGCGACTCGTCTCCATCCACTGACCTGCCCGAGGTGGAAGGTCACATGTGCAACCATCATGAAGTTTGCGACTGTGGCCATGTTCGGCATTCGATCCTCGAAGAAGGTGCCTTCTGTGGAACGGGCGAAGACGGAATCATCGAGTCCCTCCACGAAGCTGGCTGCCGTTTCAAGCCGTTCCATGAAATGTGCGATGGCTGATTCCTTGTCGTCATAGCCATCATGCATGTGCATGCATTCGGCACCGTGCTGATAGAGATCCGTATGAGAATCAGGCAATTCGATATCACTTCCAAGCATCTGCATGCAGTAGCCGACGTAATAGGCGCAGTGGCCCAGAACGAATGCCGGATGATTGATCGTCGTATCGCAGGAGTCGCTGAATCGTTGGGCATCGATATCCGAAACGAGTGGTTTCGCCATGTTCATCAGAAAACGGATGGATCCTGCAAGTGCGGTTCCGGTGAGATTGCATGTCGTTGTCATGAGGCGACTCCTGTATATCGTTTGATGGATCAGACAGTCTAGTAGGACTGGAGATTCCAGCAAATGGAATGCACAGGATTGACGAAGTTCCGACAGTTCGGAGCTCTGAAAGGGGCTGTTATTCAGTCTGAATATCGAGGTGGTTGAGACCCGGCCAAGGCTACGAGTAGCATCTTCTCATGCAACATCAATCCATCCGAATGCTCTGTCTGATGATCCTGGCTTCGTTGTTCCCTTCACAATGGAGTCATGCCCGGGACGCCGGTTCGCAAAGCGATTCTCTGCGTGTCCTTGTCTGGAATGTTCTTCATGGTGCCAATGATGTCGAGCAGGGGCCCGAAAAGGCACTGCAGATCATCCGGGAGACCAACGTGGATCTCGTGCTGCTGCAGGAGAGCTATGACATTGATGGGGAACGTCCGAAGCTCGGTGAATGGCTCGCAGAGGAACTGGGCTGGCGACAATGGCAGGGAGAGAGCGCACATCTGTGTGTGTTGACCCCCCTTGAGATCAAGGCTCGCTTCTTTCATCATCCATGGCATGGTGTCGGTGCGGAGTTGACGGACGAGCAGGGGCGTACATTCATCGCATGGTCGATCTGGATCGACTGGCGTGCTTACATCACCGAGGAACTTCGAGATCAACCGACCATGAGTGATGCGGAGCTTCTGGCTGCCGAGGATGTCCGCTCATCCCGACTGCCTCAGGCTCAGGCCATCATTGGACATCTGGACGGGATCGGGCATCGTTCAAGTGATGTTCCCGTGCTGGTCGGTGGAGACTGGAACACGCCGTCGCATCTTGACTGGACCGAAGATACGGCTCGAATCTACAAACACAGACGGAATCTTCCCCTGCCGGTGAGTCTGGCCATGCAGGACGCGGGCTTCAAGGACACCTTTCGTGACCTTCATCCGAATCCAGTCCAACGTCCGGGGCTGACGTGGTCTCCCATGTTCCGTGAAAGCGACGGCGTTGCAACTGGTTTCGAACGCATTGATCGGCTCTATCTGAAGAATCCGGATCAGCCACGGGACGGCTGGATCCTTCGACCTGTTTCCGGACATGTGCTGCCGGAGGTCTGGGAAGACAATGCGATTCCGATCGAGCAACGCGACTTCCCATCCGATCATGGCGCGCTGCTCATGGAACTGGCATGGGAGAAGCGTTCGGCGGTCAGCAGCGTTGATCCGGTACTGCTGGATGTTCTTGCATTCAACATCCTCCGGAGCGGAAATGCGCCCGGGCCGAACTCGGCGGATTCGCTCTATGAACAGCCACGACATGATGCGATCGCGAAGGTCATCATGCATTCCGATCCAGACATTGTTCTCGTTCAGGAAGAGTATGGAGACGATCGTGTCTTCAGGATCCTGAAGGAGCATGAGCCTTCGTGGCATCGGCGTGATGGAGGGTCACGGGGCCAGGCGACGTATGCACGCTATCCCATCGAGCCAATCGATCAGAACACATCCAGGGTCCTTCACCCTGAGGGTCCTCTTGTCGTACACAACGTTCATTGGAAGCCGTCTCCCTACGGTCCATACATCATTCAGGACACGCTGCTTGCAGAGCAACCGATCGAAGTTGATGCGATTCTCGATGCCAGTGACAAGGGTGACATCTATTTCGAGACCTATCGTTCGGTGCATCCTGCACTGGTCGAGAACATCCCGGTCATTCTGGGTGGCGATTTCAACGAACCGTCCCATCTGGACTGGACAGAGGACTGGGCACGTTCAGAGAACGACCGATGGGTCTCCAATCCAACAGCGACACGTCTTGGGCCTGCGATTGGTTGGAAGGGATCGCAGGTTCTTTCCGATCCAGGCAGCTATCGGGAGACCTTGGATCTCGAAGGTCCTTTGCCCGGTCTCCAGGACACGTTTCGTCATGTGCGATCCGATGAAGTGTCCGATCCCGGCCATACGTGGACGCCACGGTACGTCAACGGAACACAAGGTCGTGGTCATTGGGATGCTGCTGGTTTTTCAGACCCTGCAGAAGCTCAGCGGACCGCATCACTGGATCGCATCGACATGATCTACGTGTCGCAGCAGCTGCAGCCTCTACGGGTCTTCGTCCTTGGTGATCAGGGTGATCCTTCGAGCGACATCGGTTTCGAGGAGTGGCCATCGGATCATCGAGCGGTTCTGGCCACCCTGCGATGGCTTCCACCGAAGGAAAACTGATTCCGACCCGCAACGGTATGCTGCTCTGATGATGAATTCTCTTCTACCGTTGTTGGCGCTGCTCCTGCTTCATGACGATCCGGATGCGCTCATTGCCTATCCAATGCAATCTGCGGATGTTTCCAACGGTCATCTGAATGCGCAGTTGGGTCCTTCAATCAAGCTGGAACGTGAACTGTCCTTTCTTTCCGATGGCCAGGGAGGTGGGGCGGAGCTCTATGAAGATGATCGGCTCGTCATCGCGTCGGATTTCAGAGCGGTTCCCGGGCTTCTGCCCTCGCGTGAAATGACCGTATCGGCCTGGCTTTCCGTAGGTCAGCCCAGGCAGTGGGGTGGTGTCCTGGGCTGTGTTCAGGACAACAATGATGCGGAAACGGGCTGGGTTCTCGGATATGACAACCGACATTTCACATTTGGTATTGCGACGGTTGGTTCGGACGATGGCAACGGTTCCATGACGTATGTCACCGGAAAGACCGCCTATGAAGAAGGCAAGCTCTATCACGTCGTGGCCACGTACGACGGTGAGACGACGCGACTCTATGTCAATGGCGAACTGGACGCGGAATCAACCGAGCAGTCTGGTGACCTCCTCTATCCTGAACGCGCGCCCTTCACGCTTGCGGCCTATCACGACGACAATGAGTTTCATGCTCATGTCGGTCGTCTGATGGATGTTCGACTGTATGACATGGCAGCTCAGGATGACTGGGTATCGCACCAGTTTGATCATCATTCGGATCGAACAGATCTTCCAGCACGCATTCCACCGGAGCGTGCCATCTCCGAGGAGCTCCTCTGGCAGGTGCCTCCGTTTCTGCAGTATGCCACCGGTGATTCCATCAGGATCGTCTTCGAGACGACTCGGCCGGTGACCGGTGTGGTTCGATACGGTGAAACCTCGGAGTTCGATCGAGAACAGCGGATCGATACACCTCTGATGCTCGGCGAGGTCATGCTGGATGGACTTGATGCGGATGAGCCGTACTTCTACGAAGTGGACCTGAAGGATGATCGGGGTCAGGAGATCCGGACCGACATCATGACGTTTCAGACGGCAGCCCCGAGAGGCGTTCCGATCGCGTTCGCGATCCTGAGTGACACGCAGGACAATCCGACGGTCTCGGCGACGTTGTCGGAGCATATCTGGGAGCAGCGACCAGGGTTTCTGGTTCATCCGGGTGATCTGACGGGCACCGGATCACGGAAAGGCGACTGGACGGAGGAATTCTTCCCGGGCATGGACGGCCTGCTCGGTCGTGTCACGATGTATCCCGTACTGGGAAATCATGAGCAGGACGCACGGCACTACTACAAGTACATGTCCTTGCCTGAACCTGAGTACTACTACAGTTTCAGTCAGGGTGATGCGGATTTCTTCATGATCGATACGAACCGCAATGTCGCGCCCGGTTCAGAGCAGTATGAGTGGCTCGATGACGCCCTGGGTCGATCGGATGCCAGATGGAAGTTCGTCGTTCATCACCATCCCCCGTATTCATCCGATGAGAACGACTATGGCAACACCTGGAAGGGACGAGGTTCTCGTGGTGATCTGCGAGCTCGCAAGCTCACGGTCCTGTATGACAAACACGATGTGGATCTGGTCCTGAACGGTCACATTCACAGTTATGAGCGGACGTGGCCGATCGAAGGTGGTCGAGTCGTCGATGACGGCGGTGTCATCTACACGATCACGGGTGGTGGGGGAGGCAGTCTTGAGACACCGGGCCCATCAAGGCCAGCGTTCAACAACACGGTCCGAAGAGGGCATCACTACTGCATGGTCAGAATCAATGGCGATACGCTCGAATTCTTCGCCTACGATCTCGACAATCGCCTGTTCGATCACATGAGGGTGGACAAGCGACGAGCACCAGTTTCGCAGGACCGATAGTGTTCGAGTCTGTCCCGGGCGATCAGGTTCCCTTGCCGCCCTTGCCGCCCTTGGTTTTCTTGCCATTTTCTGCCTTGGCGTTCTTCTGGCCACGGCTCGGAATCAATTCGTACTGTTCAGGTGTCAGGATCGCGGACAGGGAATAGTCAACGTGATTGTTGAGTTCCTGATGCGCCTTCATCTCATGACCTGTCCAGTCTTCACGTGTCCAGGGCTTGCCCTGTGAGTCATCCAGATCCCAGAGACTCAGGACGGGTTGACGGGCCAGTTCAGGGTCACGATCCAGGCGCTTTTGAATGGCACGTTCTCGAATGTCCCGGAGTTGATCCGTCGCATCATCATTCAATGCCTCGATGAGAATCAGTGTTTCTTCGTCGAGGTCGTCGATCGATAATGCGGCTTGCAGGGCTCGTTCGCTCCAGCGTGTACGCATTTCCGAACCGAAGCCTCGGCGCATGGCGTCATCGTGATAGCGATCCGAAAGGTCTTCATCCAGGTCCGCCAGCGCGACTCTCGTATCCATCGTGAGCTGCAGGACATGATCCCGATAGTTCACCGATGCATCGATCTGCGCATGCCAGGATTCGGTGAACGGCTCGAGGATCTCGTACCAGGTTTCCATTGGCACGTTTTCCTCATCACCTGCAATATCGATCAAATCGTCACGGGCAATCAGCATGCGAATGCCCTCCAGCTCCCGGTCAACAGTGGCATCGGTCCGATTGTCAACAAGTACTGCCAATGACGCTTCGTACTCCTTCACAATTCGCATGGCCGGTTGGTTGTCGTTCTGTTCAGGTGTGAAGTCGCGTGCGAGGGTCCAGGGATTGATGTACTCACCACCCATCCGGGCATGACGAAATCCATGTTCGATACGAAGACGTGACAGTGCGGAATTCAGAGCGGCCTGTGCTTCGGCATCATCTTCAACCACCAACGCAAGGGTGAGCATGTCGATGACATCTTTCTTGAGGTTGGCTTTCTGCATTCGAATCGATTCGGCCAGTGCGAGAAGATCTCTTGATGTGATCTGTCCTTCAGGCAGGTCGACGCCATTCACTCTTGCCTTCATTCGGTCCCTGAGTCTGGACATCTGCTCATCCATGGTCACCAGCGCACTGGTGAGGTCCCGTGTCCATTCATCTGTTTTCGCGTCGATGTCATCCGAGATGTCTTCCCGGGCGACGCCATCAGCGGCAAGCTCCTTGGCGACATACTCCTCCGCAAATCCACGGACTCTTTCCTCGATGACTGCACTGGCTTCAGTCATGTCGATTTTCCGCGGCATCATCTCTTCCTCGAGATACTGAAGCATCTCCTCCAATTCGCGTGTCTGTTCGGCCTGTTTGTAGCGTCGAAGAGCGGGTTGCATGTCCGCAGTCAGGGTCTTCACGGATTCCATGTAGTCCCGGATGATCATCTCCACGATGATGGCTCGATCCTTGTCAAGATCCAGCCAGTTGTTCAGGAGCTGGACATCACGCGGCAGAAAATCGGGTTCCATCAACATTGAAGGCTCACTGGGATCCGGCGGTACAAGGCGCCCGATTCGATGCCAGCTGTTGCGATCGTCGTATTGCTCTGAAGCGTTCTTCTGATTCTGCTTCTTGCCTTCTCGGAACTCTTCACCCTTGACTTCCGAGACGGCTGTCTGCCAGAGTGCCCAGCCCTCTTCTTCCGTCATGTGTCCGCTGATGACCGCTGCCTTGATGGCGGTACCCATGGCCTCGAGCTCTGGATTGCCTTCGCCCTGGTCTTCACCTGTCGCTTCCTTCTCGTCCAGCATGGTCATGACGCAAGAAGTCATGAGTCTGGGTGCATGAAGATTTGATGCCGACGCGGTCGTTGACATCAGACACAAAACAGTGAGGGCAGACAGTGGAAAGCAGTGCATGATCGAGGATCCTTTGTGCCTTGATTCTAGTCTGATGATGCGATCTGGAGAAGCGCTCGGCCGCCCATCCACTATTTATGGAGGTTCATTCGCAGGTTCATGTAGGCCGCGAAGGTCCCCAGCCAGTGACCACCCTCGTAGTGTTCGGATGTCACTGCTGCGATCCCTGCATCGGCATGGTGTTGGGCTGATTGCTTGAGTGACTTCTTCCGATCATCATGGTCATCAAGGCATTCCGAGATCTCCCACAGCATCCAGGCTCGACTCAGATTCAAGCCATTGAGATGAGTGAGTCTTCCATCCGACGGATCCGGGCTCTCGACAGGTTCAAAGTGATATTCACGTCCCAGCGTTGGCATGGTTCGATCCAGCCAGTCCTGAAACGAAGAACGATCGAGTGTTCGTGTCATCAATGATGCCGATCCCAGCGAGCTCGAGAGGAAATCCTCGCCGGAAGGTTCCAGGTGCAGAGGGTAATCGTGATCATCGCCATGGAATTCAGCGGCACGTGATCGAATGATCTCCATCATGCGGATGTCATCGACGACCGTGGCCCAGTCCCAGATCAGTCCCATTGAAAAGGCCGTCTGAGCATGTGTTCCGCAACGAATTGGATAGGACAACTTGGGCAACCATGAGATGAGATGCCTGCGTGCGACCGATTCCAGATCAGCCAGATCCATTCTCCATTGTCGTGATTCAGCATCTGCATGGATATGAAGTTCGCCGATCAGCGCCAGGAACCAGGCCAGTCCGTAGGGTCGCTCGAAACCTGGTCGTTGCTCGAGATGCGACTTCTCTGCGGCAATGCACTCTGATTGGAAACTGGTTCGAAGGGCCGTTCGACACGCTTCTGCGCAGGAGGTATTCGGGAGCAGTCGCATGCCAATCGCAAGCAGCCAATGTCCATGAACCGCGGAGTGCCAGTCGTAGCATCCGTAGAACACCGGCGTCATGGATCGTGGTGTTTCGATGGTCCCTTCCGACAAGACGAGTCTTGAGAGGTGGTAGGGATATTCACGATGTACACCATCGAGGGCGAGTTGAACGTACCTGGAGAGCTCCTGATTCCTCATGCAGGTGTTATAGCAGCGTCCAGTCCGGTTCACAGCAGCCGGATCCGTCATCAGATGCTTGGAATTGACCGATGCCGATCAAGAACGGGAGCAAGGGCCCCAGTTGTTGATCACGATCAGAAGATCGTCGACATTCACGATGTGATCGCCATTGAGATCGAAGTAATTCTGCCCCCAGGCGTTGAGCAGCAGCAGAAGATCGTCAATCGTCACACTGTTGTCCATGTTCACATCGCCGGATTCATAACAGTGGCTCATGGTCTCGGCCGACATGATGGAAAGGACCATGTCGTCACTGTCGCCACGTCTGAAGAGCGTGTTGTTGGTAATGGCGACGAGGTCATCGGCGGCATCGTTGTCCAGAAGCCCATTGCCGACCAGAATCGGATTGTTTCCGGCCTCAAGCGTCTGCTCCAATGAGAATGTGACGCCACAGTTCTCATTCAATGAGGAATCATTTCGATAGAGCATCACGGCGGTTTCACCAGGTGACAATTCCGCGACCACACCCAGATCGAGGTCCATGTCCCCGTCATAGTCGAGCAGTGTCAGGCTCTGGGGAAGATCGCCGACCGTGAATGTCGATTCCGGAATCAGGGAGTCCACGCCATCACTGAGCAGGACCGAGACCGTTCCGCTGTCGTTGTTGCCTACGACAACATCATCAAATCCATCATTGTTGAGATCACCGGTCTCCAGCGTGATCGGATCGGTTCCGACGACGTACGTCTCTTCCAACGTCCAGTTGAAGCCTGCAAGTGAAGACTGACCGATTCGCCCAATCCTGTTGGCGGATCGAAGTCCGACGATCAGCTTTCGTCCACCCTTGCTGTTGCCCAGTTCGCCGGGATCGATCGGACCTGGCTGGTCGGCCGTCTGAACATCGCCGAGCTTGTTCAGTGAGGATGACCGGAAACCGAGGACATATTCGAAGAAATCAACCTGTCCGTAGATGGAACCGTCCGGAAGAACCTGTCCATTGCCTGCACAGGAAACGACCACGTCATCATCGCCATCCGTATCGACATCGAGAACAGCGACATCCACGGGATTGTCACCTGTGTCAGCAGCTTCCTGGACGGACATCGTGCCCACGCTTCCGCCGTCATTCAGGAGCAGGAAGACGTTGTCATCATCCGCATTCGTGATGACGAGATCGATGTTGCCGTCTTGATCGAAGTCACCCGAACTGATGCTGCTTGGATTGTGGCCTGCGACATAGGTCACCTGGCTGTCGATGCCTCCCATGCCGTCATTGATGAAGATGAAGATCTCTCCGGGATTGCCTGCAATCGTCAGCGCGATGTCCTCGAATCCATCCGGAGGTCCTGCAGGTGAGCCCAGATCAGCAACGACGAGATCCGTTGCCATGCCCTCGACTCCGAGATTCGATGATGGTGAGACGTCGAACAGCCCATCGATCGATTCGACGGTCAGGAAGATGGACAGCGCGTTACCGCGGCTTTCCCCGTAGTTGATCTTCAGATACTTGTCCCGGCCAACTCCTGGGAGCACGGCTACCTGGAATCGATCGGTGATACTGTCAAGACCCGTTTCGGAGCGGATGATGGACCATGTACTTCCGATTTCCGGATCACTGTTGTAGAAGGTGCACGTCGCGGACAGCGTACCGTTGATGGTGACATCGCCACCAACCACGAGCGCAGCGTCGGGTCGAGTATTGAGGACGACCGCAAGCTCACCGATCTTCGATTGCGTGTAGTCGCCTTCGACTCGGACGGATCCGGTATCGGCAAGCGTGAGCGCACCGGGTCGGTAGGGTGCGGATCCGACCTGCATGGAGCCATCCACCGTCAAGGTTCCGTTGTTGACACTCAGATTGCCCTTGTAGTTCTGGGCGCCGGCAATGAAGACATTGCTGCTGCCTCCTGAGCCGATTGTGGCGTCCTGGAACTGGAGATCGAGTTCGGGTCGTGAGGGTCCGACGACCAGGTTCTCGAAGGGAAGGGATCCGGAGACACTGATCAGCATGTCATTTGGGATGGATATGACTGCGGAGCCGTCGCCATCGGGTGCCTGAGGGCTCCAGTTTTCGCTGGAATCCAATTCCCCACCATCCGCATTGATCCAGTCATGTTCCGCAAGAAGGGTGGTCTCCGCACCACTCAGAGTCAGATCGCCATTCGCCGTGAATCGAGCCCATCCGATGCTCACCAGTGAATCATCGATCGATGCAACACGGCCGAATCCCATCGAGGAAACTGCATTGGTGGGGAAGATCTTGCCGGCCTGCTTCCACTGTCCGTTGACATCTCTGAAGACGAATACGGCACCCGAGTCGGGCAGCTGTCCGTCATGACCCGGTGCGGTGACCAGGACCGTTCCATCATCCACGGCGACCTGTTGACCGAATTCGTCATCGGATTTGGAATCAAGTGCAATCAACGTGTCCTGCAAAACAAATTGCGATCCAGGTGAAGATCTCTCATACATGAAGACCTGGCCTGGAAGGTCGGCATTCCACCAGCCGTAGTAAAAGCCGGGGCCTTCCGACACCACCATGAGATTGTCATGGATCGCGAGATCGACATATCCATTGGTGCCCCAGAGATCGACTCGGACATAGCTTGTGTATGGATATTCGAAAACCTGCACAAACCATGCGGACACCAGTGCGAATGAGTTTCCAGAGGCATCGATGTCCTTGATCGTCCCACTGATTCCGGTCAGTGTCCTCAGGTATTGCCATTGGGTCCCGATCCGCTCGTGGATCTCGACTTCGTTTCCGGAACTGGCGAAGATCACATCACCTTCGACAATGATCTGGCCAAGCTCTGAATACGAGGTGGTGATGATCGCTTCCTGTGTCCAGCCGCGGCCATCTTCCGTATACAGAAGGATCTCCCCTCCGATACCGATCGCGATCCGGCTGCCATCCGTATCCACCAGTGGTGTGCTGCTGGAAGTCATTCCCGTCAGAATGGTGGCAACAGGTGATTCGTTCAGCGACTGATAGACATTGACAGCAGCTTCATCACTGCTGCTGTGCGCAAAGGCACACGCCGTGATGCCATTGCCCGTGCTGACGCTGTAGTCCAGAGATCTGTCTTCGAACGCATCACCTTCAGACAGGGGAAGTGACAGGGTGATCGGGGCAAGATAGTCATTGCAGTTCACACCAATGCAGGTGATGGCGGGTCCGAGGAACACGCCACCCTGTTCGGTACAGTCGATCATGCTCATGGCGTCGATGCAGTCGCCGCCAAGGCAGCAGGCCCCCGAGCAGTTGCCGGTGCAATCGCCACCATCGCAGGCGATTTCCAGACATGTGAGATCCAGCCAGAATCCAGTTTCATCTGGATCAGGAGGGTCGTAGTACTCATCATGTTGACAGAATCCGTTGGCGATCATGTGGATCGGAAAGCAGTTTCCTGAACAGTCACTCGTGAACCCGGGAGGGCAATCACAGGTGGAATCCAGGCAAGTCGTTCCCCAACCCAGGAATGTTCCATTTCCCATCGCGATGCAATCATCAAGCGTCATCACGTCGCACACACAGGGATCGTCGCAATCCGTGAGGGATTGCATGCGGCAGGCACCATAGCCAACCGGTATTGAATCCGGTGGGGTGCAATCGCCGCCGTCCCATGCATGCTCTTCGCAATTCAGATAGATGGTGTGGGTGTCCCATTGAAAATCGCCGTCGTCGCAAAAACCGTCACCGACCCAGTTGGCTGGGAAGCAATGTCCAAGGCAGTCGTACACTTCACCCGGAGAGCAGCCACCTCCACAGTTCGTTGGGCAATCGATATCGGCGCAGTTGCCACCTGGGAAGAAAATGCCACCCCAGATCGAGCAGACTAGGTCGCTGGTTTCGCTGCAGGCGCCGCTGTTGAAACAGCATGCGCCGGATACCTGGCTTTCCTCCTGAGCGGAACCGGTAAGCGGCATGCCTGCAAAAAGGGCTGCTGCAACGATCCAGAATTTCCAAGACTTTCTCAAGGCCCCCCCTCAATCTGCACATATTCCTATGTGTGTATCGAGTGTATTCCGCATTCAGGGACCTTCCAGTGGGAATACCCGGATTGCCGGTTCTAGAGCCTTCAATGGCCTTCTAGGATGGATATGGGCAGGCAAGCTGGTCGATAATGGTCAAATATCGCTCCAGAGGTGTTGGGGGCCACGTGGCTGAAGAACAGGAACACAGTGAAAACGGGGAGACCAGAGAGGTCCGGGCTCCCGGAGCTGGTGAAGACGAGAGTCCATCCATGCTCCCCACAGTGGATCCCGGTCCGCTGCCCACGGCAGCCGAGCCGGCGGGGGTCCTCGGTGTCCCACGCAAGATCGGGAACTTTCGTGTTGTCGGCCTGATCGGTACGGGGGGCATGGGGGCGGTCTACGAGGCCGTTCAGGAACATCCCCGCAGACGGGTCGCGATCAAGATGATGAAGCGGGGTATCGCATCCCGCTCCGCGCTGCGCCGATTTGAATTCGAATCCCAGTTGCTCGCTCGACTTCAGCATCCCGGGATTGCCCAGGTGTATGAAGCCGGCACGCATGATGATGGTGCAGGAGGTGTTCCGTACTTCGTGATGGAGTACATCCCGAATGCCAAGACCATCACGGATTATGCCGACGACAACAAGCTTGACATGCATGATCGAATGCAGCTCTTCACCAAGGTCTGCGAAGCCGTACAGCATGGTCATCTGAAGGGCATCGTCCACAGGGATCTGAAGCCAGGCAACATTCTCGTCAGCGGAAGCGGCCAGCCAAAGATCATCGATTTCGGTGTTGCTCGGACAACCGACAGCGACATGGCCCTTTCGACGATGCAGACGAATGTCGGGCAATTGATCGGGACGCTGCAGTACATGAGCCCTGAGCAGTGCGAGGCGGATCCCAGTGATATCGATGCGCGAAGCGATGTCTACTCACTGGGAGTCGTTCTCTATGAACTCCTGACGGGTCAGATGCCATATGACGTCATGAATACGCCGGTGCATGAGGCGATTCGAATGGTCTGTGAGACGGATCCTTCCCGGATCTCGACCATCAACAGACAGCTCAGAGGAGATGTGGAGACGATCGTCTTCAAGGCCTTGGAAAAGGATCGTGAACGGCGATACCAGAGTGCCGTGGAACTGAAGCGTGATCTGCTTCACTACCTCGATGACGAGCCCATCGAGGCCAGGCCGACCAGTGCCTTGTACCGACTGACGAAGTTCGTGCATCGAAACAAGACGTTGGCGATATCGACTGTCATCATCTCCATGTTGCTGGTCGCGGGACTGATCTGGACATCCATCGCCCTCGGGTTGATCTCGACACAGCGTGACAAGCTTGAGGATGCGAATCTGGCATTGCAGGATTCCAATACCAGTCTTCAGAATCAGTTCGAGTCAAGCATGTCGATCGCATCCGCGATCGGAACCGAGATCTATGAACAGCTCCAGAGGATGGACGCATCGCTTTCAGTCCGGGAGGCCATTGCCAAGCGGCTCCTCGGTCATTACGAAAGCCTGTGGTCGACCTCCCGCGACTCGGATGTTCTTCAGGTCATTGCCGAGCCGATTGAAGCCGCGAGAATCCAGGCAAGAATCGACATCGGTGATGTTCTGGGTGGATCTCGTGCGGCCTATACGAATCGAGGTCTGCCATTCGAGGCCGAGGCGTTCTACAAGCAGGCGCTTGAAGATGTGCTGCAATGGAAGCAGAGCGAGCCGGATTCACCGGAAGTCGGTCGATTGCATGTCATGACTCTTCTGAGGCTTGGAGACGTCAGATATCTGGGCGGTGCCTATGCCGAGTCCATGAAGAAGTACCAGGAGGCGCTTGATGTCGCCGATCCCTGGTTGACTCACGAAGACCGGACGGAAGAGATCATTCGGCTGGGAAGTCAGGCGGCACTCTGTGTCGGTCAGTGTGCGACCAAGCTCGGCAATCCGACCTTGAGTCTGGAAATGTCCCAGCGTGGCACGGGCATTCTCGAGGGGTATCTGGAAATCGCTCCGGAAACTCCCGGACTTCAGCGTGATATTGCCTTGTCCTATCGCAATCTTGGATTCGGTCTGAACAAGATCATGCTTGAAACCCGGACACCACAGGAAGCTCGCGAGGAAGCGATTCCATATTTCGAACGATCAAGGGATCTGTTCGCGGGACTTGCCGAGAGCCAACCGACCAACGGTCGAGCTCAAAGGGACTATGCCTGGTCGCTGTACTACATCGCCTATTTCAACTCGGAGAGTGGGAATGTGGACGACGGACGATCCCAGCTCGAATCCGGCCGCGACCTCATCATCCTCCAACTGGTCAACAATCCGGATGATGCGGATGCTCGTCGCGATGTCGTCCGCTACCTCGGCGAGTGCATCCGTCTGGAGCCGGCGCTCGGTGGCCCACCGCTGGCATTGGAATCGTGTCGCAAGGCCGTTCTGCAACTTCAGTCGAAGGTCGAAGAGGATCGGGACAATCTTGCGCTTCAGGAGACCATGCGAATGATCAAGGAAATGCTGAAAGACCAGCAGTCCAGATCGCTCGAAGGCGGCCATATGTGAAAACACCCTCCCGATCGGGAGGGTGTCACAAGTTCGATTTTGATCAGGGATCAGCTGGCCTGTGTCAGTGCACCGGCAGCCTGCTTGACTTCCTCATATGGCGGTTCGTCACCGGGTGAGTCGCTCAGCCAGCACCAGGCGACCTTGCCGTCCGCATCGATCACGTAGACGGATCGTCTTGCGACGTCGTAGCCGGGCATGCCTGCAAGATCAGGGAAGACGAGATCCCAGGACTTGATGGCTTCACGGTTGTAGTCAGAGAGGATGGGGAAAGACAGGTTGTTTGCTGCAGCGAATGCGGCATTGGCAAATCGTGAATCCACGCTGATTCCGACGACCTTCGCGCCCATGTCATCAAAGGCGCTCATGGAATCGCGAAACGTGCAGAGCTCCGTCTCGCAGACACCCGTGAATGCTGCTGGGAAGAAGGCGACGATGACTGGAGCACCTTTCATCTCCGAGAGTTTCACAAGGTTGCCATCGCCGTCGTACAGGGCGAAGTCAGGGGCCATTTGTCCGGTTTCTACTGTCATGAAAGGCATCTCCAGTGTGATTGGATGCGTTGTTGATGTGAAAATAAGTGTAGTTATCTAGAGGTTGTCTGTATTGCGTTGATCCCGTTGCTCATTACCAAGTGTTGTAATCGTAGCCCATGGGATCCTTCAGCTTTTCATTTACTTCAGACTGAAAATAGGCTTGGTCATCTTCATTGAACCACTTCTGATATCCACCGACAGATCCTTCACGTACCTTCGACGGTCGAGCGGTTCCACTCTTGTCTTGCATCTTGCTTTCGAGTTTTTTCATCCTATCAATTGATGCTCTTTCGACGCAGTTTTGGACAAGTGTTTCATTGACATTTGGGAATTTGGCCCAGGTAAGTATGTCGTTGAGTGTCCCACTCGTATCAGATCGTAGTGATTCAAATTTGACCAACTTAAATTTGAGCGTTCGATTCGAGTAGGTGGACCAGCTATTCAAGAATTGAATTCGTTTCTGAAGTGAATTCCCATGACGCATGGCTCCTTCGCCTCGAAGGTAGCTGGAGAATTCAGCATCAGGATTTTTCTTCGACTTGTAGCTTCGGAAGTGTGACACAACCGCATCGCGAAGATCTCGAATCAGGAGAAGGACCTGTTGATTCTTGAAATGAAAATTGCAGTAGTGAGTGTGGCCTTGCTGCATTCGAAGAATGTTGTGGTCATCTTCGTACTTGAAGCGAAAATGCTTCCGATGGTAGGGAGGGATCACATCAAAGTTCTTGATGTTCTCAAGCTCTTCTGGAAGTTCATATGCTTCGATCAAGGCATTGGCCATCAACTGACGAAGCCAGTGGGTTCCGCCATGATTCATGGTGATCAGGAACAGATTGCTTTCGGCAGGTCGAGATCGTTGATATCGCCTCCACCTGTAGAAAGTAATGGGGTGCAAGCCACTATCGAGCCTCCTGCGGAGCAGGGTGAGCTGATCGAGTTTTTGCCGTATTGAATTCATATGGCGGCGGTCTTCACTGCAGGAGCAATTATCTGGGGCAG
>PAAJ01000006.1 GCA_002702575.1 Phycisphaerae bacterium | reverse complement strand
GCCGGCAAGACGACCTCCTTCAGGATGGTGATCGGAATGATCACTCCCGAAGCTGGCAAGGTGAGCTTCATGGGTGAGGATGTCACCTATCTGCCCATGTACAAGCACGCCCGACGAGGCATCGGTTATCTCAGCCAGGAGCCAAGCGTCTTTCAGCGTTTGTCGGTCAGAGACAATCTCATGGCCATCCTCGAGACGACCTCGATGGATTCCGAGGCCCGCACGCGACGCTGCGATGCCCTGCTTGAACAGTTCGGACTGGTGAGCAAGAGTCACGACCTTGCGAGAACCTGCTCTGGCGGCGAGCGTCGTCGACTTGAGATTGCACGTGCCATGATCACCGAGCCGAGACTGCTCCTGCTCGATGAACCGTTCGCAGCCGTGGATCCGCATACGGTCGAGGAACTGCAGTCCGAGGTCCGCAAGCTGGCCAAGGAAGGGATTGCGATTCTCGTGACGGATCACAATGTTCAACAGACTCTTCGGATCTGCGACCGGGCATACATCCTTCATGAGGGACGAAACCTCCGGGAGGGTGATCCCAAATCGATCATCAATGATCCGGCTGTTCGGGAGGCCTACCTGGCGTCGACCTTCCGTGGCGATGAATTCGACTGAAGCAGCCGATCTTCCTTGCCAGTGGTAGACTCCGGGCATGCCCCGGACTTTCCTACTGGCTCTGCTCGGAATCTTCCTGATCGCCTCCACAGGCTGCATCAGACGAAAGCTGTCCATCACGAGCACGCCGGCAGGCGCACTCGTCTGGGTGAATGACCGTGAAGTCGGCAGAACACCACTCACCGTCGATTTCACTCACTACGGAACCTATGACGTACGGATCGAGCGTGAGAACATGGAACCGCTCATGACGAGCCAGAAGGCCACCGCGCCCGTCTGGGATCTGCCAGGACCGGATCTTGTCTTCGAAGTCATGCCGTTCCAGGCGACCAGCCATGTTGAATGGCACTTCGATCTGGAGCCCCGGGATGAATCGCATGAGGCGCTCGTGGATCGCGCCCGCGCCTTCCGAAGCGAAGCGACCGAGATCGAGGAAGGGGATCCGCTGCCGACTGACATGGAAACCGTCGAGCTGGACGGCGCGGAGTCGACACAGGATGACGCCCCAGCCACGTCACGAGAAACACCTGAAACACCTGTAGAGACACAGAAATCGGATTCCGATGCGGTTTCGCAGCCTGTTCCAGACGCAACACCCTCCTGAGCGCATACTGTCAGGAATGTTTCTCTTCGAGTTCCGTCAGTCTGAACCCCGTCGTTTCGAGTGCCTGCCATGACAACACACATGATCCTGATCCTGTCGATGGTCTCCGGTATCACGTCCATTGAGGACGCCAAGAACATCAATGCCACAACGCCCTCGGCGGAAGTCGTTCACCAAGACAACGAGAACGAGGCGAAGCCAGAAGTCGAACCGGCTGAAACAGACGTCAATGATGCGGCCCAGGCGCTCTGGCGACTCCAGGAAGGCGGTCTGTCCAGACAATCCAAGGCAGATGTTCTCTGGCCGGCCCTTTTGGAGACCTATGCGGAACTGCTGAGCGTCCGCAGATCACTGGCGAAGGTCGAACTCGCCTCGTCCGCCCTGCAGAAGGAGCTTGATGAACTCAAGCAGTTCATCGTTGAGCACGATACGTATGGACCTGACTTCAAGTCATACACGAAGATGGTCGAGGAGACTCGAAAACAACGACGAGCCGACGCGATCCGTGAGAAACGCGAACAGGATGCAGCTCGTCGAAAGACTCGTGAAGAAGCCAGGCAACGACTCGATGCCACGAGAAAGCTCAATGATCTTGAACGGCTCTACGACGAACGTGGATTTGGACCGATTGGTCAGGATGTCTACACCTCTCGTTCCGCGTTCTTCTATGGACCGAGAGATGGCGAAGACGGCAAGGAAATCCAGTACAAACCGACACGCTATGGCGGATTCAAAGCCGTCACGATTCCAAGCAACCGGGAACTGGATTACTCCGAGATGACCATCTCGGGAAGTCTTCTGAATGGATCGGCGGATATTCGAAGCATCGGAATCGCCATCACCTTCTTCGACGAGCATGGCAATCAGGTTGGTGCGGAAATCATCGAAATCGAGAATGCCCGGCCCAATGTTCCCTATCCGTTCACGAGAAAGGTGGACATGGCCCTGAACAGACCGTTCTCCTCACATGCCTCCTATGTCCTGTACGCCGATCAGGTAGACATCCCCTGAGTCTCGAAACACCCAAACTGGAATCCGGTCAACCCGCTCAATCCTCATCGAGGGATCGACGATCACTGATGCCTGTGATCATCATCGTCGTTGCCTTCCTGATTCTGGCCTGGTCCCAATGGTCTCAACGGCAGGCGCTCACGGACATGTCCAGCCGGGTCCGTGGTCTCATCAGTGATCTGTGTTCCGGAAACGCGCCCGAACGGATCCGCTGGGCCGACAGCACGATCCGCGAAGCCGTGATTCAATCGGTCGATGATCTCTGTTCCGCTGATCAGGAAGCGATCTCAATCGTCGCCGTCTCCGACCAGGAAGTGGAGCTTCCTTATGTTGAAATCCGGATCTCCATGGACAATCGCAATGTGATGACATTGCAGATCGAATCATTGCCCGAAGACACACTGCTCGTACGAGGCTGGTCCAGCGAGTAACCTGCTCGAAGTCAATCTGGCCCGATCGTTCGAAAGGATCCCCTCAACCCATGGATGTTTGGCTCAACGGCGAAGTCGTTCCTGAATCGGATGCACGCATCTCCGTCTTCGACAGCGGTCTTCAGCATGCCGTCGGCGTGTTCGAAACCATGACCGCCCGCAATGCGCGGATCTTCCGAGTGGAAGCTCACACGCAACGACTGGTCGATTCGGCCAAGACGCTCCTGATGTCCAACCGCCTGCAGGCGGGACCGCTGGCCGAAGCCGCCGAACGACTTCTGGCTCACAACACGATGTCGGAAGCCAGAATCCGGCTCACGGTCACCGGGGGCAATCTGAACATGCTTCAGGCTTCCGAGGATGGTCATGTTGATCCCACGGTCCTGATTGTTGCGCAACCACCCACGGCCTACCCGCCGACGTTCTTCTCACAGGGTGTCGAGGTCAGTCTGGCACCGGGGCGGGCCAATCCATGGACACCCCTGGCCGGACACAAGACGCTCGACTACTGGAACCGAATCCATGCGCTGCAACTGGCTGGTCTCATGGGTGCCAGTGAAGCCATCTGGCTTGATCCTGCGGCGAATCTCGCCTGTGGATGTGTCAGCAACATCTTCATCATTCGCGATGGCGTCCTCCAGACACCACTCGCCCGAGGCGATGAAGAACCCGGAACCGATCCACCACCAGTCCTCCCGGGGGTCACGAGAGCGGCTGTCATGGAATGCGCTGAAGCGGCCGGCATCCCGGTCGAAGTCATGAATCTCGAGCCGAAGGATCTCCTGGCTGCGGACGAAGCGTTTCTCACCAATTCAAGCTGGCAGGTTCTGCCCGTTCGCGCCATTCGTTTCCGAACACGGACCGAAGAAGGCGAGGAGGGGATCGATACCCGTGAGATCGCGGATGGAACCGTTGGACCCGTCACATCCCGACTCCGCCGGGAACTTCTGGATCTGATTGAACGAGAAACGCGGGATGAGCCACTCGGTTGAATCCGAGCGTCCGCTTCTAGTCGCGCTTGATGACACGGACATTCCGGCGACCGTCATCCTTTGGTGTGGAACCACCGAGACGGACCATGATCCAGTTGATGGTCGAGAGAACCATGAAGACCATCGCAGCCGCCAGTCCTGCAACCAGCAGCAGCAGCAGGATCGGAATGCCGATGACCAGCAGGAACGTCAGGACGACGATCCGGACAACCCAGTTGGGTTGCCCCTGAGCCGCCTGGAAGGCCTGCGCCATCCGGTCGCTCCCGAGGTTCACGAATCGAATGCGTGGACCGCCCGGAAAGGGGCCGCCAGGCTGTGGTCCTGAAGTTCGTGATCCATCGTCCATCCACAGATCATACCCAACCCTGCAGGTGATCCACAGGGCCAGAGCGTTCCTTCGGGAAGAGGCTCGCGTACGCGTTTCGTGGCGGTATGATCGGATGACTCGAGCAGGATGCCGCAACGATCATGAGCACTGAAGCCATCGACGGATTCGTACACCTCCATCTGCATACGGAGTACTCCCTCCTGGACGGCGGGAACCGGATCAGACCACTCATCAAACGAGTCTCCCAACTCGGCATGGATGCAGTGGCCATTACCGATCACGGCAATCTCTACGGGTGCGCCGAGTTCTACCGCGCAGCGAAGGCCGAGGGTATCAAGCCCATTCTGGGCATCGAGGCCTATGTCGCACCGGGTGACCGTCGCAACAGGACCAAGACGGGCGGCAAGGACGGAGGGTATCACCTGGTCCTGCTCGCCGAGAACAACACGGGTTGGGCCAACCTGATGCAGCTCAGCTCGGACGCGTATGCCAACGGTTTCTATCACCGACCGAGAATGGATTTCGAAACATTGACGCAGTGGGGCGATGGCCTGATCGCGATCAATGGCCATCTCGGCAGCTCGATTGCGCATCATCTCGTGCAGTACGAGCAGACCGGAAACGAGTCGCACTGGGAAGCCGCCGTCTCGGAAGCCACCCTGCACCGAGACACGTTCGGTACCAACGAGCATGGTGATCCGTGCTTCTACATCGAACTTCAACGGAACAGTGTCGCCGACCAGGATGCGATCAATCCCCATCTGGTCAAGCTTTCGGAGATGCTTGGAATTCCGCTGGTGTGCGACAACGATGTCCATTTCCTCAATCGTGAGGATCATGAGATCCATGACACGCTCTGCTGCATCTCGATGGGGCGGACGCGTGATGACACATCAAGACTTCTGTACCCCCATGAGCTGTACCTGAAGTCGCCTGAAGAGATGCGGGCGCTCTTCGAGGATCATCCGGATGCGGTCGACAACACCGTCCGCATCGCCGATCGCTGCAACGTCGACATCGATTTCGAAGCCAACCATGCCCCTGTGGTCCGGGTTTCCGGTCCGGAAGAGACCCCGGTCTTTGACGGCGGTGATCTCACGGAATGGTTCAATGCGTGGTGCAGTCGATTCGAACTCCATCCATGGGATGCCGAATCGGACAGCGAGATCGATCAGAAGACTCTTGAAGCCGATTGTGACCGAGCACTCCGGAATCTCTGTGAGGCCGGTCTGATCTGGCGGTATGGATCGGACGGTATCACGCCCGAAATTCAGGCGCGATGTGATCGAGAGCTCAAGATTCTCTCCGACAAGTTCATCAGTGCCTACTTCCTGATCGTCTGGGATTTCGTGAACTGGGCAAGACAGCGTGGTATCCCGGCCAGTGCAAGAGGCAGCGGTGTCGGCACGATGGTCGGCTATGTCCTGGGCCTGTCGAATGCCTGCCCGGTTCGCTACGGGTTGCTGTTTGAACGATTCACGGATCCGGATCGAAGCGAGTATCCCGATATCGATATCGACATCTGCCAGGATGGTCGCGCGGATGTGATTCGTTACGTCCGCGAGAAGTACGGCCACGTCGCCCAGATCATCACCTTCGGTCGTCTCAAGGCACGGGCAGCCATCAAGGATGTCGCAAGGGTTCATGGCCTGGAACCGCAGGAAGGCCAGCGGCTCGCAAACCTGATTCCGCAGAATGATCTGAACATCACCATCGATGAATCACTTCAGAAGTCCGATGAATTCCGGAAGGAGTACGAAGGCAGTCCTGTGTCACGGGACGTGATCGATGCCGCCAATGAACTCGAGAATCATGCGCGACACAGTGGTGTCCATGCGGCCGGGGTCGTCGTGGCGACACGCCCTCTGGATCAGATCGTTCCACTCTGCAAGGCCTCCGGTTCGGATGACGTGATGACCCAGTGGGATGGTCCGACCTGCGAGCAGGTCGGTCTGCTCAAGATGGATTTCCTGGGTCTCCGAACACTCTCCACCCTTGAGCTGGCACTCAAGAACGTGCGACAGACACTGGATGAAGATGCCATCTGGAAAGCCGTGGGACGTCCGCCGGGCGACGGGTCGCATCCACTTGATCTCGATCGACTGAAGTTCGATGACGATGCTGTCTTCGGCCTGTTCTGTCGAGGCGAAACCGCTGGCGTATTCCAGTTTGAATCGGGTGGCATGCGACAGCTTCTTCAGAAGATGAAACCGGACAGACTCGAGGATCTGATTGCAGCCAATGCGCTGTATCGACCGGGTCCGATGGAGCTGATAGACGATTACTGCGCCAGAAAACATGGTTCGATGGCGGTTCCGACGGTTCAGGAAATCGTCGATGATCTGACCTCCGAGACCTATGGCATCATGGTTTATCAGGAACAGGTCATGCAGATCGTGCATCTGCTCGGTGGTGTTCCACTTCGCGACGCCTACACCCTCATCAAGGCGATCAGCAAGAAGAAAGAAGCCATCATCGATGCCAATCGATCGAAATTCATCTCTGGATCCGTCGAAAAGGGCATGAGTGAATCGGAAGCGGAACGGCTCTTCGATCTCATTCTCAAGTTCGCCGGCTACGGCTTCAACAAGTCGCACTCGACCGGTTACGCGATCATCGCCTATCAGACGGCCTACATGAAGACGTACTTCCCGGTTCAGTACATGGCCGCGGTGCTCACCTATGAATCACAGGCCAAGAAGACCGAGGATTGGGCGCCCTATCTCGAGGAATGTCGGCTCGTCAGACTGCCTGATCATGCGGAAGACGCGCCGCATGTAGGCGTCGAGGTCTGTCCACCGGACATCAACGAATCGGATGCGACGTTCACGGTGGTCTATGACCAGGACGAACCGCATGATGCCGCGCATGGACGAATCCGGTTCGGACTCTCCGCCATCAAGGGTGTTGGTCGTGCCGCCATCGATGCGATCATCGAGGCACGCAAGGAGCAGACGTTCCATTCACTTCACGATCTCTGCGCCACTGTGCCACCGCGTGCTGTCAATCGAGCGACGCTGGAATCGCTGATCAAGAGCGGGGCCATGGATTCGCTTCATGGGGGTGAACAACGCGCACCCATGATCGCTGCGCTTGAATCAGCTCTGAAGTACGGTCAGCGCGAGGCGCGTGATCGGGAACAGGGGCAGGGCAATCTCTTCGGCGGGGGTGGGAGCAGCGAACCTGTGGAATCCGAAGCGCCTTCGGCATCCCTGCCTTCGATTCCGGCGTGGAGTCGACTCGAAACGCTCGGATACGAACGCGAGGTTCTGGGTTTCCATGTGTCGGGACATCCAACCGACGAATATGCGGATCATTTCAGACCGTATGTCTCCGCGACGCTTGGAGATCTCGAGCTCAGAAGGCCGGGAACCCCGGTCATCGTCGCCGGCCTGATCTCCCAGGTCCGCAACATCACGGTCAACAAGGGTCGTTCCGCTGGAAGCCGCATGGCGATCGTCGAACTGCAGGATCGACTCGGAAGCATCGAGGGTGTCATTTTCTCGGATGCCTTCGCAAAGTACGGCGGACTTGTCCAGGTCAACTCGGTGGTGATCGCATCCGCCCGTGTGGATGAACGAAACGGAGAAACCCAACTGATCATCGATCGGCTGCTTTCGCCTGATCAGGTTGGGCAGTACCTGACCGAATCCATGGAACTCGACATGCTGGGGGATGATGGCGTCTCACTCGAGCAGAGAATCGAGATGACGGCCGGTGTCCTGAAGCAGGCCGGCGCTGCAAGGACGACAGGGGGGGCGCATCCCGCGGCCGTCTACCTTCGAATTCAGCGTCCTGAAGGCGCCATTCGAATGAAGGCGGGCATGCGTGTCATTCCCCGACCGGAAGTGCTGCGCGAGCTGAACCAGGTTCTGGGTGGAACAGGGCGAATCCGGCTGGCCGGCCGGGATCCCGGCGCCGTCGTGGCGTCCAAGCCGTCGCGACGTGGCGCTCGTCGTTGATCATGAAATGAAAAACACCTGCCCGATCGGTTGACCGGACAGGTGGTTCCCCTCCAAATCTTCTCGTCGTCGGCGGCATGTTGCCCCTACGCCGCCATGTCTCCCCACTCGGAGCTGTCGTCAGGAAATTCAAATCCATTGCTGTTGTCGTTGTCTTCCGCCTGTTCGCGCGGCCATTCGGCCTGGCCGCGTCGGTGGATCCGGACAATCCGACCCAGCTGCGATCCCAGTTCATTCCGAAGACTGTCCAGGAGTCCTGCCGTCGAATCATCGAAGGATGAATCCCGGAAGAAGGTCATGATCGCCAGAGTCTCACCATGGTGCTTGCAGGCGAATGCGATCAGCTCGGCATCCTTGAGGGCATCCGCATCGATTTCATTGGCACGTGCCCATGCTTCGCCATCCTCGTAACGGACAAGACCAGATTCATTCTTGAGCGACTGGCAAAGCGTGTCACCAAGTGCCCGATAGAGCGGCATCGGATCGCGATCGGTCATGTCGTAGTTCACATAGGCGCCGATTCCGAATCGACCTTCGGCTTCTGGGAGATAGACGACCGCATTGGTCGGTCCCAGGCGTCGAAGCATGTATTCCAGTGCCGTTCGAAGCATGTCCTCGACATCAAGTTCCTGGCTGATGAGTGTCTTGAATTCACTGACGATGACCGCATCGGACATCTGATCCCGCATGGAGCGATAGGCGGATGCCAGATCGTTGCAGAGAACGTCGACCTGTTCGGACATCTCGTCGCGGGATTCGGTGAGCTGGCGACAGGTATCCAGAAGATTGTTCATTCTCTTCTCGTTGTCGCGAGCGGCACGGACCCGATCCAGAATCTGATCCAGACGTGCATCAAGACGATCCATGTCACCTGGAAGCACGAGGAAGTCCGAGGCGCCTTCCCGGATCGCCTCGACTGTCAAGCTTGGATCAAGTTTGCTGGACCAGACCATGGAACGAACCCATGGACGGAGCGACTGCGCTTCCCGGATGAGGCGAAGCGACTCACGATCCGAAGACGTTCCGTCAATGAGCATCGCATCGATGGCATCATGCGCTTCGATGATGCTTCGCGCTTCGTCGATGGAATCCGTCACCAGACAGACATGTCCGGTGGATTCAACCGAAGACACCAGTTGCCGACGAGTCTCGTCATCTGTTCCGAGGATCAGCAGGCAGGCCCGATCCGCCTTGATCTCGCCTGTTGCAGCATCCTGAATGAGTCGTTGCAGTGGTTCCATCGGTCTCGTTCCTTTCTTTCCACTTCCGAAGACAAACATGTCCCGGCCGGTGCCGTCCCCCTCGGGATCTCCCAACCGGGTCAATGCATCAATCGGTCAATGGGGGCGGCCTATTCAGCCGAGTCGCAGAACTCGTGTGATCTCTTTTGAGACCAATCCACGCTCAAGGCCCATAAGCAGCCCGAACCTCCGATCCCGCACCGGTTTGCCGAAAGTGGCACCCGATTGAAGATTGGCTGAAAGAAACCAGAAAAATCAGGTACTGAAGGGTCCTGAGCGGGCCTCACCCGCTTTTTCGGGCGTCCCAGAGCCTGACGGCTTCGGGGTCTCGGGGATAGATCGGGAGGAGATCCAGGGGATCTGTTGTCCTGCCTTCGGCCAGAAATCGCTCGGTGATCTTCAGGAGAACGACTGGATCAAAGTCAGGTGCACGAGCCGGCAGGCCATGATTGGACATCGAATCGGGAAGATGATCGTCGGCCAGAAGGCAGGTGACGCCTTCAAGCCCCGTCTGGAATGCATCGGCGTGCACCAGGCGGCCCCCCTCAGCACCTTCGAGCAGGGCCCGATGACCTTGCTTGCCTTCGATCAAGCTCAGCCAGCACGTGTCATCCTTGCTGGCCAATGCCACGGCGTACCTGGCCTCCGACTCGCGATCCGTCTCGGCGGCAAGCAGCGCCGTCGGAACAGAGGCGATCGGAATCTCAAGTGCCCAACCGAGCATCTTCGCCGCGGCCAGTCCGATTCGAAGACCTGTGAATCCACCGGGTCCGATGGTGACACCGATGCCCGAAAGATCACGCGGTGAGACCTGTGCATCCATCAACATGGATTCGATTGCCGGCATCAATGCGTCACCACGACGAGTCGTCGAGGTCAGTCGATTCTGCACGATGGTGCCGTCGGGGCATCGCAGTGCAATACCGCCATGACGCTGGGAGACTTCCATCGCGAGCACTGCAGGGACTGGTTGCGTCACGCGGCCGGGCTCCCGATGGTCTGCAGATATCTCGCACATTCGATCATCTTCGATGTGGTCGGTGGCTCCGCAAGGTTCCAGGGAATGACCGCCCCGCGCTCATGATCACTGTTGATGGCCACGATCGTCGGGAATGGGGATTCGACGCCCATGTCAACCCGGGCATGCCCCACGCAGAACATGGAGACCTTCCAGAGATCCGCCAGGAACTCAAGGTGCTCACGGGTGAACATGCGTCCCCACACCATGAGGTAGGCCGCGCCCCAGGGTCCGATCCGATCCTCTGCTGTCGGAACACGGTCCAGCACGGATGCATCGAATCGATGCATGGTGTTCAACGCAGGAAGTGAATGACTGCAGAACAGACCGCTCTCCGTGATGACCGCCAACGGCAGTGCCCGGATGAACTCATCGATGGCCTCGGCAACCATGGTCCATTCCGTTCCAAAGACCATGCCCAATCCATCATTGAACAATTCGACGTTGTTGCCACCGCCCTTGCTCACTCCTGATCGAGTCATCTGGGCGAGTTCGTGATTTCCGAGCATCACATGAACCTGGCCCGGAAACGTGAGGACATCCTGCGCGGCTTTGGCAAGCATGCGATAGGAGAGATCGCAGCCATGGGTCAGCCGTGGACCGTGTATGAGTTCCTGGAGGATCAGATGCCGATCCTGTCCGGCTTTCAGATCGGCCATGCCTCGAATCTTGTCCAGGTGAATCACCTGGTCATGGAGGTCGCCACTGATGGTCAGATGGCCTTCTGCGGGCAGTCGAACAATGGACCCTTCTCGACGCGGATCCGAGAGAATGGCTTCAGCTGCAGTCTTGAACAGCGCACTGGTCTGCTCCGGATGCTGCAGATCCACGCTCACGATGTACCTCCGGAGCCCTTCTTCGATCGCTTTCCACCTCCACGTTTCGAGTGGATGGCCGATGAAGCGCCGACGGTTCCCGTTCTGACCATGCCGATGTTCTTGATCCGGTCCCAGGCACTTTCTGCATTGACTTCCGAGTACTCCACGCCGATGCCACGACGGTCAAGGGCCCGAGCAACCGTCACGGTCGTGCCACTGCCGAGGAATGGATCGAGCACCAGATCGCCCGGATTCGAGCATGCCCTGATCACGCGTTCGAGATAGGCCTCCGGTATCTGGTTGTGGTGTCCGTGCCGTCGTTCCTTGTTGTTCCCCTGGATTCTGCCCAGATACGGTCCGTACCAGACGTCCATGGGGACACGCATTCCCTTGTTGCTTTCCTTCGCCATGGTGCGGGCATCGTTGTAGATGCTGGCTCGATCCGACTGCTCCAGGATCTCGTCCGGGTTCCAGGTTCGCTCCTCAGGAGACTTGGCGAAGTACAGAACATGCACCTTGCTGAGAATGAAGGAGGAGTGCCTGCACTGCCCGAATCGGAAGTGCCACACGCACCAGTTGATCATGGTGAGCCCGCGTCGTTTCAGATGAAGCACGATCTCGGCGGCCGTATCGTCCGGAATGTTCACCCAGAGGCTGCCCGTCGGTGACAGGACATCGATACAGGCATCCAGCCAGTCATAGGTGAATCGCTCGTACTGAGCTCTGGACATGTCGTCCTTCCATCCGTCATAGGGCACATCCCAGTTGAAGGGTGGGTCGGCAAAGACGAGGTCGACCGTACCGTGCTCGGCAAGGTTGGGCAGCACATCCCGGCAGTCCCCGACATACACGGCAGTATCCGGGTTGTCCTCTCGGTATCTGGGTTCCGGGACCTGTGTGGCGGCCACATGGACAGGTTCACTGTCGCCGGGCAGAACGATCGGGGCCTTGGAGCGGGCTGATGCCCGGTTGGCTTCGGCGGTACCGGTCGGCATGGCATAGCCGCCGGGTCGATCAAAGAGGGTGTTCTTCTGTTCAGCCATGGGTTTCCTGAACATGTATATAGCACAGAAGTGAGCCTTCTCTGCCTGGAATGAGTCATCAACGACTTGTCAACGCGACATTTGTGGCTGGGCGAATAGAATGATGACCGCATGGAGCTCCCTGAATGATGTCTTGGGTCCGAATCACCCCATCCCGCAGACAACCGGCTTTGATCGCGGCCCTCGCGAGCGTGGCCCTGTGTGTTGGCGGCTGCTACTCGTCGTTCTCCCAGATCGACACGCATGTCAATGCACTTCTGGACGACACCTCGGGCGGCATCGATGCCAACGCGGCCCCTGAGACCAGTGGCTGGGCGGATGAGACCCTCTCCGACGGAACACTGGATGCACCCAAGCCACCGACCTACAACCCGAAAGGTGAGACCTTCGATTTCGTGGCGACATCGATGGACGACATCTCCGGGGTCATCAGTCGACTCGAGGCCATCCAGGAGGAGAATGCCAACAGCCCCATCATGACGCTTGCGGAATGTCTCTTGTGGGCAACCCAGAATGGTCGTGAGTACCAATATGCCGAAGAGTCCTACGTCATCGAATGCCTGCAACTGCTGATGGAACGGCACCTGTGGGGACCGCGATTCTTCGATACGGTGAGCTTCGATCTTGACGGGTCGGGAAATGCCGGTCTCTATGAGACCTCGATGGACATCGTCAACGAGTTCACGGTGACCCAACGATTGCCCTATGGGGGTGAGATTTCAGCTCAGTATCTCGCCTCCTTTGCCAAGACACTTCACAATTCCGTCAATGACGGTTCACTCGATTCGATCTCCTCCGGCACCATCGTGCTCGGCGCCGAGATTCCTCTGCTGAGAAACGCGGGTCCGATCGCGCAGGAGAATCTCATTCAATCGGAACGTGATCTGACCTATGCCGCCAGAGCCTTCGAGGACTTTCGAAGGCGGTACTTCTTCGAGATCGTCGCTGATTACTTCGATCTTCTCGTGCGTCGACAGGCCATCGCCAACGGAAGCAAGAGCGTTGAACTGTCCAGTCATGTGGCTGACCGTCAACAGGCTCTGTATGAGGCTGGTCGAGTCAACTACAGCGCCTCTTCGCTGGCCAAGAACCAGGCACTTCAGGAGCAATCCAACCAGGCCCAGCGATGGGAGCTCTATCGGCTCGAACTCGATCAATTCAAGGTCAAGATCAACTACCCGATTGACGAGGAACTTCGGATCCACCATGTCGCCTTCGCCATCGACCCGCCGACCGTGAAGATGTCCGATGCCATTGCCTCCGGTCTGGCCAGGCGGTTGGATCTGCAGACGTCCCGGGATCGGGTCGTCGATCGTGAGCGACAACTGAGAAATGCCCGCAACCAGCTCCTGCCGGATCTCGGAATCGTCGGCCGCGTGGCGATTCCATCCGAGATCGATGAGGACGGGAACACCAGCTTCGTCCCCGAGTTCGACGATACGGATTTCAATGTCGGCATCAATCTCGGCATTCCTCTGGATCGTGAGATCGAGAAACTCAAGGTTCGTGAAATCCAGGTTCTCCTTGAACGACAGCGACTGCAGCTCTCTCAGGAGTTCGACGAAGCCGCGGTCGAAATCAGAGCGTCCATCCGGGACATCGATGCCAACATCTTCGATCTGGATATCCAGAAGAGAAATGTCGAAATCGCGGCCTTGGCCATCCAGGCGAATGATGCGGACCCCGACCGGGTCGAGGTTCTGAACCAGCTCCAGGCCATTCAGGATCTTCAGCGAGCCGAGGATGGACGGGCCCGCGCCTTCCGGAATCTCCAGATTTCAATCGTCGAGTACCTGCTCTCCACGGGCCAGCTCCGCATACAGCCGAATGGAATGATGGAAATTCTTCCCGGAATGCAGTTGGAACCGACAGAAAACTTGTCTTATGACGATCCACCTGCTTGAATGAACACTTCCCAATGACTCCCGACTTCACCCCATTTCGTCATGCCCACCGAGGCGTCACCAGCAGCGGCATCATGCTCGTGGCAGCGGCCACCATCCTCATCGTGGGTGTCGCCTGGATGTCCACTGGCAGCGGGGGGCAGCCGGAGACGGTCGGGGCGACCGATCTGCATGTGATCGAGCGTGGTGAATTCGACATCACCATCCCCGCGTCCGGTGAGTTGATCGCCATGGATCAGGTTGAAATCCGATGTGAGCTGGAGGGTCAGGCGACCATTACCGAGATCATCGATGAGGGAACGACGGTCAAGGAAGGTGATCTTCTCTTCAAGCTCGATGACGAAAACGTTCTCGAGAAGATCCAGGGCATCGAAGAGGATGTCGTTGCCGCCGAAAACACGCTTCGCAATCGCGAAGCGACCTACGAGATCGCCAAGCAGCTTCGAGACTCGAGTGTCCAGAAGGCACAGGTGACCGTCGACCAGTCCGAGCTCGCACTCAAGGCCTGGCAGGAGGGCGAGGTCCGGACGACCCGGGAACAGAATGAACTGTCCGTCCGCACGGCTGAAAAGGATTACAACCGGCTGAAGGAAAAGTACGAGAAGTCGTTGACGCTGCGAGAGAAGGATTTCATCTCGCAGGATGAACTCGAAAAAGATGAAATCTCGATGATCAAGGCGGAGGCCGAGCTTTCGAAGGCGCGACTTTCCAACGAGATGTACGAGAAGTACACCTTCTTCAAGGACCAGCTTCAGAAGGAATCGGATCGCGATCAGGCCATTGCCGAGATGACGCGTGTCCAGAAGCGAACCGATGCGGAGGTCCGTACCGCAAAGGACAACGTCGAAGCGGCGAAGAAGACCCTCGAATCCAAGCAGGAACGCCTGAGCAAATGGCAGCTCCAGTTGGAACGATGCATCGTCAATGCCCCGGCAGAAGGCATGGTCGTCTATGGATCCACGGTGGATCGCCGCCGTCGTGATGATGATCCGCCTTTGCAGGTCGGAAGCAATCTCTACAGAAACCAGCTGATCGTGGTGCTTCCGAATACCGAACGGATGGCGGCCAGCGTCAAGGTCAATGAAGCCCTGTCAGGTCTGATCAAGAAAGGTCAGTCGGTGGTGATGAAGACGGATGCCATTCCAGATGCCATCATCGACGGTGAAGTCCTCGGTGTCAGTGTTCTCGCGGAGGACGGCGGATGGCGGGATCCGGGAGGACGTGACTACAGCGTCCAGATCGTGATCACCGAGGGACACGGACTCGTTCTCAAGCCCTCGATGCGGGTCAAGGCGAACATCCACATCGAGACCGTCGAGGCGGCGCTCTATGTTCCCGTTCAGGCAATCCACCGTCGTGGTCGGCATGTCTTCGTCTACAAGCTTGAAGACAACGGTTACGTCGAGTTCCCGGTCAAGGTCAACAGGAACTCCGAACTCTTCGCGGAGATTCAGAGTGAGTTGGTGGAAGGGGACCAGGTTCTTCTGGTCGAACCTCCGGCGGGGACCATCATGCGTCGGATTGAGGAAGCCCAGACGCCGTCGGGTTGACGTCCTGCTTGTCGGCACTGCCCTTCCAGCGAACAGGCAACTTGTGGTCGTAGCCAAGCTGATCCATCAGACGACCGACCATGAAATCCACCAGATCATCAAGCGTCTTGGGAAGCATGTAGAAGCCCGGAGACAGCGGTGCGATGATGGCACCTGCGCGATTGAGCTTGCTCATGCTTTCAATGTCGATCGGACTCAGCGGGGACTCGCGGTGGGCGATGACCAGCTTCCTCCGCTCCTTCAGACAGACCGCTGCCGCACGCTGGATCAGCGTCCCGGTCAGCCCCGCCGCAATCGAATTCAGGGTATTGCTTGAGCAGGGCAGAATGACCATGCCGTCATGCTGGAAGCTGCCGGAGGAAATGGTGGCTCCGAAATCATTGGTGGTGTGAATGACGACCTGATCGGCCAGTTCCGGGCCCAGCATGGCTTCACCGGTGAAATGGCGGATATCAAGCTCTTCAAACAGCAGGCGACGGCCCATGGCGCTGGCCGCCACATGGACTTCGATACCAAGCCGCGCCAGGAGCTCCATGAAGCGGATCGTATAGGCGGCACCGGAGGCACCTGTGATACCAATGACTACTCGATGGTGCATAAGTCGTGGTCAAGTATAGACGTGCAGTTGAGGGTCCGCCTGTTGATACACTGAAGAAATGACGCCTTCAAAGGGCGATTTCACAGGGAGCAGAGCATGTTTCGATTTTCGGCCCTTTCAGTGATCCTCGTGTCTCTCGCAGCCACGGGATGTGCCAATTACGCCTCCTACCCACCACTTGAAGGTGAGGCTTCCATCGACCAGGCGACACACGCTCCCATTCCCGAAGTGATCGCCACCGCCATCGAGTGGTGTGTGGCACGGGAGGATTTCCGATCACAGCAGGAACCGGTCATCTTCAGTCTGCCCGCAAGCATGGGCGATGCCGCTCATGCTGCTGTTGCAGAGCAACTGAAACTGAACGGACTCGAGACCGATGCATCCAGAACAGATGGCATCGAGATTCGTTCGGTCCGAATGTTCGGTCTCAAGGCCATGGTCGACATGACCGTGCCACGCGGGACCTCGCCAGCTCAACTCGTCACACTGGAACTGCAGTCCTATGTCTTCCAGCCATGGCATGTCGTCGCATCGAACCGTTGGCGATTCAACGAAGAACAGCTCAAGCGGACCTCGGCCGAACTCCAGCAGGCCTCTGCTGAATCCGGCTCGTGACGTTGAACCCGGAGCAATGGCGGCCCTGGCTTGATGCCGCCATCGAACAGGCTGAGAAGTCCTGGTCCGAAGGTGGCATTCCAATTGGCGCCGTCCTGGTTGATCGGCATGGCCAGATCGTCGCCCGTGGTCACAATGAACGAGTGCAATCCGGAGACCCTACGGCGCATGGGGAGATGTCCTGCATTCGGCAGGCTGGACGAAGGCGGGATTGGCATGAGCTGACGCTCGTGACCACGCTGAGTCCCTGTCCGATGTGCGCTGGAACGACGGTGCTCTATCGGATCCCAAGGGTCGTCATCGGCGAGTGCAGGACCTTTCAGGGTGCTGAATCGTGGCTTCAGGAAGCCGGGGTCGATCTGATCCATGCGGACTGCGATCGATGCGTCAGCCTCATGGAGCGTCTCCAGGCGGAGAAGCCTGATCTCTGGGCGGAGGACATCGGGCACTGAGGTGGCAATCAGCCCATGGTCCGGGCGATGGCAGCCCATGCGAAGAAGGCCAGCACCCCCAGAAGGGCCATCGAAGTCCACGGTCTGTTGGAGGCTTTTCCGATGAAACGCCTTCGATTCAGGAACAGCAGGACGATTGCCAGCAGCGGAAGGAAGAATGCACCGACCATCGCATAGATGCGTTGGACTGTTGCGAAGCCGAGACCGGCCTGAAGCATCGGAAGACTGGCCAGAAGCAACAGGAAGATGCGATAGGTCCAGGTTCGTGGCAGATGCTCGATCGGACAACGCCCGGATGATCGGAGAACCTGGCAGGCATCGGTGAACAGCATGGGAACGGATTGCCAGACTCCCAGAAGACTGCTGGCGATCGCAGCCCAGGCACCGATGAGGAAGATCATCGCACCCGCTGGTCCGAGCGCTTCATTCAGTCGCTCGGACAGCTTCACGAGCAACCCTGTTCCCTTGCCCTCGATTTCGATTCCACTGGCAATCACGAGCATGGCCACACCGAACAACGCCGTTGCGATATAGGCGACTGCCAGATCGAGTCGACACGCGCGAACTTCACTCATGCCAGTTCGACCCGCCTGCTTGATCCAGTAGCCGTAACACAGAACAGTCACGGTCCCGCCGACGCCGCCAATGAGCCCGATCGTCCATTCCAGCGGTTCACCATTTCCTGGATGGCGGGGGATCAGACCCTGCACCATGGCCTGGGCATCCGCCCCCAACCGAACCGCCGTCCAGATCACGGCGACGAACATCACGGCGATCCCGGCTGCCATCACACGCTCGAAGACCTTGAAGCCGCCACTGAGCACGAGAATCGTCGCCAGCACGCTTCCAACACCTCCCCAGACAAGCTTGGCGACCGACGGGTCGACCGGCCAGCCGATGATCGAGTGCGTAGCGACGCCAAGGGCGGAAATGAGCGCACCACCCACGAAGAAGCTGAACGGAATCAGATAGATGAGAAAGATGATGATCGCCCAGGCGCCGATCCGCTGCCTGGTGCCCTCAAGAAGCGTCGTATCCGTCGCCAGCTGCCAGCGTGCCAGACCTTCGTTCAGCACGTATTTCATCGCAGCCCCGAGGACAATCGCCCAGAGCACGATCATTCCGAGTTTGGAACCGGCGAATCCAGCCGTCGCCAGATCGCCGGCTCCGACTCCTGTGGCCGCAACGAGAAGACCGGGGCCCACGATCGTCAGGATGCTTCGGCGGCGTGGTGACATGGTGTTGAAGGTACTGGAATGGCGTGATGCTCGCTGATGAGCGGGTGGATTGCATGAAGACTTCAGGAGTTACCATGCTTTCGAGGAGCCTTTCATGAGATCTCACGAACTGATCGGATCACTGGTGCTCTTGGTGTTGATGGTTCTCCCGGCTGGTTGCACGAACGGACCAACCCTGATCATCAACTCGCACATCGACTACAACAAAGCCGTACGACAGGTCATGAACGAGGAACTCCTTCTGAACATCGTCCGCATGCGATATGCCGAAGCGCCTCAGTTCGTCGCCGTCTCCAGCATCAACACGCAGTTCGAGACGACCACTGGACTTGGAAGTGATATCGGCTGGCTCGACGAGATCCAGGGGCCGGCGAGCTGGGGTGTCGAAGGGTCTCTGGCATTCAAGGACAATCCAACCATCTCGATCACGCCTCGTCAGGGCGAAGAAGTCGCCAAGCAGTTGCTCAGTCCAATTGATCCACAGACGATCGCGTATCTGTCAGGTGCGGGTTATCGACTCGACAACATCTTTGCGTTGCTGGTCGAAAATGCGAATGGCGTCAGAAGCTACACCGCTGCGGGAACCTTGCCGACCCGAGCGGGTGATCCGGAATTCGGTGAACTGCTTGCCGCCATTCATGTCCTTGAGGAAGAGAATGACATCGTCTGTGGCTTTCTGAAGGCCTATGACGACTATGACGGAACGGTTTCACAGGACCAATTGCAGCCATCCGATTACCTGGCCGCCATCCAGAGTGGCAAGCGATGGCGACCGATCGATCCAGGCAGTGACGACTGGGCGCTGCACACGTATGAACTGGAACCGGTGATCTGGATCTCGAAGGATGGACAGGCTTCCGAAGCCGGTCAGGTCGTCATGAATCTGTTGAACCTTGATCCGGAAGAACCCTTCTACTGGCTGGACAATCTGAAGTTCCAGGATCCACCGACATCATCGACCGACAGCCTTCGGGTTCGCATGCGATCGTTCTACGGCGTGATGAATCTGCTGAGTCTCGCGGTCGAGATTCCACCGGGAGATCTGCAGGCGGAACTGGTCCTGCCGGGTACGGATGAACAGATCTACGACGTGGTGATCGAGGGATTCCTGGATGTCGCGCTCCATGTGCATGAAGCCAACAACCCGCCTCCGCATGCCTGGGTTGCTGTCAAGACACGTGGCTACTGGTTCTACATCGATGACTCGGAGCTGTCGTCCAAGCGGACCTTCACCCTCGCCATCGAACTGCTCAATCTTCAGATCAGTGACGATGACAAAGCGAATTCAGCCCCGATCCTGACCATACCGATCGGATGAACTCAGTCTCGCTCGACGAGCATCGATACCGCATTGCCACCGCCCAGACAGAGGCTTGCGATGCCGCGCTTGGCATCGATGCGTTTCATCTGGTGGAGCAGTGTGGTCAGGACACGTGCACCTGAACCACCAATCGGGTGTCCCAGGGCGATGCCGCCACCACAGATGTTGACCTTGTTCTCATCAAGTCCGAGATAACGGATGTTTGCCAGTGCCTGTGCGGCAAATGCTTCGTTGATCTCGTAGAGATCGATGTCGTCCTTGGAGAGTCCATGCTTCTCCAGCAACGCTTCGATTCCGATTCCAGGAGCTTCGAACAGATTCTTCGGTTCGACACCCTGTGTATGGGATCCGAGAATGCGCGCCAGCGGAGTTGCCCCCATGCTGCTGGCCGCCTCTGCACTGGCGACCACGAGGGCAGCGGCGCCATCGCTGATCTGGGAGGCATTGCCTGCGGTCACCGTGCCGTCCTTCTTGAAGGCCGGACGCAGTTTGCCAAGACCCTCGGCGGTCGAGTCACCGCGGACACCCTCGTCCGAAGTCACATCCGCCTTCTGCTTGATTGATTTGGCTTCGAGCGGCAGGATCTCATCCTTGAACCAGCCCTGCTCCGTGGCTTCGGCGGCACGTTGATGCGAACGTGCAGAGAAGGCATCCATGTCATCACGTGTGATTCCAACCTTGTCAGCCGTATGTTCGGCAGCGAACCCCATGCCCCATTCCTCGAAGGCGCACGTCAATCCATCGTGGGCCATGTGATCAATGAGGGCACCGTCTCCGAACTTCAAACCCGCGCGGACATGAGCCATGTGCGGCGCGGCCGACATGTTCTCAAAGCCACCGGCTATGACGACCGAATTGTCTCCGGCGCGGATCGACTGGTCAGCGAGCATGACACTCTGCAATCCCGATCCACAGACTTTGTTGATCGTCTGGGCATTCAGGGTGTGTGGAAGCCCGGCCTTGAGACCGGCCTGACGAGCCGGATTCTGGCCGAGCCCGGCCTGGAGGACGCAGCCCATGATGCATTCATCAACATGCTCAGAGGCGCCGGATTCCTCGAGGACCGCCTGGATGACCATGGCACCCAGTTGAGGTGAGGGGACCCGGCTGAGTCCACCCATGAAACGGCCGATTGGAGTACGACGGGCGGCGAGAATGACTGAATGGCTCATTGAATAGGTCTCCCGGGCGGGTCCCGCCAAGTGGCAGGCAAGGATCGTTACAATTCACATCTGCACTGTTGCCGACGGGCGATCCGCCGGTGGACGGGGCATCCTATACGACATGCCATGGACTGATGACAACCTGATGTCCCTCCAGAGCCACGTGCTCGTCGAGGAGCGTCACCACCCGGGGGCGACGGGGGATTTCACGTGGATCCTGTCCGCGATCTCACTGGCGACCAAGACCATCGGAAACAAGGTCCGTCGGGCCCGGATCGAGGATGTCATCGGGGAGCTGAGTGAACACAACGTCCAGGGCGAACAGCAGCAGAAGCTGGACGTGATCTCCAACGAGATCATCAAATCCTGCCTCGGCAGCCGGGCGAACATCGGTGCACTGGTTTCTGAGGAAGAAGAAACCCCGACGGTCCTGCGAAGTCATGACGACGGAGGACGGTATGCCGTCCTGTTCGATCCTCTGGATGGATCCTCGAACCTGGACGTCTCCGTGGGTGTGGGCACCATCTTCAGTGTTGTTCGACTGGGTGATGGCGTAAAGGGCACGCCTGAGAACATGATTCTCACACCCGAGTCCAAACAGGTGGCAGCCGGATACGTGTTGTACGGATCATCCACTGTCTTTGTCCTGACAACCGGACAGGGCGTCGACATGTTCGTCCTTGATCACTCGATCGGCGCGTTTGTTCTCGTCAAGCGAGATCTCATGATTCCCACGAGTCAGAAGATCTATTCGATCAACGAGGCCTATGTGGATCGATTCCCTGCTGGCTATCGCTCGTATCTCGAGTGGGCCCATGAGGACGGCTACTCAAGCCGCTACATCGGATCCATGGTGGCCGACATCCACCGAACGCTCTTGAAGGGTGGTGTCTTCATCTACCCGCCAACGGATGACCGCCCGGAGGGCAAGCTCCGCTACCTGTATGAGGCCATGCCGATGAGCATGATCATCGAGCAGGCCGGTGGACGATCCATTGCCGGAAATCAGGGCCGTCTGCTCGATATCAAGCCGACCTCGCTTCATGAACGCATTCCCGTTGTCATGGGATCCACTGATGAAGTCGATCACGTCGAACGTTTTCTTTCGTAAACAACAACCCGTCAGCCAACTGACCCGAACGGAACCAGATCCGCGATGAGTACCGCCACAGCTACCAGCGTCACGCTTGCCCGCAACGAAAACCAGGCCCTTGGAATCGGCCAGTTTGCCTGTGACTTCATGAAGTCGGGTGATCCTTCCGATGCCGTCAAGCATCGAACCATCCAGTTCTTCACGGACAGCGTGCTCTGCGGTCTCTCGGCTCTGGCGCTTCAGACGAATGCTCCGGTCGTTCTGCGTGAAGAGGCCTTGACCTATCCACTTGATGGCGGCGCTACCGTCTTCGGTTCGACTGAACGCGTTTCGCCTGAGAAGGCCATTCTGGCCAATGCCAGTGCTGTTCGCGAATGGGACAGCAATGGAACCAACTTCGGCTACAACCCGGCGCTCGGTCATACCGCCGGTGAATTCGGCCACAACGATTTCTACGCTGTTCCCGTTGCCGCCGCCCAGGTGGCGGGCCTGGACGGCGCCACTGCCCTGCGTGGCATGATCTGCCTGGATGAAATCCGTGGCAGACTCTCGGAAGTCTTCAGTCTCAAGAGCTACAAGATCGATCACGTCGTTCACGGTGCCATTGGTTCCGCAGCCGTCTACGGTGCCATGCTGGGAGCCACGCCTGAACAGATCGAATCCGCCATCGGAATGGTGGTCGCGCACTACATTCCATGGCGTGCCATTCGAGCCGGAAAGCAGTTGTCCGATTCCAAGGGTGCCTCCGCTGCCATCAGCACGGAAGTCGCCATCATGGCCATGAAGCGATCCATGAAGGGATTCATCGGTCCAAAGGACATCTTCCGGAACCCCGAAGCCATCTGGCGACAGTTCGAACCAACTGATGGCGACAGCCCGTTCGACCTCGTGCTCTCCACATCCGGAGATGACTTTGCGGTCATGGGCATGCACTTCAAGTTGGGACTCTATGAGCATCAGTCCGCTGGCGCCCTGCAGGGTCTCATCGATCTGGTATCGGCCAACCCGGGTGTTCTGGAGAATCCTGCTTCCATCAAGGGCATCACGATCGTCGCCTACGAGCCGGCCTTCGGCATCATCGGTGATCCGGCAAAGCGCGAACCCAAGACTCGTCAGAGTGCCGATCACTCCATGGTCTACATCGTCTCGACCAAATTGCGCAAGGCGATCGAGCATGCCGCCGCCAAGGGAAGTGGTTCCATCGCTGATGGCAACGATGAGTGGTGGAAGCTCCTCATGCTGGCACCGATCGATTACGGGCGTGAAGCCATCGCCAATCCGGCAACACGGGAACTGATGGACAAGATTGATTTCGAGCACGGCGGCAAGGAATACGACGACCGCTACCCGGACGGCATTCCGACCTCGATGGTGATCGAGATGGCGGACGGCACCAAGTACGACAGTGGTCTGGTGATGTATCCATCCGGTCATGCACGAAATACCACCGCGGACCTGGATGACATCCTGATGCACAAGGCCTCACTGCTGGGGGCCTTGGCCATGGATGATGCCGCAACGATCATCGATCGATGCAACAACATCGAGTCTGCGACCGATCTGAGTGGGCTCTGGGATGTGAAGATTCAGCAGCGGGACTCGGTCGACTGAACAGACTATTCAGCAGTCGTCTGCGTGGTTGGTGCGCCCGCGTCTGCGCCCGGTGCGGAGTTCAATTGATCCTGCAGCCATGGGCCCATGAAGTAGATGGCGATGCCGATACCAACGAAGCCAAGTACCAGCAGGAGCCAGATGAGGACCTTGCCTGGGCCGGTGGGGGACGTCTCGGAAGTATTCGTGTCGCTCACGTCGATCTCCTCAAGTGATGGTGGATCCTAGCAGGCAAATCAGGACTTGCGGACACCCTTGAGGTTCACCCATGTGAATGAGCCGAGGAAGACCGCAAACATCAGCAGGCCGATCCAGGTCATGGTGTGACCATTTCCCAGCCACATGAAGATGCAGCCGGTGATACCCAGTGCACTGGTCAAGGCAGTCAGCACCGGTTGGACCTCGGATCCCTGGGCATGACCCGTCCACTCCTGTTCCGGCTTGAGGAGTTTCATCTTTTCAAGATCGGAGAGGCTCATGACTCGGGCTCCCGTGATGTCATGAAGTCGATGACCTGCTGCGTCGTGAAGCGGGCTCGGCCGCTTCGCAGCTTGACCAGAACCAGTGGACCATCCCATGCGGCAGCCACGGCTCGATGCAAAGGTGTAAAGGAACGACGTTGTCGCCAACTCTCCGCTGCAGCACCGATGATCAAGAGATCGGATGCCTTGGCTGCCTGTGCGATCGTTCCGACGACATCGGATGACTGCTCCATGCGAAGATCGATCGGGAGGCCCAGGTTGGGAGAGCGAAGCGGCGCCGAGTCATCATCGATCGCGAACATCTCCGAACGGAGATCCGCGCGAACGCGATCTTCCTTCTCGTCACTTCGAAGGATGCGAAGAATCTCGATCCAGGTCGATGGTCCGGCAACGGATTCCGCGACATGGATGGCGAACTGGGCCTGACGTGGATTGGCGGCTGGAATCAGAATCCGCTCGGGCATCTCCGGAACGGAACCACGAAGAACGACCGTATCAGCGTCGGATTGACGCAGCACGGTGTCGAGTTCCGTACCGAGAATCCTGGCCTTGGGTCCATGTCGACGTCCACTCCATCCCATCACGAGTGCGTTGATCTTCCGGTCCCGGATCGTGTCGGCGATGGAACGGCCGGGATCACGACTCAATCGGACCAGTCCCCGAACGTCATGACCGGATTCGACCGCGGACTGGGTTGCCGTCTCGACAACCTTTCGACCTTCTGCGACGAATCGTTCCGTTGACCAGTAGGGGGTCTGCTCCGGAACCGATACGACATTCAATGCAATCACGTCACCGGAATCAGGCGCCACCAGGCGGGTTGCCAGATCGACCAGCGGTTTGGCTGTCTGTGGGTTCGCAACTGGTACGAGTACGCGATAGTTCGATTCCCGCGAAGTCGTCGGTGGTTGTTCGAAGGCGACGGCCGAAGCACGGAACTCGTGTTCCTGGTTGCTTGAATAGAAGAAGTACACGATCAGACCGGCTGTGATCCAGCCTGCCGTCAGCGCCAGCGTCAATGGCTGGGATGCCAGCAACCAGGCGGCGATGGCGACCTGTCCGACGGCAGCAATGATCGGAACCAGTGGATAGCCGGGAACGACGTAGCCGTAACGAAGCTTGTCACCGTACTTCCGGCGAATGGTGATGGATGAGATGTTCACGCCGGCGAAGACCAGCAGGAACATCGCACAGGTCGCGCCGGCAACACGCTCGGCGTCCAGTACCAGTGCCACGACGATGATGATGACGCCACTGGCCATGAGGGCGACGGTGGGTGTTCTCGTCTTGGATGAGATCTTCGCCATGCCCTGTGGGAGGTAGTGGTCGCGTCCCATCGCAAAGGACACGCGGGTCGATGAGAAGGTCGTGGCATTCAGCGCACTCATGGTCGAGAGGATGGCCCCGATCACCAGCAGGATGCCGCCCAGCCCCCAGGGGAGAAACTCGTTGGCTGCAACGGCCACACCGGTTTCACCGAGGCCGGCGAGATACCGCCAGGTTTCAGAAGCACTCCAGCCGGTTTCCGCGATGACCTCCTCGGGGATGCGCATCGCACCAATGCACACGATGGCCACCAGGATGTAGATCGGGATCACGATCAGGAGCGAGTAGAAGACGGCGCGGGGGATGTTGCGTCGGGGATTCTCGACCTCTTCACCCGCCTGCACGATGATCTCGTAGCCTTCGAAGGCGATGAAGGTCAGGCCCATCGCGACCAGAACACCGCTGAATCCATTGGGCATGAACGGAACATAGGTTTCGGAGACCGCCACGTTGCCCGTGGCCCGAAGCATGGCGATGAGTCCTGCGGCGATGAAGATCGCGATCACGATGATCTTGGCGACCGTGATGATGTTGCCGGCCTTGCCTGTTTCCTTGGAGCCGCGATAGTTGATCCACAGGAAGACGATGCAGATGAAGAGTGTGAGTCCCTTCGCGAAGGGCCAGGCTTCCATCCCGAACAGGGTTCCGTAGCCATGACCATCGACACCGGTTGGCGCTTCACCGAGTCCGAAGATGACCTGCAGTCCCCAGACGATGTAGGTGCCGAAGATGACGGCGTAGAGCGAACCGGCGACGGCATGGGCCAGCCAGTCCATCCAACCAGCCAGGAATGCAGAGGGTCCAGGCAAGCCGAACCGCACCCAGAGGTAACCGCCACCGGCGGCGGGAATGGCGCTGCCCAGTTCCGCGTAGACCATGGCGGTCATGAGAGTGAGGACACCGTTGAGACAGAAGGCGAGGATGAGGGCGGGACCGGCGTGACCGGCGGCGATGCCGGTCAGCGCGAAGATGCCGGCTCCGATCATGGCACCCACACCGACCATGGTGATGTCGAAAAGGCGCATGTCGCGGGCCAGTTCGGTCACGGGACCGCCGGGCTGCGAGGGCGTCTCCATCACTGGGGCGGTACGGGTTCCGGTCATCGACAGGGATTGTACTGGAGGACGTTGCTCAACCGGTCGGGAAGAGGGCCTTCACCAGATCCTCGATACCCTGGCCCTTGGTCGCGATCGTCTCGCAGATCGGGCGTCCGGTACTGATGTCCAGCAGCTCGCGGGCCAGCTTGGCTTCACCGGCATGATCGGCCTTGTTCAGGACGAAGACATCGGCGATCTCCAGGATGCCCGCCTTGTCCATCTGCACCGAATCACCCATGCCGGGAACGACGACGACGGCGGTCATGTCCACGTGCTCGCGGATGGCGACGTCGCTCTGACCAGCACCGACCGTCTCGACGATGACACGGTCCCAACCCGCACCACCGAGGATCTCGATGATCTCGGGCAGATGGGCGTAGTCCTCGCCGACAATCGCGAAGCTGCGATAGAAGCAGTCCTGATCGACCTCGTTGAAATCGACACGAAGTCGGTCGCCCAGAAGCGCACCACTCGTGATCGGACTCATCGGATCAAAGGCGACCACGGCGACCTTCTCACCGGCACGATGCATTTCGTTGGCCATGGCGGCGACCAGTGTCGACTTGCCGGCACCTGGTGAGCCTGTCAGACCGATCACTCTCGCGGGTCGCTTGCGTGGAGCCGAAGCGACGTCTTGACCGGTGACCAGTTGTGACAGCGTTCGGGCCAGATTGGCCGAGTTGTCATCGGAAGACAGATTGTCATAGGGACCGGTCGCCGCACGAACCGAATCGACGATGTCCTGCATGGTCGTACCGGTATGGAAGACGGCATTCACGCCACCATCGAGCATGCCCTGAACATCTTCCTGAGGGATGATGCCGCCGATGTTGATCGTCATGTCGGGACGACCGACGTTGCGGCACTCCTCGATGAGCTTGGGAACCAGCACGTTGTGCGAGTTGCTCATCATCGAAGCGGCGATGCAGTCGACATCCTCGTCACGGGCCGCGATCGCCAGACTTCGTGGCGTCTGCCAGAGACCGGAATAGATCACATGGATGCCGCTGTCTCGCATGGCCCTGGCAATGAGCTTCACACCACGGTCGTGGCCATCCAGGCCCATCTTTCCAAGCAGGACACGAGGACGGTGGGGCAGGTCGCCGCAGCGATCGACCTTCTCAAGGACGGTGGTTGGTTCTGTGGTTGCCTTTGCCATTGGGGGTCCCATGATACTGATCCCACGGCCGCTCTTGCCAGTCCTGAAAGGCAGCCCCATAAGGAGGCGTCCTGACGCCCACCGGTATACTTCCCAACCATGTCCACAGGGCCTTCACGCACATCGACGTCACCAGCCGGGGATCCCCGTACCGCAATCGGCTCGGCCTTCCAGCAAGCCATCGTGGCCACCTTGGGCGATGACTACGCCGGCTCCGATCCATTGATCCGCAATACCGCCAATCCGGAACTGGGGGACTTCCAGTGCAACGCCGCCATGGGACTCGCCAAGCGTGTGGGTCAGCCCCCACGTGATCTGGCCCAGAAACTGGTGGAGGTCGTCGATCTGGAGGCCATTGCCGAAGACCTTGAGATTGCCGGTCCCGGGTTCATCAACATCCGCTTGAAGACGGATGCCCTGGCCAATGCCCTGGGTGACATGGACAACGAACAGCTCGGCGTCGAAGCCAGCGACGACCCACGACCCATTGTGGTTGACCTGTGTGGTGTGAATGTCGCCAAGCAGATGCATGTCGGCCATCTTCGTTCGACGATCATCGGTGATTCCCTTGCACGCGTGCTGGAACGCAGAGGACGGCATGTCCTTCGAGAAAACCATCTGGGTGACTGGGGGCTTCCCATCGCGATGGTGCTCCACACGCTTCGAACCAATGGAACGGATCTCGACGCGCTGACCCTCACTGAACTTGATGTGGCTTATCGAGATGCCCAGGCACGCGCTCGGGGTGATGCCAAGGGGCTGGAAGCCGCGCGAACACGACACAGTGGACCCCATCGAGTTGCTGAACTCGAAGCACAGCAATCCGGTGCCGAGGAGGCACGAGCAGCCGCGTCCGACACCCTGGTCGCACTGCAACAGGGTGATGACGAACTCGTTCGTGACTGGAACAAACTGATCGATGTCACCATGCAGGCGGTCTATGAGGCGCTTGATCTGCTCAACGTCCAGATGGGCCCGGACAACAATCGTGGTGAATCCTTCTATCGCGACAAGCTTCAGCCGGTCATTGATCACTTCGAGAAGGCATCACTGTGTCGCGAGGATGACGGGGCTCTGGTCGTCGACTTCGAGGACCGAGAACGACCCCTGTTGATCCGCAAGCGGGATGGTGGCTTCCTCTATGCCACCAGTGACCTTGCCGCGCTGCGACACCGAACCCGGGATACCGGTGCGGATCGATGCATCTACGTCGTCGATGCCAGGCAGCGTGACCATTTCAAGGATGTGTTCGATGCCGCTCGGTTGGCAGGATGGAATCGAACTCCGGATGACCACGACGTCCAACTCGTGCATGTTCCTTTCGGTTCGATCATGGGAGCCGACAAGAAGCCGTTGAAGACGAGAAGCGGTACCAATCTCACCCTCGCCTCATTGCTTGCCGAAGCGATCGAGCGTGGAACACGTGAAGTGGCTTCGCGATCAGAGAACCCGTCTGCGCCGACCCATGGACTGGATGCTGATGCCATCGGTGCGATTGGTCGAGCCGTTGGAATCGGTGCCGTGAAGTATGCGGATCTCAGCAACGATCTCGTACGTGACTATGTGTTCGACATGGACCGCATGATCGCCTTCGAGGGCGATACCGGTCCGTATCTCCAGTACGCCCATGCCCGCATCTGCTCACTTCTGGAGAAGAGTGGTGAAGGTGATCTTCAGTCTTCTGGAATGACGCTGGATGATGCGACCGAACGACAACTGGCGCTCGTCCTGCTCCGCTATGGCAACACCGTCTCGGATGTCGCTCGAACACTCGAGCCCCATCGCCTCTGCGGCTATCTCCATGAACTGGCCGAGACCTTCAGCAGCTTCTACCAGGCCTGTCCCGTCCTGAAGACAGAGGATGACGGGATTCGTCGATCGCGACTTCGATTGTGTGATCTGACCAGAAGGGTCCTTGAGGATGGTCTCGGGCTTCTGGGAATCGAGGCACCGCAACGGATGTAGGCTCTGGTCCCTGTCAGGACCCCTTGAATGCGAAATCGCCGTGGTTCATGCAATGAAGCGTAGAATGCCGCGTTCCATTTCAGCGAGGAGATCCGCCTGAATCATGGCTGCCGATCAGACCATTTCAAACACCATGAATGCGACTGCAGGTGACACGCTGCGGTGGATTCTGGGTCTGGTCTTCCTGATCGTCGCAGCAGTGGCCTCCGGACTCCTGATGATGAAGGAGATGGGCGTGATGGGTGTGGTGCTGCCTGGATGTGGTGAGCAGAGCGCCTGTGGTGATCTGTCCCGGGGCTTCTTTGGAAGCGTCCCGGGAATCGGTTGGCCGACGTCCTACATGGGATTCACATATTTCATCGCGATGATCACCGCCTGGTCGGCTTGCTGGCCGGGTGTGTCTCGACTCATGCTCTGGATCGGACGTCTGGGCATGTTGTTCTCATTGCTTTTCATCATCGTCATCCTCGTTGAATGGAAACTCTGTCCATACTGCATCACTGCACATGTCGCCAATCTTGCATTCTGGATCACGCTTGAATGTGCTGGTCAATCAAGCCGCAGCAAGCGAACGGAAGGATCACCCATGCCTGCTTTCATCACGTTCATCTTCAGTTGGATCATCGTCACGGGTCTCCTTGTGAGCGGACAGGCTCAGGCAGCCCATATGAACAGGGTTGCCAGTGAAGCCAACATGGATGCGATCCTCAAGGCAACCCTCTCGGGTGGCGCCAACCCACTGGAACAGGCGGTGAACGATGCTGGCGAAGGATCCAATGCCGAAGCCGAAGAGGGTGATGGCATCACCTTCCGTGGAAAGAGATCGGTCGTCGAGAACCCGAATGATTTCACCGGCCGTTATCGACTTGGACCGGCTGATGCACCCATTCAGATCGTGATGGTCGGCGACTACCAGTGCCCCGACTGCAAGAGCTATGAAACCAGGATCGCCAAGATTCTCAAGAACCGCGACGATGTCTCATTGACCGTCCGGCACTTCCCGTTCAATCAGGACTGCAACCCACATGTGAACAGAACGCTTCATGGAAATGCCTGTTGGGCAGCGCGCTTTGCGGAGACTGCGGGAATCCTTGGAGGAGAAGAGGCCTTCTGGAAAGCCCATGAGATGCTCTTCGAAGTCCGGGGTCGTTTCACTCAGAAGGAGTTTCCGGACATGGTCAGGGAACTCGGACTGGACCCGGCGATGTTCCAGCAGATCATGACGGGCCCGGCCGTCGAAGCGCTTCTCCAGGAGGACATCGCGATCGGTGGCCAGCTGGGTGTCTACTTCACACCCATGATCTTCATCAACGGAGTCCAGCTGAAATGGTGGCAGGTTCCGATCAGTCTGGATGTGGCCGTCGACAAGCTCGCCAAGGACATCGCAGCTGGTCGGAATGATGGTTCGATCAAGGCGCCTCCCACGAAAGTGGTGAAGTACGTCGAAGACTGGCGAGATGCACCGGTCAAGAGAATCCCCGATTCACTCGGTGTCGCCAAGGGCGTCTCCAGTGCACCACACAGCATCATTCTCTATGCCGACTACACCGATCCAAGGACGAAGGCGCTTCATGAGCGCATCGAAGCGCTGAGAAAGAAGTATCCCGGTATCCGCTATGACATCCATGCGATCCCGAAGAATCCGGATTGCAACGAGAACATCCGAGCAGAGTTCAAGGATCGATTCCCCAGCAGCTGTATTGCTGCTCAGGCCGTGATCGCAGCCGCCAAGCTTGGCGGACAGGAAGCCTATTGGGGCATGATCGAGTTCCTGCTGGCATCGGGACAGCAGGTCACCATGCCGGAGATCCTTGCTGAAGGTGATCGCCTGGGTCTTGATCGCGACGCCTTCATCAACATGATGGCCAGTGACGAGGTCATGCAGTTGATCCGGACGAATGTTGTTCGTTCGAAATCATGGCGACTTCGTTCGTTCCCATCGATCTTCGTCGATGGCAAGCAGATTCCACGATGGGAACTCGATGACGAGCCGATCGTGGAGCGTGTCGTGAAGATCGCCGTGACCGGTGAGGAGTAGTCGCTACCGGACAGTGCGTGGTGCGATTCGATAGATCACACCTTCACGGGCATAGGGACTCGAGAATCCACAGATGTAGAGTTCTCCATCGGTCCCCTCGCCGAATGAGCTGACGGCCATGGGGGAACCCTTCAGGATCTGACGGATCTCAGGCTCCTTGCCGTCCTGCACGCGTGCAGCCCAAAGGCGTCCGGTCATGTAGTCCGAGAAGAGATAGGCACCTTCCAGACCGGGAATGTCATCACCTCGGTAGACGAAGCCACCGGTAATGGATTGGCCGGCGTTGCGTGGATATTCAATCACCGGTTCGATCAGATCCGTTGGCTGACCATCGACCGGTCGGAAATCATGCTTGCCCTCGCGAAGTCGCCAACCGTAGTTGCCACCGCGTTCGATGATGTCGACTTCTTCCCACTTGTTCTGGCCCACATCGCCACCCCAGAGTTTTCCGGTCTCCCTGTCGAAATGCATGCGCCAGATGTTTCTGAGCCCATAGGCCCAGATCTCCGGTCGAGCGCCTTCGGCTTCGATGAAGGGATTGTCCGGAGGGATTGCATACGGTGCGTCCTTCGATGTGACATCGATCCGAATGACCGTTCCCAGAAGATCCGAGAGGTCCTGCGCGTGATTCTCGGGGTCGTTGGCCGATCCACCGTCACCGATACTGAGATAGAGCATGCCATCAGGTCCAAAGAGCACGGTTCCACCATTGTGGTTGCCATAGGGCTGCGGGATTTCAAGAAGGATTTCCTCGCTGGCCTTGTCGATGGTGCCGTCTTCCTTGACATCCATTCTGGAAAGGATGGTTCGGCGCGGCTTGGACACGCTGTAGTAGAGGTAGATCTTCGGATCCGTTGCCTGATCCGGGGAATAGACGACGGACAACAACCCTTCCTCGGAATGCTTCATGCGAACCCGATCCCGCATGTCGATCAGGAGCTTCTTTCTCGACTTGGGATCCGTGCCCTTGGCAATCAGTCGACCGCGCTGTTCCACGATGACGAAGGTGTCCTCCTGACCAGGCATGGGCAGAATCTGAACGGGGGCCTGAAAGGACATGCTTCCGAAGACCGGCTCCAATCTGATATCCGGCAATCTGGGCTGATCGGCCTCGGATGTTCCGGGAAGTGGTGTTGCTGCAGCCAGAAGGACGGTACCGGTCAACAGCAGCATGCGGATGATTGAAGCGGGCATGGGTGAGCTCCTCTGATCATGAAATAGTAGCACTCACCCATCTCCCGAGGCGACCTGCATCAACAGGAGCCAGGCAAGAATCAATGTGAACGAGGGCCACAGAAGATATCTCAACCTCTCGGCAAGACACCAGGACACGATCCAGATCATTGCGGAGCAAACCCATGTCCAGTTGGCTTTGATCCCTTCGATTGACATCAAGGGCCATTCATCAACGAACTTGGTGATGTGAAGGCAGCAGTGTGCAAGGTTCGACATCAACACCGCCAGAACATCGGTGATCAACGGGATTTCTCCAAGGCAAATACGGAGTGAACCAAGGGCGAGAATCAGGGCGACAAGAGGTGTCAAGGCAATGGTCATCGGTACGGATGCGATCGAAAACTGACCGAAGTGTCCAATCACGATCGGAATGGAGACCACCCAGGCGATCGTGGAAGCGGTGAATGTATTGATGAACCATTCCTTCAGGACCCCAAGGGGTTTTGATTCCGTTGTCGATGATGAACCGAACCAACGTTTTCTGACTGGATATACGAGAAGAATCAAACCAGCGACCACGATGAAGCTCAACTGGAATCCAGGTCTGGTCAACTGTCCCGGCTGGTATGCCAGGACCAGAACCAATGACATGGAAAGAAGTCCGATCCCACTGAATCGTCGTTGAAAGAGAAGGCCGATGCACGCCGTGGCCGTCATGATGCCTGCCCGAATGATCGGTGGACGCAATTCCACAATGCACATGTAGGCAACGATGACTCCAAGAATGAAGAATCCATGCCACGAACGCCTGTCTCTTCCAGCACGCACCATAAAGACAGCCATACCGACCAGCATCCCGAGATGCATGCCTGATATGGCAAGAAGATGAGAAACGCCCAGTCGTTGAAATGGAGCCGCGACCTTGTTCCACAGGTCATCACGCTGACCAAGAAGCAACGCGGAAAGAAGTGACTTGACAGGTCCATGTGCTGGAAGAGGTTCAGCCATGAGCACACATGTAGCCCATGACTGAATCTTTCTTTTCAACGATACGGTACTGGCCTCTTGTCCTTGAACCACCTTCAGCAGTTGCCATGATTCAAGTTTCATCCATCCTCGATATCCCCCGTCAATGGCGATGGTCAACCAGTCTGTCTGGTCTCGGAAGGAAGCCGGTACTGGATTGATCCAACCGATCACCTGTATCGCTTTGCCGGTGAGTTCAGGTTTCAGATGATCTGGCGTCCGAACAGTGATTCGTCCCGATGTCTGGATGATCTTCTCTGATGTCATCCACTTCGTTACATGAAGCTGCATCCGGGTACCTGACATCGACAGGACGGTGCCTTCGCATTTCGCCAGAATCGGATCCGTGGCATGACCACTGATGATGAGCAGATCCTGTCGATGCAGTGTTTGGCATTGCATTCCACTCCAACCAGCACCGATCAGAATCATGGCGACGAGACAGATCCAGAATGGAATGCCTCTGGCTCGCAGAATCGTCACGACTCCCAGAAACAAAAGCAGGATGAACCAGGACCACCATGAAATCGGTGTTCTTCCCAAGGCTGTTCCTGTGAGGAATGCGATGGACAGTGGGACCATGAGAGGCCACATTCTTCTTCTGTTGGAATGCATCCCCGGAACCTATTGGTGATCAGCAACTCATCCCCAGTTCATCACCGTTTCGGCTTGCACTCACCCCAACGCAGGCGAGGGACGTTATTCTCGCGGACATGTCTGCCGTCATCGGCCATGAAGCTGCACTGAACACCATCCGGAATGCGATCCAATCCGGTCGCATCCACCATGCGTGGATCCTGTCGGGCCCACCAGGTGTTGGAAAATTCACGGTTGCCCGTGAATTCGCCCGGACCATCCTCGATCCGCAGTCGACTGCGGATGACTTCGGACTGGGCCAGACCGCGCTAGCTTCACCGGAAGGCACATTGCTCGAGTCGGAATCCCATCCCGATCTGCACATCATCCGCAAGGAAGATGCCGCCTTCGCCCAGACCAGCACCCTGCGATCACGGAAACAGATGAACATTCCCATCGATCTGCTTCGGGAACGCATCATTGGTGGCCACACCGATGACGGTGTCATGCGGGAAGCGCCTGCATGGCGCAAGAGCCACTATGGCCAAGGCAAGGTCTTCATCCTCGATGAGGCCGAACTCATCGATCCTTCCGGACAGAATGCACTGCTGAAGACCCTCGAGGAACCACCACCGGATACCTGGATTGTCATGGTCACCTCGAGACCGGAGCGTCTTCTGCAGACCGTCAGAAGTCGTTGTGAACATGTTCGATTCGGTCCACTTCTGGACGATGAAATCCGGGAGTGGATTTCGCAGACCATGCCGGACGTGTCGAATGTCGATTGGATCGTGCAGTGGGCGGATGGTGCCCCCGGGATGGCGATGCTCGCCGAGGAAACCTCACTGGCGGAATATGCCCACGAGCTTCAGGCGATTCTCGATGATCTTGATCACGGCAGATGGAACCAGGACTTCTGTGTCCGGATCGCTGAGTTCATCAACCAACGATCCGAGCAAGTCGTGAAAGCCAACAGCAAGGCCAGCAAGGACATGGCCAACAAGCAGGCTGCAGCCATCATTCTGAGGCTGCTCGGCTCGCATGTCCGCAGGCGACTCGCAACCGTTGGACCGGATGACCAGGAATCCGGACGGCACTTGTGGGCCCTGGCGAATCGAATCAGTGAAACCGAGGATCAGTTGCAACGGGGACTCAACCTGAAGCACGTCCTGGAATCACTTGGTGCCGAGTGGTGCCAACTCTGTCATTCCTGAAGGAAATGAGGTCTTGACCATGTGGATTTCCAGAATCGCAATGTGGATGGTGCTCTGCACCGTGACCGTTGCAGCAGCACCGTGCCAGATCATTCTGGTCAGTGATCCTTCAGGCGCCGCGGCCGGTACACAGTCGACCAAGGCGGAAGATCTTCCAGTCATCCTGTCCGATGTGATCGCGACCGGAGGTCGCATTCTCTCGACCTCACGGGTCGATCTGCCGCTCTCCACGGATGAACCCATCCTGTCGATGTCGACAAGCGATTCCAAGGCGACCTTCGTTCTGGCAAACGATCCAAGGGACTGGTCGAATCCACTGGTCCATGTCGATCCGGACCGTCTCTACTTCAAGAAGTCGCCTCCTGCCTATGACGGAATCGGAAAGATCTACATGGGCCGCGAAATCTCGCAGGTCATGGGTCACCTTGGTGCTGGCTGGCTTGAACGTCCGGAACGCGAGCAGGAGGAACGAACCGATCTGCTCATGAAGATGATGGAACTTGATCGTGACGACGTCGTCGCCGACATCGGTTCGGGAACCGGTTACTTCACCCTCCGAATCGCACCGAAGGTTCCCGATGGCAAGGTCGTTGCGGTCGATATCCAACCCGAGATGAACGCCATTCTGGAACAGAATGCGGAACAACAGGGGATCTCGAACGTCGAGACCGTTCTTGGCGCCATCGATGATGCCAAGATTCCGGAGAATTCAATTGATGTCGTCCTCTTCGTCGACGCGTATCACGAGTTCTCCAACCCCTGGGAAATGAAGCAGTCGCTCTACAAGGCACTTCGTCCCGGCGGTCGAGTCGTGCTGGTCGAATACCGGGCCGAGGATCCGACTGTCCTGATCAAGCCGCATCACAAGATGTCCGAGATCCAGGCGCGTCATGAATTCGAAGCAGCCGGTTTCCGGTGGGTGACGACCTACGACGACCTTCCACAGCAGCACGTGCTGATCTTCACCAAGCCCGGGTCTCAGGCCGAAGTGGCGGAGTGATCCACGACTGGTCGACCCAGTCCTCCGATCCGTGGCCCCTTCGACATGGCGCCCAGGAGGATGATGACCAGTCCGATCAGGATCATGAAGACACTCAGGAGTTGTCCACGACTCAGACCAAGTGTCAATGCGATGCCCTCATCCGGTTGTCGGAACAGCTCTGTGACAATCCTGAGTACGCCGTAACTGCAGAGGAATGAACCCATGATGACGCCCGTCTTGCGGGGAACCCACCAGACGGCGATCAGGATCAGGAACAGAACCGGTCCTTCGGCGAGCGCCTGGAACAACTGGGACGGATAGTACGCGGTCAACTTTGGAACAACTTCTTCGACAACGACCGTCTGACCGGAACGGAGTGATTGAACGACGTTGGGAAGGAAACTCTGATCACCAGGGATGACCGAACGGAGTCGATCGACATCAATGGATCCCTGGAGAACCTCCTCTGGATACTTGACGCTCCACCAGGGGGGGGTGGTCTGGTCGGAGACGGGATGGCCCCAGAGTTCACCATTGATGAAGTTGGCCAGTCGACCGAGAAACAGACCTGGTGGCGCAACGAATGCGAGGAGATCCGCACCATGGAAGATGGGGTGGTATCCATTTCGCTTCATGAAGATCAGAACCGCGAGGACCGCACCGATCATCCCGCCATGACTGGCCATGCCACCTTGATTGATGGCAAGCAGTGCCCACCATGGAATCACGACCTCCCCAGCCTGGTTGCGTGCAGCTTCGATGAACAGTGCAGGATCGTAGAAGATCGCATATCCCAGACGACCTCCGATCAGCACACCAAGGACCGCGTAGATCATGAGATCACCGACGGACGGCGCTGACACGAGGCTTCGACCTGTCCTGGCGAGCCATTTGATGAGGGCCCATGCGATGATGAAGCCCACCACATAGGAGAGTCCATACCAGCGAATACCAAATCCACCGTCACCAAACTGGATGACGTACGGATCGAGCGTATGAAGGTAGGATTCGGCAAGCAGCATCTTGAAGACTCCGTGGCTGCGGGGTTGTACCACAGCAGGAATTCCCAGGTGTCATGATAGGGATATCAAGACCTCTCCAACGGATCCACGAGCAGACAGCACCATGAAGAATGATGGAATGAAGCCCTCCGAATTCGCTCGTGAAGATCGAACTGCAGATCTCACGCCGATGCTCAAGGTTCTTCTGGAAGGCAGAACCTTGACCGTCGAGCAGACGACCGCCGCCTTTGAATCGATGATGACAGGTGATGTCCACCATGGTGAAATGGGAGCATTCCTGGCCCTCTTGGCGACTCGGCTGCCGACTCCCGAGGAACTGGAAGGTGCCGCCACCGTCATGAGAAGGCATGTGACACCTGTTCAGTCTTCCCTTGATCATGATCGAATCCTGGATACCGCGGGAACGGGAGGCGCTCCGAAGACCTTCAATGTCTCCACAGCAGCAGCACTCGTCGCGGCGGGTGCAGGTGCCGTTGTTGCAAAACATGGAAACCGGTCCCGAACGGGAAGGGGATCAGCCGAAGCACTTCAGTCACTGGGCATCAATGTCGATGCGGACACGTCCATCCAGGCACGCTGTCTGGAAGATGCCCGGATCTGCTTCTGTTTCGCCATTCATCATCACCCCGCGACGAAGCATGTGATGCCGGTTCGAAAATCGATGGGTGTTCCCACCATCTTCAATCTCCTTGGACCCCTCACGAATCCTGCAGGCGCAGGTCGACAGTTGATGGGGGTGTGGGACGGTGTCTATCAGCAACCTGTTGCCGAAGCCCTGAAGCGGCTTGGAACAACACGGGCACTGGTCGTGCATTCGGATGATGGTCTGGATGAACTGTCCATCTCCGCACCTTCCACCATCGTGGAGGTCAATGATGGGTGCGTATCGACCTGGCGAATTCAGCCGGAAGATGTCGGCCTGAAGACTTCCGACATTGCACTTGTCACGGCCAGGGATCTGGATCACGCCACCACCATGATGCGTGATGTCCTTGATGGCGCTGAACAAGGGCCGCCTCGAGACATGACGCTTCTGAATGCGGCCGCAGCGTTGCTCGCCTGTGATGTGGTGTCGGATCTCCGTGAAGGTGTCGAGCGATCCGCAGCCGCGATCGACCAGGGATTGGCGCGGGACGCACTCACGAAGCTGTGTGAGACTTCGAACAGCTGACCGGATCCGGTGGGTCAGTCCGTCTTCTGGAAAATCATCGGCTGAATCAAGCGGACTCCACAGTGGACGGGACCCTGTGACCCACAGGCGATGTCGATCGACAACCGCCCGGACCCACCAACCTGAGTGCAGTCGAGGTCCAGATCGACGGGATCTTCCAGTTGACCTGTCCAGAGCACCGTATCACCGAGTGAAATCGTGACCGTCGGGGATGGCCAGCGTCTGCTTGTTCGAGGTCGCTCGAGAACCGATCTGAAACGAATCGTGCCATCGGGAATCGTGAAGTCGTAGCGAGCAGGTCCACCGAGAAGCAGGTTCGTCAGCCCGATCGGGGCGCCTGGATCCTGACGGACAGGAGGTGGGTTGGTTCTTCTGGCAACCGATGTCTTGATCACGTCCAACGGGAGATTGCCGAGTGGTGTGAACCGGTCGCCATCCAGAATCAAGGCGACGAGTTCGTCGGCATTCGGCAACCGTTCATAGTCACCAAGCATGAATTCATGGGGGTCGAGATCCAGACGGCCCGACGCATCTATTCCGACTCGTGGAATCGTCATGCGAACGCCATCCAGCATCCAGATCTGTGGCCAGGAAGCGGGTGGGGACTCGCCAGCGAATGCGATCGCGGCAACGCGATCGATCGGCAGTTCGATTTCCCGAATCTCATCACGTCCCGTCTCGATCCTCACCTTGTCGTCGATGGAAACAATGAAACCCGTCAAGACGTCGCCATTCACAAGGACGACGCGATCGGATTCACCAGGTGGAACTTCCGTACCGGATCGAAACTCGATCAGACTGATCCGGTCGATGGGGATGTCCAGTTTGCGCATCCAGAGATGATCGATCTGGATCCGGTCCTGGTCTCCGAAGACGAGTTCTCCGGGAAAGATCTGACCATCATGGAGCGTGATGCGCATCCTTGACGGTCGAAGTGTCCAGGGATCCTGACGAATGACCGCGAGGCAACCTCCGGGCTGGATCGTGAACCAGCCCTCATCGACGTCGAGCAGATCGGAACCGGTCGGCTCGATGGTTCCGAGTTTGACGGTGCGTGGCGACTCGTCCAGGAGAATCGCGTTGAATCGCGGCGTTCCAAATGCCTCTGCAATCGGTGTGCAGAGCATGAGGACGACGACAGTGGTCAGAAGTTTTCTGGTCATCTCTGGAAAATCGGCAGGTATCTCTTGGGCATCTGAAGAATGATCAGGGCCATCGATGTTGAATAGGCGCCGCCAATGTGGTGGTCGAGCCATCCACCGTTTGCCGACTGTCTTCTCAACAGAGTCTCTCGAATCGCAGGCCACCAGGTGCGCCACCAGCTTCCACCCGCGAGATACATCGACTGGACCGCGTAGTACTGACCGTAGTAGTAATGGGATTCTCGAACACGAGTGCTCCCGGGAAGGGATGTCCGGATCAGATAGCCCAGTCCTCGGTTGATCGAATTGTCCTCGTAGATTCCGGCATAGAAGAGTGCCGCCACACCCGCCGCGGTTCGAGGCCAGGCGGAACTTCCTGCTCTCGTCATGTATCGAAAACCACCATCGATGTTCTGGCAGTCACGGATATAGCGAACGGCACGTTCGATCGTCGATCGTGGAACCTTGATACCGGCATTTCTCGCGCTCCGGAGCGCCATGACCTGACAGATGGTCACGGAGACATCGGCATCCACCGGTACCGGTTGATACCGCCATCCACCCTCTCGATTCTGTGTTCTGACAATGAGGTCGACCGCCTTCTCGAGGACTTCCCGGACACGATCATCGGACAGGGACATTCCATAGATTTCCCCGAGAAACAGGGTTGCGAACCCATGTCCGTACATGGGTCCATGGGCAGCCTGGGCGGCGATCAGACCGGATTCCTGTGCGTTATCGAGTATGAACTCGAGTGCGGACTGGACCTGATCTCCATAGGGCCCTCTCCCTGGAACATGGCCATCCGCCATGAAAGCCAGAGCCGCCAGGGATGTGATGGCGACGTGATTCGAAAAACGTCCACGTCCGAATGAGCCGTTCTCCTCCTGTTGTCCGGAGAGATAAGCCAGACCTCTCTGGATCCGCTCCAGGAGATAGGCGTCCATCTCATCATCTGCAGGAATGTTCTCCGCGCCCTCCGGATGCTCAATGAGGGATGACAGATGGTCGACGGGATCATTCGAATCGGGATCTTCCGAATCGATCTTCACATCCGTCGTCGTGACGGGTTCGATACCGGCCTCTTCATCAGCAGCAGCATTCGCAGACACTAAAGACACCAGCACGGTGATGACACCGATCAATGTCAGCTTGATGACTTCACTTGGGAGCATTCTGTTCCTCCGCGAGTCGTCTGTAATACTCTCCCGTCAACTGCTCGTAGACGTTGGAGTAGGTATCACGCCTTCCCTGTCGAAGCAGATCCCTGACTCGAGCAGGCAAGGCGCCCCATTCCTGATCCGTCTCTTCGAGCGCACCACCCAACCTGGTTTCCTCCAGACCGGACAACGGAGATCGTTCGTCACCCTCGTCACCTTCATTCAACTGTGCTTCAGTGATGGAACCCTGTGCCTGCTGTTGCTGGTTGGACTGCTCGGGTCTGGATTGCTGATTCTGCTGTTGATTCTGATTCGAACTTGAAGATTGACTGCTTGATGACTGGCTGGACTGTTGTTCGTTCGCCTGATCGATCAGACTGTCGATCCGGAGAAGAATGTCCTGTTGAAGACGTTGTGTTGGAGGTCCGGTCACCAGATCCTCACCGATGAGCATCGCAGCCCGCTCCATCTCCTCGACGATCGCTTCCAATGGGTCGTGTGATGCTGGCAGTGGTGTGGCATCAACACTCCCTTCATTCTGTTCCTCAAGACCAAGAAGTTCATCAAGTGATCTTGGGCGACGTCTTGCGGCCTGTTCACCCGGTTCTTCGATCCCGGTGTCCTGAAGCTGAAGATTGAATGAAGGAGGAATCGCTTCCTGTGGCATCACGTCGGACATGCCATCGTTGGTATGGCGGTCGAACATCTCCTGGCCGAGTCTGGACAGATCGGACTGAAGATCGGACAGACGTCGGATTTCACGCAGACGGTCCTCGGGATCAATCAGGTCATCTCGATCAAGATCCCGTGTCGAGTTCATGACATCGAGCTGCAGTGATCTCAGAAGACGCAGTTCGGCAATCGGGGGCAGAACACCATCCTCACCCTCACCTGAACCCGCTTGCCCCTGGGAACCGGAACCACCGGATTGGGAACCGCGTTCGAACTCCTCCTCTGCACCATCCTCCTGCTCAAGCGATTCAGCCATCGCGAAAAGATCCTGTGCGATCCTGCTCTGAAGGCGTTGAATTCGTGGACCGAGTTGTGCATCCGAGAGTGCTTCCTGACTCGATTTCGATGCTTCCTCGATGCGGGTGTGCATGAGCATGAAGATCGGTCGCTCGTTGATTTCCTCGTTGGATTCACGCAATGTGCGTGAACCCTCTCCGATGGTCTCCTGATCAAGAGACAACCTTCTGGCTTCGTGTCGGACTCGGCGCTTCGATGGATCCGCGACCAGAATCGGGTTTGTCTTGACCTGGATGTCCACCTGCTGTTGAGCCAGCTCCCGATAGGACTGGGCCAGGGAGGCTCGATCAGCTTCCACCATCTCCTGTTGAGCCTCGGCTTCCACCTGTTTGAGATCTTCAAGTGCCGACCTCAACTGCTGAAGAGCGACAAGCTGGTGATCCCGTGCAGAGGCTCCATCGACTGGAACAGCGCGAAGGACGGAGATGGAATCGGATTGTGAATCACCAGCTCGATCCAATCTTCGTGAAAGACCACGTTCCTCATCGGATCGGTTTCTTGCCTCATCGGATACGGCCAGTGTTCGTTTTCTGATCTCGATCACGGCTGCATCACGGCCGGAAAAATCATTTCGCACGATTGCATCATCGAGCGTCACCAGTTCATCAGCCTGAAGATCAATCAGTTCCTCGATGGCTGTCTCGAGATCCACAAGTCTCCTCAAAAGATCAGCGATCCTGTCTTGTTGATCTGGTGACATGGCTTCCTGCATGGATTGCAGTGCTTCCATGATCTCCTGCTGGGATCCACCAGCCATCTCGAGACGACCTTGTTCGATCTCCTCGGCGGCCTCGGACATCATCGATTCGACATCCTGCTGCTCGGCAAGTTCAGCCGCCTGTTCCATGGCGGATGCACCACTTGGATCCATCTCACGCATGGCCTCGGCCTGCGCTGTCATCGATTCGGTCAGTTGAGACATGGCATCGGTCAATGCCTCCTGCTCACGCGCCGCATCCTCGATGGCACTCTGGATCTCGGGGGACAATTCATCCATGTACTGGCCACGAGTCTGTTCAGAGAGCGATCGGGTGAGATCCTGGAGAGATTGCTGACGGGATTGGATGTTCTCCACCTGTCTGGAGATCAACCATGTTTCCTGATCCTCTGCCAACGCAGCAACGACATCCTGGAGCGCCTCACGGACATCCTGCTGGGACTGAAGTGTTTCCTGATCCTGCTCAGCCGCCGTTTCGGTCGAATCGAAAGGGTCCGTTCCTTCTGGAGATGATTCGGATTGTTCCGATGGCCGTGATGCCTCCATGGAACGCATGGCTTCCGCGGATGACTCCTGAGCATCGGCCAAGGCCTCCTCGACCTGATCCAGGACGGATTCGATGCGTTCCTCATCCAACATGTTGTCGCCGATCCAGTCCCGGATGGCTTCGACCTGATTCTGTTGATCTGACAGACGTCTTGAAATGTCGGATTGTCTTCTCTCAAGAGACTGCCGGTATCTGGTTTCGGAGTCACTGAACTCCGACGGTGTCCCATCCTGTTGCTCGGATGAGAGGTTGTCCGCATCTTCAGTCTCGATCGAATCATCATCTTCCTGAGTCGTACTGATGATGTCCTGGTACTGGTTCTGTACCGACTTCTGGGTGTCTTCAAGATCCATCGCTCGCTGTTCGAGCAGTGACATCTGATCACGAAGCTGTGTGAGAAACTCTGTTTCAGAGATGACTCGGAGTGTTCGAACACGTGAGCTGGATTCACGGTGGTTCCCGGATTCATCCCGCCATCGATCCGAAGCGATGCCACGGACTTCAAGAAGATCACCTTCAACGACACCTGACGCCGACACATCGAATGGTGTACTGATCCGACTTCGCTCGGTTTCGACTTCCTTGACATGGCCGTCGACCTGTTCACCTTCACCCCGCATGACCGTGATTCCGACTCTGTGCAGAGGAAGGTTGTCGACAGCTTCGGCAACCAGTGGAATCACCGCCGTTGGAAGAATGTCGAGGTCTTGCTCCGGTTCGACCAGAACGACATCCGGAGCCAGGTCCTCTTCGACCGGAATATAGACCGGAACCGGTTCGACACTCTCCAGACCGAACTCGTCCTGAAGTGATATCAACATTCGCCGCGTGTCATCCGCTTGCCATGTCAAGGAGAGTTTCCTGGGATCATCTTCATCGACCATGAGTTCGGGTGGTTCCACACCTTCGGCAAGACCAAAGGTTCTCATCAGCCATTCGGAGCGGGATGGTCCCTCATCAGGAATCAGAATCGATCGATTGAGCTGCAGATCCAGGCGGGCCCTTGAGCCCTGGAGAACAGGTGGTCGAATCACATCCAGTCGAGGACCTGTATCCGTGGATTCGATTCGTCGATCCTTCAACCATGGAACGGCATGTGGGGGAGGTTCGATGTCCAGAGTCAGTGAGGTGACCTGTGGCAAGGGCATCAGGATGATGCGCTCATGCTCGGTCTGTGCATCACTCGTCATGAAACCGACTTCAATCGCTTCACCGCTCGTCGAGATGAGACGTTCATGGATGCCGTCACGTTGATAAGTCAACATGACCGTGTTCCACTCCGATGGGACACCGTCCTCGATGATGCGATAAACAGCTTCTACAGGGTCATCCGTGTGATCACGGGTTCTGTTCTCCGCACGAAGCAACAATGGAATGCCCTGACCATGGACACCATGTTCAGGAACAACTTCATGCATCCGTGACGATACGGCTGTTCGTGGTGGCCACTCGATTGACGACCAGGGTGCCATCACCCGAGTGAATCCCAGTCGTGTGAATCCCGGCTCGAGGATGATGGTGATCAGACTGCACCCCAGAATGATCAGAAGAAGTGCCAGTGACCATCTTGCTGGCGAGGGGTTGATGATCGAATCGACGGACACCCGTTGGAATCTCCGACGAGTCTCGAGCACACTTGCAGCTGCCAGTGAACTGGTCTCCGATACACCACTGGATTCGAATTCCAGACTGGATGCCAGGTAACCCCTGAGACTCGGCTCCCGGTCCTCCAGCTGCAATGCCATCCGATGCCTGGTGGGTAGAAAGGAGAGCACTGGAAACAACCAGAGGATGGTCCATGAGATGAAGACAACCATGACCAGCACCAGTGATGTCGACCGAATTCCGGGTGAGAAACGGATCAACCAGTCCAGAAGGATCAGTATGGAGAGCAACACCAGGAAGGATGAGATCAACACGGCGACACGACGACCGATCAGCAGTCTTCGTGTGCGTCGAGAGGCTGAATCAAGGTGTTGGATGATCTCGTTCATCTACTTCTATTCTCGTGTCATCAGGGACGGATGACCAACTCCAATCAGGGTGAAATCAGGTATTCATGAAAGCTCTTCACCATCAGGCAAGCCGAAGCACTCTTCGTACGGTCCATTCGAATGCCAGAAGGAGAATCAGGACCAGAAACACGATCGGGGTGTCCCACAATCCTGCTCTTTGAACATCAATCTCCGTAACGGATCGATCTGGAAGAATGTCATCCAGTTCACCCAGATTTTCCGGGAGGAGAATCTGTCCACCCGTCGCTTCCACGAGGTTTTCCAATGCCGCATGATCCGCCTCTGGTTGACGGTATTCCGTCGAGACATCTTCGACACGAACATCTGTTTCGATCTGAAGACCCGGAACATCGACTCGAAGTCTGAATCGACCGGGTCGAGGGGGGACCCATGAACCGATCCAGGTATCGCGAATCTCACCATTTCTCCGCATCCCGACATCGGAATTCGTGCGGTCATTGGAATCCACGACCGCAATGGAAATCAGTTTCGGGAGCTGCATCAAAAGCGATTCGTTGAACACCTTCATTCTGAGTTGAACGACCTGACCAACCGCAACCTGTCTCAGGGATGGAATCAACTCCGCATCACCCCGTGTCGCGGAGAGCGACGTCCTCCCGAGATGCCGGATGAGCTGGATCCAGAACTGTTCTCCGAAGAGTTCCCCTCGTCCATGTCGCCATCGCCAGGTCTCATCCGTGGCGACATAGATGCTTCTTCCGAGTCCGTAGCGAGCACCAATCACGAGTGGGATGGGTTCTCCCTGATCACGGACACGGATCGTTTCCGCCAGAACGGTGGCGGTTGGTTTGATCTGATCAGCCTGAATCCATTGGGCCCACTGCATCTTCGACCAGTCGATCTGTTCATCACCCAGCACCTGCGGCCACTCGGATGATCCAATCTCGGAGATCTGAAGAACGCCAACCCGGTCCGCTTCGTCGGTCTTTGAAATCTGGATTGGTGAACCGATCTTGGGAAGGTTGTAGGGACCGTTGAAGGGGAGCGTGTCCACAAGATCGGTCGATCCCCAACTTGATGGTGTTGATGTTTCTCCACCAATCCAGAGAAGACCTGAACCGGATTCAGCAACAGCATCCTGAAGAAGTCGGTGTTGTTCCGGCGACATCACGCTTGATGGAACATCACCGATGATGATCACATCGAAATCATCGAATTCCTCCCTCGTCACCGGAAGTCGTGACAGAGGACGATCACCTTCCTGTGCAAAATTGCTGTCGGCGGACAACAGCATGATCGAACTCTCGATCGAATCTTCCCGAATCAGAAGGTTCTTGAGATAACGGTATTCCCACCGTGGTGAACCTTCGATGTAGAGAACCCTGAGGGGTTCATCCAGAAGGTTGATATCGATGTCGTTCTGGTTGTTTTCCGCAACGAGATCAGGTGTATCCGGCTCGATCAGAACCCGCCATGTGGCAGAACCACCATCATCCGGTATGCCCAGCAAGGTTGATTCAACCCGGGACATGTCACTGGGTTCGACGCGCACACGGTCCAGCTCCTCACCTGTGCGTCGATCCTGAAGAACCAGGTCGAATCCTTCATTGGCTGCGCCGCGACGAGTGATCGCAACCTGGATCGGAACACTGTCCCCTGTGAATGCCTGATTCGGTGCCGTGACCTGTTCAATGACGAGATCACCGACAGCCTCCCTGGACCCCAATGGAACAGCGATGACCGGAACACCGGATGATCGGATCTCCGCAACATCCCTGGGATTCATGTCCTGATCCGAACGTCCGTCGGTGAAGATCACCACGGCGCTCACTGGACTGTTGGACGACATGGCGATGGCACTGGAGATGGAAGAATCCACTCGTGTACGGTCACCTGGTGATTCATCGATCACCGGGAACAGTTCTTCTTCAGAAGGAATGCGTTCGAAGGCGTAGCCATGGAAGCCGAACCAGCGGATCGATCTCTGCTCATCGATATCAGACCAGAGGTTCCTGTTGTTCTGAAGGAGATCCATCATCTGATTCTGTCTGCTGATGTAATCACCATCATCGGTACCCACATCGGGAACCTGCATTGAACCACTCTGATCCAGCAGAACGACGACCTGGTCTGGTGTCGTGATCCTGCGAGGAGATTCCAGAACCGGTCCATTGAGAAGCAGGGCGACAAGCAGAAGAATCAGGGCCCGGGTCGTTGCGAGAACAAATCGCCATGATCTTGCGATCCCGGCGCTTCGATAGCACCAGATGGAGAACAGGGTGATACCGATCAGTGTCAGAATCCAGAGCCAGAGTGGCCATGGTGACAACCAGCCCAGTTGCAGACTGTCTCCTTCGGGAATCGAATCGAGATTGAACAACCATCTGATCATGAAGCCGTTCCCATGACAGTGGTTGAACCTTTTGAGATGCCAACCGAAGGACTGAACAGTCGGGAGAGGAAGCTCTCGACCAGAACAAGTGCAGCGAGAATGCCCAACAGCAGCCATACCAGGCTGTAGCCGGCTTCATCCGTTGATTCACTTTCGTTCACGAGAGTCCACTCGCCTGTTTCGGACAACCATGTGTCCACCGCATCCTGCGTCTGGATGTCCATGTCACCCGAAGATGGATCGACGTTGGCCGTATATCGACCTTTTCGAAGACCGTTTGAACCCAGGAAAGACCATGTTCCAGGTCTGTCGATCATCCCGTTCACATCGGACAGGAAAATGGATGTTCCATCCGGATGACGCAGCTCTCCCGATTTCAGAAGATGATCGTGCGCCTCTACAGAAAGACCAACCATGAGATCCTGCTGGTCCCGACCAAGATGGAGACCACCACGAAGCGATTCTTGAATCAAGGGAACCATGAGTGGCTTTGCGGGAAGGTTGGTCCAATCGAGCCTTGGTGAACTCGCCATGAAGAGAAGCGTGCCACTCCCGGGATTTGAATTCATGACAAGAAACGGAATTCCGGAATCCGTTCTGAGCAGCGTCGTGGAATCCATGCCTGGATCCATTCCCAGAATCCTGCTCACATCAATCGGTTCGAGCAGTGTTGGAAGTTCGGGACTGATGATTGCCAGAACAGAGTCATCCGTCTCGGAGAACTCGAGACCTTCCTTGGCATCAAGATCCTTTGTTTCCTGATCGAATCTCCAGTCGAGATCGAACGCCATATTCATCCGATCGGTCCAGTTGTGGATATTCCGTTCACCTGGTGGAAGAACCATGATCAAACCACCGTCGTCCTGGAAGATCGAGAGAAGGTCCCAACCATCGACTTCGAGGAGATCTGGTCGAAGAATGAATACCGCATCGATGTCCATCAGATCCCCTTCCACAAGAGAAGCGGGATCAACCCTTCTGACATCAATTGGAAGTTCATCCGAAGGTTGGAGTGCTCGTTGAATCCAGTTCGATGAATCAAGTTCAATTGGCAGGGAATCTCTTCCAAGACGATCTCGATCGAGAATGATGATCCGAAGGACATCCTGCAACTCGACAAGAACATGATGTTGTTGTGCTGGCAGATCCTCTCCAACCGTGACCTTGATGCTCGAATCACCGGTTTCACCTGTTGTGACCGGGAGAAGAAGGTCGACGATCATCGTTCGGGATCCCGCATCCCAATTGACCTGTCTTGAAGTCGTGGCACCATCCGGTGTCGTGGCCTTCAGTGTGTTTGTGGTTGCGGGCAACTGTTCTCCATCCCGTTCAAGGTGAACGAGACTTTGTGATGCAAGGGATTCGACACCGCCGTCTCTCAGCGCAAGTCTTCTGAGTGGAGTGACGTCCATGATCCTGGTCTGCTCAACCACGTCTGTTGATGGTGGGGAGTAATCAAGCTGGACATTCTTGGAGGCAAGCAGATCTGAAGGAAGGGCTTCATCAATACGGCCACTACCTTCACGGAAATCGCTGAGCAGAATCACCTGGTGTGGACGGGATTGATCTCCGGAAACGATCCTCGAGACTTCTCTGAGTGCCCGTTCAAGATCGGCCTGACCTGCTGTCGGCTGCATCTTTCGAATGCCGGACATCACCATCGAGTGATCCCGTTGATGGGGGATGGAGTGACGTTGATCGATCATTGAAAGCGGAATCACACCGATTTCATCACCCTGCTGAGCACGATCGATGATGTCCAGAGCCCGGCTTCGATGTCGTTCAAATGCCGCTTCACCGGAATCGTCGGGATATCCGGACACCATCGAGTTGTCGATGATGATGTGAATCATCTTTCCACTGCTGGTGAAGATTGAACGGCCCGAGAGAATCGGTTGGGCGAGCGCGAGACCCAGAAGGATCGGGATCAGACATCGGATACAGAGAAGCAGAATGTTCTGGATCTGAAGACGGCGACGACGTGTCTTCCAGGCCTCGATGACGAATCGCATTGCAGCCCAGTCGATGGGTGGACGTCGACGGCGTGACAACAGATGTATGAGAATCGGAACAGCGATGCAGGATGCACCGAGAATCGCCAACCATGGCGCAATCAGAATGAGGCTGATCACCATCATCCTGCCTTGTGTCTCTTCAGCCACATCGAACGTCGAGCCAGTAGACGGGCCACCGCTGGACCGACGGAATCATGGGTGTTCATGAGGAGGTGGTCGTAACCAAACTGCGTACAGATCGAGGAGATCTCGTCGATATGTCGATTGAACGCCTTCAGATACGCATCGCGGATCGAACGGGGATCCACCTTGACGCGATGATCGATTTCAAGTCCATGAAACTGCTCGGGTCCCTGGAAATCAAAGGCGATCTCCCGATGGTCCAGGACCTGAAGACAGAGGACATCCTGTCTTTGATGGCGGAAGCGTGCAAGTGATGATTGGATTTCCTCTGGGTCGGTCAGAAGATCGGAAACAAGTATGAAGACGGCTCTGTTCGAGATTCTTCCGAGTACCTGATCAGTTGTCTTCGTCAGATTGGTTCCGTCATCAACCGGCCTGGTATTCAATGCGGAGACGATCCGACGCCACTGCCCCTGACCGCTTGATCGCTGAACCATTCCCTTGATGCCGTCACCGAAGACCACAAGACCGACCCGATCTGACTGTTGAAGCGAAAGCCATGAAAGGGCGACTGATGTCGCGACCGCATGATCGAACTTCGTCCAGCTGCCGGTCGCTCTGCTCGCCTCCGTCTCACCCCATCCCTTCTTGATCGGAAGAGATCCGAACCGCATCGAGGCTGAGGCATCCACAAGCAGGATGACATCGAGGTTGGTTTCCTGCTGGTACTGCTTGATGGTCAATCGATCCGAGCGACCGTAGACCTTCCAGTCCAGATGTCTGAGATCATCTCCAGGGACATACCCACGATGCTGGTTGAACTCGACGGCCATTCCCTGGTGTGGTGAACGATGAAGTCCACTTCTCACACCTTCAACGATCATTCGTGCCCTCAACTCGAAGGGTGACAGCTGTGAGAGAGTCTCAGGTGCAAGATATGCCTCCGCACGATTGGAAGGCTGTGATGATTGGTCATCTCTGGATTGCATGCCTGGTCCCTTGGATGTGATTTCATTCCGAGCGGATCACTTCATCCATGTGTCGAGCTGTTCTTGAATCAATCGGATCAATGGCGATCTCATCAAGCAGTGAACGGATGATGTCGTCCGGACGGATTCCGTCGGCTTCGGCATTGAAGTTCAGAAGGATGCGGTGTCGCAGAACAGGGAAGGCAACGGACTTGATGTGATCCGGTGTGACATGCTGATCACCGTTGATCAGGGCATGGGCCTTGGCTGCAAGGACAAGAAACTGGCTTGCTCGAGGTCCTGCGCCCCAACTGACGTAATCCGAAACGATCTGAGGAGGATTCTCGATGTCTCTGATGCGACTGGAGCGAGCCAGACGAACGGCGTATTCGGCAACATGATCCGCAATCGGAACCTGACGAACCAGTTGTTGGATGGACATCACATCCGATCCGCTGAGTACGGGTCGGATGTTGATTTCCTGATCAGATGTTGTCTGTTGAACGACTTTCAATTCTTCGTCTTCACCTGGATATCCAACCTGGATGTTCAGCATGAATCGATCGAGTTGTGCCTCGGGAAGGGGATAGGTGCCTTCTTGCTCAATCGGATTCTGAGTCGCCAGAACAAAGAATGGATTCGGAAGGGCGTGTCGTTCACCACCAGCGGTGACCTGTCGTTCCTGCATGGCCTCAAGCAGAGCAGCCTGGGTCTTGGGAGGAGTCCTGTTGATTTCATCTGCGAGGACGATGTTGGCGAATACGGGTCCTTTGACGAACCTGAGTTGTCGAGAACCGGTGGCTCGATCCTCTTCGATGACCTCGGTACCTGTCATGTCACTGGGCATGAGGTCCGGAGTGAACTGAATACGGGAGAAGTCGAGTTCAAGTGCCTGGGCGATCGATCGAATCAGCAGTGTCTTCGCGAGACCGGGGACACCGACAACCAGTGCGTGACCGCCGGCGAACAGACTGATCAGCATCTGCTCGATGACTTCCTGTTGTCCTACGATCACCTGACCCAGTTGTGTCCGCATGCTGTCTGCGGCTTCCGCCACCTGCTGGACAGCTGCAAGTGTCTGTTCATTGTCGTGGGTGTTGTTCGAATCCGCTTGGTTCATCAGGAAAGTCTCCCGGCTTTCACATGATCGTTTGTCTGCTATGAAGTAACCAATTCAACACCTGAGTATACTTCTGACTCCCCGGACGAACGCTTCGGACAACAGCTGGTTGAATCGAACTGATATCCCGGGATCGAGATCATGCCTGAACTTCCCGAAGTCGAACATCTCCGTCGGCACCTCTGCAACTCAATTCAAGACGCCACGGTCTCGGAAGTCCAACTTCATCGACCTGGAATCGTGAATGCGAAGGGCTCAGGGAGTGGATCCAGAGCGGATTCACATGGCCTCCTGCTCGGAGGACGGATCTCGAATCTGGTTCGAAAAGGCAAGCAGCTGGCGATCGAGGTGGCTGATGGGAGGGTGCTCTGCATCCATCTCGGGATGTCGGGACGAGTCCAGATCATCAACCGGAACGAGCCGGATCAGATCGAACCTCACACTCATTGCATCTGGAAGCTTTCTGGGGCTCCTGAAGCCTGTGAGATGCGTTTCATCGACCCGAGGCGATTCGGAGGACTCTGGACCCTCTCTTCGCACGAGAGGCTGCTGAGAACCCGCTGGGACAAACTTGGTCCAGACGCCCTGCAGCTCGAACCGGATGTTCTGGAGTGTTCCCTGGCTGGCAGATCAAGGGGTTTGAAATCCGCCCTTCTGGACCAGCATGTGGTTGCTGGTCTCGGGAACATCTACGTCGATGAGGCCCTGTTCAGAGCAGGGCTCAATCCAAGGCAGCCTGCGGGGACGTTGAAATCCAGTGAAATCGATCTTCTGACACGTCAGATCGTCGAGATCCTCCAGGAGGCCATCAGCATGGGTGGATCGACCGTCCGGACCTGGTTGGATTCCACGGGACAGAAGGGCTCGTTCGTCTCGACACATCGTGTCTATGGACGCAGTGGAGAATTGTGCGTGAATTGTGGACAGCTTCTCAAGGACCGTGTCATTGCTCAGCGGCAGACCGTCTGGTGTTCGAAGTGTCAACCATTCAGAAGAAGAAGAAGGTGAATGAATTCAATCTTCCTCTCTAGTAGTCGTCCTGTTGATTCGTGGATGAATACACATCGGCTGTGACAAGCAGCTGGAAACATTGATCTTGCAGGCGCACGGGTCATGTGAGGAACCTGTCTCCACGCCTGTCCAAAGCTGCTGTTGCCTGTGTCTGTTCAGGCTCGATTTCCCCAACGGATCCAGAACCACGTCGCATCAATCGATTCCTGGAAGCAGAAGTTGTCACTGCAAGGACAAGTTATCAAGAAGCCGTTCACACCCATCAGACAAGGGCATGAACACCATGACATTCAAATGAATACTCAATCACTCGCCGGATGTTGGAAGCGAGGGATGGACGATCAGCTCTTCCAGCCTTCTGACTTCATCATCCAGATGGCGATCACCCGTTCTCCTGGTGTCAATGCTCCGGATGGCATGCATCACGGTCGTGTGATCACGCCCTCCGAAATAGCCTCCGATCTCACCGAGGCTGAAACGGGTGTGCTTGCGAGCGAGATACATTCCAATCTGCCTCGGAAGGGCGATGGACTTGTGTCGACGCTTCGACAGGAGATCCGTGATCCGCAATCCGTAGTAGCTGCTGATCGTATTCAGGATTTCCTGGATGGTGGTCGGGCTTCCTGGTGTGGATGATTCCTGCTCACCGATCGCCTTCTTGCACAATTCAAGATCAATCGCGGACTGCTCAAGCAGTGCGAATCCCTGGAGCTTGGTGATCGCACCCTCCAGTTCACGGATGTTGGAATCAAGTCGAGAAGCGATGTAGGCGGCACAGTCGTCAGGAAGGTCCACATTTCGCATCTGGGCCTTGCTTCGGACGATGGCGACCCGCGTCTCGTAGCACGGACGCTCGACATTCGCGACGAGACCGCAGTTGAAACGACTGGTCAGGCGTTCCTCGAGATCAGGGATCTCATTGGGGGGTGCATCGGAACTCAGAACGATCTGACGACCTGCCTGATAGAGCGTGTTGAAGGTATGGAAGAATTCTTCCTGGGATGGACCACGCTTCGAAAGATCATGAATGTCATCGACGATGAGCAGATCGAAGTTCCTGAACCGATGACGGAAGTCCGCCATCTGACCAGCCTGGACCGCTTCCATGAAGTGATTCATGAAACCGTTGCAGGACGTATAGAAGATCCGCATGCCGTTGTGCGTACGCATGGCCATCTGGCAGATCGCCTGAAGCAGGTGTGTCTTTCCAAGACCAACACCACCATGCACGAAGAACGGGTTGTATGCCTTGCCGGGCTTCTGGGCGACTGCCAGTGAAGCGGCATGAGCCAGTCTGTTGTCCGGTCCAACGACGAAGCTGTCGAAGGTGTAATCAGGACTGAGGATCATTTCCTCATCAAGTTCAGGTTGTGTGAAGACACCTGTGGAAGCCTTGTCTTCCGCTCGCTCAACCTGCTTGTTCTCACCAATGAATTCAACTGCAAGAAGGCGTCCGGTCGCTGCCTGTGCAGCTTCGGTGAACTGATCAACACAGCAACGCTGGAGATACTTGAGGCGAACCTGTTCCTTGACCAGCAGTGTCAAGGTTCCCTGTGAGAGTTCGATCACCTCGATTTCATTGAACCAGTGGCGGCACATATGCGCACAATTGCTCCGCAGATAAGCAAGCAGTGCTTCCATTACATGTGGTTCAACTACAGGCATTCGAGTGCGTCCCCTTCTCTCCATCCCCACCGTCATCAGGGCAATGAAGCCCCTCAGCCCCACCAGAGGCCATTCGTGAAGGTACGTTCCCGAAGGCAGGTTCGTCAACAACTCAATCGACGGATATCGAATTGGCTTCCTCGACCTGCTGGTCGTACCGAAGTCTGTTCCGTCTGTGATCCATCAGGAAATGGATCCTCTCCATGGCCTTTTCCCCAAGGAATTCCCTGGTCTGTTCCCTTGCCTGTTCGATCCGGGTTCGCCTGGAGGTGTGGATGACAACAATCGTCTCGGCCTCCCATGCCTCCACAAGTTCCGCCAGGTCCTTGAGATGCAGATGGTTGCCGATCCGGGCTCGTTGTCGGTGGCCTTCCTCGAAGAAGGTGCACTCGGTGATGACCAGTTGAGCCTTTCGGAACTCCTCCCTGAGCAGATTGGGGGTCTGATCCGTATCGCCCGTAAAGGCCACAAGGGGGATTTCAAGGGTCCTGGTGATGGTTTCACCGGCTTCTCGCAGGGATCTGAGACGGGCCTGGGGGACATCCACGAGATCCTCTCGGAGCTTGCTTCTGTGTTCCACGATCACATACCCGTTGGCAGGCACCGTATGACGCATCTCAATCGCCTTCAGGAAGATCGAAGGCTTGATTTCAGTCTGCTCCTCATGGCCCAGTGGAACCAGTCTGAATGGGGTCTGTTGATGCTCAACCGGTGTCCAGGCATGCAGCATTCGCTCCAGAGGTTCAACCATGTCAGGGGGGCACACACAGGTTCCCCCGGGCATCTTCTGGAAGGACCGTTGACTGAAGTAGTAGGGCAGCCCACCAATATGGTCCATGTGTCCATGGCTGATCGCGACCCATGGGGCAGCCAGGGCCACTCTGGGGCACATGCCGATGTCGAAGTTGATGTCGAGTTCGGGAACCTGGACGACGGTCTGTTCACCACCGATGCTGACACCCTGGACACGCCAGGGAGGGCAATACAGGAATCCGACACGTCCACCATGGGGTGGGCGTCGAGGAATCATGTTGAATCTCCTGCGGCCACGCTTTCACGCGACCGGGACTTTGAAGGTTTTCATGCTAGCGATTTCTGGGTTCGCGGCAAGTATCCGCTCAGGCGTGGCGGATCAGCACGCGATCGGAGAGATCGAGCAGAAGTTCAAGAGCCGGACCCTCGGGCAGAATCGACAACCTTGATTTGGCCCTGACCACGATGTCCCGCGCTGTCTGCATGGTCGAATCGAGCGCGGAGGAGGTGTCCAGAAACTTCTGGAGCCCCTCACGGTCACGCGAGTGGACAACCAGATCGAATCGTTCCCGGTCAATCGAGTCCAGGCTGTTTCGAAGACGAATCAACGGAAGGGTCATTTTTCCGAGATCAAGATCACGACCAACAGTCTTTCCAGTGACTGCCGTTTCACCAAACAGATCAAGGACATCATCCGTGATCTGGAATGCGATCCCCATTTCCTCACCGAACATCTTCAATGCCGAGCAGTGTTCCTCGTTTCCGTTTCCGAGCACGGCACCCATATGACAGCATGCACCAATCAATGAACCTGTCTTCCTGCCTACGACATCCAGATAGACGGATTCATCGATATCAAGATCATGTCTCTTCTGAAGCTGGATGACCTCACCCTCACAGAGCGTGTTCGTCACTTCACCCAATGCGAGATTGATCGAGGGATCACCCATCGTCGAGCAGAGATGAAACGCCTTGGAGATCAGATAATCACCAAGCATCACGGCAACTTCGTTTCCATTCAACGAGTTGATCGTCGCACCACCACGTCTGACTTCCGACTCATCGAGGATGTCGTCGTGAACCAGAGTCGCCATGTGGATCATCTCAACGACAGCGGCAACGATCTGATGCCGTTCATTGAGATCGTCCGATGAATCCGAACCGGATACAGCCAATGAGGACAGGATGACGAGTGATGGCCGGAGCATCTTTCCCCGGTAACGCTCGATGTGTGAACACAGATCATTCACACCGTCATCATCACTCTCGAGATGGCGTTCAAACACCTTGCAGACAGCGTCCAGTTGGTCGATCAGAAGATGACCAATGGGGCGGTTCAGGATGTCGGTATCAATCAAAGACACGTGATCTTGCTGGCTGGATGTGGTCTACTTGATTCCAACGAGGTAGGCGACCCAGCCTTCACAGGCCTCACCTTCATCGACCTCTGTCCAGACACCGTTCCCTTCATCGGTTTCCTCATCCGTTCCTTCCCAGTACACGGCAGCACGGCTGAAGCCGGCTTCAAGGAGCAGTTCCTGAATCTCGGGAAGTGTCCAGAGTCGCCAATGATAGGTGAACGCATTCTTGATCTTGGTTCCATCGGGAAACTTGAAGTGAATGTGATTGACGACATCGCCGGTCACGGGATCGTAATGATGCTGATCCCAGACATAGGTGAATCCATCAAGATCACGATCCTCTTCCATCTCGAGGAAGGAATCACTTCCACCATAGGCATCCAGGATGAAGAGTCCATCATCCTCAAGCTGGTCTCTGACGGTCTTGAAGTAGTCCAGAACCTGAGATCGTTTCTTGAAGAGGAAGTAACTGAAATTGAAAGCCAGAACCGTTTCAACCGGGTCCGTCTTGGTGTTGAGAACATCACCCTCGATGAGATTCAGTCGACTCGACTCCTCATCGTTCAGATTCTGATCGATCCTGGTTCGGCACCACTCCAGCACCTCTGTGCTGAGATCGACACCCACCGCCGTGTTTTCCGGTCGTTTCTTCACCCATTCACGGGCAACGGCTGCGGTCCCGCAGAAATCCTCACGCATGGAAGAGGCGGTCCGGCCACGCTGATCCTTCCAGATCCTGTCGATGGTGTCGATTTCACCTTCGGGATCCTGGACGGACAATTCATAGAGTTCGTGGATATCACTTCCTCGGGCTGTTCTGGAGGAGGCGTTCTTCTTCCGCTTCGAATTTTTCGTGGTCGTAGACATGAGGTCTTGCAGTGTAGCGGTCTCGACGCTCAGGGCGATGTATCAACAACATCGTAGATGCGAATCCATTCCCAACGGGGTTTCCATTTGCCGACAACCGCCGTGTGAGCAGGGTCGACGAGATATGCCCGATAGGCTTCTTCGGTCTCGAAACCCACATAGAAACCGACGTCGTAGTCACTATCCACATTCTGACGTCCAAAATCTCCATGTTGTCCACAGTAGTAGGAGGCGACACCGGGAATCGTCGAGAGATCCCTGTCGCAATCCTCGATCAGTTCCGTGGAATCTTCCGGGTCCTCGAGCTTGAAGAAGACCACATGGTTGATCATTGCCGGCCGTTCAGGTGCGGAGCAACCGGCGATCAGGCAGATGAAGACGATGCTCAAGATCACTGAAATACGTGCCATGTGGGCGAGTATAGTCGGGAGACCATGCCATCCCTTCCAGTCAAGGTCACTGTTCAGTGCCGCTGCCAAAACAGGCAGTGTGAGGCGGATGCGCTTGCCAGCCGACTGGGAACCACCTGTGTGAAAGGTGAACGTGTTCCCTCCGGCGAGTTCAGGATCATTCTCTTCGAGCACGGTGCCCAGCTCTGGGACGAACATTCCAGGAAACGGGGGATGCCGATTGGATTCCATGGAATCGATCTGCGTACCGGGAATGGAAGCCTGTCTCACAAACAACCAATTGCCAGAGCCATCGGTCGATCGAATCAGACAGTCGTCGATGCGACAGCCGGACTCGGTCACGATGCCTTTCTGATGGCATGCCTCGGTTGGAACGTCCACGCAATCGAGCGTCATCCTGTGATCGGTTTGTTGTTGGAACAGTCGGTCGAGGATGCCAGATTGGATCCCCAGCTGTCCATGAACATGGGATCACGACTTCAGGTTCATGTGGACGAATCAATCCAATGGTTGAGTCGAATGGAATCGAATCCCGATGTCATCTACATGGATCCCATGTTCGAACCCAGAAAACGATCCGCATTGCCACGGAAACCCGCCCAGGTTCTCAGAAAGATCGTCGGGCATGATGATGATGTCATGGATCTCTTCAAGATCGCGATGAAGACGGCTCGGAACAGGGTCGTGGTCAAGAGAACGGATGATGCGAGACCACTCGTCGAAGATCCCGACATGTGCCATCGAGGCAAGATCGTCCGGTATGACGTCTATCTCGTGAAAGGGGACAACCATGGATGATGTCATGGTTCTTGATGTGGAGACCACAGGTCTGTCTCGTCGCAACGACGTCGTGACGACCGCATGCTGGTATTACCAGGGAACCTGGCACAGGTGGGTCCGGGGTCTCGATACGGAATCGACCTTCAGATCCCACTGGACATCCTCCTCTGAACTGGTCACCTTCAATGGCCGCAACTTCGATGAGAAGTTCGTGATCAAGGATCTTGGTGTCGAACTGCATGCCAACCATCGGGACATCATGTACGACGGTTGGAAACAAGGGCATCGAGGAGGACTCAAGAAGGTCGCGGAAACCTGCGGCCTTCCGAGACCTCCGGAAATCAGCGGAATGGATGGTCGTTCAGCCATTCTGCTCTGGAAGCTCTGGGAATCCGGAAATCCGGATGCGCTTCAACTCCTCAGTCTCTACAACGCCTGGGACGTCTGGTTGACACTCGGTCTCTATCGACGGTTCGTCCACGACCTTCCATTGGAGGATGATCACCGGATTCCCTGGACACTCGACATGGGCAAGGCGGCTGATTTACTCATTCAATCAGGCATCGGGACTGGAAGCTCGATGGATGGTGGGGTACAACTGTGGTCCCAGGGAGGTTCATGATGGAATCACCAGAGAATTCAACACAGCCGCAGGAAGGCATGGACAAATGCGAGCGAAGGGCTTGGGCCATTCTTCTTGTTGTCGCGGCCCTGTTCATGATCGGCCTGGTCATGGTGTCCTTCTGGGGTGGTCCCTATGAAGCCAACAGTTACTGGCTTCAGGAAAAACCACCAACCTTCCCCAATTAGCCCGGGACCAGTCGGATTCCAGACACACCCATGGGCGGCCATCCCGCTGGTTCCATGCATCATTTCACGTCCGAGAAACCCGAAAGGGTGGATGTTCTTTGAAAAGTGGCCCTCCAGGGGATACCCGGACAGGCCACGTTCGTTTAGAATTCCGGATCACTCAGGGGCTGTAGCTCAGTTGGGAGAGCGCCTGCTTTGCAAGCAGGAAGTCGTCGGTTCGAGCCCGTCCAGCTCCATTGCCACTCAGAACGGTGAGGCGGCCACAAGATCGACCCGTTGCGGGGCAATGACTTGCACCCGCCAACGACTGTCGAAGTTCATCGGACCTACAACACCAATCCACTGACCAATCATGGCAGTCATGTCCACCGAGAGATCATGCTCGATGTAGGCCAGTGTGCGTCCACTGACAGGATCCTCGACTCGATACATGACCGGTCTTCCGTCGTTTCCAGTGAAGATGCTGGATACGCCAAGACGACCCATCACGACGTAGTCGACCGGTTGATCAATCGCCTTGCGAACGACACGGACATCACTCGAGGCGACCTTCATGACCGATTCGAGACGGTTCAGTGATTTCTTCTGATCAACAAGACACATGGCCAGCTCGAGCTGGCGCATTCTGATCGAAGCCATCTGGGATGCATCTGGATCCGTATCCACATCCTCTTCTGCAACGATCGCATAGGCATCCCACAACCTGGAAAGCAGTTCATGGGACATCTCGGTGGGAGGAATGGATGAATAGAGTCGCTCGAGGCCGAGGAAATAATGGTTCTCCTTCTCCCAGTACGGCCTTGAGTTGATGACGATTTCCTCACCAGGCTCCTCTTCGATGAGGACGACCTTGTCAGGAACCATCGATGATCGTCTGTTCTGGAGATACCGGGACAGGTAGGACGGTTGTCCAGTGGGAGCAGGGAGGGTTTCCATTGATTCGGTTTCGGAAACGACAACCGGTGAATCCGCCTTCATGGTGGTCACTTCGATTGTGGAGTCATGTTCAACGGTCGACCAGGCTCGTGCTTCCTGAGCAGTCGCCAGTCGAACATCAGCCATGTTGATCCAGCCCTCGGCCTGTCTCGGGAGGCGGATCTTGTAGAAATGGAATGTCTTGCCATCAAGGTTTTCGGTGGTCGAATCCACGATGTCGACCTGACTGTCCATCGGAAGCATGCAGACCGGTCGCCATGCCTTGGTTGGCTGTGGATTCATCAGATCCGGGGCGAAGACCGGCATGGTGTCCAGTGTCGTACCGGTTCGTTCATCGAGGACCTCGAAACGTCCGGTCTCGTCCGCTGGCAGACGCAGCCATCCCCATGATTCCGAGAAGAGGGGACCATCGGCACTGATCCTTCCCCAATTGGCCATCTGTTCCTTGATATGGACCAGTGAACTGGGGGGTGCTTCGAGAAAGGCGTAGTAGTTTCGATCACCACCACATCGAATCACCGCATTCTCGCTGTTGACCACATACAGCTGATCCGCCGGTGGCATGGCGGGTTGCTGGGCGAAAAGGCAGGAAAGAAACAGTCCGAGCATGTACATGATGGGTCCCTCCATGGACGACTATACGCGCGAGGCTACCTTTGGAAAAGTACGGTGACAACCGGTGGACAAGCTTCTTGCGGCATTGGGGTGCGGGTTGGGAGGATCAGACCGATTGGGCGGCTGTCGGTCACCCATCCACTGGCCTGGTGGCAGCAGCGCGGTAGGATTCCCCCTGCCCATGAAACCCCTCATCTGCATCCTGGCACCTGTTCTCCTGCTGGTTTCCTGTTCATCACCATTGGATGGACCGGACCACGGTCCGTACCTCGACAAGGGATTGGCCAGCATCATCGAGCAGGAGCTCCAGCAGGTCGAGGCTCTGGAACGAGAGGCGACCACCGACCAACCCGGTCACGTCGAGGAACTCCTTTCCATGAGACGTGATGAGTTGGATGCCCTGAGCCCGGTTCCACCCGGAGCGGACCTGCATGCCAGACTCGGGATCAATCTCGAGGGCCGTGAATCCGAACGACAACCAATCGACATCGATCAGGCGGTCCAGGCTGCCGTCCTCAACAACCTCTCACTCCAGGATGCGCGTCTGACGCCGGCCATCCAGAGAGAGGAACTCATCCAGGCGGCTGCCGTGTTCGACATCGTTCTGGGCGCCGGTGTCTCCTTCGGGCGTTCAAGAACGCCAATCACGGTCGTCAACCAGGTCTCCACCGACGGCAAGCAGGCGCTCAATGTCGGCCTGTCCCGAATCGAGCAGTTCCAGTATCAGGTCGAATTGACCAAACAACTCACCACCGGCGGAAGTGTGACGCTCTCGACAAGTCTGGACCGTCAGCTTCAGAAGAATCAGGGCGATCTGAGGTTCTCCCCGAATCCAGGTGTCAATCCCGTGTTCGCACTCCAGCTTGATCAGCCGATCCTGCGTGGGTTCGGTCAGGATGTGAATCTGGCGAATGTCTACATCGCACAGAAGCTGGAAGAGTCAGCGATGGAAGGCCTGCGAGCACAACTGATCTCCACTGTGACAACCACTGAAGTCGCCTACTGGCAGCTGGCCATCGCGTGGAGAAATCTCGCCATTCAGGAATGGTTGATCCAGGCTGCAGAAGAACTGCTCGACATCATTGATCGTCGCCGAGCCTACGATGCCAACATCGCGGACTGGGCACAGGCAGTCGCCACTGTCGAGCAAAGAAGGGCCGCGATCATCGGACTCCAGCAGGCTGTGAAGGAAGCGTCGGATCAACTGAAGCTGCTCATGAATGATCCGGATATCCCACTCTCCGGTGAAGCCGTTCTTGAACCTGTCGACGAGATGGTTCACACACCGATCGAACTGGAGCTGCGGGAATCCCTTCTGATGGCGATCGCCAACAGACCCGATGTCCGCCAATCCCTCTATGAGATCGACATTGCCGACATCAACGAAGTTGTCGCCGACAACGGTCGTCTCCCCGAGCTTGATCTCCAGGCGAGCGTCAATACACAGGGACTTGGTCAGACCTATGGAGATGGATACAGCGAATCCTTCACTGGTGACTTCATCTCGTATGTGGTCGGTCTCGTCTTCCAGTATCCACTGGGCAATCGCGCACCAGAAGCGGCCTACCGGCAGTCACGCCTGGAACGCAGCTCGGCGATGATCAGTTATCGCGAGACACTGCTCCAGGTCATTCTCGATGTGAAGACGGCCATGCGATCCGTTCTGGACAATGCACGACTGATCCCCGCGACTCGTGCAGCCAGAGTCGCGACCGCCGAATCTCTTCGCGCACTTGAGGTTGAACGCCAGACACTTGCCAGCCTCACACCGACCTTCCTCAATCTCATCTTCTCGACCCAGGCCCAGTTGGCGTCTGCTCGCAGCGAAGAGTTCTCGGCCATTGTCGATTTCAACATCGCGGTGTCGGAGATGTATGAGTCGATGGGGACAACCCTTGATGTCAATCAGATCGGAATTCAGGTTCTCGATGAGAACGGCGAATTCGATGCAGACATCCTCTACTGAAACCATGACGGGTCCAAGCGTTCTTTCACACGACGAATCTTCCATACGGGAAGCTGCTGCTGCGCTGACTCGAAGCGGTGTCGTCGCCTTTCCGACAGAAACGGTCTACGGTCTGGGCGCATCGACACTGGATCCAACGGCGCTGGATGCGGTCTTCCGGATCAAGGGAAGACCACAGGACAACCCCCTGATTGCGCATGTACTCGACATCGAAGGTGCAAAGACGATCACAACCGGTTGGGATGATCGTTGCACCCTGCTTGCGGAAGCCTGGTGGCCCGGACCCTTGACACTGGTTCTGGGCCGAGGTGAATCCGTGCCCGATCAGGCATCCGGTGGTCGTCCGACACTCGCCGTCAGAAGCCCTGAACATCCCGTTGCCCGTGCACTCCTTGAAGCCTTCGGGTCTCCCATATCAGCGCCTTCAGCCAATCGATCCGGCGGAATTTCACCCACCTGCGCCCAGCACATCGTGGATGATTTCTCTGGTGATCCCGAAGCCCGTGACCTGATCGTTCTTGACGGAGGCCGCTGTCGTGTCGGAATTGAATCAACCGTTCTCGACATGACGATGGATCCACCCAGGATTCTCAGGCCAGGTGTCCTGACACCGGAAGTTCTCGAACCACTGATTGGTCGGATTGAAACCACAGCGATTCGTGAACAGGTTCATTCTCCTGGAACAGCGGAGCGGCACTACTCGCCCCAGACCAGTTGCATGCTTGTCGAGGAACCGGAACTGATTGATCGACTTGCGTCCAATGAGTGTCGTTGTGTCGTGATCACATCGATCTCCGGTCGAAGAGAACTCGTTCAACCACCCCATGAATTGATCCTGATGCCACTCGATCCCGCCGGGTATGCCATGGAGCTCTATGAAGCACTGCGTCGTGCGGATGCGGAGAGAGCCGATCTGATTCTCATCGAGACTACCGGTGAGGATGATCCCAACTGGTTGGCGATCCGCGATCGATTGATGCGCGCCGCTTCCGAACGGTTGTCTTGATTCTTCTGAATTCGGGACCTGGACTGAATCCGATTCATCATTCGGTATTCGTGTGGATGATGACATCCGCCTGTGGCACATCACTGCCCGCTTCCAACCGTGGTCCCCGGTTGGTTTCCAGGCTCACAACAAGAATCTCATGATCCGGGAGGAGTCTTCTGATCTCCTGGACGGTTCCGCCATCATGATCACTGTGGAAACGTCCAACCAGAAGAATGACCGGTGATCCATGTGTCTCGATGGCGTCCGCGACGGAATCAGCCATCGTTGCATCCCAGATCTGTTGGGCACGGTAGAACGGTTCGATATGCGACAGATCGAGTTCCTTGCCGTCCTCGTCCTCGGAATGACCTTGATCAGCTGGCTGCATGATCTCGAAGAAGCGTTCTCTGTAGACACCCTCGATGGGTTCATTGGGGATGGAAACGAATCGTGATCTCTCTGGAGGCAGTTGTTCCAGCGCATCCCAGTTCCGGGTTCGGGCAAGTCTCACATAGCGCCTCGGTGCATTGGCGGCAATGATGCGACCATCATTGGAAATCGCCGCTTCGATCACAGGCTGGTACCAGACCGACCAACTTCCCTTGCCGGCCCAGGATGCGGAAGCGGTTTCCTTCATGAAGGTTTCATGATCAATGATGCCTTCGACGAGATCATCAATGAGCAGTTGTTCATCTCGTTCCAGCATCTCAAGAGCGAGTGTTCCACCGCCTCGACGTGTCATGACGTCTTCGACAACCGCCAATTGAACCGCGTGACCTGTTGCGTCGTCATGTTCCTCACCCAGAACGATGATGTCGGCCATCGATGCTCGCTCAATGAAATCATTCCAGTTGATGACGTCATCGGAATCCCCCTGGGTCATGACCAACTGGGTCCGAACGTCGACATTGGATGCCTCAGCCATCTTGCTTGGAGCCTGGCATCCTGTGACAAGCATGAGCACGGGAAACAGCAGACACGGGGCCAGGAGTGATCGATAGGGGTGTTTCATGGGTCAGGAATGGTGCTGGAGGGGGTGCCGGGGGCTGGACCCGTTGTCTCAGCCAACGTGGGATAGTACGATACGTGATCGTTCAAATCAGACCAGAAGACCGGGAGCGAAGTTCAATGTCGCAGGATCCTTCCAACGCACTCGACACCGTCATCGGTGGTGCTACAAGCAAGACCGTGAATGCCAGCGAGGCCCTTCAGACCGCTCAGCGTCATGAGCAGGAAGGTGATCGACTGGCCGCGATCGAGGCACTTCGTTCAGCAGCATCCTCCAGTGATGAGGCGGCCTTCAGACTGGCCTACCACCTTGATCTGGTTGGTGAAGAGGACGAGGCCGTATCGCTCTACGAGGAACTGGTCCGAAGGCAGAGCCGTCCATCGATCAATGTGCTGCTCAACCTTGCCGTGATTCTCGAGGATCGTGGAGACATCAACGGCGCAGAACGCTGCCTCAGGCAGATTCTGGATACCGATCCAAACCACGAACGTGCTCGTCTCTACATGTTGGATGTTCGTTCATCGAAGGACATGTACTACGACGAAGAGCAGGCCAGGGACATGGCCAAGAGAAACGCGCTCCTCGACACACCTGTCACGGATTTCGAACTGTCCGTCCGGGCACGCAACTGCCTCAAGAAGATGCAGATCAGAACACTCGGCGATCTCCTGAAGGTCAGCGAGGCGGAACTGCTGAGCTACAAGAACTTCGGGGAGACATCACTGGTCGAGATCAATCAGATGCTCTCCTCCAAGGGACTGCGTCTCGGTCAAAGTCTTCAGAACCACTACAGCCGGGTCCGCCAGGAGATCTATGACGAGATCAAGGGTCGGGCATCCGAAGCGGTTCTCAACAAGTCCATCACACAGATGGATCTCTCCGTGAGGGCTCGCAAGGCGCTTCAGCTCCTGGGCGTTCAGACGGTCGGTGATCTGGCCACAAGAACCGAAGCCGAGTTGATGGGTGTGAAGAATTTCGGTGCAACGAGTCTTGATGAGGTTCGAGAAGTTCTTCAGAGCCACAACCTCGAGCTCCGTACCCTCGACTAGGTCCTCTGCTTTCTTGGGATCACAAGACGATGATCCGATCCCTGTGATGAATTCCAGTCGCACCCCACGATCCGCCGAAGTGATCAGTATGGGATGTCGTTTCTGGTTCAGGACATGTTGTCTCTTGATGATCCTGGTCGGATCCACATCGTGTGGAGATCGAGAGGACCAGAAGGCAACCCGGATTTCCGATGAAATCAGGGACCAACCGGATCGTATCCGTCTCCCGATTCCTGAAAATGAACCGATTGTCCGTGTTCGAATCCGGAAGGTGACCGGATCTCTGGAGCCAGTCGATTTTGCACACAGTGGACAGACCGTTTCGATCGAAGATGGAAATGGTCGAATGATCACTCGAAAGGGACCATTGACCGTCCGACGAGATCGGGATGGTTGGATCATCCGCGCAGCAGACACCTGGACTGTTCCAGCCAGCTTTCAAAGCTCGGATTGGATCAGTCTTGCTTCGGAAGGCGGACTTGAACTGACCGACGACACGGGAGAAACCCGCCGATATGCAGGTTCACTCAGGTGTGTCCATCTACCCGACCAGAAGGAAACGACCTGGGATCTGATTGAATACGTGGACATCGAGTCGTATCTGCCAGGTGTTCTCAGTGGTGAACTCTTCGGCCACTGGGGTCTCCAGTGTCAGGCAGCCCAGGCCATTGCTGCCAGAAGCTTCGTGACCATGGAGTGCATCCTCCGACAGAAGAAGCGTTGGGATGTCGTGGACACGCCTGGTTCACAGGTCTACCTGGGCGTTGTGGAGGATCCGTTATCACATCAAGCCTGCGACATGACCAGTGGAATGATCCTGACCTGGGGACCTGAAGTGGTTCCTGGTTACTTCAGCAGTTGCTGTGGTGGCCGAGCGGCCACAGGTGTCGAGGCGATCGGGCCCAATCCGATCAACGCGGTACCACCACTCAAGGGTCATGCTGGTGATGGATATTGCCAGGAGGCACCACTTTACGAATGGACACGCGAATGCAGTGGCCGGGATCTTGGCCGTGCGATTCGACGATCTGCTTCAAAGGGGTCACCGGAAAAGGCGATTGGAACAGTGGAGCGAATCATCATCATCGGTCGGAATCGACACGGTCGAGGTGTTCGGCTCCAGATTCGGGATACGGCTGGTCGCCGAGTGGAGATGACTTCGGAGGATCTCCTTCAATCATCAAGATCCCTTCCAGGCGGTGCGCTCTATTCCGGTTGGGTCGAGGGACGAACCCGGGGAGGTCGACTCGAACTCTCGGGGCACGGCTACGGACATGGCGCCGGTCTCTGTCAATACGGAAGCGCTGCGATGGACAAGGCAGGCAAATCATTCTGGCAGATGATCGAGTTCTACTATCCGGGTGCGGAAATCAAGAAAGCCTGGTAACCGGACCAGTCCGGAATGTGAAAGGGAGCCCGCGACATCTTCATGTGCGGGCTCCCGGGGCGAAGCATCATGATCGGCTTGACTTCGAAAGCCGGTTACAGCTTCAATGAACTCTTGGAGTGTTTACGACCCATTGATCACTCGGAAGGATGTCCGCAAATGGATCGTCCTCGATGACCTCATCTCCAGTCGAGCGTCGGGCGCGTGATTCATATTCATCATGCATGTTCCGTCCTGCAAGTGCCTGAAGAGTGCCTTCCTGAACAGCTCGAATCTCAGCCAGCTTGGATTCGACCTGATCGAGGTTCGAGATCCTTCCGAAGCGATCGAAGTCCCGCAGGGTGGCCTTCTGGGCTTCGGTCAATTCGATGAGTCGATCATTGCGTTCGATCATGTCAATCTGCCGATCCATCTGCCAGATCTGATCGCTGTACTGCGTGTACTCGGATTCAAGCCTTTCGAGAATGCCAGTGAGTCGATCAGCCTGCTCATGGAGCATCTTCAGATGGTGTGTGTTCGAAGCGATTCGATCCTGATAGGACGTTCGGATCGTCTTCATCCGCCTGCCATCTTCCCGAGCTTCTTCCATGTCGAAATGTCGTCCATTGACCACGAAGTTGACGGGTTGAACACCACTGCTGTTTGATCGAACCGCCAGGGCGAGTTCCTGCAGATCCTGAGTCGTGAGTTGGACTACACGCTCGGCAACTTCGGTATCACTCTGGAACTGTTCAACCTGACACTCGACGGCAGCCAGTTCACCTCGAACCTCGGCAATCTGATCCGGGTAGCTTTCGGCAAGTGTTCGGAGGTGGTGACGCAGTGCTGCAGGGTCGTCCAGTTGCTCGTCGATGAAATCAACGGCATGTTGTCTGGCTGTACCAAAGGCGGCGTAGACCCGATCAGGACCGACGAGGATGACGATTCCACCGGTGATGATGGCGGCGATCAGCCCCCATCGAACGACACATTTCATCAAACTATTCATGATTGCTCCTTGGGGTGAATCCCCTCTGCGGGCATCCAGGGCCCTCTGGAGGGGTTGTTGGGGATCCAGAGCGGTTTCTTTCACGGATTCCAAGAGTGAGGCGGCCGTCCCGGGTGAATACCATCTTGGGGATGGATCAACCGCATGAAATCCGCTGACGGGTTTTCCCAAGAACACCTACGGAGCAGTCATGCATCAATTGACGACTACATTCGTCCGTCGACTCAGAGACCGCGATGAGGGCGCCTGGTTTGAACTCTGGCAGGTCTTCGGACCTGTTCTGCGCGCTCAGCTCAGTCGTTGGGGTGGCGGAAGGATCGGAGTCGAAACGATCCGGGATCTTTCCCAGGAGACGTTGGCGACCCTGTCCAAATCGATCGATCGGTTCGATCCAGACAGGGGTGTTCGGTTCTCGACATGGCTGCTGGCCATTGCCAAGCATGTCCTCGGAGACGAACTCGATCGCCGCGGCGCCATCAAGCGAGGATCAGGTCGACGGGCCGTGACTCTCGGGGATCGCGATCCTGCAGCGGATGTCCATGTCGATTCTGCCTATGAGCGGAGCATCTTCGAAGCCAAGGTGCACGCCGCGATCCGTCGAACCGAATCAGAGTCGGTGTTCGTTGCCTTTCAGGTCTATCGACTACGAATCTTCGAAGGACAGACCGGCCGTCGAGTTGCAGAGCAGCTCGGGCTCAGTGAGGCCACGATCACAAGACACGTACAGTCGGTCCGGAAGTCGCTGCGTGAGGCCCTTGAGAGCGTTGTCGCCCAATGGAGTTTCACCCCCGAGGAACATGCGGAGATTTCCCAGGCTGGACTTGGGGGTGATGACAGACTGTTTGATGAGGCCATTGCCGAGATCTATCACGCCCATGAAGCCAGGCGGCGTGCTGAAGACGCCCAAACCAGATCGGCTGGTGCGCCATGATCACCACCCTCATGGGATTTCTTGTGATTTCCATGATCATCGGTGCACTCTTACTGGGTGTGATGTTCATACTCGTCCCCATACTCAGGGGCGGCTTTGCAATCGGTTCATTGATTGGAAAGGTGATCCAGCACATCGTTCACTGGTTGTTTGGATCGATCAAGGATCTTTCCAAGATCATCGGTCAGTTGTTCAGCATGATCGTCTTGACGCCACTGCTTCTTGGATCGATCGTGCTCGGTCGATGGTCGGCCGCCAATCAAGCCTGGTCCGTGATTCGCGACAATGCGTCCGGTATCGCGCAATCGTTGTATCGCATCCTGATTCGAAGACCGATGGCCCTGGTCGGCATCGGTGTTGCGCTTGATGAGGTCGAACGCAGCGTCCATGAAGCGGCCGTCATTCCCAATACGGATTCGAATGCCAGCTTCGAGGGTTATCGAATCACCGATACGCTGACATCCGGAGGTTCCGGTGCCCGGCTCTACATCGCGGAACCACTTCCGAATCGTCAACGAAGATTGAAAGGGCAGCCATCCAAGGTCGTGATCAAGTCATTTGATCTCGAAGCAGGTTCGATGTTGCCTCAGATGATGCGGGAATCCCGATCACTCGATGCCGCTCGACGCCTGGGTCTCGTGCTCGAGCATGACATGGACGCATCACGCTTCTGGTACGTCATGCCCTGGATTCCAGGGAAGCACCTTGGAGAAGTGGTTGACGAACTCCACGTCGGCGGACGAGGGCTTGATGCTGATGGTCTGTCCCGATCGATCCAGATCATGTCCGATCTTCTGCATGTTCTTCGGAGTTATCACGATCAGGGTCTTTGGCACAAGGATGTGAAGCCAGAGAACATCATCATCAACGAATCAGGTGCACATCTCGTTGATCTCGGTCTCGTCACCCCTTTGGCTTCGGCCATGACATTGACGACACACGGTACGGAGTATTTCCGTGATCCAGAACTCGTCCGGCAGGCATTGCGCGGGGTCAAGGTGCAGGATGTCGATGGAACACGTTTCGACGTCTATGCCGCCGGTGCGGTGTTCTACTACATCCTTGAAAACACCTTCCCGGCACACGGTGGTCTGAGTCGCTTCGACCAACCCTCACCCGAAGCAGCAAGGTGGATCGTCCATCGTGCCATGTCCGATTACGAGCAGCGGTACCCGGATGTGGATGTGATGTTGCGGGATATCGCCATCCTGCTGGAATCCGCGGATCCATGGTCTGTTCGCCCGGCGGACCTTCCTTCGATGCAGGGTGTTGCCACCGAGGAAATGCAAACATCAGTACCTCCACCACCACCCGCACCGGTTCGTCGTCACACCCCGGTGCCTCCCGCATCACCACCTCCACCATCCACACAACTGGCCAGCAACAGATCAAATCCCAATCGATCGACCTGGATTGCAGCTGCAGCCAGTTTCGTTCTGGGTATTGGGATCTTGACGCTTCTTGGACAGTTCTTCATGACATCCAGCTCAAGCAATGATCTGGGAGACTCTGTCAGCAACACTGCGATCGCGGAATTCGCGGAGGTTCCTTCTCCAGCATCCTCAAGACCAGGACAATGCCTCCTGATCATCGATCATCTCCAGCGCGATCAACCGTCGATCTCCAGCACGATCAACGCCTTCAGAAAACAGCTTTCAAGAGCAGGCTGGTCTCAACGGATCGACGTCGAGGCGGAAATCGCGATTCGGAGCGTGATGCCACCGCGTCCTGAAGAAGGTCGTGAGCCGGTTCATCCAGCCGTTCGGGACGCATTGGAGAGTCGGGATCTGGATGCGGCTGTTCTTCTGATCGACAGCAATCAGGAGGACGGTGATGTCGATGTGATCATGCTCACCCATGAATGGCAGGCACGCTGGTCTATACCACGACTGATTTCGAATACGAACAGTGAGGCTGTTCAGGATTGAACAGCCTCGATGGCATCCGCTTCCGAAAGAACATCGATCGACATGGGAACCGGTCCGAGCATGATGGAATCATGTCTTTCAATGGTGCCTTCATGATCCGAGTCCGGAAGTGTCACGATGACGGCATCTTCCAACTGGAAACAGAGACTGTCATCTTCGGCATTGACGATGATCCGGGCCTTGCTGGCTGCGACATGAGCATCACTGCCTTCAAGACAGAGTCCATGCAGGTCCCAGTTGTCCGAGGTCGTCGCATGGATCCACCATGGACCCAGGACGCCACCGCTCGGTTGGGATGTATCCAATGGACGATGGAGGGCGGTCTTGATGACGAGTGATCGGATATCGAGGACCGATGCCGTGGGAATCTCGTCCTTCCGGGCGTCCGAAACCGCCTTGAACGCCAGTCCGGCCAGGAAGGCACCGGCAACCATGAGCATCAGCACTCTGGTGTGACGCCATCTTCCCGGACCTTTCCGGTCCGATGACTCGCCTGGGGCCTGTCGAGGAGTTGGAAACCTGTAGAGCACATCCATGGAAAGCCCATCGGCACGCTCATGTCCCATCTTCAGTGGGGTCCCGGGGAAAGCGGTGGTTCCGTGAGTGATAGGATGGTGTCCGATATGAGCACACAGGACCATCCCGGCGTACGCCTACGACGAGCCATGGCATCCGGAACCGTCATGTGCCCCGGTGCCTTCAACGCATTGGTTGCCAGAGCCGTTGCCAGAGCGGGTTTCAACGCGGTCTACATTTCCGGCGGCGCATCAGCCAACAGTGCCGGGTATCCGGATGTCGGACTCCTGTCGTTGACTGAAATGTGCAGGAACATTCGTGAAGTCTCGACGGCCAGTGGCCTTCCTGTCGTGGTGGATGCCGATACCGGCTACGGCGAAGTCGAGATGGTTCACAGAACGGTCGTGGAATACGCGAGGGCCGGAGCTGCTGCGCTGCATCTCGAAGACCAGGTGTTTCCCAAACGATGTGGACATCTGGATGGAAAACAACTTGTTCCAGTCGAGCACATGGTCGAGAAGGTCAGAGCCGCATCGGAGAGTCGTCCAGATGATGGGTTCGTCGTCATCGCCAGGACGGATGCCGCATCCGTCAACGGTCTCGATGACGCCATCGATCGTGGCATGAAATATCGAGAAGCAGGCGCCGACATGATCTTTCCTGAAGGTCTCAGGACCGAGGAAGAGTTCAAGACATTCGCGGATGCCTGTCCGGGTCTCCTGTTGGCCAACATGACCGAGTTTGGAAAAACGCCGATGATCAATGTCCGGACATTCTCGGACATGGGTTACGACCTTGTTCTGTATCCAGTCACCATGCAGCGTGTCGCCATGGCTGCGGTGACGAAAGGCCTCACGGAACTGGCTGAAAAGGGCAGTGCAGAGAGTTTTCTCGATGCCATGCAGACAAGAACCGAACTTTATGACCTGCTTGGATACACACCAGGCGAGGAATGGCCATTTCCGTCCTGAACCACGGACGACATCAAGCCGGGCATCGGCTACGATGCAGTGCTCACGATCATGCGGGTTCTTGAGGATCTCGTGTGCCCCATCGACTTGATATCAAAAAAGAGAAGAGATTCCTCCATGCCTGCGACGAGCTCAAAGACACCAGACACCCGCGGCCTTGCCGGTCAGACCATCGGCGAGACTTCCGTATGCTCAGTGAACCAGACGCAATTGATCTACCGTGGATTCGAGATCGCTGATCTGGCCGCTCATGCGACCTTTGAGGAAGTGGCCCATCTGCTCCTCGTCGGACACAAGGCATCACCGGAAGAGCTTTCCACGTTCACTGCCCAGATCAACGAATCACGGGACGTGTGTGAGAAGATTCTTGATGTCATTGGCAACATTGCTTCAGAGCAAAATGTTCACCCGATGGCCATATTGCGAACCGGCATCTCCATGTTGTCCCATGAGGATCCAGAGGCCGAGGACAATTCAGCCGAGGCTGAAGCACGCAAATCAATTCGACTTCTGGCCAAGATCCCGACTCTGATCGGTGCCTGCCAGGCTGGACGAGATGGCCGTGATCGGGTCAAGCCCGATCCATCACTCTCCCATGCAGCCAATCTGCTCTGGTTGATCACCGGGGAAAAGCCATCCGAGATCGCCGCCAAGGTGATGGATGTCTCCCTCATTCTGTATGCCGAACATGATTTCAATGCCTCGACTTTCACGAGCCGGGTCATTGCCTCTACGAATTCAGACATGCATTCAGCAGTCTGTGGTGCAGTTGGAGCTCTGAAGGGCAACCTTCATGGTGGCGCCAACGAGGCCGCCATGGAAATGCTCGAGTGCATCATGACCGATACAAAGGACGGATCCATCTCGGTTGACGAGTGGATGACACGAGCCTTCAACGAGAAGCGGAAGCTCATGGGCTTCGGTCACCGCGTCTACAAGAACGGCGATCATCGTGCAGGCATTCTCAGGGAATGGGGTCTCAAGTACTGCGAAGAGATCGATCCATCCAAGAAGTGCTGGTTCGACCTGGGTGATGAAGTCCAGGGCATCATGCTCCGTGACAAGAACATCCATCCAAATGTCGATTTCCCATGCGGCATGACCTATTTCGCGATGGGTATTCCTGTTCCTCAGTACACACCGATCTTCGTGGCCAGCAGGATCACGGGCTGGTGTGCCCACATCATGGAGCAGCACGCAAACAACCGGATCATCCGGCCGCTCGCTGAATATGCCGGTCCGGACCTGATGAACTGGAAAGACAGCTGATCAGCTGTCTCGGTACTGGCTTCTTGAATCAAGGAATTTGAAATGACACAGGTCATCAGCGTCATCGGTGCCGGCACCATGGGAAGTGGTATCGCCATCACGGGTGCATCTGCGGGAATCGAAGTCTGCCAGGTGGATGTCTCCCGGGAACAACTGGATCGTGCCAAGGCCTATCACGAGAAGACTCTGCGTCGAAATGTCGAGAAGGAACGGATGACGCAGGAAGAGGCGGATGCAGTCAAGGGTCGTATCAGCTATTGCCAGGACCATGAGCGTGCAGGGGATTCCTCTTTCGCGATCGAAGCAGCCACCGAGAACATCGAGATCAAGAAGAAGATCTTCGGTGCAATGGTTTCGACTTATGGTGAGGACTGCATTCTCGCGACCAATACCTCATCCATCTCCATCACGGAGATTGGTCAGAGCATCGGATCTGCTGCGGGTCGTGTCATTGGAATGCACTTCTTCAATCCTGTACCTGTGATGAAACTCGTTGAAGTCATCAAGTCTCCGGCGACCAGCGAAGAGACCCTGTCCAGGACGATTGCACTCTCTGAACAGATGGGCAAGACACCGATTGCCGCAAACGATTTCCCGGGATTCGTCAGCAACCGGGTCCTGATGCCGATGATCAATGAGGCTTTTCACGCATGGAATGACGGGGTTGCTGGTCCAGATGAAATCGACGGGATCATGAAACTCGGTTGCGCCTTTCCGATGGGACCCCTTCGATTGGCGGACCTCATCGGGCTGGATGTGTGCCGTGACATCATGCTGGTTCTTCATGAGGGGCTCGGTCATCCAGACAAATATGCCCCTTGTCCGAAGCTGGTCGAGCTGGTTGAGGCGGGACATCTTGGAAACAAGACCGGCCGCGGGGTCTATGACTATTCAGGCTGACTTTCAATTCAATCATTGCTTGAGTGACGAATAGAGATCCCTCTGGGTTGTTCAAAGGAATATTGAACACCTGAAACACATTGAAGATTGCAAAGAAGTTCTGATGGAACAGAACGGTGCTGTCGTTCGAAGTACATTTCTGGATGACATCGAACAACAGCGAACAGACTCGAACCAACCAGTCACAACTCGAAGAAACCATCGGGCCCTGTCCGAGGGAACCACTCGATCTGACGGATCTTCTTCCAGTCCACTCGGGACTCAACAACGGCGATCGTGTCGGACCATTCCAGATCATGCATCTGCTTGGTGAAGGTGGATTTGGAACCGTCTACCTGGCACAGCAACTTGAACCGGTTCGAAGAGAAGTCGCGCTCAAGATCATCAAGCCCGGCATGGATTCACGTGAAGTCATTTCACGATTTCAGGCGGAACGACAGGCGTTGGCGATCATGGACCATGACGGCATCACGCGTGTTCTCCAGACTGGCGAAACCAAGGATGGACGTCCCTGGTTCGCGATGGAGTATGTCCGTGGTCTGCCCATCCATGAATACTGCGATAAACGACGTCTTTCGCTGAAAGAGAGGCTCGAACTCTTTTCGCGCGTCTGCGATGCCGTACAGCACGCACACCATCGAGGCGTCATTCATCGAGATCTCAAGCCAAGCAACATTCTCGTTACGACCGACGAAGACGATCAGCCGGTACCAAAGGTCATCGACTTCGGCATCGCCAAGGCTCTGCATGCACCATTGACCAGAAATTCGTTCGTCACCAGTATCGGCCAGTTCGTCGGAACACCCGAGTACATGAGTCCTGAACAAGCCAGTGGGACGGCGCTTGGAATCGATACACGAAGTGATGTCTATTCACTTGGTGTGGTGCTCTATGAGCTGATTGCAGGCAAGCTGCCGTTTGAACGTGAAACCGGATCAGCACAGGATTATTCGAAGCTGTTGACCGCCATCCAGGAGGATGAACCACCTCGGCCAAGCTCACTTCTGTCCAAGGCATCAACCAAATCAGTTGATTTCATTGCTTCTCTTCGAAACATCCGATCTTCGGCTCTGATCACGACGCTTCGCCGGGATCTCGACTGGATACCGTTGATGGCGATCAGAAAGTCTCGAAGAGATCGCTATGTCTCCGCCGAATCACTTGGAAATGATGTTCGAAGATGGCTCTCAGGTCTTCCATTGGAGGCTGGACCTCAGCGACTGTCCTATCGAATCAGATTGTTCATGCAACGACGACGGGCTGCCATTGCAGCCTCGCTCATTCTCATGATCGGTGTGACCGGGACCGGGGCACTTGCCTGGGAAGCCCGCGACGCCGGAGTCGAGGCCCATCTGAAGGCTATTGAAGCGAGCCGATTGACGGCTTTCATCGAAGACAGCATCGAAGACATGGACCGCAAGAATCTGCGGCGATCCCTCAAGGACGCACTCTGCCACGGTCACTCTGTCAATGGTCTCAACAAGGATGACGAATGTTCCAGTGATGTCAGTGCACCGGAAGTCTCCACGGCAGTACATCGGTATCTGAGCATGGACCTGATGGGTTCAACGCTGGACAAGATTCGAAAGCACATGTCTGACCAGCCACTCCTTCGTGCGCGTCTTCAATTGAAGACGATCCAGCGTGCCAAGGAGCTGCTTCTGATATCCGACATGCCGGAAGAGTTTTCTGGAGATGTCATCAGCGACATGGAATCGGCAGTCATGATCTTCGAGTCTCATCTTGGTGAAAGACATGTCAAGACAATGGACTCCTACAGACTTGCCGGAACGGTCTTTCTGAAGCTCGAACAGCCGGAAAAATCCGAGCAGTACCTGAAAAAGACATTGCCACTGCATGAATCGATCATGGGCGAATCCCACGAACACACGACAGCGATCATCCACATGATCGCGAAAGCGTGTGGAAACCAGGGTCGATACGACGAGTCGGAGTCCTATCTTGAGCTTCTCATCGAACGTTCCACTGACATGGTCGCTTCAATGGGGCTTGGTACGAAGTTGCTCGCACAGTGCGATCTCGCGCATGTTCAGTCATTGCGTGGCAACCATCACCAGGCAAGAGAATCGCTCCAGAAGATTCTGGAGGATCAGATCGATCTTCATGGACCCGACAGTGTCATGGTCCAGGTGACCAAGGGCAATCTCGCCCACAAGCTCTGGTTGACCGGAGATCATGACGAAGCGCTGAGCCTGGCTCAATCCGCACTGGACACCCTCCGAATGCTTGTCGGCGATACCCACAGGCATTCCAGGAATATCCGTGAAATCCGAGACGCCATTCTGAATGAAGAGATCAACACACCCGGCGATCACGATCAGAAGATCCCGACCAGGCCACAGGTCTGTCCCATGAGCTGATGTGCTCAGGATCTCAATAGAGGGGATTGGGTGCCCGAGAAGTCTTCTCGTCCGATTACACTGGCGTGATGCTGCCTCCCATCGAAGTCATCACATTGATTGCCCTGTCTTTCAGCGGATCTTCAGACTGGTGGGCGGATCAACCGATTTCCAGGGATGAACCACCCGCCGTGAAGGCCGACTCGTGGTGCCGTAATGACATCGACCACTTCATTCTTGCTCGTCTTGAGGCTGAGGGCCTGACACCTTCGCCCGAGGCTGACCGCAGGACATTGATTCGTCGCGCAACCTACAACCTCACGGGACTCCCTCCGAATCCGGAAGCAGTCGAGGCATTTGCTGCAAATGATGACCCCGATGCCTACGAGCGGCTCATTGAATCACTTCTGGATTCTCCACAGTATGGAGTGAAGTGGGGGCGGCACTGGCTGGATCGTGTCCGATGGGCTGAGACGGATGGTTACGAAAGAGATCGCATCAAACCAGGTGCCTGGCGATACCGTGACTGGGTCGTCGATGCCTTCAACGACGACATGCCCTACGACCGGTTCATTACGCTTCAGCTTGCCGGGGATGAGGTGCCTGATCGCGACTTCTCGACGATGGTGGCGACTGGATATCTGCATCTGGGTATCCGTGATGACGAACCAACAGATCCAGAAACGGCAATCTATGACGATCTGGACGGCATGCTGGATACGACATGCAGAGCAACGATGGCGATTTCCATGGGCTGTGTCCGGTGCCATGACCACAAGCGTGATCCCATTCCTCAGGCCGACTACTACAGGATGCTGTCGTTTTTCAGAGGGTTGAAGCCGTATCGAGTCGGATACGGGAATGCAGTCATTCCATCTCACTATGTCCGACAGCTTCCACTCGACTTCGGCCACGAGGATCATTCCGCTGTTGAGGACTGGGTCACGGAACGGGAACGTCTTCGACGTGAAACCGAATCAATCACTCGGCAGGCGGTCAGCCGCAAGAATGGTCAGGATGCCACGGCGGATCTGGATGACGTTCTTGAATTGCCAAGTCACGGACTGGTCACACATCTCGACTTCGAGGGAGATCCGGAAATCTGTGAGGTCGGTCATCGAGGCCATGCGTTGCTGATTCGAACTGTGGAAGATTCGATGACCATTCCACGTCCTGTTCAAGATGACTTCACGCTGACGATTGCCTTTCGTCCCGATGAGGATGGTCGGGGAGATGGTCCGCCACGTTGGTTCCTGGGTTCAGGACTGGTGGATGGCGAAGTTCCTGGAATCGTCGATGATTTCGGGATGTCGTGGTACAGCAATGGCCGTGTCACGGCAGGTGTTGGAAAACCCGAAACCTTCATGGCATCACCACCTGGATTGTCTTTGGGTGAATGGCATGTCGCCTCCATGACAAGAGATCGGGATACCGGTCGAATCCAGTTGTGGGTCGACGGTGAGCTGGTTGATGAGAAGACCGGTGGCACCCAATCCCTGACGACGCCCGATGTCCTTGCAGTCGGTCGAATGCATCCCGGTGGCAATCCGTTTCCTGGCGCGATTGATGAAGTACGAATCCATGACCGAGTGCTCTCTCCACGGGAAATCCTGGCACTGCATGAGACCTCCGGTTATGGAGAGCATGCAAGGCGACTGGTCGAACAACATCTCGATGAACCCACGGTTGATCGCTTTGATGAGATCTGTGATCAGAGGCTTCAGTTGTCACGCCCTGCTTCGGAAACAGCAGAAGTCCTCGCGGCGATCGAAGTCGGTATCGAAGCACCAGCCACCCATCGGCTCCCTCGGGGAAACCCCCATGCACCAGCCGAGCTGGTTCAACCAGGTGTTCCGGAATTCCTCGGTGGCGAGTCGTTGTCTGTGAATCCGACGATTCACAACGATTCAACAGGACGACGACTGGCGTTGGCAGGATGGATCATGGATCCAGCCAATGTCCGGACCAGCCGTGTTCTGGTCAATCGTCTCTGGCAGCATCACTTTGGTCGTGGAATCGTTCGGACGCCGGATGAATTCGGGGTCCTTGGTCTGCCTCCGACGCATCCTAGGCTGCTGGACTGGCTGGCTGTTGAAGTGATGGAGCGTGATTGGCATCTGAAGGACATGCATCGTCTGATCATGAACTCTGCGACGTATCGGATGGCATCCACGCCATCCACAGAGGCGTTGCAGGCCGATCCGATGAACGACCTGTTCTCACGATTCGACATGAGGCGGTTGACCGCGGAGGAACTTCGAGACTCGCTGCTGTCCGTCAATGGCACCATCAACAGAACTCTTGGTGGCCCCAGTATCTATCCATCTCTTCCCGATGAAGTCCTGGCAACCGCATCCCGGCCTGATCAGGCATGGGGAAGATCTTCCAAGGAAGAGGCTGCTCGACGGACGCTCTACGTCCATCTGAAACGGTCACTGAAGATGCCCTTGCTGGAATCCTTCGATATGGCCGACAGCGATTCAGCCTGTCCTGTTCGTTTCAACACCACGGTGCCGACCCAGGCGCTCACGATGCTCAACAGTGACGAGTTGAATCAACAGGCGGCTCGGTTGTTTGAACGGCTCCAGAAGGAAATGAACGGTGATCCGGAAGCCATGATTCGAAGGGGGCTCGCACTGGCTACCCAGCGTCCGGCCCATGAGGAGGACGTTTCAACATGCCTTGAGATGCTTTCCGACCTGGAATCCGAAGGACTTTCCAGAGAAGAGGCGATGCACTACACCTGTCTGGGTATGCTCAACCTGAATGCCTTCATGTATATCGACTGATGATTGAACACCAGGACCATTCCGATTCCCCACGCAATACCTTCTGTGGGCAGACCCGCAGGGAGTTCCTGTGGGAGGCGGGGGGGTCCTTCACCTCTGTGGCACTTGCATCCATGCTGGCAACCGACGGCTTCCTGTCCTCACAGACTCTGGCGGCGGATGGTGCCTCTGTCCTGCCCGGACCACTGTCTCCCAGACCAGCCATGACGACACCCCGTGCGAAGGCTGTGATCTTTCTGTTCATGTACGGCGGACCCAGTCAGGTCGACACCTTCGACTACAAGCCGAAGCTGTATCCACTGGATGGAAAGACCATCGACATCGAGACCAGAGGCCGGGGCGGTCCGAAGAATCAGGGTCGCATCGTCGGACCCAAGTGGAATTTCAAACAGTACGGTGAATGCGGAAAATGGGTCTCTGATCTCTTTCCACATGTCGGATCCTGTGTCGATGACATCGCGTTCATTCATTCCATGACGGCCGACTCTCCGTTGCACGGTTCAGCGATGTTGATGATGAATTCCGGCAAGGTGCTCAGTGGTGCTCCATGTCTTGGATCATGGGTCAACTATGGACTCGGCACCGTCAATGAAAATCTGCCAGGGTTTGTCGTCATGCTCGACAAGACCGGTGGACCGATTTCTGGTGCCAAGAACTGGTCAAGTGGATACATGCCAGCCACCTATGCTGGAACCGTCATGCGACCGACCGGTGCGCCCATCCTTGATCTTGAACCGCCGAAGAACCTGTCACGTTCAGCACAACGCGTCATGCTCGATCACCTTCGAGACATGAACGAGCGTCATCGTCTCGCGCGGATCGACAATCAGGATTTGGCTGCACGCATCCATTCCTATGAACTGGCGTTCAGAATGCAGGAACACGCACCGGATGCTGTTGATCTGACCAATGAGAGCGAGGAAACGAAGTCGCTTTACGGGCTGGACCAGGACCGGACCCGTGATTTCGGCCGCAAATGCCTCATGGCACGAAGGCTGGTCGAACGAGGTGTCCGCTTCATCCAGATCTATTCCGGGGGCAATCACAATGATGCGAACTGGGATGCCCATGGAGATCTCAAGACGAATCATGATTTCCACGCAGGCAACACGGACAAGCCTGTTGCAGGTCTGCTGAAGGATCTCAAGCGGCGAGGCATGCTCGAAGACACGCTTGTCGTCTGGGGCGGCGAGTTCGGGCGTCAACCCACTGCCGAATACGCGGAAGGTACGGGACGAGATCACAACTCGGACGGTTTCACGATGTGGATGGCCGGTGGGGGTGTTCGCGGAGGAGTGAGTCTGGGTACCACCGATGAACTTGGGAACAAGGCCGTCGAGCGACCACTGCATGTGAAGAATCTCCACGCAACGATTCTTCGTCAGATGGGACTCGATCCGAACGCATTGACCTATTTCCACGCAGGCCTTGAGCAGAAACTGGTCGGTGTCGAAGGCGCCCAGCCGATTCACGAACTCATTTGAACCGGGTGTTCAATCTTCCGATTCAGCTTGAGCACGGACCCCAGTTGCCGATCACGATGAGAATGTCGTCGACATCGGTGACACCATCCTGATTGATGTCGTAGCTGCATCTGGAAACACAACCATATTCCGCGAGGATTCCAAGAAGATCGTCGATGTTCACGTTCAAATCGCAATTGGCATCGCCATCGCAGTTGCAATTGGATTCCGCCTCACGGACCGACATCAATGGCTCGGTTCCTCCACTTCGAAGTGCGGCGGAGTCCCCGATGGTGACCAGTTCACGGCTTCCGTTTCCGTCAATATCACCGGAATCCACAAGGATGGGTGACTCGCCCTTGCCGACATCAATACTGGTGAAGGTCAGATTGCCGTTGTTCTGAAGGACTCGAACGACCCTGAAACCATCATCGTCTGTCGTGATGGCGGCGAGGTCATTGTTGCCATCGAGGTTGAAATCGATTGCGGTCATCTGCATCGGATCGGTTCCGATGGCGATGTAGGTGGGACCAAGAAAATCACCTGGTGACGCAACATCCTGGATCAGAATCGCAATCGTTCCATTCGTTCTGCTTGTGACCGCCACATCCATCAATCCGTCACCGTTCAGATCGGTATTGACGATTCCAGCCGGATCGGCACCCACGATGTATTCATCGAGTTCGATGACAGGCGTGAGATTGGTGGCACCGGTGAACCGGGCGACATCCGCTCTGCCGTTGGATTTCCTTCCAGAGAACGGCAGGCCCTCTTTCTGGTCCTCCTCCTCACTGGGGTCGACGCCGAGGGGCGTGCCATTGGTGGCAATGCCGCCGCCGGGGTTGAATCCACCAGCTCGCATGGCGATGGTGGCTTCGTAGAAGAGCCAGTCGCCATTGCCATCGGCATCATCATCCGTGACACCGATGACGAGATCACGAAGACTGTCGGAGTTGTAGTCGATTCCTGCAAGACAGGTCGGCGTTCTTGCAATCGCGACATCCAGTGTCGTGAAACCATTCGTGATGTCGCTGTCTTCGTTGTAGTAGATCCTGACGTTCTCATCTGCGGAATTGGCTACTGCAAGATCGAATGTTCCATCTCCGTCGAAATCACCCGAGGTGATGTCGACCGGCGTGTTGCCGGTATTCACGATGACCTGCTGAGTGATGCCGCCTGCTCCATCATTTTCGAAGATGACAAGTGTTCCAGGTGATCCATCGAAGATCAGACAGATCTCCTCGGCACCGTCACCCGTCAGATCAACCACTTCGATGGCGATGGCGTTGTCATCGACGATGACCGAGCTTGGATCGTTGAATGCGAGAAGATCATCGACCGATACGACGACCAGGCTGAGTGTCCAGCCGGTGGTGCCAGCACGTACACCGGACTCCTCGGTGTACTTGGGCAGCATCGCGAGTCCATTGGGAAGCGCCGGAAGGACAATCACGTCGAAACGATTCTGCGATTCTGGTGGGAGTGTGGAGGAGCGAATGAAGTGAAAGCTGTCCTTGACGGTCAGCGTATCCGCCAATGCCGCCAGGATCTGGACCCGAAGCGATCCGTTGATTTCGATGTTGTTGGTGTCGATGACCCACTGGGATGGTGATGTCATGCTGCTGATGCCGTATCCCATTTGACCGGTAGATGATTGTGTGATCGTGTCACAGTCGAGTCGACCATCAACGGCGAGGTAGAGGCTGCCTGCCATGTCCTGTGCATCACCACCGATCTGTACAGCTTCCTCGACCTCAACCAATCCACCGCCAATGATGATGCTCGCCGATTCAACAGCAGCATTCGATCCGACCATGATCGATTTCAGTTTTGCGGCCTCCTCCTGGACGATGAGGATCGCCTTGTCGTAGAGAAACTCGAGTCTGCCATTGACGATTCCAACCATGTTGACCAGGTATCGAGTTGTCCCAAGAAGGGAGAAGACCAGCGTATCACCATCCTGAGGCGTTCTCGACCAGTTCGAATCCTGATTGGTATCGCCTCCGTCTCCGGCCATCCAGTAGCAGGTCTGTGCACCTTCGTACACGGAGACGCCCTTTGCTACAGAACCAAGAGCCTGCGCATCTTGCCGGTTGTTGATCATGAAGAGGCTGGAATCATGGAAAGCGACCTTGCTTCCAAGACCATGCGTGACTTCGGGATTGACGGCTCGACATTGATAATCAAGCGAGTTGATGTATCCACCTTCGACAATCTGCCCCATGAACACATCAGCTGCACTTCCACTCCACACACCGGAACTGTTCGGGCCGCCGTTGAAACCCGTGATCGAAGCAGCAACCCGGTAGAACTCCTCGTCCCGTGTGATCGAGACGCTTTGACCGAACGAATCAAGCGTATCTCCAGCTGCTGGTGTCAAGACGTGCCATTCCGAGAGGCCACCATCGACGAGTGCGACCACATAGGCGGCACCCTGTGGGGCATTGACGGTACTGCCAGGTGCACCGGTTACCAGATAACGACCCTTCAGACCGATGCTGTAGCCAAGCTGACTGCCGGCAACCTCACCACTGAGCGATGGCAGCTCGCTCCATGATTCCGCTGTATCGGATCCACTGAACATTCTGACGGAACCCTTGCCGTCAAGAAAACTGGGTTCGCCAGCAGCCATGACCAGACCATTGTCCATCTGCTCGATATCAACATCGATTCCAAGAAGCGACTTGGGCTCGTGAGAGATGCAGCTCAGGATCAAGGACCAACTCGAGTAGTCGGATGCGTCAGCTCGGTAGACGTAACAGTGTCCGGGATTCGTGATCTGTCCAGTGTCAAGATTGATTCCCGGGCCACCAACGGCGACATAAGCGCGACCCTCTTCGTCCCTGTAGACATCCACCGAATATCCAAAAGCCGTATTGGAGGCCCGCGGCGCAAACAGCTTGGCTTCGAAACCATATCCCTGGCCGCTTTGCTTGTAGATGTACACAGCACCCGAACCATTGGTTCCAGGTGCTCCGACGGCAAGGATGTTTTCATGCTGACTGACATCATGACCGTACAGATTCGCACTGGAAGCCTTGTCGTTCATCAGAACACCATCGATGTTCCAGGAACCTTTCTGATTTTCAATCAACTGCACAATGCCTTGTCCACTGTTGACATGGGGAATACCCAGGACAACTCGGCTGCCTGAAGAAGTGATCGATGAAGGCGCGAATCCCTCGAAGGCGAGGAGCGGAGTGGAATTGTCGTAGGGGACCTGGAAGTTGGACGGGGGTTCGATCGAATCCAGATTGTCGATCAGAACACGCCCACTGTCGTCGCCGTAGACATCACTTCCGGGCGCACCGGCGATGATGTCGTTTGCACCAATGAACAGACCGGTTCCATATTCAGAATCGTTCGTCAGGCTTGCTGGACTGGATTTACCGAGATACGGAAAGTTCGGGAACAAGGGGTCTTTTACCGAACAGTCATAGATGAAGACCGCGCCCTTGCCATCCGCCTGAGGCGCGGAGATTCCGACTCTGCTCGCGTTCGTGAAGATCGAATAACCAAACTGGCTCAGGAGAACATCTGATGGTGGCGTGAGATAGTTGTTGAGTGCCCACGCAAAGCTGCCATCCTCCTGTTCGAGGTTCCGAAGAACCCAGACGATTCCGGAAGCCTCATTGAGGCCGTAGGAGGGTGCCGATACGTACAGCTGGCCATTACGACACATCACGTCCCAGCCGATCTGTCCACTGGTCCACGGAATCTCGGTGGTGAGGTCGTAACCGATATCGATCCACCCACCAGACAGGAAGACCAGGTGAATTCGGCCACTGCCATCGTTGTCGTTCGGTGATCCGACGAATCCAATTGAGGATTCAATCGTGACGGAATGACCCCAACGACTTCCGGGTGGCAGGGGTGTGCCGATGAAACCGTAGCTGTTCCAGAGCACCTGGGTGGATCCATCCGGGAACGTGTAGTCCTCGAGAACCCAGGCGCCAACACCTTCATCTCCACCAGGTGCGCCAATCAGCATCTCGTTGCCGTTCAAATCGATCGAGTATCCGAATTCAGTGATGCCGGGAGGTGGGAAGAGCCATTCGTGTTCGGTCCATTGGGGTGTCGGCGCATCGGCATCGAAATGCAGGATCACCACCTTGTTGTCACCAGGTATGCCGACCACCGCCCACGGTCCTTCGATAGCCACAGCGGTTCCTGCTGCCGCGTCACTTCCAAATCCTGCGACATCAAGTGTCCAGACAGGTGTTGCCGTATCCGCCTGGTCGTAGATCGCAACGTGACCCTTGCCACCATTACCGGTTGACGTTCCGATGATCAGATGGGATCCGGACGCATCGATTGAGCTTCCGAATCCCGGAGTGGCTCCTGATGGAGGCTGAATATCGGCACTTCCTCCCAGAAGCGAGATCGAGAGAGCGCCAATCAGGGCAGCTGACATGATTTTCAAGCTCCGGATTCCCCCCTCCGATATCGGCCAGCCCAGGGGAATCAGCAAGGCGGCCGATCTCCTCATTATGGTGTGATGACTGGCCTACTCAAGAGTGAAGCCGACCATTCAGGACAGGAACTGCAGAGGGTGCCTTCAGAGGGTGCTGGCAGCATGTTGTCCGGCCGGAATCTGGCTCCAATGGCCGATCCGTCGCGTCGGTTCAAGTGATCTCTGCAATCGAACGAACCCATGCGGTACGCTCTTCATGTGGCACTTCCAAGTGAACATGATCAACCACCGGGAAAGCAGGACGAGCCATTCGATCCGGATGTTTCCGAAACACTGGATTCGAGTATTCGTCCGGGGATCCCTCCGGAATATGATCCGGATGTTTCCGAGACACTTGATTCCAGTGTCCGACCAGGTGCGGCAGGGAACCTGGATGAAACCGTTGATCCTTCAGGTGTCGCCAAGGGCCGTGTTCCAGAATCCCAGGCGGAGACCGCAGACCCGGCCGGTGGTGAAGAATTCGAACTGGATTCAACCTATCACCCACCCGGGATGCCCGTTCGAATTGCCGGTTTTCTGATCAAGGGCGTGATCGGATCCGGCGGCATGGGCACCGTCTACATGGCACGTCAGGACCATCCGAGGCGAACGGTCGCTGTCAAGGTGATCAACCCGGGTGTGACGAATCCTCGTGCGCTCAAGCGCTTCGACTTCGAAGCGCAGATGCTGGCACGGCTTCATCATCCCGGAATCGCCCAGATCTACGAAGCAGGTACCTGGGATGAAGGTGCCGGTGGTGTTCCCTACTTCGCGATGGAATACGTCGCCGGTGCCAAGATACTGACGGATTACGCAAAGGATCGAAAACTCGATACCCGGAAGCGACTGGAGTTGATCCTGCAGACCTGCGAAGCCGTGGGGCACGGTCACACCAAGGGTGTGATCCATCGGGATCTCAAGCCGGGCAACATTCTTGTGACTGGCGATGGCCGCGTGAAGATCATCGACTTCGGTGTGGCACGAAGCACGGATTCCGATGCCGCGGCCACCATGGCGACCGGTGCACATGACATCGTAGGAACCCTCCAGTACATGGCGCCGGAGCAGTGCAGTGGAGACGTCCATGATCTGGATTCCGCCGCGGATGTGTACGCCATCGGTGTGACGGCCTATGAACTGCTGAGTGATGATCTGCCCTATGACGTATCCGGCAAGGGATTGGCAAGCGCCATCAGGATCATCACCGAGGATCATCCATCCACACTGGGTTCCGTGGATGCCAGTCTTCGCGGTGAAGTCTCCATGATCATCGCCAAGGCCATGTCCAAGGAACGAGAGGATCGATATCGAACAGCATCCGAACTGGGTGATGATCTTCGTCGATACCTTGCCGGCGATGCGATCCTGGCGTGCCCACCGACCGTGATGACGACCCTTCGTCGTGTCATTCGACGAAACAAAGGGGCCGTTCTGGGTCTTGCGATCATCCTGATTCTTCTGTCCATATCAGCCATGGCGGGTGTGTTCGCATTGATCAACAGGAATCAGGCACTCGAGGCACGAAACACGGCGTTGGCGGAACAGGCGGAGAAGCATGCCATGGTGGGAGATCTGATCTCCTTCTTCATGCGGGACACGTTTGATGCAATCGTTCCTCTGGCGAACAGCCAGGAAGCTCGTGAATCGGTTGTCAACATATCTCTGCAATATCTCGATCGACTTCGAGAGCAGGCTGGAAGTGATCCATCGCTTCAACGGATGCTCTCCGAAGGTCTTCAGCAGGCAGGCATCAACAGGTGGAGTCTGCAATCCGGCAATCGTGGTGATGTCGATGATGCGATCGATAAATGGGAGGAATCCATCCAGATCTCCGACGCACTCTGTGCAATGGATCCCGAAGACATCAAGTCTCTCATGCTTTCGATTCGTGGCAGGAATCTGCTGGTGGATGCGTATCGAAGAACCGGCCAGGAACAGGATCGGGCTGCACGACTTGAAGAAGCGGAAGCGTACGTAGGCCTCCTGCCAGATCCGATGGGGGATGTCGAACAGGCGCGAATCGTGATGGGTGTTCTGCTCGATCGAAGCCGACTCGTTCCTACCGAAGGCAATCCCGAGGAAACACCGGCGTTTTCACGAATGCTGTCGATGCTGAATGACTTGAATGAGGCCTTTGAAGGAGATCCACGTGTTGTTCGTGATGCGACCATCGTCTGGAATCGCCTTGCCTATGCCTGGTCTCAACGCGGAGAGCATGAACGAGCCAAGCAATGGTACGAACGATCTCTCGAAAGTCGAGAGCAGATCCTGGAACGGCAAGGTGCGACCAATACATCGCGTCGGGACATCGTGACCACGCATCGTCTGATCGCTGATCAGGAAATGGCGATGGGCGTACAGGATGCCGCGATCAAGCGATATCGCACTCAGGTCATCCCGCTCATGCGCGAACTCGTCGCAGACAGCCCGAAGGACATCAGGACAAGAGATGATCTTGCCAAAGGCCTGCTCGAGTACGGGCTCTGCATGATCTACTCGGGAAAGGCTTCCGAAGCAGTCATGCCATTGTCCGAGGCTCGCATCGGATGGTCCGAGGCGGCTCAACGATCCGGAGGCGACAACAAATCGGATCAGAAGAACACCCGGCATCTTCTCCAGACCGAGATTTCACTGGCACAGGCCTATCTGGCAGCAGGCGATCCTTCCGCAGGCAAGGCTGCAGTGGACCGGGCGATGGAACTGGCTGAATCGGCTCGAAGACAGTGGCCTGATTCGGAACCGATTCGTGCACTGGAGGACAGTGCTCGTGAAGTTCGCGCACGATGTCTCGAAACCCTGGGTTCATTCGGAAACTGATCGATCTCAATCCTTGCCGCATGGACCCCAGTTGCTGATCAGGGCGAGGAGATCATTGATGTCGACATCGTCATCGCTATCAAAATCCCCATTGCATCCTGAAGTACATCTTCCGAATTCGGAAAGTACTGCAAGAAGATCCTTGACGTTGACCGTGCTGTTTCCGTCTGCATCACCAATGCAATCCGGTGCGGATTCGAGTTCACGCAGTGACAGAAGTGGACTGGCTCCACCACGTCTGAACGCGCCACCGCTTCCGATGGTGACCAGTTCAGAAGTCCCGTTACCGCTGATGTCGCCATTGTCAACCAGTGCGACGTCCTCGTTTTCCGCGACATCGGTGGATGTAAAGGTCAGGCTCCCGTCGTTCTGAAGGACTCTGACGACAGGCGTGGTGATCCCCGCCAGATCAGTCTCGATCACGATGATCGCCAGGTCGAGATTGCCATCCGAATCGAAATCCACGGACGTGATTCCCGTCGGCTCATCGCCCAGTGGAATCTGTGTGACTGGAAGGAAATCAGCAGTTCCGCCAGCATCCTGCAGAAGAATGCCGACCGTACCGTTGAGGGTGCTCGTGATCGCGATGTCCGTCAGACCATCGTCATCGAAATCACCCAGTGCAATACCACCAGGGTCGGCACCGACGACATACTCATCAATCGTGAGCGAGACTCCGGTGGTCGCCGCCTCGCGCTTGCCGACATTTGCCTTGCCATCGTCAGTCCGTCCAACAAAGAGCATTTCCTTCTGATCCTCTTCTTCACTGGGATCGATGCCGAGTGGTGTGCCCGAAGGCTCGAGTCCGCCACCGCTGCTCATGCCGGCGCCTCGAAGCGCCGAGTTTCCGATGTATATGGCCCAGAAACCGTTGCCGTTGCCATCGATGTCCTCAAGACCGACAACGAGATCATCGATGTCATCAAGATCGACATCGACACCTGCCAGGCAGGTCGGTGGGGCATCCACTGCCAGACTCGGATTCAACAGATTGAATCCATTGCTCACGTCGTTGTCATCGTTGTAGTAGATGTCGACCGATTGACCGAGATTGTTCGCAACCGCGAGATCCGTACGACCATCACCGTCGAAGTCACCACTCGTGATGTCGACAGGTTGATCGCCCGTTGCAAGCACGATCTGCTGGGCAATGCCGCCTGCACCATCATTTTCGAAGATGTAGAGCTGACCAGGCGAACCTGCGAAGGTCACGCAGATTTCCTCTGCACCGTCATTGGTCAGGTCGACCACTTCAAGAGCGGTGGGTTCGCCTTCCACGAGGACCGAATTGGGATCACCGAAGTTCAGAAGACCAGCCAGAGAGACCACCTCGATGGCCATTTCCCAGGTGCCGCCCTCCGACCAGCATGATTTACAGTCACCACCATCGCAGCCGAGTGCTTCGCAGTTGAGATAGATGTCGAAGCCATCGTAGTCATAGGATCCATCATCACAGAAGCCATCACCAATCCACGTGGCTGGACAGCAGTTTCCAAAGCAATCCTCGATCTCACCACCAACGCAACCACCACCCATGGAACGACTGTCCGGATCGCCATAGGTCACCTGAAAGGCAAGTCCTTCACTCAGACCAGGCAGGACCAGCGCATCCAGTGCATTCGTTGTCGGGGTCACGCCCGCCGAGATGAGAACGATTCTTGTTCCCTCGACGAAGTCCTCCACATCCATGCTGGATCCGATCTGGACCTGCATGGTGCCATTGATGGCAGGTGGCTGGACGTAGGTGATGATCTTGGGATCAGCGGAGCCATCCAGAATGATCGAAGTTCCGGAATCCTCCGTGAGATTCAAGGTCTGGACGACTTCGAGAAAACCGTAGTTGCCGACATTGATCTGGCCATATCCGTTCTCCTGACCCACAGTCATATTCTCTTCAATGGTCAGCGTTCCAGCTTCGAGGGTTACGGAAGCACTCTTGATATCCGTCGCACCGGCGATCTCCATGGAATCGCTCACCGAACGCTCGCCTGACATGAGATTGAAGGTGATCTGGTCCAGTTCGACCTGGATGGATCCGAGCCATTGATCGATGTCGAAAGGTACGACATAGGGATCGGCCAGCCACAGGGAGAAGAGCGCATGTCCGGCACCACCGACACCACCCGTCCAGGCATTGTCGCTCGCCATCGAACCACCATCGATGTCCTGATACGACGTCCGTTCCACGAGTTCCCAGGAGAGCGCACGTGTGGTGAAGCTTGGAGATTCGGTGATATCCAGCCCAGGTCCGCCTGCAAGGAGACTTGTGCCATCCAGTGAGACGGATTTGCCGATGGCGACACCAGGTTGAGGAACGCTGCTGATGAGCATCATGTCCGTGCGCCAGTCGAATCCATCGAACCTGAATGGAGCGACGGCGCCCGAATTGACACCCGTGTAATCCAGCCCCGGAACACCAATCACGGCAATGCCGCTGGAAGCATCGATGGCGACATCATGTCCTGCGAGATCTCCGTTCCCTGGCAAATCAAGTGACAGAAGATATGAAAAGGACCAATCAAGGACTCCATTGCCGGTCAGATCATTGCCTTCATAGATCACGGCGCCTCCTTGTTCGTAGTAGAGGTCCGTACTTTGGGGCATGGATACGATCAGAAGGTCGTCATCAAGATCGATGTTGGTTGCGCAGAACCCGCCCTCCAGGGCGAATTGATCGGAATAGGGCAGGCTGTTGGTGTAATTTCCGTAGATCCATGCAAATCCAGTGTCGTTGGCATCGAAGATGCTGATCGAACCGTAGCCATCCGGTCCAAACTGCCATGGATTTCCGACTGCGAAACGAATCTGATCCGTATTCGTGACGTTGATATCCACCGCTTCGCCGAACCGACTGGTTGCTGTTCCCGACCACTGCGGATCCAGTACGGAGAAGAGCTCCTTTGCATACTGATCTCCGTCGTCCCATTGATACACGCGGACGATGCCGGCCGTGCTGTAGGAGGTCGGTGCCCCGACGATGAAGTAGGTCTGGCCGAATGCGACATCCACAGCCACGTCAAAGCCGAAGAGCGCACCGGTCACGTCATCGCCGATGACATCGACTTCGACCCAGGATGAACCCTGTCGCTGCATGATGATGACTCGCCCGGTATCCGAGTCATGTCCCGGCGCGCCGATGATGGCGAAATCACCTTCGATATCCACGGATGCACCGAATTGTTCCCAGGCATCGATGGGCTCAGGAAGATCGACATCCTTACCAGACAACAGAACCCAATCGCTGTCGACAGTGCTTCTTGTATAGAAGCGGACGATTCCGCTGGGATCACCATCATCATTCCTGTAGTAGGGATCTCCGACGATGGCCGTGTTGGAATCCAGAGCGATATCAAGTCCGAACGAGGCCGTGTCGGCGTCGATCTCGGGATTGCGTATGATCTGATCAGATCCGAGACATGGCTGGATCTGTCGCATGTCATGTTGCCAGTTGTCATCGTCCCACGACATCTGTCTGTAGATGAACGCCACACCGGATTCGTTTCCGGTGAACCCGACGTTGTAGAAGGGCACGCCGACACCGACACCATGCGGACCTGCGGCGACATCATCGCCGTACTGATCACCCGAAGTCACATCCCAACCGAGCAGATGATGTTCCAGGACCCAGAAACTGCTGGTGGGCGAATACCGAAAGATCCTCGCGGAACCGGATCCATTTCCGGCGGGATTGTCAGCAGGAATTCCGACAATGATGAGATCCTCGTGGATGTCGACTGCCTGACCGAAGCGGATGCTGGAGGCGGTCTCATCGTTGTCGAGTCTCGCCGAGGCGACCCACGAGGAGTCCGCTTCCTGATCGAAGACCACGACGCCACCGTGATCCTCTGCGCCACCTTCAGGCCAAGGCGCTCCGACCACGGCCGTATTGTTGCTGATCGCAACGGCAGCTCCGAACTTCGAAAGACTGTCATCCAGGTCGGCTGGTGGATTCAGGAATGAATCGAACACATAGGAACCGTCGGACAGGTTTTCGTAGATCGCCGCGTAACCGATGCTGCCTGAGATTCCCGGTGCACCGATGACCAGCAGATCCCGATCACGATCAAGCGCTTCACCAAACCTGGGAGTCGATCCACGCTGTGGCTGCAGGCCGCCGACTGAAACGACCCCCGAATCCAGCCCATCGACGATCTCGTAGAGATTGACATACCCGGCATCACTTGTTTCGCCGGGTTCACCGATGGCGACACTTCGTCCATCGATATCAACCGCAATCCCGAATTCACTGCCTGCTGCGCCATCATCGAACGTATGGCGATAGGTCCACTCACCTTCTGAATACTCGAACAGATAGGCCCGTCCTGAAAACGTGCCTTCCATGTTGCAGGTTGGTGCACCGACGACGGCGTAGACACCATCAACATCAACAGCAGCACCGAACGACGACTGGGATACGATTTCGGATGCCGGCACCAGTGATCCCAGATCAACCGGGTTCCCAAAGGCCTGCGAGCCATCGTTCCACGAGAGCACCCAGGCGGTTCCCGTATTGGAGATGGGACCATCTCCCTCGGACTCCCCGATGATGAACCAGTCATCACTCATCGCGACCGCATCCCCGAGCTGATCGGGTCGGACGCCGGACGAGTTGTAGTAGAAGGGGGCCCAGTCCGATCCGGGGCTGCTGGGAATGACTCCCTCAAGATCGCCCAATGCCGTCTGCAGGGAGACACATGCACCGATGGCCATGAAGTACAGCGATTGCCTGAACTTGGTCATATCAACTCTCTCTTCCCGGGATTCCCTCCATGAGGAATCATCCCGGCTATCCCTGATGCTCCGAACACCCGATGCTGTCTGCGATGATCTCCAATCACGCAGCAGCGGCTGAACATGTCAGTCCTTCTATTATGTATGGCCATGCAACGGGCTCAAGATCATTCAACCGATATTCACATCCATGGTGCAGGGATCTCCCTCTAGGCTCCCTGACGCGTCATTTGGAGGTTTTTTGCGCTCAGAAAGCCGATTTCTCCCATTGGATCCTCCTTGGACCCACCACATCAGAGGCGTGGCTGGCCTACCATTTGAGCCCTGCTTTGAACCCCAAGGGGCTCTGATCAGCCCAACCAGTCCTGAACTCAGGAGTGAACCGTGACCTCGGACGCGAGGACCAGCTCATCATCGATCGAAACGACCCGACAGACGGGTCAGTCCAATCCATTCATGTGGATTCTGGACCTGTTCAGCAGTGTCCGTTTCGGCATCGTGCTCCTGTTCCTGCTCTTCGTCTATTCGGCGATTGGATCCGCTGGACTGCCCCTGTCCTACGCCATCTGGGAACCCGGAGCCTGGACAGCTGTACGGTCCTGGCGACTGTTCGAGATGACTGAATACGAGTGGTTCAACTGGTGGCCGTTCTTCCTGCTGGTCGGACTGACCTGTCTGACCCTGACCGTCACCACGATTCGCCGGATTCCGTTTTCGGTCATCAATCTCGGCGTGTGGATGGTGCATGCGGGCCTGATCATCATGGCCCTTGGTTGCGTCTTCTATTTTGCTACGAAGATTGAGGGCGATGTCCCCATTGCACGAGCTCGCCTCGTCATCCAACCTGAGGGTGCTCCACCGGTCACGCTTCGGGCCATGCCCGGACATGAAGTAGCGGTGACGGCACCAGGCGGACCATGGAATTTTCAGGTCATCGACATCGATCCCAACTGGGAACTGTTGAGTGGTGATGACAAGGGGCAGGCCGCCTATGCCGTCAAGGTGATGGTTCAGTCACCAACAGGCATGTTCATTCGCCAGCTGCTTGCGGGTTATCCCGAATTCACCGAGGACATGGTCCAGTCGAGCAACCCTGCCCAGCCATGGGCACGATCCGTCAAGGAAACCGGTCAGCCACTCGTCGACGATACGCTCCGGATGGAACTCGCTGCCGATACGCAATCCCACTTCTGGGTGATGCATTCCTCAGCGTTGTATCTACGTGAAGTCCGACCCGGAATCGATGGTGCACTCGTTCCGGTGACACCATGGATCGAACGACCCATCGAAGGCCTTCCTCGGTACAACGAGTACATCGAACTGGCAACGGATGCATGGCTTCCCGCTGGTGAAGATGCGGTGAAGACGGGTCGACTTGTTCTACCGGTGGAACCGGCATCACCAGACGATCCACTGGCGGATGAACCGCTCTACATCACCGCCTACCTTCCATATGCCGGCATGGAATCCCGTGATGTTCCGGGCGGAGATCAGCACAATCCGGTCATCAATCTGGATCTCGTGACATCAGAGGGGCGATCAGTCAGCCATCGAATGTTTGCGCTGGATGAGAATCCGACCAGTCCCGACCCTTCGCTGATGCGTTTCGTCTGGATCGATGATGAAGTCGAGATCGACTCGATGCTCGAAGCGCGTGGTCCGCAACTTCGTATCGGTGTTCCGGAACTGGATCTCGAGATCGAAGAAGAGATTACCGGCTTCACTGAACTGGATTCGGATACCCCATGGACACCAGTCGAGGGAACGGACTACGCATGGCGTGTTCAGCGCATTGATGATGATCTGACTGTACGAGGTCGTTCGCTCAACATGGCTCGTGTCGAGATGCGCAATGGAAACCAGACATGGCTCCGCTGGGTCTTTGATTCACCCGCGCTGAACGGCGACTTCCCGCTCGACGGCCCGATCGACGCGCACATGGCGCAGGATCGCAAGCTGGATGAATCGATCACGACGGTCTATGTGCCGGCGGTTCGCCCGATGGCCCCGGTCACCCTGGTCGCCGGTCCGGACGACAATCAGCTCAGGCTCGTATCCACCTTGCTGCCAGGCGGCCCGCAGATCATCGACCTGGTGGTCGGGGAGTCACACCAGCTGGGTCCGGATGTCACATTGAACGTCAAGTCCTACGACGCCAGGATGGGCATGGAAACCCGGCCGCGTGTGGAAGCAAAGCGTGCCAGGCAACCTCGAGCCGGCGGTCAGCTGTCCATGGTCAAGATCAGGATGCCGGATGCAAAACGTCAGGCATGGTTGACCTATCACCACTATCCCTTCAAGGACTCCCAGGACGTTCTCAGACGATTTTCCTATCGACCATCCGTCGTCACGATGCCGGATGGGCGCATGATCGAGATTCTCTATTCACGCCAGACGGCACCGCTTCCCTCGAACGTCTCACTGGAGGGATTCGACATCCGGTCCCATGTCGGTGGTTTCACCGGTCAGGTCTCGAGCGTCTTGAACTGGATCAGCAATGTTCGATTCGAGGATGGTGAAGGAGATCTTCTGGCACCTGTCAGTGTGAATGCTCCACAGGAACGACACGGGTTCTGGTACTTCCAGTCCCAGTGGGATCCTCCGGAGGCGACATCGGCTGCACGCGCCGGAAGCAAGGGATTGAACTACACGATTCTCGGTGTAGGCAATCGAAATGGTGTGTGGACCATGTTGTTCGGAAGCGTTCTGTCCGTCATCGGCATGATCTATGCGTTCTATGTGAAGCCTGTCCTCAAACGGCGCAAGTCGATGGACGTCTACCGTGGCCTGAAGGGGGAAGCTCCATGAAGTCGTGGCTGCTGATTCTCTGCTGTATCTGCCTCGCTCCATGGGCTTCGGCTCAGGAAGTGGTTGAAGCGCCTGCTCAGGAACCTGCTTCCTTCGAGTCCCAGGTCGACCTCTCTCCATTCAACGAGGTCGCTGTCTGGCAGGATGGACGAATCAAGTCATGGGAATCCTTCTCCCGTTCGATGATGCAGTTTGTCAGTGGTTCACGGAATATCGACGGCCAATCTCCGGCGTTCACCTATCTTGATCTCGCGCTTCGGCCGGAGGCCTATGTCGACAGACCCATCGTCTTCGTGAAGAAGAAGCCGATGCGAGCCGCCATCATTCAGGCGCTCATTGGTGAAGGACGGCCCGAATCAGCAACAGATGAACGCCTTGAGCGGTTCATGGAAACAGGTCTGATCGCGCGTGAATTCATTCTGAATCCCGGCGTGGTTGATCAACTCGGTGGCATGCAGGGCGATGTTCTTCGCTTCGCCAAGCCCATTGAAGCGATCCAGACTTCGGTCAGTGTCGCCCAACCGGACATCCTGAGACGTTCGATGGCCATGGTGCCACCTGTCGGCGACGACGCCCTGGAAAGACCATGGCAAACGCTGGACAGCTTCTCATCGATGGGAACGAACGAGCCTGTCGTGTCATCCTGGCTGGAACTCCAGAAAGCCTGGGCGGCCGAAGATGCGCCAGCCGTGAATGCCGCGCTCGTCGATCTGGCGGCTGCGGTCCGTTCAATCAACCCTGCGGTCTATCCATCCGGTGAACGGTTGCAGTGGGAGAGTTTCTACTTCCAGTGGGGGCATCTCACCTGGGTCTGGATCATCTACCTCTTCAGCATCGCGCTGCTTCTGATGTGGATGGTCTATCGCTGGCGAGGCGCGTTGTGGCTGGGGTTCATGCTCTTCGGCCTGGGCTTCATCGGCCAGACGGCGGCCGTGATGCTTCGCTGGTACGTGGCGGATCGATGGCCCAACACCAACATGTTCGAAGCCATCACGACATCCGCCTGGTTCGCGGCTTGCTTTGCGATCGTGATGGAACTGATCGTTCGCAGGACCCGCATGGCAGGCATCTTTGCGCTGGTCAGTGCGGGATGCTCGATGATCGCCATGATGGCGACACGTCTGTATCCACTTGAACTCAGCGCCGGCATCTCCAACAAGATGCCTGTGCTTCATGACATCTGGCTGTACATCCATACCAACGTGATCATCTTCTCGTACGCCCTGATCTTCCTGGCGGCCCTGACGGCCTTCTTCTACATCATCTGGAGACTGTTCCCTCGTAACGGCAAGGGTGTCGACGCCTGGGCGCGTGCAGGTGGTGCCGGCTTCCTGATCGTGCCTCGATCCGGCGGTCAGGTCGGTCTGGTCTCCGAGAAGACGACGTTCGGTCACATCCTGGACGGGACGACGATGATTCTCGTCGAGCTCTCATTCATTCTGTTGTGGGCCGGTCTGGTGATGGGTGCGATCTGGGCGGATCACTCCTGGGGTCGACCATGGGGTTGGGATCCCAAGGAAGTCTTCGCGCTCAACACCTTCATCATCTATGCGATGTTGATCCACGTTCGGCTCAAGTCGAAGGACAAGGGCATGTGGACGGCGATTCTTTCGATCATCGGATGTGGTGTGATGCTCTTCAACTGGATCATCATCAACTTCACGATCTCAGGGCTGCACTCCTACGCGTGAGCCGCTATCGTCGAATGCATGTCGAATCCAAGACAGGCGGAAACCCGGGCGATCATCGAAGCCTGTGGTGCATTGATCGAAGATGATCACTTCGTCTATGCCTCGGGCGATCATGGCAACGGATGGATCGCCAAGGACATCATCAATCTGGACCCACGCCTTCCTCGTCGACTGGGGGAGCTGCTTGCCGAAGCCGTGGGCGATCTTTCCTTCGATGTCGTATGTGGTCCCGCCGTGGGCGGTCTGATCTGCGCCCAGTTCACGGCGTTGGCCTTGTCCTGCAGTTGTGTCTATGCCGAACGGATCACCGTCGATGGACAGGAACGATTCACCCTTCGCCGCGGACAGGATGAGTTCGTGCATGGCCGTCGAGTTCTGGTGGTCGATGATGTGGTGAATACCGGTTACTCGATCAAGCTGGCCATGGATACCGTGCGGGCTGCCGGTGGTGATGTCGTGGCTGCCGCGACATGGATCAACAGAGGCAACATCGGGGCTTCGGCGCTTGGTGTGGATGAATTCATCTTCCTGGATGAAGTCTCTCTGCCATCCTGGCCCGCTGAAAACTGTGAACTCTGTGCACAAGGTGTCCCGGTCAACACGCGATACGCCCACGGTGCCCAGTTCCTCAGTTCAACCAAGTCCTGAAGGACAAGAAAAGCCCGACGGAACCTCTTGAGTTCCGCCGGGCTGCGAGGAGAGGGTATAGATGGGTTGTCTTTAGGTCTCCCGGGGGTTCTCGCTTTCCGTCCGGGATCGTGCCCCTCCACACCCCGGGACCGCAGGATCAACTGCGATGAGACGTCCCATGGGTGTCGCACCTGTAGAACGCCGCAGCAGGGCCCTGATTGCAGACTCCTGCGAGAAACCTGCATTTTTTTACAAATAACTGATATCACTGGATTTAGATGTTGATCCATCCCCCTGAAAAGCCCCCAAATGATCACGACGGCAGCTTTGGAATGCCTGGAGGGCATAATCACGGGTCATGGTGAATCGGGTCTTTCTGGGTTCCGGCACGCATCTGCTGCCGTCATTGGCCGCCTGGCTTCTCGAGCAACATGCCGCCTCGCATGTTCTCGACTGCAGTGCGCACATGGTCGTGCTGCCTACGGGTCGAGCCAGACGCAGATTGGAGCAGCTGCTCATCGAACAGGCCGGTGATCGGATGCTTGTTCCACCTGAACTCACGACACCCTCTGGACTGCTGGATCGATTCCTGATTCGCGAATGCCCCCGAGCAGATGATCTCACTTCACAACTGGCTTGGCTTGAAGCTTTGAATCGAGCATCCGAGTCGACCCTCAAGGCGGTGACGGGACATGACACGCCTCCGACAAGACGGGAAGCGACATCTCTGGCCAGTCGATTGCAGCGACTGCTCAAGGAACTCGGTGGTGGAGGCTACACACCGGATGAAGTTCTGAAGATCGCATTGGAGTCGAATCTTCCAGTCGATGTTCCACGATGGACCGGTCTTCAGACGCTGTGGTCCGATGTCCAGTCGATCCTGCGTTCAGCCAATCGCATCGATTCCGATGTCGCCAGGCGACATGCCATCGAATCCGCGGCGGTGCAGAATGACGGCATTGAACAGATCTCCATCGTTTCAGCCTCTCCCTCTCGGTTGCTCGGTCGTCTTCTGCATCTTCTGGACAGAAACGATGTCAGGGTGAACACGATCATTCATGGCGATGCCGATGAACTCGAGGATGCCTTCGATGATCTTGGTGCCGTTGATGTCGACACGTGGGTGAACCGACCCATCGATCTGTCCGAATGCACGGTGGTCAGCTGTGATCGAGTGGATGATCAGGCGGCGGCTGTTCTCGAGCGATTTGCGGACAAGACCGATGAGGATGATGTCCTGAATGCCGAGGAGATCGCCGTCGTCGTACCGGATGACGAATTCGTCGGAATGCTCGTTCGTGAACTGCAGCAGTTCGATGTTCCGGTTCCAGTGATGAGCGTCAGGGGTGCCGGACATGGCCGAATCTGTCGCCTTCTTCAGATCCTCGGGGATCATCTTGAGGACGCGGCGGCCCGACATTTCGGGGACATGCTCCGACATCCCGACGTGGAGCAGTACCTGCAGCGCAGGGGCATCGGAAATCCGGTCGCGACGTGGGACGATCTCTGGAATCGCCATTTTCCAAGATCACTTCCGGATCTTCCGGAAGGATCCAAGGCGCATGTGAAGTTCACCGAGCTTCTGGGTGATCTGCTCGTGCTGATCGATCCGCTGCACGGTGCGCCGCGAACAGCTTCCGAGTGGGTTCGACCGCTCATGCATGTTCTTGCAACGCTGGTGAGCGCTTCGGAGACGCCTCTGGAGGAACATGACAGGCAAGATCTGAACCGGGTTCGTGACGTGATGGAATCACAGCTCGATCTTGGCGCAGGATCCGAGATCACGGCCTGCGAGCTGATTCTGCTGCTTGTGAACGACCTGCAATCCGATTCGAGTTGGCGAACCAGTGGCAGTGGAATCGCCATCATCGGCTGGTTGGATGCCCATCTCGATGATTCTGACGAGCTCATCATCACCGGATTGAACGAAGGCATTCTACCGTCGCGACCATCCGTCGACGCCTGGTTGCCCGACCGACTTCGGGAATGTCTTGGTCTCGACAGTGAACGCAGACGGTTGGCACGGGATTCATGGCTTCTTCACGCCATTCTCTCCAGCCAACGAAACACGACGCTCGTCTCGGCACAGCATGCCATGCAGGGGGAGCCGCTTCCGCCCAGTCGACTGCTGCTTCGGACCAGTGGGGATTCACTGGCGCTCCGAATTCGTGAACTGTCCTCGGTCAGTGAGAGCATGCCGCGACTCTCGGACTGGCAGGACTCGTGTGAGATCGAGAGCGGATTCCCCGAACAGCCACTTCCCAGCGGCAATCCACTGATCAAACATCTTTCTGTGACGTCCTTCAAGCGGTTCCTCGATGATCCACTGTCCTTTCTGCTGGAGCGGGATCAGCGAATCCGTGCAGGCGGAGTGGAAACGCTTGAATCGATGGATGCGGCGGGTTTCGGATCATTGGTCCACACGGTTCTTGAGCGGTGGGGGGAAGAGGAAGCGTCACGTTCCGGTCGTACGGAAGATCCTGAAAGCATCAACCAGGCGCTGCAGTCGATTCTTGTGAAGCATGCGGACAGCCGCTTTGGACTGAATCCATCAGCTGGTATTCGCGTCCAGATCGCCATCGCCGCCCATCGACTGGAAGCGCTCGCATTGGCACAGGCGCAACGCGCTCGAGAAGGCTGGAAGATCGCCCTTGTCGAAGCCAACTTTGGTCGCGGCAATGCGCCCATCTTTCCACTGGAAGGTGGTCTTCCACTTCACGGAAAGATCGATCGGGTCGACCTCCATGAGGAACTTGGATACCAGGCACTCGACTACAAGACCGGAAGCAAGCCGGACAATCCCGTCAAGACCCATCAAACCAGGAATGGCTGGAAGGATCTGCAACTTCCGTTGTATCGAGTGCTGCTCAACAGCATCGACATCAAGGTTCCACCCCAGGGTCTTGGTTACTTCCATGTTCCACCCGATGGAACCGTCTGTGGTGTTTCCATGGCCCCTTGGAAAGAGTCGGATCTTGAAGACGCGGTTGCTGAAGCCGAGCGAATCGTCGGAATCATCACCAGTGGAAATCTGCTGGCCGAAGTGGAGGCCAGTCTGTGAGTTCCGTACTGATCACTGCAAATGCCGGATGCGGCAAGACATGGACCCTGGCCAACCGGTGTATCGGCTGGCTGGTTCAGCGTCGGCGTACGATCGGAACCTCCAATCCGGAACAACTTGTCGCGGTCACCTTCACCCGAAAGGCCGCAGGCGAAATTCTCGATCGTGTGCTTGATCACGTTTCCAGTGCGATTCTCGATCCAAAGTCGCTTGCGGGCTTTTCCGCAGGATTCGACATGGATCCTCCACCCGATCGTGATGAACTGATCGGGGTCCTTCAGGATCTGGCCGAGTCGATGCATCGACTTCAGTTCGGAACGCTCGACGGCCTCTACAACCGAATCGCAACAAGCTGCGCGACGCTGATCGACATGCCCAGCAACTGGAGGATCGGTGACGAGCCGACGCTGGAGACCATACGCACACGATCGCTTGATGATCTGCTCGATGCCTGTGATCACGAGACCATCAGTCTTCTGGTCCATGAAGCCGAACGCGAAGTGCTTCAGTCGCAGATCCACAGCAGGCTGCTCCCGACGGTATGGGGAACCCATGGAGGCGTGGGCCTGCTGTCGCTGTGGCGACGGACATTCCTGGAATCCGGAGACCGTGCCTGGAAGGCCTTCGATGAACTGGATGATCAGACCATCGCACCGGGCGCTCGAAGAGCCAGTCGTGAAGAACTGTCCGATGCCTGCAAGTCGCTCGCCAAGGCACCCGTGGCCACGAAGAAGGACGGCACTGACATGGTGGCGTGGAGCAAGGAACGAACGAAGCTTCTGGACTGGGCTCAGAACAGTCACTGGCGTCCATTTCTCTCGAGCACACTGATCCAGAACATGGTGCAGGGCCTGCCGTATTCCAAGGGTGTGGTCCCTGATGGTTTCCGCACGGCGATCCAGCCGTTGCTTGGACATGCTCTGGCTGAACTGTCATCCGGTCTCAAGGCGAGAATGCGATCATGGAGGCTTCTGCTTCACGGCCTTGATCGTGCCATTCGAGTCCGGCAACGTGAAGCAGGGGCCTATGCCTTTCAGGATGTTGCGGATCTTCTGGCGGCTCGTGATGTTCTGGGCGAGGATGACCGTCTCTGGTTGGAGTATCAGCTCGATACTGAACTCCGCGATCTGGCGTTGGACGAGTTCCAGGACACGTCTGCATCGCAGTTCAAGGTCCTGCAACCGATCCTCGAGGAAATTCTTTCTGGATCAGGTTCGCACGATCTCGACCGTTCGATGTTGATCGTTGCGGATCCAAAGCAGGCCATCTACGGCTGGCGTGGAGGCACCTCCGCACTGCTCGACAAGGTCAGACAGATCGGGCAGGGGACCTTGGAGGAATCCACACTCGAACGAAGCTATCGATCCGGCCCGGCGATCATCGAATTCGTCAATGATCTCTTTGATTCAATCAACAGCAACACATGCATTCTGTCGGCCTCTCATCCGGAGATTCCAGAAGGAACTCTGCGTCAATGTGGACTTCCAGAGATCGATCTGTCACGAAGCCCTGCGGAGCAAGGTCTTGATTCCTGGCAGTTCGATCATCATGAGACGGCACATCCAGACGATCCCAGCGCCATCATGGCCTGGCGAGTAGAGCGTGGCGATCGAAGGCGGATCGACCTCGATCTGGTTGCTGAACGGGTCACGGACATTGTCCAGCGAAGACATGGTCGTTCCGGCACCATCGGGATCCTGATGCCGACCAACAAGGGTGTTTCCACGATCGTTGATCATCTGCGCAATGCGGACATACCCGCCAGTGAAGAAGGGTCCAGCGCACTGGGGGATTCACCGGCTGCCGATGCGATCCTGTCCCTGCTTCAACTCGGGGATCATCCAGGCGATACCGAAGCAGCCTTCCTGATTTCACACTCGCCCCTTGGACCTCTGCTGGATCTTCAGCCACTCGAGACGATTGAATCCGGCAACGTGAAGAGTGTTCTTGCAGGTGTCTCTCACCGAATTCGCCGTGCCGTCCTGGACATGGGCCTCGAGGCGTACCTGACTTCACTCAGGCATGCGCTCGCGGGGGACACCGATGCGCAGGATCAGAAAGCGATTGGAATGCTGGTTGATCTTGCGTCCTCGTGGCAACCGACGGGACCAGTCCGTCTGTCCGAATTCGTCCAGTATGTGCTGACATCGTCGCGCGGGGAACCGTCGGATGCATCCATCCGAGTCATGACACTGCATGCCGCCAAGGGTCTGGAATTCGATGAGATCATTCTGCCGGTTCTTGATGAAACACTCATCAAGTCCTCGAATTCCGGAAGCTGCATTCCATGGTCGCCATCCGTACTGGATCCGGTTGCCATGGTCATGCCGGAAGCTGGCGCTGAACTGCGTCTTCATGCACCGATTCTCGAAGTTGCCGAACAGCAGCGATGGATTCGCGATCTCTCCGATCGTCTGTCTCTTCTGTATGTCGCGTTGACGAGAGCCAGGCATGTGATCAATCTGGTTCTGCATGTGGACGATCGCGATCCGAATCAGCAGTTGACTGCTGGAAACATCATTCGAGCCGCCTTGCCGGATCTCGATGATGCCGTTCGCAACGGGGACGAGGACACCGAAGGACGGATCTGGATGCGGTCCGCAGCCGGCTGGGACGACACCACGACTCGCAGCGTCGAACAACCATCACCGGCACGAGGTGCCCGGATCATCCGATTCAAGTCTCATGACCAGATTGATGAGCAAGCGGTCGCGCCCTCGACACATGAGCCTGAATCGATGCACGATCTCTTTCGGGTGTTCAACACCAGAGCTCGGAATCGGGGCACGGAACTGCATGAACTCTTCCGGATCATCGAATGGCTGGATGACGGCCACCCGGATGACGACACGATCGAGTTTGCCCTCCGACAGGCTGCCATGATCACCGGAATGCCACAAGATCCAGAGCAGCGTCGGGAAGTCCTCGGTACGTTCATCGATGCCATCGGCAACGATGAAATCGCCGCAAGACTGAGTCGATCCGCCTACGAGGGACTCGATCTGGATGAACTTGAGGTCCTGCGGGAATGGCCCGTGCTCAAGCAGCTGGATGGCACGCTGATCCGAGGTCGACTGGATCGACTGGTTGTCGGACGCCGCAAGGGTGAAGTTGTGCTTGCGGAGATCGTGGATTTCAAGTCGGGTCCGGTCGGGGAGGATGAATCCGAGCTGGTCGACTACTACCGTCCTCAGCTTGCTTTCTATTCGGACGTGGTCGAGGCCCACTTCAAACTGGATCCCGGCATCGTCACCAGTCGACTGCTTTTCATCGATGCCTGTCGCGACCTACCATGCACACCATGTCAGGCAAGCCCCTCGTCATCTTGACCGAATATCTGGACGATGAAGCCGTCGCCTGGATCTCCGAACGAACCGATTTCCATCGATGTGGATGTGACGATCCCGCCTTCTCGGATCTTCTGAAGCAGGCGGAGGGTCTGATCATCCGGACCTACACCACGGTCGATCAGGCCTTTCTCGACCAGGCGCCCATGTTGAAGGTCGTTGGCCGTGCCGGTGTCGGACTCGACAACGTGGATCAGGAAGCCTGTCGCAAGCGTGGAGTCGAAGTCGTCAATACGCCCGATGCCAACCGTCAGGCTGTCGTCGAATATGTCACGTCCATCACGACCGGCCTTCTGAGAAAGAAGACGCCGCTGACCGAATCAATCGATTCGAAGGCCTGGGGTCATCTCCGTGATGACAATCTTGTTGCCAGGCAGATGAACCAGATGACACTGGGCATTCTCGGTCTGGGAAAGATCGGTTCCCGAATCGCCGAGGTCGCTCGAGCGATCGGATTCACGGTGATCTACAACGATCTCGAGGACATCCCTCAGTCCAATCGACATGGCGCATCACCGGTTGAACTGAGCACACTGCTCTCTGAAAGCGATGTCCTGACGGTCCATGTCGACGGTCGTCATTCAAACCGAAACCTGTTGTCGGAAGATCAGTTCCAGCAGATGCGTCCCGATGTGCTCCTTCTGAACACGTCACGTGGTTTCGTTCTTGATGCACAGGCACTCGCGGAGTTTCTTCGAAGCCATCCTCAGGCCAGAGCGGTACTTGACGTACATGAACCTGAACCGATACCAGCCGACTATCCACTGCTTGGGCTGTCCAATGCCGTTCTCTATCCACATCTGGCATCGCGGACTCGGACGGCTCAGATCAACATGAGCTGGGTTGTTCGAGATGTTGCTCGTGTGCTGGGCTGCTGACGGGCCGCTATCATTTGGCGCATCCAACCAGGAGTTCGACCATGTCGTTTGAAATCGATGCCATCCATGCCCGTCAGGTCCTCGACAGTCGTGGCAATCCCACATTGGAATGCGAAGTCGAACTGGCTGGTGGGGCACTGGCTCGAGCCATGGTCCCATCAGGCGCCAGTACCGGTGAACATGAAGCCGTCGAGCTTCGTGATGGTCAGGATGATCAGTGGTGTGGCAAGGGTGTCATGCAGGCCGTTTCGAACGTCAACGAGATCATCGCCCCGGAAATCCTGGGATGTGATGCTCGTGAACAGAGCATGGTCGACGCCTTGATGATCGAGCGAGATGGAACGGACAACAAAGGCGATCTTGGAGCGAATGCCATCCTCGGTGTTTCCCTCGCGGTCGCCAAGGCGGCAGCGGCTCAGACCGAACTGCCGCTGTTTCGATATCTGGGTGGCCCTGATGCACGTGTCATGCCCGCGCCCATGATGAACATCCTCAATGGCGGCAAACATGCCGACAATACCGTTGATTTCCAGGAGTTCATGATCCAGCCCATCGGCTTCGATACGTTCGGCCAGGCGCTGCGGGCGGGTGTGGAGATCTATCACGGTCTCAAGTCGGTTCTCAAGAAACGTGGTCTGTCGACAGCGGTCGGTGATGAAGGCGGCTTCGCTCCCGATCTCAAATCGAACGAGGAAGCTCTGGAGGTCATTGCCGAAGCGGTCGAGGCATCGCCATACGATCTCGGCGATCAGATCGTCATCTGCCTTGATCCGGCAACGAGTGAAATGGTGGATGAAGCCAGACGCAAGGGCAAGGAAGGCTACTGTTTCTTCTCCAGTGATCCCGATCGATATGCAACAAGTGAAGAGATGATCGATCTCTGGGCGGACTGGTGCTCCAGATACCCCATTCACTCCATCGAAGATGGACTTGCCGAGAACGACTGGGACGGTTGGGTGAAACTCAATGAGCGCCTTGGCGATCAGGTGCAGTTGGTCGGAGACGACCTGTTCGTGACCAACGTCGACTTTCTCGAGAAGGGCATCGAACTCGATGCTGCAAACGCCATTCTCGTGAAGGTGAACCAGATTGGAACACTGACGGAAACGCTCGAGACCGTTCGAATGGCCCAGCGATCCGGTTGGAATGCGGTGATCTCACATCGTTCAGGTGAAACGGAGGATGCGACCATCGCTGATCTGGCCGTGGCGACCAACTCGGGTCAGATCAAGACCGGCGCACCATGTCGAAGTGACCGCAATGCCAAGTACAACCAGCTTCTTCGAATCGAAGAAATGCTGGGCGAGGAAGCCTGCTACGGCTGAATGCCACCGGGTTCAACGATGATTCCCGCTTCGAGAAGAAACTCGTCGATGGCACGGCGTTCACGTTTCATTTCCTGATCGTCATCAAGCCAGTTGTGAGTTCCATGAAGCATGATGAGCTCGCTTTGGGGCGCAGCCTCATGCAGAATCCCGGGATGATGATCCGGAATGATGCCGTCACGATCACGTGCGAGGATCAGAATCGGAAGCTGCAGTGTCTTCACGGCAAGATCCGAACGAAACGGGCTTCGGACGAGAACGGGCGGGACTCCGAATCGCCAGGCCATGCTGTCGAGTCGAGCCGGAGGTATCAGCATGACCATGGCGCGTGGTGCATGTCGAGTCGCGACCTGCGCCAGAACACCTGTTCCGATCGATCGACCCAGGTAGCCGATCCGATCAGCATCGATTTCCGGCCGCGCCGCCAGCAATTCGATGAACCGGGACGTGTCTTCAACAAGTCGAGCTTCACTGGGGGAACCGGTGCTTCGACCATATCCACGGTACTCGACCAGCAGGACACTCACGCCTCGATCCGCAAGCCATCTCAAATCCAGGTTGTCGTCGATGACTTCACCATTCCCATGTGCAAACACGACAGCGCCACCGGGTTGTTCCGCTGTGACTCCCTTGCCGGGAATCAACCACGCCTCTACGCGATGGCCGTCATCGGTGTCGATCCAGATGGATTCGATGTCGTCGGGAACGTGGTTCAGCAGGCGATCGGGACCGATCGTGTTGCGAGGAAACATGATGCTGTGCTGGAGGCTCCATACCAGCACCATCCATCCAATCCATGCCAGCAACAGGATCGTGAACACTCGTATCACCTTACGCAATGGAAATCTTCTCCAGCATCTTCACGCCAGACGGATCCGTGGATCAAGCCATCCATACAGAAGATCCACAAGCATGTTGAAGATGACAAGCAACGCACTGTAAACCAGGACGACGCCCATGATGAGCGTGATGTCCTTGCCGAGAACAGCTTCGATGAAGTGATTGCCGACTCCCGGAACCGCAAAGACTCTTTCGACAACGAAGGATCCCGTCATCGCAGCCGCTGTTGCGGGGCCGAGATAGGAAAGTACCGGAAGAAACGCGTTCCTGAGGCAATGACGCAACAGGATCGTACGTTCCGAAAGACCGAGTGCGCGAAGGGTCCGGACATGATCCGATGCGATCTGCTCGAGCATGCCTGCTCGGATAAGCCTTCCGATGTATGCGGCGAATGGCAGAGACAACGCAAGTGCAGGAAGAATCATGTGGGAGGGACGACCCCAGCCACTGACCGGAAACCAGTCCAGCCAGAGACCACCAACCAGCAGGAGTGCCGTTCCGGTGACGAACGCCGGGAGACTGATGCCGATCAGGGCGATGAACAGACTGAGGACATCCAGCCATGATCCCGGTCTTGCCGCGGCCATCGTGCCCGTGATGATGCCGATCACACAGGCCATCAGAATGGCCAGCAATCCAAGTGTCATTGAAACAGGAAGCTGTGCTGCCAGGATCTCGTTGACGGTCCAGTTTTCATGTCGAAGGCTGGGTCCGAGGTCGATGATCGGACCCTGCTGTTCACCCATGACCCACTGCACTCCGGTGACACCTCCGAGGTAGTCCCAGTAGAAGTGCCATGGATCATCAAGCCGGTACTGGGACTCCATTGCGGCGACGACTTCGGGAGGAGGCTGTCGTGCTTCGGATTTCTCAAGAGGACTGCCGGGGATCAGCCAGGTGAGCATGAACGTCAGGGTGTACACCGCCAACAGAATGATCGGAAGCTGAATCAGGCGTTTGAGCAGAAGCCGTGTCATTGCCCGGACATCTCCTCTGCTGGCCGTAGCTTCCAGAAATAATGAGTCAATCTTGGATGATGCGTCACTCCCGAGAGATGCGCGGGATCGTACATCGTGATGTCCACGAGCTGACACACGGGGATGAGTGGCAGATCCTGCTGGAAGAGACGTTCTTCAAGAAGAGCCAGATCTTGAAGTCGCCTGTCTCGATCAGGTTCGTTCGCGGCAGCTTTCAAGGCTGCATCGACTTCATCATTGGCAAACCCTCGATCGTTGTTGCCATCCGTCGACCTGCACAGTTCAAGGAATGTCGTGGGATCTCCGTAGTCACCATACCAGCGGCCACGAGCCACCATGAAATTGCCTTTTCGCAGGTCATCCTTGAAGAACTTGGTGTCCTGACCAAGAAGCACGACCGGGATTCCTAGATGTCGTTGCCACTGCTCCCGCAGTTCGACGGCCATCCTGGAGAATCTCGGGTTTCCAGTGGTATAGAGCAGCTCGACATCAGGAAATGGTCTACCCGAGGAATCCTCCGGCCGACCATCACCATCCCGATCCAGCCATCCAGCCTCCGCAAGAGATGCTCTTGCAGACTCCGGATCGAATGGCAGGCCCTCGGGTGATTCATAGCCCTTGATGGAATTGGCAGGTACGAGTGTCGAGGCAACGGGCTCGCGAAGCCGAGTGACGTTGTCGACGATGGTCTGTTTGTCGGTTGCCATCGCAAATCCACGCCGAACGGCGGCATCTGAAAATGGATTGGGCCTTCCATCGGCAAGACGCGGTCTGCAGTTGAACGAGAAGAAATCCGTTCCAAAGACAGGAATGGCATGAATGTCGGGTCGTTGTTGTTCGAGCATGTCGATCCGACAGTCCGCAGCGACACCGGTCAGCCAGTCCACCTCTCCCTTGAGGAATGCAAGGACTGCCGTGTTCGGATCCGGAATCGAGCGGATCTCGATGGTCTCGAATCCTGCGAGCTCAGGATCATGGAAGTCAGGAGACTTCGATAACCGCATGTCTCTCTTGTATCGCCATTCATCCAGTTGATAGGGGCCGTTGTTCACCATGGCGCCAGGTCGAGCCCACCGATGTGATTGAACTAGCCGGCCGGTGTCGGGTGAGATGTCGACATGCAACCGTTGATCCAGCGACGGTATCCCGGCCGCATGCCATCCATTCAACCGGATGTCCTGAAGCATCGTTTCATCCATGGACCAACCTTCGACAGCCGGTCGGTTGACCGGAGAAGAAGGTGCAAAGGCCAGCAGATCGGCAAAGTAGGGCACAGGGCGATCCAGACGAATGGTCAGCTGATGATCATCAATCACATCGATCGCGACCTGTGATTCGAATCTGGGTTCGACCTGATTCCACATCCAGAGGGCTTCGACGGCTTTTGAATCAGGATCCTCCAATCGGCGGTGCATCGCCTGGAGCACATCGGACTGCTCAAGGACCTGCAGAAGACGATCCTCCTGCTCGGAATCGATCGCGGCCTGGAGCGCTTCCTGCTCGGTTGCCATCTGATCCGAATCGAGCACGTGCCACGCGATCCCCCCTGGCAGTTCCTTTGCATTCCGAAGTGCATCGAAGCGATGGAGCAGGCCTTGGACTGCACGGGTTCGGTTTTCAGGGGTCTTCTGATTCCATGGATCCATGGAAAAACCGTCGAGTTGTCTCTGTCGCCAATCCCAGAATGGACCGGCGCCTTCGATCGAGAAGAACAGGTTGGAGTAGTCGGCTGCGGTATCCGGAAGCAGAAGTCGCATCCACGACCATGCGAAGTCATGGGCGGTCACGGGCGATCCATCGGACCAGCGACCATCCGATCGAAGAGTGAATTCAAGGACCTGACCATCATCACTGACGGTCCAGTCTTCCGCGGCAGCCGGCTCCAGGGAGAAGTCATCGGTGTTCCAGCGGAGAAGCCCTTCATAGAGGGCGTATGCCAACCTCATGTCGGCCAGGTAGCTCATTCGCTGTGGATCGAGCGTGAAGACCTCATTGCCTCCGGCAACCACGAGGTCGGCCCGGGGCCTGGGCTCATCGAGGGCCACAATCGCCACAAGGAGCAATACCAACAGCACAAGTGGAAGGACCAATCGACTCACGACGATCGAAGTGTAACTTCCGCGGCCAGCTGTTTTCTACTGTTTCAGTTCTTGTACGGGCGAGTGGCCAGAACGACCTGCCATTTGTCTCGGCTTTCAGCAAGTCCGCTCAGATTGCCCTTGTCCCAAAGATCGCGGCCTGATGTCACATTCGGAGCAGATTGGCCGTTTCGAAGATTGGAATCCATGAGCTTCAGGGTCGTCTCACTGGTATCCAGAATCTGGCCGGTCACCTTCGTCAGCTCCGGTGACTGACGAATGGTCGATTCGTTGACCAGGATGACGTCGTAGAGCCGTCCGAGCTGGGGTGCGGTTCGACGAGCGATTTCATCCGCCAGTTTCTCTCGCTGGATCCTGGGGTCGATGTACTGGTTTCTGATCAGGAGGAGCGAGGGTTGGATGGCCAGAATCAGATCAGCAGGGGCCTTGCCTGACTCCAGTCGATCAATGGTCGTCTTCAGGATGTCGATTTCACCTTCCAAGGCGAAATCCCGGATCACCTGTCGATCTTCCCGTTCATTCCGGACGGCAGCATCCAGTGTCTCCATCTCGCGACGAAGCACCAGCGGGTTGTCCTCGACTTCGGCGGCTCGTACGAGGGCACGAAGGCTTGTCTTGAGCTTGTCTGAGGAGATGGATGGAATCTCGAGACATCGACTGATTCCGATCGCCGCCCAGAGTCTGACCTGGGGGTTGTCCTCCAGCTCAGGTTCAATGTGATTGTCCAGCACGGAGAGCGAGGCGGAGGTACCGATGGCAGCAGCGACCTGCATCGCGTTGATGGCCCGGTAGGCATTGCCGCCTTCGATGATGTCCTTGAGGGTCGAAAGCGTCGAGTCGCTGTAGATGTCCCGGAACATCCGGCTCGCCTCCCGACCAGTGATGGATCGGAACGGTTGGGTCAGCTTGTTGCGAGCTTGCTGGACTTCACTCGGATCACCTTCCTTCAGCTGCTTGACCCAGTGCTCCGAATAGGTACGGATCATGGTTTTCTGGGCATCACTGAGGGGAAGAACGTTCTTGAGCCGGTCGATCTTGTCTGGCACCGGGGTGTTCTGAAAAGCAGCCACATGCCCTCCGAGAAGGCATGTGAAGACAAGGACGATCATGACCCTGAAGCGGCGAATGAGCATGTCCAAGAGATCACTCCGGCAAATCGAGAAACTACCTTCAGTCCACGTCCAGGGGGCCGGGAAAGCCTCGGCCACGGCTGGAATCGAAGCGGTGACGGTATCAATCCTATGGGGGCATTGTCAATGATTACCGATAGGGTACGCAGGCAGAAGCGGACCTGGCAGCCGATCCAGGTTGGCGGAGAGCTCGTACGGCCCCTAACATCGCCTATGGGAGGGGTTTTCAGGATCATTTACCCCCCTCAGACCGCATGGAAAGGGATCAACGACACGCATGAGCATTTTCATGAAGATCCTGAGGCTTTCGAGTCCCATCTGGCTGTCCTGTTTCCTGATTGCTGGAATCAGCCAGGCTCAGCAGCCCATGGACCCGCTCCTCGAAGATGAGGGCAGCGTGACCACGAGGCAACGGCTCGCCAACATTCTCGTCCGATACGCCAATGAGGTCATGGTGAGCCCGGATCTCAATGTCAGCGGAATGAATGTCGCCTTGTCCCTGTATCAGGAGGCCGCCAGACTGGATCCCGATCAGCCGGACACCTGGCGCAAGCTGCTCCGGATGTCATTGGCCATGGATCGTGAGGATCTTCTTGATTGGATCACGAGAAACCTGCTGCGTGTCGAACCTGAAAACAAGAAGGCTCAGCTGGAGCGGCTTCAGGCGGCCATCTTCGAATACAACACCGTTGACGAGCAGATTGCCGCACTCGAACAGCTGCTGCAGCCCGCAACCGCGGAATCCCTCGGGCCTGAAATCTCATCGCGACTCGCGTTCATGCTTGCGGATCGACATCGCCGTCGCGGTGATCTCAACGAGTTCGGCCAGTGGCTTCGTGAATCGATCATCATGGATCCGACCTATTCCGATGCGGTCGGTATCGCGACGGGCTACCTGCGGGATCGTGTCCCTGATCATGTCGCCTATGTCGAGCTGCTCCTGGGCCTGCTCACGGCGGATCTGACGGACGACAAGATTCTTGCGACGCTGAATGCCTATCTCCTCGCCGAGGGTGCCTACGAGTCCGCGGTTCGCATGATCAAGATGCGAATGAACCAGATGCAGGCGCGTGGAGCGCCGGCAGGCAGTCGGCTCTATCAGGATCTTGCAATGGCCCAATGGGGCAATGGAGATCGTGAAGGCGCACTGCAGACGATTGCCGACAGGCGGGAGATGCTCAACAGCGTCTATGAAGCAATGGCTCAGGCGGAGGATCCCAGCAAGTCGCCACTCGAGCTCGCCCAGCTCAAGGCGCCGTTGCCACCGAATCTGGCCAAGATCAATGCCATTCTTGTTCGTGACAAGGATGACATCACCCGCACAGAGGCCATGGAGGATCTGATTCTCTCGGTTGATTTCGAGGGAGGCCTCTCCGACATGGCGGTCGAGGCGCCGCAGGCACAGGCGAACAGACTCCTCAATTTCTACTGGATGCTTCTCTGGCTGAATGCGGATCCGGATGTGTTGGCAACGCGGCTGGCCCAGATCGAGGCACTCGCAGAGTTGTCCGACCAGGCAAAGCAACGAATCAAGGCTTGGGAGGATCTTCGCAGTGGAAACAATGAAGCTGCAGTAGCCATCTTCACACAGGATGCGGCGACGCACATGGTTTCCCAGATCGGCCTGATCGAAGCCTACATCAACCTTGGGCAGAAGCGGGATGCCGCCAAGATGCTTCTGTCACTCTGGCAAAACCAGCGTGATCTCCCGACCGGCCTCTGGGCACGGGACAAGCTTGAGGAACTGCTTGGTGTTCCCGTCCCCTTGTCAGCCGAAGCCATGGCGATGAATGAACTGGTCGCCGAGATACCCACGATTCTTGATCGGGTTCCGGAGGATCCGCGATTGGCGCTGTCCATGAGACTGCGGCCAGCCGAGGAATCCTTCAAGCCCTATGACCCCATCATTCTTGAAATCGAAATCAGCAACAACACACCACTCCCGTTGGCCATCGACCGGGATGGTCCGATTCAGGATCTCATTCTGCTCCAGGGCGATGTTCGAGTGCCCTATGAATCAGCTGCCCAGGGACCTGCCATCGTCGTCGGGATTCCGACTCGATTCAGGCTGATGCCCTTCGAGTCCATGGTGGTGGAAATCGATCTGCGGCGGTACTGGGTTGGAACTGTCATTGACCGGTATCCGCTCTATGGCGCCGCGGTGGACCTGACGGGAATTCTCAACTTCATGATGAGTACCGGCAGTTCATCAGGCAAACCTTCCCATTCGCCGGGTTTGATGGGAATCGAAACCGATGTGACCGACATCCGGATTGACGGACAGCGAGTCACCACGGCGTGGGCGACCCGCGTGATCGATGAACTTCGTGGTGAGCAGATCACCACGGAGGAACTCGTCGAGATGGCACTGCTTTCGCATGTCATCGCGTCCAACAAGGGGTCGCTGATTGCAGATCCGCTTCCTGAAGAAGTCATCGTGTCCGCGGTCGACATCATCATCGACATCTATCCGCGACTCGACTCGGTCTCACGGGCTTGGTTGCTGGCGGTCATGGCAAGATCGCCTCGACTGGAACAGATCTGGGAGATGGCGGAACGCAGTGACAGTCTGACCGTCAACCTGATCCAGCTGATGAGGATTCTGGATACGGCTCGAGAAGCCGGAAACATCGAACCACTGCTCGAGGATTCCGCAGTCATCTCGGCGTTGAATTCCAACATCCCGGAAGTACGCGATCTGGCCGAGTGGATGGAGGCATTGGCGCAGAAGGCGCGAGACGAGCGGTTGAAGGCACTGACAGGTTCAGGCGAATGATGCAGACTGTCATGGATCACGAAGATCCAGACCTGCCTGGATCCTCACAGCCCACCCCGACACCTTCGAAGCCAATCGGTCGAGGCCGTCGCTGGTTTCTGTTCAAGCTGCTGATGATGCTGGTGGGTGTCCTGATGCTCGCCGGCGCCGTCTGGTTGATCATCGCCCAACAGGACAAGATCGCGACAGCGCTCCAGGCGTTGTCGCATCCAAGCTCGGGCATCGTGATTCTGCTTGTGGCGACCATGCTCGTCTCCATCTTTGTTACCGGAGTCCAGTTCCAGCTGCTGCTGGCTCGACATCAGGTTCCTTTCATGGAGATGCAGGGACTGATCGCCGGTTCGGCGCTTCTGAATTTCCTTCCACTGAAAGCCGGACTCGTGGGGCGGATCGCCTACCACCAGGTGGTTCACGCCATTCGACCCATGGAAACGGCCCGTGCCATGATCCTGGCCCGGGTCGCCGGCCTGTTCGCCATTGCGTTGACGGCTGGAACGCTGTCTCTTCGCTACCTGATGAATGGTGATGATCTCTGGGCATGGGCGATGATTCCCATCGCCGTTCCCGGCTGGCTCATGCTCTTTCCCATGACCAGAACGGCTGGAATCGTCATCGTGCTCAAGTACGCGGATCTCTTGTTGATGGCGGTTCGGTATCAATGTGCGTTCATCATGATGAATGAACCCATGTCGTTCGATATCTGCATGGCGTTGGCATCGATCGGCATGCTTGCCGGCGCCATTCCGTTTCTGTCAGGCGGCCTCGGGCTGCGGGAATGGCTGGTCGGCTGGTTGACCACGATGCTCGTGATGTTGCCCGCCGCTCTTGAGATCGGGCTCCTGGCAGATCTGGTCAACCGCGCCGTTGAACTTGTGGTGCTGCTGCCACTGGGTGGCCTCGCGATTCTGATGCTCAGGCCTCGATTGAAAGCAGCTGTCCACCGGTATCAATCCTTGCAGGAAGCCGTCATCAATCAGGATCGATCCCGAGATCCCGAACCGTGAACAACGAGTCGAAGTGATAGCCGGCGGCTTCGATGTTTTCTCGTGCCCCTTCAAGTCGATCCACGGTTGCGATGATGCCCGTGATCACGGCACCAGCCGCTTCAAGATCACGCGCGGCTTCCAGAACCTGACCTCCGGTTGTCGCGACATCCTCAAGCAGCGCAATGCGTTCTCCCTGCTCCAGAGTGCCCTCGAATCGCTTGGCTGTTCCATATTCCTTCTTCTGATTTCGGACGAAGAGGCATGGCAGTCCGCTGGCCATCGAAGTGGTGGTCACCAGGGGAATGCCACCGAGTTCCGCACCAGCAAGCCGTTGGGTTCCTTCTGGAAGCTTCGAAACGAAGAGGTTGCCCAATGACTTCAGAATGTCGGGATCCGTACTGAATCGATACTTGTCGATGTACCAGGTGCTTGTTCGCCCGCTCCTCAGCGTGAAGTTGCCATGAAGGACCGATAGTTCCGCGATACGTTGTGCGATCTCGTCATGTGTCATGCTGAGCATCCTATCGCCCGGCGTGAAGCCTGCACGGGATTGCTACCATTCCCGGATGGCATCGGTCTGTTTCTACTTCCAGGTTCATCAGCCCTACAGGCTGCGGCGATATTCGGTATTCAGTACCGATCCCTTCTATTTCGACAACGATGCCAATCGGGAGATTCTCGAGAAGGTCGCCAACAAGTGCTATCGGCCGACCACGAACCTGATCCTGGATCTGATTCGTCGACACGAAGGCCGGTTCCGGGTCTCCTTCGCGCTGACCCAGACCGTTCTGGATCAACTGGAGGAGTGGGCACCGGATGTCATCGAGACGCTCCAGGCATGCGGCGAAACGGGTGCCTGTGAATTCATCGCGGAAACATCCCATCATTCCCTTGCGGCCCTGTTCTCCCCGTCTGAATTCCGGGAGCAGGTCGACAACCACAGGGAGCGGATCCAGAACCTGTTCAACCAGGATCCCAGTGTCTTTCGAAATACGGAACTGATCTATTCCAATCGCATCGCCAGTCTGGTGACGGATATGGGCCGTTTCAACGGCATGCTCTGTGAGGGAGTCGATCGACTCCTCGGGTCACGATCACCCAACTACGTCTATGCACCAGCCGGCGCGGGCGACTTCCTGCCGGATGCGCCACTGCGTCTTCTTCTGAAGAACTACAAGCTGAGTGACGACATCGCCTTCCGGTTTGGAAACCGGGACTGGTCGGAATGGCCGCTCAGGGCGGAGACATTCGCTGATTGGGTGCATCAGATCAACGGTGACGGCTATCTCTGCAATCTGTTCATGGACTACGAGACCTTCGGCGAGCACCAGTGGGCCGATACCGGAATCTTCGATTTTCTCGAGGCACTTCCAGAGAAGGTCTTCGACGTCCAGAGTGGTGCAAACGACTTCGTCACGGCCAGCGAGGCCTTGGATCGGAACACACCCGTGGGGGTCTATGACGCCCAGGATCCAATCTCATGGGCGGACATGGAGCGAGACCTGAGTGCCTGGCTTGGAAATGCCATGCAGGAGAATGCCGCTCTGGAGCTGTACCGGCTGGAGGGTGCGGTCAAACATCGCCACCAGGAGGGTGATGAGCACATTCTCGAGGACTGGCGGAAGCTGACGACATCCGACCACCTGTACTACATGTGCACCAAGTTCTGGGCCGATGGAGACGTCCACAAGTATTTTTCTCCATATGACAGCCCATATGACGCCTATATCAACTTCATGAATGTCCTGGACAACATACGATCCCGTGTCGGTGAAGCCTGAGCCGGTATCACCGTTTCCCGAACCTGAGGGCACATGGCAGAGATCGTTTCCAAACAGTTGAAGATCGGCATGGAGATTCACGTGGAACTGGCCACGCGGAGCAAGATGTTCTCGCGATCCGGCGGTGCCGCGTTTCCTGATCACTACGATGCAGAACCCAATACGCTCTGCGATCCCGTGGTGATTGCATTGCCCGGCGCCTTGCCGGTGTTGAACATGGCCGCCATCGAGATGTCCATGCAGGTCGGCATGGCGCTTGGATGCCGGATTGCCGATTTCACGAAGTGGGATCGAAAGAACTACTTCTATCCCGATCTTCCCAAGGGCTATCAGATCAGCCAGTACGACCAACCACTCTGCCTGGAGGGCTCCATCGAGATCCCGGCGCATGAGGGAGGTACGCGACGAATCGGCATCACTCGAGCACATCTCGAGGAGGACACCGGCAAGACCGGACATGAACTGCCGGGTGGTCATCCCTACGAGGGATCGCTTGTCGACTACAACCGCGCCGGTACGCCGCTTCTTGAAATCGTGACGGAGCCCGATTTCGACTGTGCCGAGGACTGTGTCACCTTCGGTAGAGAACTCCGGAACATCTGCCGTTTTCTCGGCGTGACCGAAGGCATCATGCAGAAGGGACACATGCGTTTCGAGCCCAATGTCAATCTGGAATTGACGTTGGATGACGGCCGCACGGTCGCGACACCAATCGTCGAGATCAAGAATCTGAATTCCTTCCGAGCCGTTCTCAATGCCATTCAGCATGAATCGATTCGTCAGGTGGACGCCTGGCTTGAAGATGGTCGTGAGATGGGCCCCGGCATGAAGGTCACACGTGGATGGGACGACCAGAAGAATGTGACGGTTCTGCAGAGGGAAAAGGAAGACGCACACGACTACAGGTATTTTCCGGATCCCGATCTCATTCCCGTGGTGATCGATGAAGAATGGAAATCTCGAATACAGAAGACGCTTCCGGAGCTCCCCATGAGCCGGCGGATGCGTTACCAGGAAGATCTCGGTCTGGCAGCGAAGGACGCTGCCGCCCTGACGGATGAACGGGATCTCTGTTACTTCTTCGAGGACTGTGCGAAGCGAGCTGCCGATGTCGTCCCGGACATGGGCGCGGCTGAAGCAGCGGTCCAGACGGCCAAGTGGCTCTTGAATGCCGGTGTCCGGATGGCTCGAGAGCGGGATGTCGAGGTTCAGGATCTTGGCATCACACCGGAACAGTTGTCCGGTGTGATCAAGCTGCGTTCCGAGAACGCGGTGGGATCCACGGCTGCGGATCAGTTGTTCGAACTGCTCTGTGACAGCGATGATTCAGCGGAACACCTTGCCGAAGCCAAGGGTCTGCTTCAAGTCAGCGACTCGGGGCAGCTTGACGAGTGGATCGATGCCGCCATCGAAGCCCAGCCTCAGGCGGCCGAGGATTTCGCCGGCGGCAAGGATGCAGCCATGGGTCGGATCATGGGGCATGTCATGAAGTCCAGTGGTGGACAGGCGGACGCCAACATGGTCCGACAGAGATTGATCGAGCGATTACGAGGTTGAACCGGCCCATGGAGGCCCAAGGAGAAGGCAGTGAGCGAGTACAAACAGGCTGAAATCAACACGACACACGGCATGATCACAATTGAACTCTGGGATGATGTTGCGCCGGGGCATGTCGAGAACTTCAAGAAACTCACCGAGAGTGGCTTCTACGACGGTCTTGGTTTCCACCGGATCATTCCCGGCTTCGTCATTCAGGGCGGTTGCCCGGAGGGAACCGGTACGGGTGGACCTGGCTGGACCGTCGATGCGGAATTCAACGACCGGCCACACGATGAAGGTGTCCTGTCCATGGCTCGCAGTGCGGATCCCAATTCGGCCGGCAGCCAGTTCTTCCTCTGTCTCGGAAGAGAGCATTGTCAGCATCTGGACGGTCAGTACACCGGTTTCGGCAAGGTCATCGATGGCATCGAAGTCGTCCGGGCGATCGGCGGTGCCGATACGGACGGGCGGGATTGCCCGCTGGAGCCGATCGTCATGACCGAAGTCAAGATGAAGTCCTAGATCCTCAGCGGATCAGATTCGGGCGCTCTCGAACTATTTTCCAGGCGGTGGGCCTGAGGAAATGACGCCCGCGATAGGTGAAGACTTCGCCGCTGATCAACATGGGCTGACCCAGCCATCCGTAGCCACCATAGGCTTCCAGTTCCGCTGTCTTTCGTGAAGGCAGGAGAATGAGCGATGGGTCCGAGAGTCCGTTCACATCGGAATCCTGAACCCAGACCCAGGCACCGGTCGGACCGCGTCCGAGTCGGCCTCTCCGCGAAACGAGCAGTTGACCTTCTCGTGGACCGGATACGGACGCGGTGGTCTCTCCGGTGTCGATGCTTCTTCTCAGGGGACCGACACTCTGCTGCAGCGATGCAACGATGTCTGCGATGCTGTCTCCCTGATCACGATTGGTGGCCTCATCCTCATCCCACGGATCTTCACCGGACTCCGATGGTGAGGTCGAGGCCTCGGGCTGTCCGGAAGGATCACCGGAGCGCACTTCGCTTGAGGGATCATCAGGCACTTCATCGGGTTCATTGCGCTCGGCATGTGTGGTGATCCATTCCACATGCTGTGGCAGGAGCCAGTTCTCGCGACCGTAGTTGAGTACTTCACCACTCAAGTTGAAGATGGCTTCCCCAGGTTGGGCTGAATCAGCTTTCATCTCCATTTCTTCCAGAAGACGACAGGGCAGGAGGACAAACTCCCGTAGCCTGCCGCGGCGCTCATCAGAAGACGGGTCCACCCGGAATCTCCAGAGCGGGCTGTTGCTGTCCCGGTACATCACCCCTTGAACATCCGTGATGATGGTGCCCTCCGTCAGCAAGGGAGCCCTGGCCGGGGCCTTGGCGGCACCATCAGCGTCCACAGGGGTCTTCTCGGGGGCCTGGGCCTGAAGAGGTACCCATAAGACAGCGAGGATGAGGGGCATGTTCAGCACATGAACAGAGTACAGGCTGTTCCTCGTGTTTGTTCTTTGCCCGCCGGTCCTGGCGCGGGTATCCTCCCTCGTTACGGACTGGATGCGGATCGAGACGCGTCAGCCCTGATCTGGCCGAGTACCCAAGTGGACTAAGGGAACGGATTGCAAATCCGTGATTCGTGGGTTCGAATCCCACCTCGGCCTTTCCCATCTTTTCAGGTGTTTGTCGGGGACTGTTCTGGATCAGTCCATGTGTTCAGTTTTGATTCAACTGTTCAAATTGAACACCCTGAATGCACACGGGTCTTTCGGCTGATTATCCTTGCGGCATGAACAGTGTTAAGACAGCGATGACCGATTCCACGGGTGTGATCAAGAACATGAACATCGATTCCAGGCAAAGTGACATGGACGTGAGCAACCGGACAGCCACCATTCTCGTCATTGAGGACGAACCGGAAATCGCAAATCTTCTGGCGACTCATATTCGGAATGCAGGGTATCTCGTTCGGGTCATGGATCGCGGTCTGGCTGGAATGACCAGCGCCCAGAATGATCGTCCGGATCTCATCCTGCTGGACCTCATGCTGCCCGATGTGGATGGCCTGGAAGTCTGTCGCGAACTTCAGCGAGAGGCACTCACCGCAAGCATCCCGATCATCATGGTGTCTGCTCGTGGCGAGGAATCCGACATTGTCGACGGTCTTGAACTGGGCGCATCGGATTACGTCACCAAGCCATTCAGTTCGAAGGTCCTCCTCGCCAGGATCCAGAACATTCTTCGAAGATCCGAAAACACCGTTCCAGCAACCGGCTCCGGCGAGGTGGTCAGTGTGGATGGAATCGTCATCGACAATGACCGTCATGAAGTCCGCATCGACGACAAGATCATCGATCTGACACTGTCCGAATACGAGATCCTTCATTATCTCGCTCGTCGACCGAGCTTCGTGAGAACACGTGACCAGATCATCAGTGCCCTTCATGGAGATCGAGTCGTCATGTCTCGAAGGACCATTGACGTCCATGTGACCGCTCTGAGACGCAAGTTGGGGGCGCATGGCGGACACATCGAGACCGTCCGTGGCGTCGGCTACAGACTGAACGAGTCAGTCAGTCGCTAATCTGTTCTCCATGACACCTCGCCAACCCAAGTCACTCATCTGGTCATTTGGAATTCCTTTGATCATCATCGAGATGATTGTTGGTGTAGGTATGTCCATTTTTCTGGCATCCCAATCCAGTGAACTGTTGACCAATCGTGCCATGAATCAGATGGACGGCATCCTTGGATTGGTTCTGGAACAGGTCCGCAAGGGAGAGCCTGCCAGCAGCCTGGTGATGCCAGGTGAGTATCGACTCACTTTGATCAGTCGTGATGGGAACGTTCTGTCCGATTCTGATTTCGACATAGAGAACATGGACAACAATCTTCTGTTCCGGCCTGAAGTCCAGATGGCCATACGGAGTGGTACCGGTCAATCAAATCGATACAGCAGAACACTTGATCGGGATTTGTTGTTCGTCGCGGGAACAGTGACCACACCGCAGGGCAGTGAGTTGATTGTTCGCATCGCCTTGGATAAAGAATCCATCGCCCTGCCAGCAAGTGGCTACATGCTCATCGTGCTTGCGCTCACTGCTGCAATCATGATTCTGACGTTTGTGCTCCTGTATTTCATGTATTCAAGACTTCGCTTCGAATCAGGTGAGATATCAAAGCTTTTACGCAGAATTGGCTCGAATTCGACTTTGGATGATTCTTCAAGATCCTTGTCGCGAAGGGTGTCATCGGAACTTGTCCGTTTGTTCGTTCGAGTGCAGCGAAGTCGGGAAGCTTTTCAAGAGCAATTGGATTCAGCCGAACAGGCTCAGAGTGAAACCCAGGGGATTCTTGCTTCGATGAACAACGGCGTGATTGCGCTGGGTACGGATCTGAGAGTCCTGACGATGAATCCAGCGGCGACCCGCATATTCGGCCTGCTTGGCCGTGACATACGCGGGCGGCTGCTGGAGGAGATCGTGCGGGATCCGGCATTGCTCGACGCCATCCGTGAAGGCATTGATGACGGCAAGATGCTCTTTCGAGAACTGGAGTTGGAATCTCTGGGCGGGCGAACCATGGAAGTCGCTATCGAGCCGCTCTATGCCAGTGCTGGAATGCTCATGAGTGGTGTTCTCGTCATCTTGAACGAGACGACTCGCCTGCGGAAGCTCGAGCGGATTCGCAAGGATTTCGCCGCCAATGTCTCTCATGAACTTCGTACACCCCTGACTGCCATCCGTGGCTACATCGAACTCCTTCATGAGAGTGTGAAGGACGAAGCCGGACGTGAGCGGCTGAAGGTAGTCGAACGCAATTCGGCTCGACTCAATGCCATCATCGAAGATCTTCTGACGCTCTCACGCCTTGAATCGGATGATGAACATTCGATGCAGCTTCACTTCGAACAGATCAGGATCGAAGACCTGATGATGGAAGCCGCGTTGCTTGTCAAGGATCGATCTGAACAGGTTGGTGTCCGGATCAGGACCGAGGTTGAGCCCGGCATCCAGATTGAAGGCAACCGTCATCTGATCGATCAGGGGATGATCAATCTGCTCGAAAACGCCATTCGTTACAGCGAACCTGACAGCGAGATCACGCTGATCGGCCGCAGGCGGGAATCGGGTGATATCGAGATCGCTGTCCGAGATACCGGTGCCGGTATTCCTGCGGAGCATCTTTCCCGACTCTTCGAGCGGTTCTACCGCGTGGATTCCGGCCGCAGTCGTGAGCAGGGTGGGACCGGCCTGGGCCTGTCGATCGTGAAGCACATTGCCCTGATCCACGGGGGGCAGGTCGGCGTGGAAAGCCAGGTCGGGGTTGGGAGCACCTTCTTCCTCACGATTCCCGAGTACCCTTCCTCCTGAATGCCGTTTACGGGGTGCTCAGGCCGCTTGGGTTGCATTTTTCCATTCGATCACACGGTCTTTACAAGAACTGAACACAGCGGGTTCATGATGCTCCCCGATCGAACTATCTAAACAAAATTCCAATGTCTATCCGGAGAGAAAACTATGAATCGAGGCATCATTGGCTCAATCGTCTGTGCAGCAGTCGCCAGCTTTGCTGGACATGCGATCGCTCAGGACTTGTCACAACTTCGTGGCAATATCCGGGTTGACGGGTCTTCGACCGTGTTCCCGATTACCGAAGCCGTTGCCGAGCAATTCAGCAAGGAATCGCCGAATGTCCGGGTGACCGTCGGTGTTTCGGGAACGGGTGGTGGATTCAAGAGATTTGCAGCCAAGGAGATCGACATCTCTGATGCATCTCGTCCCATCAAATCCTCCGAGATGAAGTTGATGACGGAGAACAAGGTCGATTTCATAGAGCTTCCAATCGCCTATGACGGCCTCACGGTGGTAGTCAATCCTGAAAATGACTGGGCTGACTCGCTCACGGTGGATGAACTCAAGAAGATTTTCCTGGCCGACTCTGCTGCCAAGAACTGGTCTGATGTTCGTGATGGCTGGCCGGAACGTCCAATCATGATCTTTTCTCCTGGCACAGACTCAGGCACATTTGATTACTTCAAGGAAGTCATCGCGGGCAAGAAAGGTTCCATTCGAAGCGACATGTCCGTTTCCGAGGATGACAATGTCCTGGTCAATGGTGTTTCAGGCCAGAAAGATGCCATCGGATTCTTCGGCTGTGCCTACTACATGGAGAACAAGGACAAGCTCCGGGCGGTTCCGATCGTCAATCCGGTCACCAAGAAGCCGGTCATGGCAACCACCGAGAACATCGAATCCGGGACCTATGCCCCCTTCAGCCGTCCGTTGTTCATCTACATCAATGCCCGATCAGCCAGAAAGCCCGAGGTTCGGCAGTTTGTGGAATACTATCTGCGGGAATGCCCCAAATTGGTTGGCGACGTCGGCTATGTGAAGCTTCCGGATAGCATGTATGAGCGGAGCAAGACGAACTTTGCTTCCCGCAAAATGGGAACTCAATTCCACGACGATCAGGGCGAGAAAATCCATGGAGCGTTGACCAAGGTTTACCAATGACCAGCAGCCCTCCTGTCAATATTTGATCAGCGAGAGCAGTGAATACATATTCGTCTGAAATGAACCAACCGACTGTGGCCGACCCTTTGCCGGGACGGCCACGGTCTTGTGTTGGACAGTTTCTTTTTGGCGGGGTCATCAAGTGGATCCTGCTTGGCTGCACACTCTTGTCGATCCTGACGACGTTGTTCATCGTGATCGTGCTGGCAACCGAAGCGATTGCCTTCCTGACAATCGAAAGTGTCGATCTCTGGGATTTCATTTCAGGAGGTCAATGGTCACCGCTTCTGGGTTCGGAGAGGCATTTCGGAATCTGGCCGCTTGTGAGTGGAACACTGCTGGTCGCGGCGGTTGCCGCACTGGTGGCCTTGCCGGCTGGAACCGTGACGGCACTGTATCTGAGTGAATATGCACCGCGTCGTTTTCGAAACGTCCTGAAGCCGATCCTCGAGATTCTCGCAGGCATCCCGACCGTGGTATACGGATTCTTCGCCTTGATGGTGATCACACCCTCTCTGCGTTGGATCCATGAGGGCATTGATTTCTACAACGCGCTCAGCGCGGGAATCGCGGTGGGCATCATGATCATTCCGATCGTGACCTCCATTTCCGAAGATGCCATGCGTGCGGTTCCGAGGTCTCTTCGAGAGGGTGGGTATGCCCTGGGTGGCACCAAATTCGACGTTTCCATCAAGGTCGTCATACCCGCAGCGCTCTCGGGCATCATCGCAGCCTTCCTGCTGGCCATTGCCAGAGCAGTCGGTGAAACCATGATTGTCGCCCTGGCCGCTGGTTCGTTGCCGGTGAACATGGTGAATGACGGAGTCGCCGCCGCAGTCGATCCCACTCGTCAGGTCCAGACCATGACGGGATACATCGTTCAGATCTTCCTGGGAGATGCGGAGGCTGGTGGTGTCGAGTACCAGTCCAGCTATGCCGTAGCTGCCGTGCTGTTCATCATGACGCTTGCCCTGACCTGGGCAGGTGCCGTGGTTTCCAGGCGATTTCGGGAGGCCTACGAATGAAGGACATGCCAGGCCTGGCTCCCGATGTTTCCGTCGATGCGCTTGCGACAGATCACAGCTGGTGGTGGATCCTCGAGCTTTCACTCGTCGTCGCCCTGATGGCTTGTTGTGCATTGGCAATCGGCTTCATCATCCGAGGTCGCCGGGCTTCCGGAGAACGTCCCAGAGGAGGCCTGCTGTGGCTGGTCGCCGGTGTGGGATTGATGGCGGGTGGAGGGCTCCTGTTCATGCCCGATACCTCCTCGGCGGAGTCCTCCTGGATCACATGGCTTGTGGCATCAGCTGTGTTCATGGTCATCATCCTGACGACGGCATGGTGGCCCGGGCGATCGGCTGAGGTTGACGATCGTTCAAATGAACTTGACGGCAATCAACTCACTCGAGCCTCGAGCTCCAATCGCCAACGTCGTGACCGGATGTTCCATGCCTTCTGCTTCAGCGTGACGGGTCTCTCGGTCCTGTCCCTGGTCATTCTGCTCAGTGCCATCGGCTATCTCGGCTGGGAGTATCTTTCATGGGATCTTCTGACCAGCTATGCCTCTCGCGATCCTGAAAAGGCGGGCGTCAAGGCCGCCCTGTGGGGAACCATATTCATCAGCATCGTGTGCGGGCTCACGGCGATTCCGATTGGTACGGCGACGGCCTTGTATCTCGAGGAATATTCCAAGAAGGGCAAGCTCTACAGGATCATCGATCTGAACATCTCGAATCTGGCCGGCGTTCCATCGATCGTCTATGGAATCATCGGTCTGACGATCTTTGCAAGGATGTTCGGTCTGTTCGGACCGATCAATGAGCCGAATATCCAGGTGGGGGCCAGTCATCATGCCTCCTATCTCACAGCCAATGGTTCTTCGGTCAGTGTTCCACTGGAATCCCGGGATGCCGAATCTCCCGAGCTCGTTTCAGGAATGTCGGCGTATGGAATCGAAGGTCAGTCGATCGAGATCAAGATCGTTCCGGACGGAACCGAATCCAATGATCCCGGTGCGATCTGGGAATCCGACGCTGCTGAGCCCGTCCAGACGTACGAGGAAAGACACTGGTATTACCTGCAACTTCCATTTGGAGGCACCGTACTCGCCGGCGGATTCACACTCGCGCTGGTCGTCTTGCCGATCGTGATCGTCGCCTCACGTGAAGCCATTCGAGCCGTACCGCCATCGCTTCGTGAGGCAGCAATGGGCTGCGGCGCGACTCGGTGGCAGACGATTCAAAAGGTGATCCTGCCGGCGTCGATTCCGGGAATCATGACCGGTTCGATTCTTGCCGTGAGTCGTGCCATCGGCGAGGCCGCTCCTTTGCTGGTCCTCACGGGCATTCTCTTCATTCGCTTTACACCTGAGCATCTGATGGACGATTTCACGGCTTTACCCCTCCAGATCTACAACTGGGCGGGTCGACCACAGGAAGAGTTCCATGCAGTCGCTGCTTCGGGTATCGTCGTGTTGTTGTTCCTACTCCTGACCTTCAACGCCATTGCAGTTGTTGTTCGACAATGCTTCCAGAAGCCCCTCCAGTGAACAAACCGGAAACCGTCCAAGGAAATGCTCCTGACACCAATACGTCTCCCACCATCAGGGTGACGATGGGAGAGCGTGCCAGTGTGACGGAGCCGGATCAACTGACACCGTCGTTGATCGCCGAGGATTTTTCGGCCTGGTACGGTGATTTCCAGGCGCTGCATGATGTCAGTCTCGTCATGAACAAGAACCTCGTGACCGCGCTCATCGGCCCCAGTGGTTGCGGGAAGACGACCTTTCTGAGATGGATCAACCGGATGAATGATCTGGTTCCGGGCGCCCGGGCCGAGGGTGGTCTGCGTCTTGCTGAAACAAGCCTTCTGGATCCGAATCTCGATGTCGTCGAACTTCGACGGAATGTCGGCATGGTGTTCCAGAAACCCAACCCCTTCCCGAAATCAATCTACGACAACGTCGCGTTCGGTCTGCGGCTCTCCAGGAAGATGAACCGAAACGACCTGGACGCCATTGTCGAGCGTGCCCTCAAGCAGGCCGCCCTGTGGGATGAAGTCAAGGATCGTTTGAACAAGTCCGGACTGTCGTTGTCGGGCGGTCAGCAGCAGCGGCTCTGCATTGCCCGAGCCATCGCATGCAGCCCCGATGTTCTTCTGATGGATGAGCCGGCATCGGCCCTCGATCCCAAGGCGACAGCCCGGATCGAACAGCTGATTCTGGAACTGAAGGAGCGGTACACGATCGTGATCGTGACGCACAACATGCAGCAGGCTGCTCGAGTGTCCGACTACACCGCCTTCTTCAACACGGGAAAGATCGTTGAGAGCGGTCCGACGGAACGCATCTTCACGACGCCAGAACATTCTGAAACTGAAGACTACATTTCCGGTCGCTTCGGATGATTGAAGTGATGGGCAGATCACTGGAGTTTCATCATGGCAATTGAGCTGGAAACTGAAATCACAGAACTGCGTCGTGAAGTCCTTTCGATGGGCGGTCTCGTGGAACAGCAGCTGCAGAGAGCCTTGCGATCGATGCATGAAGCCGATACGGATCTGGCGAAGTCCGTTCGATCTGAGGATGAACAGGTCAACGATCTGGAAGTCACGATCGAGGCGCATTGCCTTCGTATTCTGGCACTGGCCAGACCGGTTGCAGGCGATCTCAGATTCGTACTGGCCGTTCAGAGGATCACGAACGATCTGGAAAGAGTCGGCGATCTTTCAAAGGGCATCGCGAAGCGTGTCATCTACCTGTGTGACGGACCTGCGGTTCAGCTCCCTGATGTTCTTTCTGAAATGGGCCGTCGATGTCTGTCGATGCTTCAGGAAGTTGTGAATGCACTGGCTGATGAACGTGTCGAGGTCCTCGAGCAGATGCACCGCGAAGATCGTTTTGTCGATGGCATGGAAACCGAGGTCTTCTGGTGGGTTCAAGGTACGGCACCTGAAAGCCCTGACACGACGAAAGCCGCTGTTGACATCCTCTCCATTGCACGATTGCTCGAGCGCATTGCCGATCATTGCGTCAACATCGCCGAAGACATCAGCTTCTTCGTATCCGGTCAGATCGTCAAGCACATGAAAACGGACACCTAGTTCCGAATTCATCGGTCAGTGAATCAATACCACTGTGCTACGACTGAAATGGCAGCGTCCAGTTCGTCGACCTGTTCCAGGCTTACTGTCTGCTTGCATTTCATGGCTGCCACCATCACACGATGAAATCCCGCAAGCTGGGCGATATACGTGTCGTATCCTTCCTGATCAGCCGGGACGGCCTTCACCCGCTGGGTGAGAAAGTAATAGGAGACCACATCCTGGATGTTCTGGGCATGCTGATCCTTGGCAAGGATCCATCTCGTGCCCTGATTGAACTTCGTGAGTTCATCGAGATGCTCATGATCATGACTGTGATCGTGACCATGATCATGGTGATGCGGTTCAGTCATTTCCTTCAATGATGAAACAGCCTTGCGGATGGTTTCGGCATCTTCCTTCAGGCCCGCGATTCTTGCTGGATCATCGTAGATTCCACATGGAATCTGGCAGTGTGCACGAGCGTCCGAAACACTCACGGCCATCCAGCCGCCGACAATCATGGAAATGGCAATGAGAAGTGCAATTGGACGAGTCATCGGAAGGCCTTTCTGTATCAGTCTGTTTCAGGATGCGGTCATGGCAAAGGTCGTTGCGTTGGAACCATCCCAGTATTTCTGCCAGAGTGCATTTCCGCCTCCCTGGACCAGTTCACTCGGCTTGAGAAACTCGTAGATCTCGGAGTAGTTCCTCACGACGGTCGGGCTGCATCGTCGCAGCACGTGACTGGGTGTGAACTCGTCGGGATGTTCGAGTCCACAGGCAGCGACGACTTCAGCAAGTGCATCCATCGTGTTCCGATGATAGTGATAGGCACGTTCCGCCTTGTTTTCCACTACGAGGCCTCGATAGAGCCGGGCATCCTGCGTCGCGACGCCGACTGGACAGGTGTTGGTATGGCATCGTTGTGCCTGGATGCAGCCCACCGAGAACATGAAGGCTCTTGCGGCATTGCACCAGTCGGCACCGATGGCGATTCGACTGGCCATTCCAAAGGCATTGGTGATCTTCGCACTGCAGCCCACTTTGATCTTGTCCCTGAGGTTGCAACCGACCAGTGCGTTGTGGACGAAGAGCAGCCCTTCGGTCAATGGGCAACCCATGTGGTTGAGGAATTCAATAGGGCCTGCACCGGTTCCACCTTCGCCACCATCAACCACGATGAAGTCCGGAATGATGCCGGTTTCCAGAATCGCCTTGCAGATGGCGAGGAACTCGGATGGCATTCCAATGCACAGCTTGAAGCCGGCAGGCTTGCCACCACTTCGATCTCTCAGGACCTGAATGAATTCAAGCAGTTCAATCGGTGTTGAAAAGGCGCTGTGGAAAGCCGGTGAAATACAGTCCTTTCCGACCGGGATACCGCGGGTCTTGGCGATTTCCTCGTCGACCTTCGAACCGGGCAGGACACCACCGTGCCCAGCCTTGGCGCCCTGTGAGACCTTGATCTCGATCATCTTGACCTGGTCCATGGTGGCCTGTTCCTCGAACCTGTCGGGATCGAAGTGTCCATCCTCGGTGCGACAGCCGAAGTAGCCGGTACCGATTTCCCAGACGAGATCGCCACCAGGCTTCTTGTGATACGGGCTGATGCCACCTTCGCCGGTGTCGTGATAGAAGTTGCCCTTCTTGGCCGCCTGGTTCAACGCCAGCAGCGCGTTTGGGCTCAGTGCGCCGAAACTCATGGCGGAGATGTTCAGAAGAGAGGTGGAGTACGGTTTGCTGCACTGTTCGCCACCGATCGTGGTCCGGAACGGCTCAGTTGAAAGGGGCTTCGGAACGATCGAGTGGGAGAGGAACTCGTACTCGTCGTTGTAGACGTCCAGCTGGGTGCCGAATGGCTTGACGTCTTCCTGATTCTTGGCTCGTTCATAGACCGCTGAACGTTCAACCCGGGTGTAGGGCCTGCCATCTTCATCCTGCTCTACGAAATACTGGACGATCTCGGGCCTGATGCTCTCTGCGAAGAACCGAAGGTGACCCAGAAGCGGGTAGTTCCTGAGAATGCTGTGATGGGTCTGAGTGAGATCCCAGATCGCAAGCCCACCCAGAAGCGCTGACGGAAGCAGTCCCCAGAACCACAGCCAGGAATCAGTGATTCCCAACACCAGGCAGAGGATGGCGAGCAGATTGAATCCCACAGAGAGAAGCAGGCTGATTACACGCATCTTGGATCTCCAGAGCAGTTAGCAAAGCACGCGAGTCGATTCATTGAGACTGAATCTCAAGATCATTCCGGAAAGCGGATTGATCCATATCAAGGGACCAGTCTTCAGCGAAGAACCCTGTTCCGATGATGCCATCGGTTCCTTGCAACAGCGTACTGGAATCCAAGACCATCCAGTCCGGCCATCCGACACCTGCAAAGAAAACCGGCAGCTGCTCGGTCAGACGATCGCCTGCCGAGCCGCTCCCCGAGATCACGCCGACACTGGCCAGATCACTTCCCGGTCGGGGTCGGATGAACACGGCTGCCAGATCATCACCCGGCCAGGACTGGTCTCCGATCATCACGCGATCACGTTGAATCATCACAGGACTGTCGGGCAGCAACGCATCCCAGTGAGCATTCGTATCGGCATTGCCATAGAGGACGATGTTGCGATCGAGCTCAGTCGCCGGATCGAATTCGGTGTCCGGAACATAGGGCATGAATCCGTTGCCACGGTACCACCATCGTTCCGAATCCAGCCGTGCCCTGGCCGCCAGGCGAGCGGTTTCCTCCGGGGTGCCCCGGGTTCCGTAGACCAGCAGCACATTGTTGTTGAAGGCATCGCGAAACGGTCCGGAGCGATGGGGGCCCTTCAAGTCCGCAGACGGACGGTCGATGGCAGACCAGCGATCTCCATCCCGGTCAAGATGAATGCGTTCGGCATTCGGGAGCCGGGAGATCGTGAGTGTGCTGCCATCCAGCTCGAGATCCAGGGATTCCGCATGTTCGTCCATGATCGTGGAATCCAACGAGAGCCTGGACACATTGTTCGTGCTGCCTTTGAGCGTTCCGTTTTTCCGGTCCAGTTGAAGATCGACTCGACTGGGCTCCAATGCCATGTTCTGTGCATCGATTCGAACCCAGTTGCTTGTCGCAGAACCGCCCGGATCAACTGTCGTGAACCGGATCCGGTCGATCTCACCTTCTTCAGGAAGCTGATGATCCTTGAGGAAAGTGAACAATGCGGGCCAGTCCATGCATTGATCACCCCACCAGTGTCCGGCTCCGGGTTCCTCGTAGTAGGCCCAGTCCGTATGGAAATCGGCGAGGACCCGTCGCATTTCCCTGGCTTGTTCGACTGGAACCGTTTCATCCGAATCGCCATGGAGGATGTAGATCCCGAGTTGATCAAGGTTTTCCTTCATCAAGAGGGTGTCACTTGGATTGGCGGCACGGTGGAGTATTTCCTTCACGCCACCATCCCGTTCATATCGATCCGGACCACCATAGGTCCAGAAGGAGATCCAGCCGGCACTTGGTGCGATGGCCGACCATTGATCAGGCAAAGTTGCTCCAAGCTGCCAGGTTCCATGGCCACCCATGGAATGTCCTGTCAGCCAACGGCGACGGGGGTTGTTGGGATATCGCTCGGCAGCGTCTTCAAGGACTTCCATGGCATCCATTCGACCCCAGTGCTCCCAATCGAATCCGAATGGTCGACGATTGGTCGGTGCCACGACATGGACCCAGTCTCGTGATCGATAGCAGGAAGCCTGCCTCTGCGCCTCGACGGAAGCGCCATGAAGAGACAAGGCGATTCCCGGAAGCGCTTCCTTGTCGGAGTTGGCAGGCCGAACGGCGTAGTACTGGACACTCCCATCGATATCACTCATGAACGTTCGACGATGCAGATCGGTCGGAGACTTGACCTTCAGGTTGATGGCGTCTTCGTCAAGAACGTCATCCCCATCCAGCAGCCTGAGCGTCACCGAAACGGAATCACCTTCCACTGGGCGAGAGGATTTGATCTGGAAAGGGACTTTCAGAAATGACAGTGGTTGCAGCGAGACGATTTCATTTCGCGTGGTTTCACCATCGATCACGGTCTCGAGCACAAGCCCTGATCGGCTGTCCGGGTCGACGTTGTAGACCAGTACGCTGCCCAGAACATCGATGGGCTCACCTGTGACGAGATCCGGCAGGGTGCGATCCTGCTTGCCAATGAAGGCGACTCGATCGCGATGACCGGTCATTTCCTCCATGCCGATGGTGTCGGCGGATCGAACGACAGGAGACAGCGGTCCTCGACCTGTTCGGAAGAGCAGTTCATTCCGGCCGGTCCGAACCATGAACGGCATGCGCATGGAACCACGGTTGTAGACATCGCCTCCGCGGGGCTCGCCATTGACATAGGCCATGGAGTGTCCACGCGCATCCAGCATGGCGGGAAAGGACTCGTCGGAGTCGAAGGTGTAGAGCACATAGCCTCCACGCGGCCCTCGACTTTCCTGTTCCCGCAGCGGCCTCCAGCTCAGCGTTCTGCCATCGGGGCGTTCGAGGGTGTCACCGATCACCGGCATGTTCCACTCGCCATTGACGATGGCATGTTCCAGGACATCGGTATGGACGGGTCTTCGCCAACGGGAACCTGTCGAATCGATGCAGATCGGTTCAGACAGCTCAATGGCATCTGGTGTGACGGCAAGACAGGCATGAGCGAGCAGCGCGATGAGCATGAACAACTTCCTCCTGTGTGCATGCTATCGCCATGGACCGATCCCATGCAGTACCCATGTGATGAGGAAATCCAACGGATTCGACGGCATCATCCGGTTCGCTCACTGCTCACTCGATCCGAGTTGCTTCACGGTTCTGCCGCTCGGGCGACATCCGGGAAAGGCATGCAATCAGTCTTCCCGAGATTCGAGTTGAACGAGACCACGATCCACGATCTGCTCGGCGATGGCCAGGGATGCCGTTGCTGCCGGGGATGGCGCATTGAGCACATGGATGACGGGTCCATCGGCTTCGATGAGAAAATCATCGATCAGCCGACCATCTCTGTCAACGGCTTGAGCGCGGACGCCCGATACGGATCGCTCGATGTCACCGGCGCCCAGTTCCGGCAGCAGGTGTCGCATGGACTGCAGTGCCTGAGTGGACGAGAGGGAACGATGGATCTCTCCAAGACCGTTCTTCCACCAACGTGCCGCGAGTTTCCATGTTCGGAGTGCACAAGCGGACTCCATCGCATCGAACAGGTTGATATCACCCCAACGGTAGCCTTCTCTTGACAACGCCGGCACGGCACTGGGTCCGGCTTCGACATCGTCATGGATGGTTCTCGTGAAATGAACACCCAGGAACGGCATGGCTGGATCCGGGACCGGGTAGACCAGGCCTCGCACCATGGGAGCAGCTGTTGGTCGCAGTTTCCAGTACTCGCCTCGAAACGGCAGAATTCGAATTCCGGATCGAGTTCCCGAAGCCCGTGCAACACGATCAGCATGCAGACCACAGCAGCTGATGACGAGATCACTGTCCCATTGAGCACCATCCGTGATGATCCGGGCGTGACCACTGCGACGCTCGATCCGTCGGACGCCCTGATTCAACAACAGTTTTCCGTGACCGTTCAGTTCCCGGGCAAGCGTCTGGCAGACCGAGACATAATCGACGACTCCGGTGCTGGGAACATGCAGTCCGGCAAGACCGTTCACATGCGGCTCGATGTCTCCAAGCGCCTGTCGATCGATCTTGGTGCAGTCGACGCCATTCTCCAGACCGCGTGACCGAAGTGCGTCGAGTCGTTTCAATTCATCTTCACGCGTTGCCACGATGACTTTGCCGCATCGTTTCCATGGAATCTGGTTCTCATCACAGTAGGCCTCCATCAGCTGCAGGCCTTCACGACAGGTTCTCGCCCGCATGGAGCCGGGCGTGTAGTAGATCCCCGAATGGAGTACGCCCGAATTGTGACCACTCTGGTGTGCAGCGACAGTCGATGCCTTGTCGACGACCGTGACGGCGGCTTCCGGCAATCTGCGATTGATCGCCCGGGCCGTTGCCAGTCCGATGATGCCGGCGCCAACGATGGTAATCCGGGTCGTCATGTCAAAAGCCTAGCGAATCAATCCCACCACAGGAGTGGCGGAGAGTAGACTCCGAGCATGATGAAGATGCTCACCTTGATCGTTTTTCTGTTGTCCGGCAGTGCGCTTGCGGATACATCGACCCCGACACGACCGAACATCATCTACGTCCTCGCAGATGATCTGGGTTGGAACGAGGTGGGTTGTTATGGACAGGACAAGATCCAGACCCCGTACATCGATCAGCTTGCTCGGGAAGGGATGCGATTCACCCAGCACTACTCCGGAAGCACGGTCTGCGCACCTTCGAGATGCGTGTTGCTGACCGGAAAGCACACCGGTCATTCCGTTGTCCGGAACAACTGGGAAAACGGAGGCTGGGGAGCGGATGAACCCGAGGGACAGTATCCGTTGCCCGATGAGGAAGTCACCATTGCCGAGATTCTCAAGGACCAGGGCTATGCCACCGCCTGCATCGGCAAATGGGGGCTCGGGGGACCGGACACGATCGGTCATCCGAACAAGCAGGGCTTTGACCATTTCTACGGATACCTGTGTCAGCGCAAGGCTCACAACTACTATCCAGCCCATCTCTGGCGAAACGAAGAGAAACATGTCCTCAACGATGGCGAGTACTACCGGGCTCATCAGAAGATTCAGGCTCCGCTCGAGAATGAAGAAGCGTATCGAGCCAGATACGATCGCAAGGATTATGCCCCGGACTACATGCGGGATGAAGCCGTTCAGTTCATCCGCGATCATTCGGACGAACCCTTCTTCCTGTATTACGCCAGCCCGATTCCCCATGTCGCGATTCAGGCACCGATCGAAGACATCGAAGCCTATCCACGGGAATGGGATACCACGCATTATCTCGGGCAGAAGAGCTATCTTCCCCATCCGAGACCACGGGCTGCCTATGCGGCCATGATCACGAGACTGGATGCCGAGATCGGCGCCCTGCTTGATGAACTTGAGAAGCAGGGTCTTTCAGACAACACCATCGTCATCGTCTCCAGTGACAACGGGACGACCTATGCCGGTGGAGTCGACTACGACTTCTTCGACAGCACGGGTGTTCTGAGAGGGCTCAAGGGATCCCTCTATGAAGGCGGCATTCGTGTCCCGATGGTTGTTCGATGGCCGGGCCAAGTTGCCGCCGGAAGCACCACTGATCATGTGAGCGGTTTTCATGATGTGCTTCCGACACTTGCTGAAGTGGCCGGTGCCGAATCACCAGCCTGTGACGGAAAGTCCTTTCTCCCGACGCTGACTGGTGGATCGCAGGAGGCCCATGAGGCCTTGTACTGGGAGATCGGATCCAAGCAGGCCATGCGAATGGGGCGGTGGAAAGCGGTCCGCACCGGTTTGAAGAAAGGCAACACGACCATCCAGTTGTTTGATCTCGAATCGGATATCGGCGAGCAGAAGAATGTCGCGTCCAAGCATCCGGACATCGTTGCTCGAATGTCGGATCTGATGGATACCTACCATGAGCCATCCGAGATCTTTCCCTTGCCGACGATTGATTACAAGGTCGAGCAGGAAGCGAACGATTCGTGATGGTCTTGAATTCATGGATCTGGACGACCTTGATCTGCATGAGCAGTCCCGGACTCCAGGAGCCTATCGGCGAGTTTTCCCTGAAGGCTGCGGATCGCTATCTCGCAGAGGCATCGGGAAAATGGGTCCAGACGTACAACTGCGTGTCATGCCACACGAACGGTCTGTATCTGCTGACTGGAGCCATGGAACCCGCGGGCGAACCATGGCGCGAAGCTCGGGCATTCGCACTGGAGTATCTCGACCGCTACATCAGTGAGGAGCTGGAACCAAGGGGCCAGTATGGCGCGGTCGAAGGCATGGTTGCGGCCGCCTGTTTTCTGGCGTTGGGTGACAGTGTCCGATTCGGCACATTCACCCCGGAGGTTCAACGTGCCCTGGATCACGCACTGTCTCTTCAGGACGTATCGGGCCACTGGCCGGATTGGCTGGCCTGCAACTGGCCACCCTATGAAAGCGACCATCATTTCGGTGTGACACTCATGGCCTTGACACTTGGCCGAGCACCGGAGGAGTACCGCCAGAAGGACACCGTCAAGACTGCACAAGCAGCGTTGCAGACATGGTTGTCGAAGAACCCGCCACAGAACCTGCACCAGAAAGGCATGTTGCTCTGGGCGCATGCCGAGAACGGCATCACCTTGTCGCCCGATGTTCTCGCAGACTACCGAAACGAACTTCTGTCCAAGCAGGAAGAAGATGGTGGATGGTGCATGGCTTCCCTGGGCGATTGGCCACGGTCCGACGGTTCATCGCAGCTGGATGTGAGTGAAGCGTATCCCACGGCATTTGCGATCTGGATCCTGTCACGAAGTGGACATGATGACCAGGAGGTGATTGATCGCGCAGTCGATTGGCTCAAGGCGAACCAGGGAGAGAGCGGTCGCTGGTTCAGCCGCTCACAGCGGAAAGACAAGATGCATTACCTCTCCGAAGCGGCGACGAACATGGCCAGCATCGCGATCAGAGCTTCGGCACCCCGTTCGGATCGATCGAAATCGGATGTTGGAAGAACACTTCGGAATCAGGTTGACGTCGAAGGGACGACTCAGGGCCAGTGACGTTGTCGGTAACCTTCCCGGTCCAGGCATCGCTCCTGAAGCGCTCGTGCGCCAAACGCCTTGAATCGGCTCTCGAATTCGATTCCCGCAGTCGGATTCGGGGCAACGGCTTTCAAATAGAAGATATCCACGTCCGATCCCTGTACCTGCAGTTCGGCTCGCTGCTCCAAGAGTGGGGCGACCTTGATCGAATACGCCTCGCAGAACGGTGAGACCAGACGTCGGTTCCTTCTCAATCTGACCCAGACTTCAAATCCAATGTCGCATTCATCCATGAAGAGCGCCCAGAGATCACGTCGCGAAGTCTCCGAAAGACCATTGGAGTCACGAGCTTCCAGAATCAACGAGTTTTCGTTCTGGACGATGCGGGCGAGACGATCAACCGTCTGGTTCATGTTCCAGTTCGATGAATCGAAGTAGGGATTCTCCTCGTCACAACCCAGTAGACCAAACGTGAGCAGGAGCAGAAGGAGAGAGATGAGCTTCATCAGGGCGCCGCTCGAGTGAGTGCAACCGGCATCGGTGCCTTGACGGATTCTCGCCACTCGACCAGAAGTCGATGCAGGCGTTCACGGATCTCGGGTTCCTGTTTGGCCAGGTTTCTGGTTTCTCCTGGATCCGCCTCGAGGTCGTAGAGCTCCAGCCGTCCATCTTCAAAGAACTCAATCAACTTCCATCGACCCTCGCGGATGGCACCCGCCGGGGTTGTTCGCCATGGACCGGATTTGCCTGCGGCCTCGAGATAGGCCGGGAAATGCCAGAACAGCGATCGGGATTCCAGTGAATGATCCGACCCTTCAAGGACCGGTACCAGACTGTCACCATCAAGCGACTGCTCATCGTCGGGGATACCAGCCCATTCGTAGATGGTGGGGGCCACGTCCAGAAGTGTCACAGGAAGGTCCGTGCGACCCGACTCGACACCCTGTCCCGAGATGACCAGTGGAACGCGGATACCGCCTTCGTACAGCATGCCCTTCGATCCTCTGAGCATGGCCATGTTTCCAATGCGCGGCTGGCCGCCGTTGTCCGAACAGAAAACGACGACATCATGCTCGTCCACGTGTTCCAGCAGTCTTCCGATGTTCCGGTCGAGCCGCTGAACCATGGCCGTGTAGGTTGCCTGCCTCTTGTCCCAGTCGGGATGCTGTTTCAGCAGTGCTGCGATTTCCTCATCAGTCGCCTGCAGCGGCGTATGGACCGTGTAGTAGGACATGTGCAGAAAGACCGGTCGGTCGTCCTCGGCCTGAAGAAATTCGATGGCCTCATCCGTCAGCCGATCAGTGAGGGATTCTCCCTCGGGACCATCCTTGAGATTCGCATTGCGATACGGGCTGAAGTAGGACTTTGGATGACCGGCCTTGTTGCCACCGACATTGAATTCAAATCCCTGTTCGAGTGGGTCCTTTCCCAGATGCCACTTGCCGAAGTGACCGGTTCGATAGCCGGCCTTGCCAAGTTGCTCGGCCATGGTCTCTTCTTGCAAAGCCAGCACGGTACGATTCTGAGGCGGCTCCATCCGTCGATTCTCCGCCTTGCCACGTTTGGCATTTCCGACCGTGAAGATTCCATGACGAGGCGACCATTGACCCGTCATCATGCAAGCTCGGCTGGGCGCACAGTTCGGCCCATTACTCGTCGCCTGTGTGAAGACCATCCCTTGTTCAGCAAGCGCATCCAAGTTGGGTGTTACCTGAGAACCATCAGGCATGAAGCCGGGATCAGCCCATCCCATGTCATCGACGAGAATCATGACGATGTCCGGCCGTGACGTGGTGTCGACAGCCGGAGAAGCAAGCATCAGGAGCGTCAGGCACAGACTTGAAATCATGGTTTCACTTTCTTCGCAAAGCAGCTGAGACAGGCGATCCTGTGAGGCCCATCGCCGGATATTCCGGATGGGATCCATGGTAGACCGACTTGAATACGAATGGGAGTCTTGCGTCGATACACTGGTGTCAGGGCCTGTGGCGGAACTGGCAGACGCGACGGACTTAAAATCCGTTTTCCGATGAGGAAGTGTGGGTTCGAGTCCCACCGGGCCCATTCATGACGCCGTCACATCAATCCAAGTGAAGGCCAGATCGCAGCCTTCACACCGTGCAATGACTCCAGGACTTCGCTGCGCCTGCAAGACGGCACCACACGATGGACAGTTGAGTTCCGAGACATCGATCACGGTATCTCCTTCACCACCGACCAGAACGATGCCATGCGCATCCAGCAACGCTCTGGCTTCGGCTTCCTTCTCTGCATGCACCCGGAGTGTTCGGAGATTGATGCTTCCGTCCATGATGTAACCCATGAGACCAAGGCCACCGATTGGACCGCTGGGGTCCTGAGGACCCGACAACATCGATGCGCCATCAAGCAGGTCACGCGCCCTTCGATAGTCGAGGGAGAAAGCGGGTCGAATTTCGACTGTATCGTCATTCATGAAGAACAGAGGGCTGCCACATTGAATGTAGCAGCCCTCTGCACGGGTTGAAAGGCAGGACTTGAAATGAAGAACGAGGCTGTTCTAGTTGTTGCCTTGTTCCACCAGTTTGGCGACATTGATCGTCATGGATCGAATGCAGGAAAGCACCTGTCCGAGTGCCGTGATCATGAATCCATAGATCATCGTGGTCGCACTTCCAACGACTGCGGCAAACTCGAAGACCCGGAGTTCCTCATCTTCGCTTCCAAGCGAGGACAGTTCACCGATGAGCGTCAGACCGAGGACGACGGCACCGATGATGATGACGACGAAACCAATACCCGTCAGCAACTGGGCGAATCCACTGAGTGCCTGGGTATGTGATGCGGCTTGTTTTGATGATTGATCCATGAGTTGTGGCCCCTTTGAGCAGTACGGATTTCCGGAACAGGTTCGAACAGTCTGTACAGACTGATTACGTCGGCTTTGTGAACCGCTCTGCATCATGGAAAATTCGCACTTACTCCTGCGACATGGAGACGTCGATGATCTCGGGTTCTCCAGCGACGAGATACCACTCCTGTCGATCCATGATGATCGATTCACTCAGGGATCCTGCGTTGAAAGCGATTCGATCTTGTCCAAGGATGCTCTGATCGACACGAACCGGAAGGGGCAGGACGGGCTCTCCAAATGGAGGAACACTGCCCGGCACAAGACCGGTCAGATCAGCCAGTTCCTCCGGTGTTGCAAATCGGAGTTTTCTTGCGGACAACGTCTTCTTGAGCCGGGACGACTTGAGTCGACTGGCAGCGCTGATCACAACCAGTGAGAAGGTCTCGTCGGCCTTGACGACGAGGGCCTTGCCACCGATGGCCAGCGGTTCACCCCGTACGTCGGCGGCTTCCTGGGATGTCCTGACCGGATCATGCCGGATCTGTTTCCAAGTCACCCCGGCGTCCTCCAGGGTCTTCACGATTCGTGCCAGGACATCCATGCTCGAATCGTAGTCGCAGGAAGGGGGCTCAAACCGCTCTGGAGGCGGCTCCTGAGGATCTTGAGGATTGTGAGGGCACGCCGCATCGGCAATCGCCTCTGAAACTCCCGGGATTCGTGAGAGAATCCGAGCAGCCAACGCCTTCAGCGGATTCTCACGGCAGACTTCCAGCGTGGGGCGGGTATCCACCTCGCAGGCTGGCTGGATGCCCTGTCGCCGTTACCATGCAGGGTGAGCCCGAGGGGGGCCCGATGGCGCCTGCTCGGGGAAAGGAAGCAAGCATGCCGCTCAAGATCGAGTTTGTTGATGGGGATCTGGCAGGTCGGGTCCTGGAGTTCGGGGATGACGTCGAAACCATTGCCGTGGGACGTGACCCTGATCGTTGTCAGGTGGTCATTCCACCGGATGAGCGGACCGTCGGACGAGAACACTGCACCATCACACGGGTACGTGGCAACTACTACATGGAGATGGCAGCGGATCGTCGTGTTTCGATGAACGGACAGCTGATGGAGACGGTCCAGATGCTTCCAAAGCAATGCGTTGTCCAGATCGGCCCCGAAGGGCCCTGCCTTCAGATGACAACCGTTCGTGCCGATGAGCTTGCCGCGACACTGCCTCAGGAAATCGATGCGCAAAGTCTGCACAGGCGATCATCCGGGGCGGCTGATGCGGTCGATGTTCAGGCCCTTGCAGTGGAGACCAAGGAAAGCAGCAAGATCTCAGCCATCGCTGTCGTCTTGTCCTTGATTGTCCTGGGGCTTGGAGTTGCAGTGTTTTTCATCACTCAGGATGAAGTCAAGAACATCGAAAAGAACCAGGCCATGACGAATGAATCGATGCAGATGATCGAGGGTGAAGTCGCGGGACTCTCCGCGGATGTCACCTCGATGGGCGTCGATCTTCCCTCGGTTCTGGATGAAGCCAGACAGTCGACCTACCTGGTCATTCTTCGTGACGAAGATGGCGATGAGCATCCGTTCGGCACCGCCTGGGTCATGGCACCTGGAAAACTGGCAACCAATGCCCATGTCGCAGAACGCTTCAATGAACTGACTGAAGACGAGTTGATCATTCTTCGTGGACCCAATGGAGATCGTGAATTCGTGGCGATGGGCGCTTCGATCCATCCGGGCTACGACTCCTTTGCCGGGCTCTGGGAGGACTATGTCCCAATCCAGATCAGTGCGACCAAGGATTCGGATCCGGTTCGATCCGCAGGCATCGCAGCGGATGTCGGTTTCATCTACGTTGACGAGACCGAGGACATCGGCAAGCCACTCGTGATCGCGGATATCGAAGAACACAAGTCGCTCCAGCCAGGCGATCCCGTCGGTTATGTCGGCTTCCCTGTCGAAAACATGGCGTTGGGCGGCGTCAACATGACGAATCCCGTTCCGCAGACACAGGTCGGTCGCGTCACGGCGATCACGGATTACTTCAATGCGCCGGCGCATGAAGGCAATGACCTTCTGATCCAGCACTCGCTTCCCGCCACGGGCGGTGCCAGCGGCAGTCCACTGATCAATGCCCAGGGCGAGGTCGTCGGCCTCCTCAGCGCAGTCAATTTCATCGTGGTGGGAGGCAAACGTATTCCCAGTGCGGCAAGTGTCAACTTCGCTCAGCGATCGACGTTGCTGGAGGAAATGGAATCTCCTGATGTGAACGCCATTCAGGAAGAACGGACCAATCAGTGGGAAGATCGAATCCAGACGCTCTACGCATCCGGTCGACTTGAGCAACGTGCGCCTGAAATGGACGACCTCATCGCCTGCTGGGAAGCCATGGTGGCGACTAATTCGGATGAGGAAATCGTCACAGGCTCCGAATCCGTATCTGCCGACATCTTTCCACTCGATTCACTGAACATCAATCCACTGGCGATGGGTGCAGGCGATGCGCTGGGCGCATCGATCTATGGCAAACAGATTGAAATGGAAGTGAAGGCGGGAACGGACTACCTTCTTGCCGTCGAAGGCGATGGAACAGTTGGTGTTCATGTCGATGCAGGCACGAGTTCGCTTCAGATTGTCGACGTGATGAACATCAAGCCGAATCTCAAGGCCATCGCGTTCAGAGTTGAAAAGGCTGGAACGATCAGTGCTCAAGTTGGTGCGACCGATCCGAGTGGAACAGTCGGATACGAGCTTCGCGCCGCGACCATTTCAAAATCGACTCCGGAATCCGTGGCGAAGGCGGCCATGCGTCGCTGGATCCGCGACCTTGCACGGCAGGATGGCCGCAAACTGACCGGCAATCTGGTCAGACAGTGGAGTGGTTCCATGCAGCCGTCTGATGACGGAGGCGTGGCCATGGAGTCCATCTCTCTTGAGGGCTCGGCAAAATGGTTCATCGTTGCCGTCAGCATGGATCATGTCGATACCAATCTTTCGATCATGAATGCCAACGATGATCTGGTTGCCCAGGACATGCAGCCTGACTGGTATCCATTCGTATCGATCGAGACCAGTGAGTCCGAGACCATGAAGGTCAAGCTCTCTTCACCTCGTGGCGATACGCCATACCGGCTCTTCCTGTACAAGGCCGTTGAGGGGCTTGGTCAAGGCTGATCCTGTTCGGCAGCGAGCATTGCCTCATAGGGCGCAAAGTTGATCTTCAGAAAGGCCTCGGCCATCTCGGGATCGAACTGGCTGCCGGAACATCGTTGAATCTCTTCAAGGACCTCATCACCAGGTCGACCGTCACGGTACGCTCGAGCGGATCTCATCGCATCGAAGGAATCCGCTACGGCGACCAGGCGGCCCAGATCGGGAATCGAGTCTCCTTGAAGACCATCCGGATAGCCCGTGCCATCCCATTTCTCATGATGGTGCCGTACACCCCCGAGAAGATCCCGCATGCCGGGAATGTCGTGAAGGATTCGATACCCGATGGCTGGATGTTGCTTGATGAGCTCGAATTCCTCATCGGTCAGCCTTCCGGGTTTCACGAGAACAGCTTCAGGGACACCGATCTTGCCGACATCATGAACCTGCCCACAGACTCGAGCAGCTTCCACAGCCTGCGGATCACGACCCATCGCACGCGCCAGCTCCCCGCACAGCCAGGACACTCGATCCGAGTGACCACGTGTATACGGATCCTTGGCATCAATGGCGGCTGCCATTGCTCGAACCGTTCCTTCGAAGAGCTTGCTGCGTGATTCGGCAAACCGACGTTCAAGATCAGCTCTTGCCAGATTGGACATGGCAACTGATGCGAGCTGGGCCAATGCGATCACGAAGTCCAGATCACGTTTGAGCTGCTCATCGGGAATTTGAGGATCCGTGCCATCCACATACAGGCATGCCAGAGTGGTATCGCTTGCTGCCAGTGGTGCACAGCACGCAGCCTGGACCGGCATGCGGACGAGACTCTCGGCGGCAAGACCGCTGGAAGCGAGATATCGACCCGGTGTTCCACTGGTGGCGGACCTCAGCAGTGTTCGACTGAATCGATCGGAGTCTGCGCTGGACAGTTCGCCGACAGCGGCATGCATGTCGACATCGCCTTCTTCTCCGATGCAGGAGACGACGGCGGCATTTTCAAGACATGTGCCACTGGTCACGCCCTGAAGAATGGCATCGAAGAGATGTCGTTCATCAGGTGCATCGTGGATGTCCCGGCTGAAGGCCAGGAGTGTGGCCAGTCGATTGCTGTCCAGATCTTCTGCGAGTTCGACCGGTCGGTAATCAATGGACGAAGCAGGTTGCACATCCTCGGTGACACGCAGTCTCCGAATCGATTCCATGATGGTGGAATCATCCTTGGCATCCCGCACCTGAAGCATCAGATCCGGCAACCCGATTCGATCTCCCTTGCGAATGACGCATGGTCTGCCGGAGGGAATCCGTTCACCATTCAGTCTGGTACCCGACCTCGATCCAAGATCGACCAACGACCAGCTTTTTTCATTGGATTCCCAGAACAACTGGGCATGCTGTCGTGAGATCTGAGGCGATTGGATGATGATGTCGCAGTCCCGGCTTCGACCCAACAGGATCTGGCCGGGCGGGATCAACTTGTGATTGATGGCCTCGGAGCCCTGAATCGTGATGAGTTGAAGCGTGCCATCCATGATGCGCACAGTATCGCCCGAGGCAGACCAGGTGGCCAGTCGTCGACGTCAGAGTTGATGCGGGGCGTAGCTTGGCTGGTAGGTGTGTTCCTTGATGAAGCCTGCCATGTCCGAGGGTCGGTCGACGCTGGCATGGCCATCATCGAAGATCACTTCAGCCACCTTTGCTGCGACATGACCGGAGACTTCCCGGATTCGATCTCGAGGTGGATACAGGAGACCGCTCTTCAGCTCTGCCTCGGTCAGTGTCTCAGCCAGTGCCTGTGCGGCTGTGAGGAACATCTTCTCAGTGACACGCTTTGCTTTCGTCGCATAGACCGCGAGCCCCAACGCAGGGAAGATGTACACATTGTTGCCCTGGGATGGTTCGATCTCCGATCCGTTGACGGAGAGTGGCGGGAACGGGCTGCCGCTGGCGAAGAGCACCTTTCCGTCCGTGCCGGCATAGGCTTCCTCGGCAGTGCACTCACTGTGACTGGTCGGATTCGAGTACGGGAAGATGATCGGTCGCTCGTTGATTTCACTCATGGCCTTGAGGACATCTGCATTGAATGCACCGTGCACCGTTGAGACGCCAATGATCGCTGTCGGCTTGAAGGCCTTGATCATGCCCACGAAGTCCTTGGTCGGCTCATGGTCTGCGGCAAATGCTCGCTGGAATGGTTCAAGAGAGTCGGCTCGTGACTTGGTCAGAAGTCCGTCGATATCGAAGAGCCTGACCTGGGAATAGGCTGTCTCCTTGTCCAAGCCATCGGCCTGCATGGCCTGAGCGATCAGGTCGCCGATTCCACAGCCGGCGGAACCGGCTCCCAGGAACAGGATGCGCTGATCCTTCATCGTCTCGTTCTTGGCACGACAAGCCGTATAGAGCCCGGCAGTTGCGACAGCAGCCGTGCCCTGGATGTCATCATTGAACATGCAGAACTCGTCCTGATACTTCTCGAGCAGCGGCTCCGCATGATGGATGTTGAAGTCCTCGAACTGGATGCAGCAACCGGGATAGATCTTCTGAATCGCCGAGGTGAACTCATCAACGAACTCGTAATAGGTGTCATTGTCCGGCCGCTTCTGCTTGAGGCCCATGTAGAACGGATCATTGAGATAGTCGTCATTGTCCGTTCCGACATCGAGCATGATTGGAAGCGTGAATTGTGGCGGCACACCTGCAGCTGCTGAATAGAGCGCCAGTTTTCCGATCGGAATGCCCATGCCATTGGAACCGAGGTCACCGAGCCCGAGGATTCTCGACCCATCAGTCACGACGATGAACCGAACATCCGGCTCGGTCCAGTTGCGGATCAGTTCCTCCAGGCGTCCCTTTTCCGTGATTGGCAGATAGAGCCCGCGGCTCGATCGAAAGATCCGATCAAACTTGAGGCAGGCATCACCGACGGTCGGGGTGTAGACCAGAGGCATGTATTTGTCAGGCTTGGAGATGAGCAATGCGAAATACAACGTCTCGTCAACATCCTGAAGATGTGCGAGAAAAACGTATCTCGCGAGATCATCGGGACACTGATCACACTGTTCCGCAGCACGCGCAACCCGGTGCTCCAGTGTTTCGACTGCTGCCGGCAGAAGACCTTCCAGCTTGTTCTGTTTCCGCTCTTCCGGAGTGAATCCAGTGCTCTTGTTCGTCAGCGAATTGCGAAGAAGATGGAAGGCCTTTTCGTTGTTCATTTCTGATTCATTTCTTGATCGTGAGACAGTTTGGATCAGCCAGGACGAGCATCGCCCCGCGGCAGCTGTTCGGACAGCATCGTTGGTAGCTTTCCCTGCGTCAAGGCGCTGGTTCAGATACGATTCTGCGACATGATTCATGTTGAGAAACGTTCCGGAATCGCCAATCGAGGCTTCGTCGCTCTGATGACCACGATGTCATGCGGGGCGTTCAATGACAACGTTTATCGAGGCATGCTTCTGTTCATGGTGGTCGGCGATGGGCTCTGGAGCGGAAGGCTTGGTGAAGGTGGCACTGGAATCATCACCTTCATGCTCTACGCGCCATTCATCCTTCTTCTTGGATTCACAGGTCTGCTGGCGGATCGCTACTCGAAGCGCCGCATCATCGTTCTGAGTCGAGTTGCCGAGCTGCTGCTTGCGATCAGTGTCGTGGGCGCCATGGCGATCCAGAACATGCCACTGGCTCTGCTGCTCTTGTTGCTTCTGGCATCTCAAAGCGCCTTCTTCTCACCGGCCAAGTATGGATCCGTTCCGGAAGTCGTCGATGCGCCCATGTTGAGCCGAGCCAATGGCGTCATGAGCCTGCTCACGAATGTCAGCATTGTGGCCGGTGTCGCCGTGGCGGGACACTTGATGGCCGCCGGTGAATCCATCGGCGTGGCTGGTCCGGTCTTCGTCGGTCTGATCATGGTCGGTGTCGCCGTCATCGGACTCGTTTCAAGCATCATGATGCCACGCAGATCGGCAGCCAGACCGGATCTCCCCATTTCGTTCAACGGTTTCAGAACCTACTGGCGAACATTCAAGGCGATGAAAGGAACGGACCTCATCGCGGCAACCATTGCGTGGTGCCTCTTCTTCGCCGTGGGCTCGCTGATCATCAACATCATTCCCAACTACACAGCGAAGGAATCGCTCGGTTTGACGGATGCCGAGGGCAGCAACCTTCTTGGTGCGGCCACACTGGGGATCGCCGTGGGAGGCGCTGTGGTGGGCATCGGTTCAGGACACCGCATCCGATCGACCTTCATTCCACTGGGCGCGGCCATCATGGGTGCCTGTTTCTTCATCCTGGGTCTGTGCAACCTTGGATACATCAGTGTCATGGTTCTTCTGTTCATCACCGGTTCAGCAGCAGGCGTCTTCGTCGTTCCGGTCCTGGCACTTCTGCAGCACCTGCCTGTTCCGGGTTTTCGAGCACGTTGCGTGGGCACAGCCAATTTCATGACCTATCTGTCCATGAGCATCTCCGCAGTCATCTACTGGACCCTGACCAAATGGATTGGAGCGTTGCCTCCGACCTGGTTCCTGATTTCAGGCTGTTTCATGGTGGTGGTCACCATCTGGCTCCTGCTGTTGCTGCCAAGCCTCAAGCACGCGGCTCGGAAGGAGTCCTTCAGTACGGTCGAGGATGAGGTTTCTGGATGACGCTGCCGGACCTCGTGATCTTCGATCTTGATGGGACTCTGATTGATTCCGTCCCGGATCTGTCGACGGCATTGAACAGGATGCTTCATGAACTGGATCGGCCTCCAGTCGAAGCCGAACATGTCCGCAACTGGGTAGGAGATGGCAGCCTCATTCTGGTGCACCGTGCGTTGTCTGGATCCATTGATGGTCGAGTCGATCCAGAAACGGCCGAATCTTCGCACGAGCGCTTCCAGGCGCACTACGCGGCGTGCTGCATGGAACAGACTCGCATCTTCGAGAACGGGTCGGATCTCATCCGATATCTGCGAAGCCGCGGTGTCAAGACAGCCGTGGTCACCAACAAGCCGGAGCGACATGCCGTCAGACTGATGGAGGCCTGGTCCGAGGTTCTCCCCATGGACCTCGTGCTTGGTGAGCGATCAGGCCATCCAAGGAAACCGGATCCGGCGATGTTGCTCAAGGCCATGGGGGAATGCCAGGCGTCCACGGCGTGGATGGTCGGCGATTCGGAGGTGGATTCCCTGGCTGCTCGAGCAGCCGGTGCGGCATTCATCGGTGTCCGTCTGGGTTACAACCATGGACGGGACATCGGTGCGATCACACCCTGTCCGGATCAGGTGTTTGATGATCTCGGTTCGTTCCTTGACTGGATTCGAACAGTCAGCTGATCTTCAATTCGAGTGCGAATGTGGTCTGCCATCGAGTGGACGTGACGGCCGTGTTTCGGCTTCATGCGATGTCCTGTCAGGCATTGTTACACCTGGATTCGTATCATTCGGCCATGGGAAACACCGAGGGCCCCGTCCAATCCGTCATCCTTGTGTCCTGTCCAGATCAACGAGGCATCGTCGCTCGAGTGGCTGGTGCCATCCATGAAGTCGGCGGGAACATTCTTGATGCCTCCCAGCACACGGACACCTCCAGCGGCATGTTCCTTCAGCGAATCCATGTTTCATGGCCGGAGGACTCGCCGGATCCGGAATCCATCCAGGAAGCGATGGATGAGCTTGCTCAGGAATTCCGCATGACATGGCAGATCCGTTGGGAGCAGTCACTGCGCAAGGTGGCCATTTTCGTTTCACGACAGGATCACTGCCTTCATGATCTCCTGTTGCTTCAGCGTGACGGTGCCTTGAACTGTCGAATTCCCCTGATCATCTCGAATCATCAGGATCTGGAGGATGTCGCAGCTCGATTTGGAATTCCGTTCCATCATGTTCCGGTTGAAGGAAGCCATGACGAATCCGCCGAATCTGCTCAGCTGTCGCTCCTGAAAGCCCATGATGTCGATCTGGTGGTCCTGGCCCGCTACATGAGAGTTCTTGGTCCGAATTTCGTCAATCAGTATCCCAACCGAATCATCAACATCCACCATTCATTCCTGCCCGCATTTGCAGGCGGTCGACCCTATCACCAGGCGCATGCCAAGGGTGTGAAGCTGATAGGTGCAACCGCTCACTATGCCACTGCGGAACTGGATGCGGGTCCGATCATCGAACAGGGTGTCATTCGGGTCAGCCACCGCGACATGGTCAGCGAGATGGAACGCAAAGGGCGTGATATCGAGCGAACGGTGCTGGCGAGGGCGGTCCGATGGCACCTTGAGGACCGGATCGTCGTCCATGATGGCAGAGCCGTCGTGTTCTCCTGAGTCGCCGGATCGATCAGGTTGCATGTTCGGCAGTAGAGTGATTGAACAACAGGATCCATTCTTTGTCCGGTTCAACAAACAGCACGCCTTCAACGGAAAGCATCAGTCTTCAGGACGACGTGACCACCTGTCCATGGCGGATGTGGGGGCCATATCTGGCGGATCGACAATGGGGGACGGTTCGTGAGGATTACAGCCCGGATGGTTCAGCCTGGGACTCCTTCACGCATGACGATGCGATTCACAGAGCCTATCGCTGGGGCGAAGACGGACTGGCCGGGTTTTCGGATCGTCACTGTCGTGTCTGTCTCTCTTTGGCACTTTGGAATGGCAAGGATCCCATTCTCAAGGAGCGACTCTTCGGCTTGACCAATGCCCAGGGAAACCACGGCGAAGATGTCAAGGAACTCTACTACCACGAGGATGCCGTACCCAGCCATGCGTATCAACGCATGTCCTACATCTATCCCCAATCCGAGTATCCCTATCACAAGTTGATCGAGGAGAACGCACGAAGAGGGCCGCAGGACGCCGAGTTCGAACTTTCGGATACGGGTGTTCTCGATGACAACCGGTTCTTCGATGTCGTCGTCGAATATGCCAAGGCCGGAACGGAAGACATCCTGATGAGAATCGAAGTGCACAATCGATCCGATGATGCTGCTTCACTGGATGTGCTGCCTCATGTCTGGTTTCGAAACAAGTGGTCCTGGAAGTCCGGTGTGGAGCGTCCCCGACTTCAACTCATCCAACCCGGGCTCATCGAGCTCCATCACGACGAGTTCGACGAGTGGCTGTGGATGATGGAGGATCCGGATGCGGTTCTCTTCTGTGAAAACGAAACCAATCCGAAGACGGAATGGGGCCAGGATGCCGAAGGCTGGTTCAAGGACGGGTTTCACCGGTTCATCGTCGATGGCGATGGGGATGCCGTGAACCCAGATCACTCGGGCACCAAGGCGACGGGACAGTCTCATCGGGAGATTGCTGCCGGCGGATCGACAGTCTTCAGGGTTCGGTTTGGGCGATTTGATCCAGCCGTCGCATTCCAGGACTTCGACGCCATCGTGCAATCAAGACGACTGGAAGCCGAGCAGTTCTATGAGGAACGGGAAGCCGGCATGGACAACGAGGAATGGAAGCAGATCCATCGCCTCGCCATATCGGGCATGCTCTGGACGAAGCAGTACTACGGCTATGACGTGATGGACTGGCTGACGGGCGATCCACTGCAGCCGAAACCACCGAAGTCGAGATTGCAAGGTCGCAACCATCATTGGAAGCATTTCAACAGCGGCGACATCCTGATGATGCCTGATTCATGGGAGTATCCATGGTTTGCCGCCTGGGATCTGGCCTTTCATTGCGTGACCATGGTGGAGGTGGATCCCTCACTCGCCAAGAAACAGTTGAGGTTGTTCACGCGCGAGTGGTACATGCATCCAAACGGACAGATTCCCGCATATGAATGGGCGTTTGATGACGTGAATCCCCCGGTTCATGCCTGGGCTGCCTGGCGGGTCTTCACAATCGATCGTCGACAACGTGGCGATGCGGGTGATCTGGAGTTTCTTGAAGCCGTCTTCCACAAGTTGATGCTCAACTTCACCTGGTGGGTGAATCGCAAGGACGATGATGATCGCAATGTGTTCGAGGGTGGTTTTCTCGGGCTGGACAACATCGGTGTCTTTGATCGAAGTGCGCCGCTGCCGACCGGAGGCCACCTTGATCAGGCTGACGGCACAAGCTGGATGGCGATGTACAGTCTCAACCTTCTTCGGATTGCACTGGAACTCGCAAAGCATCGGCCCGCATACCAGGACATCGCAACGAAGTTCTTCGAACATTTCCTGCACATCGTGTACGCGATGAACAATGTGGGATCTTCATCCATCGGACTCTGGGATGATCAGGATGAGTTCTACTACGACGTTCTCAGGCTTCCGGATGGCGATTCCAGTCCACTGCGTGTTCGATCGATGGTGGGCTTGATCCCGTTGTTCGCTGTGGAAGTCATTCATGATTCCACACTCGCTGCCGTTCCAGACTTCACGAAGAGAGCCCAATGGATCCATGAGAAATACGGCCACATGTCGGAGCTGATTTCCAGATGGCGTGAACCGGGGCACCAGGATCGTCGACTCCTCTCGATACTGCGAGCCCATCGTCTGAGATGCATTCTCAAGAGGATGCTTGATCCGGATGAGTTTCTATCTCCGTTCGGAGTTCGCGCACTGTCCAGATATCACCTGGAACATCCCTACACCTTTCGATGTGAGAATGCCGATTTCAAGGTCGGTTACGAACCCGGAGAATCCACAAGTGCGATGTTCGGTGGCAACTCGAACTGGCGTGGTCCGATCTGGTTGCCGGTGAATTTCCTGATCATCGAATCACTTCAGAAATACCAGTACTACTACGGTGATGCATTCAAGGTGGAATGCCCGACCGGCTCCGGTAACATGATGACGCTTGGACAGGTTGCGGATGAATTGCGCCATCGATTGATACGACTGTTCACCACCGATGGTGATCACCGCCGCCCATTCAACGGTGACAACGAGATGTTCCAGATGAATCCGCTGTTCCGAGACAAGATCCTGTTCCATGAATACTTCCATGGTGACGATGGCCGCGGTTGCGGAGCATCCCACCAGACAGGCTGGACATCACTGATCGCCAAGCTGTGCCTGCCTCGAAAGGTCGGGACATGACGACCGGACCATCTATGCCCGATGAATTCAAGGATGAGGCTCACGGGCGGATCGAGGTCGTCCTCGTCGACGACCAGCCGATCGTGGGCGAAGCCGTTCGTCGCATGCTGTCTGATGATCCAGACATCTCCGTTGAACCGATTCTGGATTCCGTCACGGCCATGGATCGCATCAGGGAGTCTCAACCGACCGTTCTGATCATCGATCTCGTGATGCCTTCCATCGATGGCGTGGAACTGACTCGCCTTGTCAGAGAGGACGATGTGACGAGTGATATTCCTGTGATCATCCTGAGCAGTGAATCGGATGTGCACAGAAAAGTGGACGCTTTCGAGGTCGGCGCCAGCGACTTTCTCGTGAAGATGCCGGATCGCCTTGAGTTGATCGCTCGAATCCGCGCGCTTGCGGCGAAGGCGGTTGCTGAACAGGCGTTGAAAAAGATGGCTGATCGACTGCAACGACAGGCCGTGGCCCTTGATGAAGCGAATCGCAATCTGCAGGCCTTGAATGTATCGCTCGAGTCCGACGTGAGTGAACAGAGAGACCGACTTCGTGCCATCGCGATGCTGGGCAATGAGCTGGCACGGATCCAGGACATCGACATTCTGATGGAGCGGCTCCTCACGGAAGCACGAAGGATTCTCGGGGCGGATGCTGGCGGTAGTTTCCTCGTGGATGGCGATGCGCTGAGATTGACACACGCTCAGAATCAATCGCAATCAGATCCGGTCATGCTTGAGCAGCTGAGACAGTCCGCTGTCAATATTCCCGTCGATACGTCAAGCATCGTGGGCTGGGTCACGATGGAGAATGAGCTTGTCAACATTGAGGACGTCTATTCAATCGATGATGACGTGCCGTTCACATTCAATTCGAGCTTCGACGAATCGTACGGGTACCGGACACGTTCGGTTCTCGCGGCACCATTGACGGGAAGCGCTGGGCAGGTCATCGGCGTCCTGCAACTGATCAACCCCATGCATCCTGACGGAACACCTCGAACATCGTTCAACACCGACGATGAGAATGCCGTGAGGCACTTTGCCTCGATGGCTTCTGTGTCAATGCAGAATGCGCAGCTCACACGATCCATGATTCTGAGAATGATCCGCATGGCCGAGCTTCGTGATCCTTCCGAGACGGGTGCCCATGCGAATCGTGTCGCGGAATACGCACTGGTCATCTACGCAGGATGGGCGGACAAGCATGGAGTGCCCGACGAAGTGCGAGAACGAGAACGTGATCGCCTTCGAATCGCCGCCATGCTTCATGATGTCGGCAAGGTCGCGATTCCTGACACGATCCTCAAGAAGCCAGGCAAGTTGACAGACGAGGAGTTCGCGACCATGCAGGGCCACACGATGGTGGATGACACTCTGTTCGATGAGCTTCTCTCGGGATACGACGAGGCTGCAGCCGATGTTGTTCGAGGCCACCATGAACGCTGGGACGGTGGCGGCTACCCGGGGAACCAGGCACTCGAGCGGGATGACCATGGATATCTTGTGTTCCCCAGTTCCCCGATCCGCCAGGGTCGCTCTGGCGAAGACATTCCACTTTTCGCACGCATCGTGGCGATTGCCGATGTCTTTGATGCGCTCGGGTCGAACCGTTCCTACAAGGAAGCCTGGTCGGATGATCGAATTCTTTCGCTCCTGCAAGACGAAGCCGGAACCCATTTCGATCCCGAATTGATCGAGATTTTCATCGATCGAATCGAAGCAATCAGGGTCATCCGCCACAAATGGAGCGGTTCCTGAGAATCATCCTGTTCAGAAACGGATGGGTGCGAACAGAGTCGTGATCCACACGGCGACACCAAGCAGGATGAATGTTCCCAGAATCCATGCGATCTGCTGCCAGATTGGAAGGGTTGCCATCTGCATTCCATGACATCCATGCATGTCACCGGACATGTCCATGTGTTCATGATCCATGCCGGAATCATGATGCTCATGAACCTGATGTGAAGCATGCTCCGAATGCTCACTGGATTCGACGGGTGTTGCGTCCTTTTCTGGAACAGTCATGCAGCCATGCTTCAATCCTCGTGCCACAAGCCACCAGTTGATCGGGAAACCAGTCAGACCGCCGACGACGGCGCCCATGCTCATCCTGAACCAGAAAGAGGGGTGTCCAGGATCATCGCTTTCGGGAAACTGATGCAGAAGAACGACCATCACGGGAATCATCCCGACCATCACCATGTTCATCGAGACCGTTTCTACGAAGATGGTCTTGCGGACGGCCCTCAGGTAGTTGTTGCCGAACATGTCGAGCATCATCAGTGCCTGGAAGATGAACAGGCCGATGATCCAGGCGGATACATACTCGAGTATGAGATCGACTCCAGGCGTCAGGCTGAAGAACGAGAGAATGATGGCGCACAGAATGATGCCTGTGGCATCTCCTGCAAGACAGTGCATCTCACTGTTGACACCCTGTTTCCAGTTGGCCCTTGTGAAGGTGGCATGAAGACCCTTGCCGGGATTCCGGCATGCCAGCAGGAATACGAAGAGGCCGAATGGCCCGGTGTACGCGATGACCAGAATCCATGCCAGCTTCTGCACCCAGCTGACAGGCGTGTTGGTCGAGAGATCGTAGATTGCAAAGAGCAGTGACAGTGCTGTGAGTATGAACCAGACAATCATGATGCCATCGAGCATGGTGATCTCTCCTGTCGACCGGACACATGTTCAGCCTGTAGGATACTTGGCATGACAACGAGCTGGAATATCGTCGTTCGTGCAGCCTCTCTCGCAGCCAAGCTGCATGACGGCCAGGTTCGCAAGGATGGCACTCCGTATTTTCAGCATCCCGCTCGCGTAGCGACGATTCTTGCCAGGGCCGGAGCAGACGATGAACTGGTCGCTGCCGGTTTTCTTCATGATGTCATCGAAGATACGCCTGCAGACTACGACGATGTTTCGGACCTGCTTGGAACCGATGTCGCGGACTGGGTTGCGGTGATGAGCAAGGACCATCGGATGCCGGAGCCAACACGGGAACCTGCCTACAAGAAGCAACTTGTCAAAGGGCCCTGGCAGGGTCGTGCGATCAAGCTCGCTGACCAGATCGACAATTTCACTGCTTCCATGGTGAATCAGAACAAGGCTGGAAAGCGAAGACTCCTGGCCGCCAGGTGGGCGATTGAAATCGCCGCAGACGATGATCATGACGTGATCAGGACGTTGAGATCACAGCTCGTGGACATCGTGGATTCGGCAACTTCCAAATGCTGATCCCGGACACTTTGCTCGGAGTCTCCACGACGATCCGGCCATGAATCCCTCCGCCTGACCATGAACTGACGGTACAGTTCGTTCAGTCTGCGACCCGTCCATGTCGCCGTCGGGCCCTTGCGAATTCATTCCGGCCTGGAGATTTCACATGCCGATTCATCGATTGATTTCACTGCTGATCCTGGCATCGGCGTCATCATTGAACGCAGACGTCGTCATGACCGACACGTTTCGGGCATCTCCTGATCGAACTTGGATCGGTCGAGACTGGTGGGCCAACAGACTTCAGGACTGGGCGATCGAGGACGGCCGACTCATCTGTATCGAGGCAAGGCATCGAAGACCTGTCCGAACAGCGCATTGGATCACTCGATCACTCGACCTGGAGCGTGGCGATCTTTCACTGGAAGTGGAGATCGAACCTGCTGATTCCGGAAAGCGTGCGGGGCCGGACGCCTTTGCTGGTTTTCTCCTGGCTTCAGGAAATGATTCGATCGATCATCGACTCACGGCGCAAGTCCATCACCAGCCTGCCGAGGATGGCGGTCTGTTGGCGGTCGTTGACGGTGATGGCGTCGTATCCATCAGGCGATTCGATACGAATGATCAGGTTCCCGGTGGATGGTCGATCAACAAGTCCGTTGACCTCGATCAACTTCCTCTGCTGGAGCCACAGTCCCGTACCGGGAAGGGTCTCGGAAGTCGGGCGGATCGTCAGGTACTGCTTCGTGCAGTGTTCAAGGATGGCAGCCTCATGGTCGAGGCCAAGGACCCGGAGAACGGCGAGGTGCTTTCGAAGGCGCTCGCGGGAGATCTCCCGCCGCGCTACCTGGATGGCGGAATCGCGCTGGTTTCACACCGAGGGCCGACAACCAAGGGACGTGGATTCGCCTTCGAGCAACTCTCGGCGGAAGGTGCGGGCATCCAGGCGGACTCTTCGCGTCGCTTCGGTCCGATCATGAGCTCGATGTATACGGTTCATGACGGTGCCCTCAAGATGACCGTACAGATGCCGCCGTTGGGAACAGAGGATCAGCAGACGGCTGCTTTGGAGATCAACACGGGCACGGAGTGGCAGCGTGTTGCTACGGGTCGACTCGACCAGGACAGTGCGACGATTCTCTTTCGTGTGGACGATTGGGATTCAAGTCGTCGTGCTCCGTATCGAATCACGTATGACGAAACACGAATGGGCGATGCCGCGCCATGGTCAGACCAGTATGAAGGCCTGATTCGTTCCTACCCGGTTGGTGATGAGACTCGTCTGGCGGCCATGAATTGCCAGAAGGTCTATACAGGTGGTTTGAAATGGAATCATGATGGCATCTGGATGCCGCACGGTGAAACAGTCGCCGGGGTCGAAGCACGCGATCCTGATCTTGTCTTCTTCGCGGGCGACCAGATCTACGAGGGTGACCTCACTCCGGTCGACGCCCGCTCCGTCGAAAAGACCCTTCTGGACTATCTCTACAAGTGGTACCGCTTCAGCTGGTCTTTTCGAGATCTGGGTCGCGTGCGGCCCGTCATCACCATCCCGGATGACCATGATGTCTATCACGGAAACATCTGGGGTGCCGGTGGCAAGAGAGCGGAGAAGACCGAATCACTGAGTGCTCAGGACAGTGGCGGCTACAAGATGCCGCCACGGGTCGTCAACGCTGTTCACCGTACCCAGGTCGGTCATCTCCCCGACCCGGTGGATCCTGCGCCGATCCAACAGGGGATCAGTGTCTACTTCACGGAACTCGATTGGGGCGGAGTCTCCTTTGCGATCATCGCTGATCGCATGTTCAAGTCCTCACCATCCGTTGCCGTTCCCGAGGGTCGTTTCAGGAATGGATGGTCTCAGGCCGAGGGCTTTGATCCCGTCACACAGGCTGACGTCGATCATGCCGAGTTGCTCGGTCCGAGACAGGAAGCCTTCCTCGAGGCATGGGCTGTGGACTGGGATGAGGACGACTGGGCCAAGGCGGTGCTGTCGCAGACGCTGTTCTGCAACGTAGCGACCTTGCCAGAAGGCGCGAACTCCGGAGGCGTCATTCCCGGTTTGCCTGTACCGAAACCGGGCGACTACCCGAAGGGCTATCGCATCATCGCCGATGGAGATTCCAATGGATGGCCGCAATCCGGACGAGATCGTGCGTTGCGTGCGATGAGAACAGGGGGTGCCATCCATGTCTGTGGTGATCAGCATCTGGGGTCCACGATCCAGTATGGAATCGATGCCCATGATGATGCAGGCTGGGCGTTCTGTGTCCCCGCGATTTCCAACACCTGGCCACGTCGCTGGTTCCCACCATCACCCGGTGGCAATCATCAGTCGGGACAACCGCCCTACACCGGTCAGTACGAAGACGGCTTCGGCAACAAGATGACCGTTCACGCGGTCGCCAATCCGGTCCAGAATGGTCATGAACCCAGAAATCTTCATGAGCGCATGCCCGGTTGGGGACTGATTCGATTTCAGAAGCCGGACAGACGGATCGTCATGGAATGCTGGCCAAGATGGACGGCACCCGGTGCTCCGGACCAGGCTCAATATCCAGGTTGGCCGATTGCCTTCGACCTCGCCGACAACTACGGAGTCAATGGGGGGCCCTTGGCGAACGTTGCCTGTGATCCATCCATGGAGCCGCTTGTACGGCTTCGTCATGGGGAGACGGGTGACGTGATACTCGTTCAAAGGCTGCCTTTGGGAGGCGGTCCTGTCGCAGGTGATGCGATTGATCATCCCTGCACGCTGGAAATTTCACAGGATGGTTCGAACTGGACGGTTCTTTCCTCAGGTATCGGGCCCGTTGATGGCATGGTTCGGATACCCGAATTCCACTACGCGCCAGTTTCCCGATGATCTCGTTAGCATGATCCTCCAGTCCGCCTGTTCGGTTCGCATCAGGAGACACGAGGACCATGATCGGGATCGTTCCATTCATAATCACGATCAGCCTGACTTCACCTGAACAGTCAAACGCATCCTTTCCATTTGAGGATGTGGTGATGCTGACGCGACCGGATCAGTTCGTGAAGACAGGGGAGTCCTCCATATCACCGACCGGCAGGCAGGTCGTCTTTCAGGCGGTTCCGACGCCTCCGGAGGGGGAGTCGCCCGAATCTCATTACAGCATGTATCTGGCTGATCTGGTGCAGCGCGAAGAGGCGCCTCGATGGTCGCTGGACAACATCCGACGACTGAGTCCGGAGGCATCCGCAAACACCTGTGGTTCGTTTCATCCACTGTTCGAAGATCGGGTGATCTTCGCAACGACGATCGAACCTCCCGGTGGCAGCGACACTTCGGGGTATCAGCGTGACAAGCGATACGACCGTAGGGACGTTCCTTCGGAAATGCGAATTGTCGAGACCAGAACGGATGGCGATCTGCCCGCCGCCCTGAGATACCTCGAAGGTGATGAGGAGGCCTATCAGGCGGAGTGTTCCATCAGCCCCGATGGTCGACATCTGCTCTACATGTCGATGGAATCGGGTGACGGGGACATCTTCGTGAAGGATCTCGAAACCGGCGAACGTCACAGAGTGTTGTCATCACCAGGTTATGACGGCGACTCCTTCTTCTCACCGGATGGGAAGAGGATCTGCTACCGATCCGATCGAAACGGAGACGACGCTCTTCAGATCTTCGTATCGGATCTTGCATTCAACGAAGCGGGAACCATCACCGGCATTGAACGCGAGTTCCAGATCACCGACAACGGTCGTGTCAATTGGGCGCCGTTCTGGCATTCGAGTGGACGGTACCTCGTGTACTCGTCGAGCGAGGCAGCGGATGACAGCCATGAGATCTACATCGCCGATGCGGATGCCGGATCACCACCGACGGATCGTCCTGCACGGTATGGAACTCGTACCGCTCGAGTGACCAATGCGTCTGGCTTCGACGGCTTTCCCGCATTTGATGCGGACTCGAAGATGATGATCTGGACGAGCCAGCGTGCCGATGGAACCAGCCAGTTGTTCATCACCGAGTTTCCTGATGACCCGGAGATTTTCTTCTTCACTCCAAAGGAAGCACCGCCATCAGCGGAACCTCACTGATTTCAGCCTCGACATAAGGATTGACACATGGTCAATTTCCTGAAACATGAATATGCCCTGATCCTCTCGGTCATCACACTTGCCATCTTCATGGTGATGGGCGACACCCTGCTTGCCGAACCCTTCAATCCCTCCCGAGGGGGCGTTGTTTTCGGCTGGTTGTTCATCATCATCCTCATGTCGTCATTCTCAGTGGTCCATCATGCCGAGTGGCTGGCTCACAAGTTCGGCGAGCCCTACGGAACATTGATCCTGACCCTGTCAGTCATCTGCATCGAGGTGGCGATGATCGCTTCGGTCATGATCGTCGGGTCGGACAACCCGACCCTGGCAAGAGACACGATGTTCGCCGTGCTGATGCTGGTCCTGAACGGTCTGATCGGCGCGTGCCTGCTCATCGGAGGCATCTTTCATCGAGAGCAGTATTTCAATCTGCGCAGCGCAGGGTCATACATCTCCTTGCTTCTGGTCCTCTCCGTACTCGGTCTCATTCTTCCAACCTGGACCACATCGACACGGGACGCCTCCCACTCGACCCTGCTGGCCGTCTTTCTGACGGTTGCCGCATTCGGCGTATATGGAGTGTTTCTCGGATTGCAGGCCTCATCACATCGTGAATACTTCGTTCATGAAGAGCCAGAGGAAGAGTCTCATGGGGGCCTTCAAGGCAGTGCCGCGTATCACGGAATCATGCTGCTCCTCACCATGATTCCAATTGTTCTGCTGGCCAAGAAAATCGCAGTCGTTCTTCAGTACGGACTTGATGAATCGGGTCTGCCCCAGGCGTTGGGCGGCATCGTGGTTGCCATTCTGGTCCTGTCTCCGGAGGGACTGGCCGCCCTGGCCGCAGCTCGAGCAAACAAGATTCAGCGTGTGATGAACATCAGTCTTGGCTCCGGACTGGCCACGATCGGTCTGACGATTCCTGCCGTCCTGGCCATTGGACTCATTACGGGCGAACCCGTTCAACTGGGACTGGATCTGGTTGACACGATTCTGCTTTGCCTGACGTTGGCCTTGTGCGTGATCAATTTCCAGGGTGGCCGGACCAACATGATGCAGGGGTTCATTCACCTTCTGGTCTTTGCCGCATGGCTCCTGCTCATATTCGACTGATCAGCGTGCCCTGAGCGATTCCACGCATGCATTGCAACGTGGCTTCCTGGAAGATCCGTCATGGACCGTTCGAGGCTGTCGTTTCGTCTTGAATCTGTCATACTGTTCAGCTCGAATCAAGAGGAGTTCATCGTGTTTCACAAACCAGCATTCACCCGTCTTCCTGTTGCAGCATTGCTGACACTCTCGGCAACCGTCCATGGATTCGATCATCACGCGGATTCAAAGCCTGCTGCAGCGAAGGAAACCACTGTTGAGGCCCATGATCAGCCGCTGATTCCACGGGAAGTGCTGTTCGGAAATCCTGAACGTGCCAGTGTGCAGATGAGTCCGGATGGAAAGCACATTGCCTACCTGGCACCGCATGAGGGTGTTCTCAACATCTGGGTCACGCCCGTTGGCGAGGATGCGCCAAGGCCGATCACCGAGTTTTCCGACCGTCCATTGGGCGGCTTCTCCTGGTCATGGAACAACGACCAGATCCTCTTCGGTCGCGATGACAAAGGCGATGAAAACACGCATGTCTACGCCGTCGGCATCCATGACCTCGCCGTCAAGGACCTCACGCCATTCGACAATGTCAATGCCCGTGTCGCAGAGCGTTCCCACGAACGTCCAGACGAGATTCTGGTCGCCATCAACGACCGAGATCCCAGAGTTCACGACTACTACATCATCAACACGAGAACCGGCGAGCGTACTCTGCTTCAGGAAAATGAAGGTGAATACGCGGCCTACATGTTCGACCATGACTGGAACCCACGAGCACGAGTCGAGATGACCTCCGATGGTGGTGCGCTCTACCAAATGAAACATGACGGGGAATGGAACGACTTCTTGAAGGTCGACATGGAAGACGCCCTGACTACCCAGCCCATGGGTTTCAATGCTGCAGGTGACAAGATCTATGCGTTGGATTCCCGTGGCCGTGACAAGGCTGCTCTGGTCGAGATCTCCGCGGTCCCCGGTGGCGCAGATGCCCCACGGGTGATTCATGAGTCGGAAACGGCAAACGTGAGCGGTGTGGTCATGAACCCGACCACCCATGAACCTGAAGTCGCGATGGTCGAATACCTTCGATCGGAATGGATTCCGCTTGATCCGGCGATGGCCGCTGAGCTGGAGACGATTCGCAAGATCGATGACGGGGACATGTCCATTGCGAGTCGCACTCTGGATGATCGAACATGGACCCTCAGGTTCATGCAGGATGACGGCCCGGTTCGCTTCTGGATCTGGAATCGTGATGATCAGAAGGGCACGTATCTCTTTTCACATCGCCCTGAGCTTGAGGACTATGAACTTGCCAGCATGCAGCCGGTGGAAATCAAGACCCGAGACGGTTTGATCATGCCTTCCTATCTCACGAGACCTCTCGGGGCGGATGAGGCCACGCCGATGGTGCTGCTGGTGCATGGCGGTCCATGGGCACGTGATCGGTGGGGCTACAACCCGATGCATCAGTGGCTGGCCAATCGTGGATATGCCGTACTGAGTCCGAACTTCCGTGGTTCCACGGGCTTCGGCAAGGCATTCACGAATGCCGGCAACCGCGAATGGTATGGAAAGATGCAGGACGATCTCGTCGATGCGACCCAATGGGCAATCGACAACGACATCGCCCAGAAGGATCAGATCGCCATCATGGGCGGCTCATATGGCGGCTACGCAACGCTTGCCGGTCTGACACGAGATCCTGAGCTGTTCGCTGCCGGCGTCGATATCGTCGGCCCCTCACACGTCGGCACGCTCATGAAGACGATTCCTCCTTACTGGGAGCCGATCATCAGCATGTTTGAAACCAGGGTGGGAAGCCTGGATGATCCGGAGTATCTGGACAGCATCTCCCCGCTGATGCATGTCGACCGTATCCAGCGACCACTCATCATCGCGCAGGGTGCCAACGATCCTCGTGTGAAGATTTCCGAAAGCGATCAGATTGTCGAGGCCATGCAGTCTCGAGATCTGCCGGTGACCTACATCGTGTTCCCGGATGAAGGCCATGGAATGAATCGTCCTGAAAACATGATGGCATTCAATGCGATTACCGAGGAGTTCCTTGCGAAACATCTGGGTGGGCGTGCGGAGGCCATCGGTGAGACCGTCGCCATGTCCAATGCCCAGATTCGTTCCAAGGGCAACCTGGCACTGGAAGGTATCGAGGTCTGGGAATCGGATGGTTCCGAGGAGGTCCGTCCGGAGCGTGAGCCCGTCGAACTGTCCAGCCTCACACCCGAAGAGGTGGCCAAGGTTCAGATGGCATTGGATCAGCTGAAGCAGTTCCCGCCGGATCAGCTTCCGATGCTTCTCATGGATCTCGACCGCAGGCGTGCCACGGTTCCTGCCGAAGATCTGGCAGCCTTCGACTATCTGTATCAGGAGATCGAACGGATGATGGATGCGGAAACCCGCAAGGCGGATGTCGATCCAGCACCCTGATTCGGATCAAATCATGGTCTCATGACATGGCCAGGGCCGATCTGATGCAGATCCCTGTGACATGGACCTACCATGCCTCTGCTGATGTCGAGGAATATCCTTCGAGTACTCCGTCTGTTTCTGATCATTGCCGGTGTGGCAATCGTTCTCTGGGCGATCGACTGGAGTGATTCCATCCAAATCCCGGCCGGTGAGCCCGGACTGGATGGCGTCGTCCTGGAACAACCGAGAGTCTATGAGGTCACTGGCGTCTTGCCGACCCAAGAAGATCCTGACGTGATCAGTTGTCTTCTGTTCGGCGCCCCGGTCTCGGTTGCCGACGTTCCGGTGGCCTGGTACCGGCCGGGTATCTTCACACTCCTTGGTCAGGCCAGTCTCGGGCTGCTGCTGCTCGGACTGCTCCCGCTTGCCGGGGTCTATCCGCTGCAGGCCACTCGGTGGTGGATTCTGATGAGATGCCGTGGCCTGGCCGTCAGCTGGTGGCGAACCCTGCGACTCGTTTTTGTCGGTGCCTTCTTCAACTTCTGCCTTCCGGGAACGGAAGGCGGTGACGTCGTCAAGGCCTGGTATGTCGCCAAACAAAGCGATGATCGCGTCATTGCGGTCATGAGCGTCGTCTTCGACCGCATCACGGGCCTGCTTGGGCTCATCGTGCTTGCGGCAGTGGCCGGTGTCATGGCGACCAGTGGATCCGTCGCATTCACGATCGGACTGTGGGCCTGGGGCGTGATCGCGGTCATTGCGATCTTCGCCTGGATGTACTTCAACGCGGGTCTGCGAACATGGCTTGGTTTGGAACGTCTGCAGAGGCTGTTCGGTGGCGGGCTGATCGCACGGATCGAGGATGCGGCACATGCCTATGGGGTTCACAAGCGATCCGTCACCTTGGCCACGCTGATTTCAGTCGTCGTTCAGATTCTCCTGGCGTCGGCAGCCACGCTCGCGGGTGTTTCACTTGGGATCACTCATGATCCCGCCGTCATCCTGACCGTGATGCCGATCCTTTTCCTGGCGGCAGCGGTTCCGATGTCATGGCAGGGGATTGGTGTGATGGAGGGCCTGGGCATCCTGCTGTTGGCCATGCCCGATTTCGCCACTCCAAATCAGGTGATCGGGATGCTGCTGATCTACCGGGGATACGAACTGTCCTGGAGCCTCATCGGGTCCTTGATGCTCCTCCGAGGTGACATTCACCTGCACCCAGAGCGCCATCAGGGGGCCACAGAAGCCGTCAAACCGGGTTCAGAAGGGGATTTGCAGGCCGATTCGGGTACGATGCGTCAGTCATGACACGATCGAAGAACCAGCCCACGGCAGGCGAATTCCTGCCCTTCTGTCGCCCCTCCATCAACGAGGCGGACGTCGAGGCGGTGACCCGAACGCTCACAAGCGGATGGATCACCACCGGTCCAGCCTGTGCCGAGCTTGAACAAGCCGTCTGCGATCGAACAGGTGGCCAGGCCGCGGTGGCGGTGACCTCCGGGACGGCGGCGATGCATCTGGTTCTTCTGGCGATGGGTATCGGGCCGGGAGACGAGGTGATCACGCCCTCCATGACCTGGGTCTCGACACCGAACATCATCAGCCTGCTGGGCGCGAAGCCGGTCTTCGTGGATGTGGATCGAGAGACGTTGCTGGTCTCCGCGGAATCGATCGCCGCCGCCATCACGAAGCGAACCAAGGCGATCATTCCCGTGCACTATGCCGGTGTTCCATGTGATCTGGATGGGATTCGATCGGTCGCCGATGCGGCCGGTATTCCAGTGATCGAAGATGCGGCGCATGCCATCGGTACCCGGTATTCGAATCAAGAGATCGGCAGCAGTGGTCATGCCATCTTCTCCCTGCATCCGATCAAGAACGTGACGACCGGTGAGGGGGGTGTCTTCGTCACCGACGATGTCGAACTGGCCGCCGAAATTCGACGAATGCGTTTTCACGGCCTGGCCGCGGAAGCGTGGGATCGCAATCAGCAGGGCCGTTCGCCACAGGTCGAAGTGCAGTCACCTGGATTCAAGTACAACATGCCCGACATGAATGCGGTTCTGGGTGTTTCCCAGTTGAAGAGACTGGATACGTTCATCGAGCGACGCGCCGAGATCGCGAATCGATACACCGAAGGTCTGCGGGAGGTCGATGGCATCGAACCGCTCGGCCTGCCCTCCTGGAATCATCGGCATGCCTGGCATCTGTTCATCGTGCGTGTTCTCCCTGAACTGGCCGGCCTGGACCGTGACCAGTTCATGGCAGCCTTGAAGGACATCGGAATCGGAACGGGCCTTCACTTCAGAGCGGCTCATACGCATCGTTGGTATCGAGATCAGGGCATGGACTCGGGCGGCCTTCCGGAAACGGAATGGAACAGCGAGCGCATCTGTTCGATCCCGCTGTTCCCGGACATGACTGATGACGATATCGAACGTGTACTGACCGGCATTCGTTCGGTCTGCAATGTTGCCCAGGAGCAGGGAGCGCCGGCATGAACAGCAGTGTTTCAATCGTCATTCCCGTCTACAACGAGCTGGACAATCTCGATGAGCTGGTGAACCGCTGTCGAGAGGTGGGGGACCGCCTTGATCGCGAGTGGGAGCTGGTCCTCGTGGATGACGGTAGTCGTGACGGATCTTCCGATCGACTGGTCGAGGCGGCTGCTTCGAATCCCGACCATGTCAAGGCGATCATTCTGAATCGAAACTACGGTCAGCACAACGCGATCATCTGTGGTTTCTCGCATGCCAAGGGCGACATCATCGTGACGCTTGATGCCGATCTGCAGAATCCTCCCGAAGAGATTCCGAAGCTGCTCGAGGAAATCGACCGTGGCAATGATGTTGTCGGCACCATTCGCATGGATCGCCAGGACAGCCTCTTTCGCCGGCTTGCTTCAGGCATGATCAATTTCATGGTGAAGAAGACCACGGGTGTGATGATGCACGATTACGGCTGCATGCTCCGCGCCTACCGAAGGCCGATCGTCAACGCCATGCTGCAGTGTCGTGAGAGAAGCACGTTCATTCCGGTTCTGGCGAACTCGTTCGCCAAGCGAACGGCCGAAATCGAGGTGTCCCATGCGGAGCGATCCGCCGGCCATTCCAAATACAGCTTCATGCGACTGATCAATCTGCAGTTTGATCTGCTGACCTGCATGACCACTTTCCCACTCAGACTGTTGACGTGGGTCGGTGTTATCATTTCCTGTCTCAGCGTGGCCTTCGGCGGCGTGTTGCTCATCCTGAGACTGGTCATGGGTCCCGAATGGGCGGTCTCCGGAGTCTTCACACTCTTTGCCGTCCTGTTCTTCCTGATGGGTGTGCAGTTCGTCGCGATGGGGCTGCTTGGGGAGTATCTCTCCAGGGTTCACAATGACGTTCGCGGTCGGCCACGGTATTTTGTTGATTCAGTCCATGACCATACGGTTCTGGCAGGCACCACGGAAATTTCCATTTTGGAAAACACGGAGCGGAGGCTCGTTCATTCATGAAGGCAGTCGTACTTGCTTACCACGATGTAGGAATCGCCGGGCTGGAAGCCCTGCGTCGCGCCGGTATCGAGATTGTTGCTGTCTTCACCCACAGGGATGATCCAGCTGAAGCAATCTGGTTCGGATCCGTTGCCGAGTGGGCCGCAGAAGCCGGTGTTCCGGTTCATGCACCGGATGATCTGAATCATCCCATCTGGATCGAGCGAATCCGTTCGATGGGTGCAGACGTCCTGTTCTCCTTCTATTACAGAAAACTTGTGAAGCAGGAAGTCATCGACCTCTTCCCATCAGGTTGCTACAACCTGCATGGTTCGCTTCTGCCCGCCTACCGCGGCCGTGCGCCGGTCAACTGGGTTCTGGTGAATGGCGAAAGCGAGACAGGGGTCACGCTGCATCACATGACGACCAAGCCGGATGCCGGCGACATCGTCAGCCAGCAAAGAATCGCCATCGATCCTGAGGACACGGCCATGACACTCATGGGCAAGGTTCGGGAAGCCGCAGGCGGTCTGCTGGATGAGACGCTGCCCCTGATTCGTGACGGCAAGGCTGAACGCCACCCGCAGGACGAATCCGAAGCCACGGTCTATCCACGGCGAACACCCGAGGACGGCCGGATCGACTGGTCGATGTCCGCCGAGGGTGTGCACAATCTTGTTCGAGCAGTGACCCGCCCCTACCCCGGGGCGATCGGTCAGGTCGGTGATCGTCGTGTTCGAATCTGGAAGACCACGCCATCGACCGAATCCCACGACATTCCAGGTACCGTTATCAGCACGGACCCACTGATCGTTTCCTGTGGCGCCGAATCAATCCGAATCGATTTCGCTCAGACCGATGACGGCGTCTATGCAGCTGGTGATCAGGTCGCCAAGGACCTCAACGTCGTTCCAGGCATGCGGTTCTCCGAACTCGAACGCCGCAAGCCCGGGCGCCGGACATCCGTTCTTGTTCTTGGCGTGAACGGTTTCATCGGAAGCCATCTCTGCGAACGGCTTCTGTCCACCGGTCGCTACGAAGTCCATGGAATGGATCTGCGATCCGACAATCTCGGCGGCATCGTCGAGCATCCTGATTTTCATTTCGTCGAAGGCGATATTTCCATCAACCGGGAATGGATCGAGTATCACATTCGAAAATGCGATGTCATCCTTCCACTGGTCGCGATCGCCACGCCGATCGAATACACCCGGAATCCACTGAGAGTCTTCCAGCTGGACTTCGAGGAGAACCTTCAGATCGTCCGTGATTGTGTCCGCTACGGTCGTCGCATCATCTTCCCGTCCACGTCCGAGGTGTACGGCATGTGCAAGGATGACTACTTCGATGAGGACACATCGACTCTGGTGACCGGCCCGATCAATCGTCAGCGGTGGATCTACTCCTGCTCGAAGCAGTTGCTGGACCGTGTGATCTGGGCGTACGGACAGCACGAGAATCTGAAGTTCACACTGTTCAGGCCGTTCAACTGGATCGGCCCGAGACTGGACACCCTCGATTCGGCACGAATCGGTTCGTCTCGAGCCATCACCCAGCTGATCCTCAATCTCGTCGAAGGCACACCGATTCTGCTGGTGGACGGCGGAGAGCAGAAGCGCTGCTTCACCGAGGTGGATGAAGGCGTCGACTGTCTCTTCAGGATCATCGAGAACGAGGAAAACCGATGTGACGGCAAGATCGTGAACATCGGCAATCCAGACAATGAAGCCAGCATCCGTGAACTTGCGGAGATGCTTGTCGAGGAATTCGAAGCCCATCCATTGCGATCACACTTCCCGCCATTCGCGGGCTTCCGTGAGATCGAAAGTCGTTCCTATTACGGCAAGGGTTACGAGGACGTCCAGCATCGTCGTCCAAGTATCCGAAATGCGCTTCGATATGTCGGATGGCGTCCTCAGGTGAAGACACGTGATTCCGTTGCAAGGACGCTTGACTGGTTCCTCAGGGATTGGGCAGCGCAGCACGGCATCGAATCGCGTGAAGCGGAGACGGCTGCGAGCCGGTGAGTGGTTCGCCCATGCGATTGGGACTTCGCATCGATGTCGATACCTATCGAGGCACAAAGCATGGTGTCCCGAAGCTGTGTGACATCCTTGCGGCGCGTGGTCTGAAGGCGACGTTCTTCTTCACGATGGGTCCGGACAACATGGGCCGTCATCTCTTTCGCCTCCTGAGGCCGACGTTTCTCCGAAAGATGCTTCGAACCCGTGCAGGCAGCCTCTACGGGTGGGACATTCTCCTGAAAGGCACGCTCTGGCCCGGACCGCAGATCGGCAAAGGGCTGGCGCCGATCATTCGAGCGGCTTCGGAAGCTGGACACGAGATCGGCGTACATGCCTGGGACCACCATCGATGGCAAGTCGCTGTCGATCGCATGGGCTACCGGGCATTGGCTGGTGAGACCCAGTCCGCCTACGAACTGCTCGCCGAGATCATTGGTTGCGAACCGACCTGTTCCGCATCGGCAGGCTGGCGCTGTACGGATGAAGTTCTTCGAGTCAAGTCGACCTTCGGCTTTCGCTACAACAGTGACTGTCGCGGTTCCTGCGGTGTCTTCCGACCTGTCGTGGATGGCATTCTGCTCTCACAGCCGCAGGTTCCGGTCTCCCTGCCGACATGGGATGAAGTGGCTGGCGAGATCGATGACGGCGACTACAACGCTTTCATGCTCAAGTCGATGAGGCCGGATCACGATGAGGTTCTCACCATCCACGCGGAGGCCGAAGGCATGTCCAAGGCATCCATGTTCGAGGACTTTCTCGATCAGGTCATGGACACAGGGCGGGACATCGTCCCGCTGGGTGATCTTGTCGATACGTCATCGATGCTTCCGGAGTACGGGCTGAAGGCCGATTCCATCGATGGTCGCGAAGGGTGGGTTGCCGTCGTCGACACGCCGGCTTGATCACGAACGTTCGAAACGATCAAGGCCAAGAAAGCCGATGGGCTGATCCGTGGAACCATGCACGGCAAGATCAGCCAGAATCTCCCCGATGATCGGCTGGAACTTGAATCCGTGGCCACTGAATCCGGTTGCCAGGAACACCCGGTCATGTCGAGGATGGCGGTCGATGATGAAGTGTTTGTCCGGTGTATTGGTATAGAGACAGACCTTCATGTCTGTGACGGGTCCCACAGCCCTTGGAAGAAAACGTCTGGCGTATGAGAGAAATTCATCCTCATCACCCGGTTGGGCTTCGCGAACAAGGGTTCTCGGATCGCATGATGCGCCTGGAAGATGGCGTGCCATCTTGAAACCCGCTGGTCCATCGAGCCCATCACACAGAGGAAAGCCATACAGCAGGGATTGATCTTCGAGTTCAATGGCCCATGTCGTGAAATGCTCCATGGAGACGAGATCGGGTTCGGGTGTCTGCATCCAGCCCAGGATCTGCCTCGAGACACTCAGTGGAATGCCGGGGCAGAGCTCGGGCGTCCATCCTCCGGAACAGATCACCAGTCGATCACTCGTGAACCTGCCCGAATCGGTCTCGACATGGCATTGTGACGGCGTCTGTTCCCAGGAGTGAACTCGAACTCCCTCCAGAAGGTGTGCGCCATGACGCCTTGCGAGATCGGCCTGCGCCTGGATGGCACGCTCCGGGAAGATCATGCCCGCCGGTTGCTCATAGAGCCCGACAAAGTCATCTGGCAATTCAAGGACGGGATAACGCGATTCGATCTCATGCTTGTCGAGTCGTTCGTATTGAAGACCATGGCGAATCGCTGAAGCCTGTGAGTGCTCCACGAATTCTCCACCAGCTTGTCCGATGTACAAGCCACCCGTTTCCGCAAAGACCGGCATGTCTGCTTCGATCTGAAGTTGCTGCCAGCCCGAGTAGGCCTGCTTCAGAAGCGGTACGTAGTCAGGATGCTCGTAGTACGCCAACCTGAAGATCCGCGACTGGTGTCCACTGGATCCGAGATCCGTGGGAATCGTGTGCTGCTCAAGTCCCAGAACGCGGACACCCCGCCTGGCAAGAGAAGCGCAGGCTGCAGACCCCATGCAGCCAACTCCGATCACAATGACCTCGTAATGTGTCATGGGTGCCGTTCCGATTGTCAGGGAAGAAGCGTGTCCGACGCCTTCTTCTTTGAATCACGGCTTTCGTTCATTTTCAGGCGAATATGACCGTGATACTGCCTTCTCAAGGAGGCGAAGATGAATCCTGCACGTCCATCGAGAAAGCCGAGTTTCAGCACAAAGGCGGTCAGGAAATGAATCCACTTGAACCACCACGTGTCGACATGACCACCCTTGTATTGCTGGTGTGGAGAAAGCGACATCCGGGATGAATCATGCTCGGTCCCGGCAGCCAGATATCGACGGGCCTCCCAAGTCGATGACTCGTTGTGCTTCTTGATCAGTTGTTCGAGGCCGCCGCAATTCATGTGCTGCATGGGTGAGCTGACCTGGCCGATGGTCCCCTTGAGCACGGGGCGTTCATGGCAGGCCGCTCCGGAGGCGCCATCGGCCATCTCCTCGAATCGACCTGCATCATGACGGAAGAGCGAGAGTCTGGTGGTCGGCTCACCATGCCGAAGCAAAGAACCCTGGAACCATTCATGGAATCGGATCCAGTATCCGACATGCTTTCCGGAAGTTGCGGCCCGTCTGACATCATCACAGAAGGCATCAGTCGCAAGGTCGTCGGATCCAAGAAAAAGAACCCAATCATTGCGGATATCGTGATTCTCAAGGAACCAATTGCCCGGATTCGAAGCTTCCGGATTGGATTCGAATGTCACGCAGGTTGCGCCATGTTCCCGAGCAACATCCGTGATCCGGGCATCCCTGCCGGAATCGAGCACGACGACTTCCTGGAAACGCTTCAATCGCTCGAGGCATGCGTCCAGTCCGTCACCGTCATCGGCTGTCACGACGACCGTGACCGGGACGTCCTGCTTCGAAGCCTGTTCGGAGCCGGATGAAACAACCGTCGTCGCGGCCGCTGTTTCCGAAGTCCTGTTCTGGAGCTCGAGAATCTTGAGTCGTATGTGGCTGTAGTATTCGCGCTTCAATGAAGCGAACACGAATCCTGCTCGTCCATCGAGAAAACCCTTCTTGAGAATGAAGGCATGGACGAAGTAGGTCGTGGCAAACCACCACTTGTTGACATGTTTGTACTTGAACTTCTGACGACGTGTGAGTGAATCCCAGATGCCGTCGCCTTCCGTTTTAATCGCAACAAATCGATGGGCTTCCCACGTCGAGTAGTTGTTGTGCTTGCCGATGTAGGAATCCAAGCCTCGACGTTCATCGTGTGCAGCCGGTGCTTGAATGCGACCAACAGCGCCGTCCAGAATCGGATGTTCATGGACTTCCACATCGATGTTGGTCCATCTCGAATCCGCTACCTGTTCATAGCGACCCGCATCTGGTCGAAACAAGGCGAGCTTTGAGAAGGGATCTCCATGCTGGAGCCACTTCTCCATGAACCAGTTGTGGAATGACATCCAGAATCCGACGTACTTGCCGGATGCCGTGGCCCGTTCCACCTCATCGCAGAACGCATCGTTGACAAGCTCATCGGCATCCAGAAACAGAACCCAATCCGTCTCGATCTCATGGTTGTTGAGATACCACGTCCGTTTCTTCGGTGGCTTGCCATTCCAGTTGAAGACGACGTATTCGGCTCCATGGGCCGCGGCGACCTCATCGGTGCCGTCCTTGCTGTCAGAATCGACCACGACGATCTTCTGGAATCGCTGGAGACGTGCCAGGCTGTTGGCCACCGTCTGGGCATCATTCTTGACGGGAAGAATGACCGTCACGGGGATCTTGCTCACGACGACCCTCCGGGCCACTGGCCGGAAAGCGCTGACATTGAGCTGACTGCAGGATCCATGTGCATGACCGTGGGATGATATCGGGTATTGAGGCCATTCTGGGCATGTCATTTCCAACAGAAAACGCGAACCGGACCCGTTTTGCAGCGGGCCCGGTTCACGCAGGTCGTGTCATGGCTGAAATCAGACGAGCTATTCAACCTCGAGGGACTGGTACATCACGTCCAGAAGCTCGGCTTCCCGGTCGGCGGTCACCTCCCAGAACATGACGCCACCGAGGCTGTTGTCCTTGATGTAGTCCATCTTGAGTTCGATCGACTCGGCATCGTCATAGGAGATGAAGTGGCCGCCGTGATTGTCGGGGCTCCAGGCCCAAGGCACCTTGGCCGTGTCGTCCCACAGGCGGACGTAGTTGCCTGATGCAATGAATGAAGCGATTTCCGTATAGTCGTTCATCCCCGTGGCACCGCTGGACCAGTCGTCCCAGGTCCCCGGTGGCACCAGCGTGCCTGCCTGGAACAGCCCGTTGTTGGTTGGATTCACGCCACCCCAGGCACGACCGTAGAAGGGGACCCCCATGACGATCTTGTCCGGTTCCACTCCGGCTTCCAGCCAGGGAAGAACCGAGTGATGAGCGTTGTAGAAGTTTCGGACATTCTGATTTGGTGAAGGATTGTCTGGATTCGCATACAAGCCGCTGTGGTGGCCCGTGATCGAGAGGTCCCAGGATCCCATGAAGTCATAGGACATGGTGTTGACCCAATCGAGATGCGAAGCCAGCTCCGCCAGTTCGTAGTTCTCCAGCTTGTCGATACCACCTGCGGCGGCGATCGTCAGGAGATACTCCCGACCATCTTCCTGGCCGGCAGCGTCAAGTTGATTGCGCAACTCCTCCGCGAGCAAGGTGTAGTTCTCACGATCTTCAGGACGATACGTGTTGCTCGAGAGACCACAGCACACGGGGTACTCCCAGTCGATATCGACACCGTCGAAGTTGTACGTCCGGATGAACTCGACACATGATTCCGCGAAGATCTGTCGTGATTGCGCAGTCTGCGCGACATCCGAGAACTTGCCGGACCAGGTCCACCCACCGACTGAAATCAGAGTCTTGAGGTGGGGGTACTGAGGCTTGAGAACGTTGTTCAGCTGGTTGTAGGTTCCTCGATAGGGCTGATCCCATGTATCACCCGGATAGGAACGTTCGATGGCAGCATAGGGATCGCCGATCGCGATTCGACCATCATCACCGATGTTGGCGAATGCGTAATTGACGTGAGTGATCTTGTCGAGTGGCATGTCTGCGGGCTGGTAATCTCGTCCATAGATGCCCCATTCGATGTAGTACCCGACGATTCTCTTGTTGGTCGGTCCCGTTGAAGGGCAATCGCCCCAGGCGCCCAGTACGGCGAGCATGTCATCCACATCGACGACATCGTTTCCATCGACATCTGCGCCACAGCCCGGGCAGGGGCCCCAGCCATCAAGAACAGCCAGGATGTCGCTGACATCGACGGCTCCGTTGCCGTCGGTATCACCATCGCATCCCGGTGTGGTTCCCGAACCATCGCCGGTGTCATCACCGCCGCCTCCGTCGTTTCCGCCATCGTCGCCATCATTTCCACCATCGCTGCCGTCATCATCACCGTCGCCCTCATCAGCGCCGGCATAGTTGATCTCGACCGGCATGCCGTTGAATTCGGCGCCCGTGATGGTCTGCTCCAGCAAACCGGTGGCTTCGTATCCAATGGTGACGGTTTCACCTGGATCGATGATGCCATTCCAACCCGCATCGAGGAACGAGTCACGGTTGCCATCAGCTGACCACTCGCAATTCCACGCAGATGTGATGGCTGGGCCATCTTCGATCCAGAAACTCCAGCCTTCGATCGGATCCACTCCGGAATTCACGAACGAAATCTGGCCACTGTGCCCCGAGCTCCAGCTGTTGGTTGATTCGACCGTCAGGCTGGTCACACCTGCTTGAGCCAAGGAAGCTGTTGTCATCAGGAAACCGCAGGCAATCCCTGTTTTCGTCAATTGAGTCATTTCAATATGCCCTCTCAGGCTGGAAAATGCCGTGGGCAGACGTCTGCACCAGTACGGCCTTTTCGAGTTGATCATCCAATACGACTTGGCGGCTCATGGGTTCCCCGTGAAGCGGAGTTCATCGAGAATCGCACTTGAGATAGCCGGTAAGGCTATCATCCGAACCAGGAATGTTTCATTAGGCTGGAAATTGGGCACTCTGGTGAGACTTCAAACTTGCTTCAATTCTGAATTGTCTCTTCCATATATAACACGCAGGGAGTCACTCGTGACACGTATCGCCGAACGTACCGTCTGGGTACGAAAATTCCTCAGGCATGGAACCAAGATCGCCAGCCTGACACCTTCCAGCCGATGGCTGTGCGGTGCGATGTGTCGTGATGTGGATCCCACAAGACCCCAGGCAATCGTCGAACTCGGCACCGGCACCGGGCCATTGACCCAGATGGTTCTGGAACGAATGCACCCGGAGAGCACCTTTCTGTCGATCGAGGTGGATCCGGATCTTCATGCGATCGCCAGCGCTCGTTGTCCCAAGGCGGATATTGCGAATGCCAGTGTTGAAAATCTTCCCGACCTGCTCGCTGAGCGTGACATCGAGCACATCGATGTCTGTCTGAGCTGTCTTCCGATCCCCAGCCTCCCACAGAAAGTGAACAAGGTTGTTTTCGAGACATGGAAGAGGATGAATACGACAGGGACCTTCACTCAGATCACCCAGGTGCCATGGTGGTATCAGACTCTGTATCGCAGGGTTTTCAGGGAGGTCAAGTTCGAACTCGTGATGATGAATCCGCCACCAGGCGGTGTGTACCACTGCAGTCATATCTATGAAGACTTCTTCGAGACCCACAGGCTGCCCGGAAAGCAGCTTTGATGGTCCACTTGATTTGGAGTGAGCAGCATGAGCGAATCTCTTCCACGAAACAAAGCGCTTGAACATGTTCTGATGGAGATGCTGTCTGTTCGTGAACAGGCTGCCAACTGGGTCAAGTCGGATTCCGAGCTGGATCCTGAATCACAACGTCTGATGGGCGACATGAACCGGGGAGACCAGGATTCCATTCAGGCATTCTGCAGTTGGCTCGGGACGCTCAAGGAAGATCTTCCCATCACCGTCAGCAGCGCCGATGGTGGACGGACCTGGAAGCTGGAAGTGGATGAGATCGGGCGTTCCGCACTCTCCGAAGAGGACAGTGAAATGCTTGACACCATGGCTTACATGCTCTTTGACGGTCCGGAGCCCGGCCCGGCCAACAAGACTGCAGACAAGATGCTGGGACTGGGATTGCCTGAACAGCTCCGCAAGGATCTGTCTGATTCCTGAGTTCCTTCAGGGTTCTGGTTTCAATCAAATTTGAATTGTTTGTGTTCACGGGTGTTCTTCCCGCGCGGTGTCGTGGTCGAAATCGGCCATCCAAATCGGCGTGGAAGAGGATTCAATGACCTTCAGGCAGCAATCTGCTCAAAAAGCTGGGCTTCCGTGAGACTTTTGCCCGATCTGGTGCGCACTTGTAGAGGCTTTCACGCGTATCTGCAAAAGGACGTGACAGATATCCCCGGTTGCCACGGATTAGGCATGGAAGATTCGCTTCGAAACCACTCTGCAGCGACCTGTGGAATGGTGGCCGTCATGCCCGAAGCGAGGAGTGTGAACCCTCATGATTGCCTCAATTGAGTTGACCATCTGCTGTTTGTCGCTGGCTGCGTGGGGGCCTGGCGGTGACTCTCTGCCACTGGAGTCGGTGTCTGCGGCGGAAGCGGACAGTTCCATATCAAGATCGCTTTTCGAAGCCGAATCCAATCTGATTACATCCGATTCCTTCATTTCCATCGGTCCTTCCGGTGGACCGCCAGCGGCATCTGCGTTCCAGGAATGGTTTCCAGGAGAAACCTATGGCTGGCAATTGAGCTGGAATCCCACGCTTCAGGAACTCAGTTATGAGATTCGGGAAAGTGCCTCGGACATCGAACTGGTGTCCTGGAGCATGACGCTCATGAACATCGACAGCCTTCTGTTCTCCGCTCAGGTAGATGGTGCATCCGTATTGGTGGACAACTGGGTTCTGAACGGAGTTCCGTTGGATACCGAGATCCTGGCCGATGCCACTGCTGATCGCATCGACATGATGCTGACAGGTCCGGAATTCGAGACGGTCTGGCGACTGAAGGGAGACATTGCCTTTGACTGGGATGCGTCTCAGCCTCTGACAGGCATGAGCAGCTTTGGAATCTACGGGATACCGGTACCCTCACCAGCTGCAGGACTGCTCCTGCTCATGCCGTGCCTGATCAATTCAAGGCGACGCTCGCCAGCCTGAATGTTGATTTGATCAGCCTGTCCGGCATCCCGATGTAGCACAACTGGATCGAAGTCTCGATACTGGTGACATGATTCGCTGGTGCCTGCTCATCCTGATCTGCCTGACCTGTTGCAGCAAACCCCAGGAGAGCTCCGTACCTCATGAGGGTCCGCGGATCGTCAGTCTGAGTCCAGCCATGACAAGCGCGCTCGAGGATGCGGGACTCGGTCCCTATCTGGTCGGACGATCCAACTGGTGCCGCCCGATGACACGCAGCCTCGATGAGATTCCGGCTGTGGGGGACCTCCATGAACGGGATTGGGAAGCGTTGATTCGAATCTCACCGACACACGTCTTCTTCCAATCCGAGGACGTTTCCAGCGACCAGGCGATGGTCGAGCTTGCGGCTCAGCAGAACTGGGCGTTGCAGGCATGGCCGCTTCGGACGATCGGCGACATCAAGAAGATGCTCGATGACCTGCCTTCGACGATCCAGTTCGAGAATCAAGAGAAGAACCAGAATCTGTTGTTGCGATGTGACCAGCTGGGTGCTTCTCTCATTCAATCGATCTCACCGACACCGATTGCGTCCGGGCAGCGTGTTCTGATCGTGAACGATGGGGTTCCTCCATTGGCCTGGGGTACGACGACCTATCTCGGGGAAATGCTCGAGGCGACGGATGCTGAGAACGTGGCCGGAGAGGGTGGATGGAAGACGCTTTCAATGGAGGATGTCGTGCGGCTGCGTCCTGACCTGATCATCGTGGTGTCCGATCAGGTGACCGATGATGAGCCCGCCATCCTTCAGGAGCCACTTGCGTCCATTTCATCCGAGCAGTGCCAGTGGCTCATCCATCCAAGGATCAACTTTCCAGGACCTCATCTTGTTGAGGCCTGCGCGGATCTGAAGTCGATTCTCTCGGCGAACGGTGCGTCAGGGACGAACCGGTGATTCCGGGCTGGACGGAACGCTTCGAATCTCAAGTGATTCAATGACATGTTCCCCGAGACCGCCTCCGGGCTCGAACATGATGCTCCTGATCGGTGCATCGGACTGCATCTCAAGGAACAGCTCGCTGAGACCGCCACGAATCGGTTTCGAATCACTTCGTTCGGTTGACATCTCCTCGGATTCCGCTGCCCAGAAGAGCGTGGACTGACCGAGTCCCGGAGAATCGAGCATGATGCGTGCGATGTGTCTGTGACCCGGTGGCAGATTCAGATCGTTGAAGACGACAGCGGAGGAAATGCGATCGGATCGTGTTCTGATGCGCCCATCTTCCAGAGATGCCTCGACTCCATCAGCGGGGAACATGGTCGCTTCGTCGGCATCGTTCAACGACCAGGCGGGAACCGCTTGATCACGATGCCAGACCAGTGAAGGTGCATCAGGATCCGGAATGGCCATGAGTCGGACGAAGGTTTCGGGCGCGATCCGTTCCACGACTTCAAGCACGACCGTGTCATAGTCGTTCATCGCCTGTTCGATCGACTCCGGTGTCGCATCCGAGTAATGCATGAACGTGACGTCTTCGAAATAGGGTCGGATCAGAGGTCGTGCGATCGATCCAATGCATGAATCATGCATGATCAGTGTTCGGCCCGGAATCAGATCCAAGCCTTCGGTCGATATGAATTCGGATCGAACGGGGCACTGCCAGCTGTGCGGGTCCTGATCGACGATCTCGAAATCATCGTATTCCCGTCCCTCGTAAGTCACCTTCGAAGGTTCCACTCCCGATCTCATGGTGGCCAGGACTTCCTTCTCCCGCATGGGAACCGAAGTCATGCCACTGAGAGAACGAAGATCGCCGGGGTACTTGATCATCTGGGTCGTGATGACCGCATCATCATTCCAGATGCCCGGCTGAATCGATTCGACGATTGCCTTTGCCATCACCGCGCCACCGTGCCAGTTCTGGTGGGTGTCGTCTCTGAAGTACAGCTCCTTGCCCGAGGTGTCCTTCGCGTGCAGCATGGCGCCATGCAGATCGATGATGCGATCATCGTCCTGAGTGAACCACTTCTCGAACCGAGCACGATCGATGGCGGTATGGGCGATGTCCCGCCGACCATCACTGGTCAGATGTTCCGGATAGATCGTGTGCTTGTCGGGGGTGAGCAGTACACGGAAGGCCGTATCCGTTTCGTTGTTCCTTGCGAGGAAGTCATCCAGTCCTTCGATGGCTTCTCCCACGGATCGGCCAGGCTGGTGCCAGTGGCCACCATAGCTCTGCAGGATGAACAGCCAGCCATCGTCACCCCGGTCCACAGCGCCGAGTCGCCGCTGTCCCAGCAGTTCGATTTCCACCCAGGTCTTTCCTGAAATCAGATCACCCCGAAATGGCACTCGTTCTCTGAGCCAGTTGGAAAGCCCGGTCCATTTGTCGGTGTCCAGCGTGTCGCCGACATTCTGGATCTGCGGAAACGCAGCGGGTTCCCGGTTCTCGATGTCCCGGATGAAATCCGCATTCCTCTGGAACGTGAACGGCGACAGCACCATCGGACTGCAGAGCAGTACGAGAATGACGATTCCGGCAAAGGTGTTCCCAGGTTTCAACATCAGAATTGGAAGTAGAGGAAGGGGGAGAACGTTCCACTGATCACGATGATCAGGGCAATCGGAAGGAAGATGCACGAAAGCAGGATCCGGAAGACCGTGGCACTTGGATGAGTCGACTCATCCAGCCAGCGACCGGCGCTGATCTTCCCCGGAAGCAGTGCAATGATGCTGCCGAGGATGAGGAAGAAGATGCTCTGATTCGTCAGCGCGGCATTCAGGGTTCCGGAGGTGGAAGTCAGGGGGAAGTCGAACAGGGTTGCGTAGTACTCCCCGGCATGGGTGATATCCACGGCCCGGAAGACCACCCAGCCCATCATGACCACGAAGAAGGTGGCGAGACGACGGAATGGGATCCAGCCCAGCACTTCAGGCCGTGTCTGGCCGGTGAGCCGATCGCAAATGAGCCAGAAACCGTTGTAGATGCCCCATGCGATGAACGTCCAGTTGGCACCGTGCCAGAACCCGGTGAGCAGGAAGACGATCACGAGATTGCCATAGGTGCGAGCCTTCGAGCAGCGGGAGCCACCCAGAGGAATGTAGACGTAGTCACGGAACCAGTTGGAGAGCGTGATGTGCCAACGCCGCCAGAAATCGGTCATGCAGACGGCCGAGTAAGGACGCCTGAAGTTCTCAGGCAGTCGGAATCCGAACATGCGCCCCATGCCGATCGCCATGTCGCTGTAGCCGGAGAAATCGAAGTAGATCTGAAGCGTGTAGGCAAGGAGCCCGATCCAGGCATCGCCTGCATTGATGTGCGCGCCCGGTGCGAAGGCTGCATCGGCGATGACGCCCACGCTGTCCGCGATAACGACCTTCTTGACGAGTCCATGTGCGAACCGGATTGTTCCGGAGGACACGTTGTCCCAGTCGAATGGTCTGGATTTCAGCTGTGTGCTGATTTCGTGGTATCGAACGATGGGGCCAGCGATCAACTGAGGGAAGAGTGAAACGTACAACGCGAAGTCGATCGGATTGATCATCACCTTCGCCTGACCACGGGCGACATCGATCACATAGGAAGTCGCCTGGAAGGTGAAGAAGGAGATGCCGATGGGCAGGACGATATCCGTCCAGACGATCTCGTCCATCCCCATGCTCGTGCCGACATCATTCACCTGATCGATGAAGAAGTTCGCGTATTTGAACCACGCCAGGATGCCGATGTTCAGAATGACCGACAGGGCGATGCAACCATTGCGGACAATCGTGCTTCCACTGTCTCTCGCCCGATCTGCGAGCAGACCAAGCAGCCAGTTGCCACCGATGGAGATCAGCAGCACAAGAACGAAGTCGCCACCACCCCATGTATAGAAGATGAGGCTGGCTGCCAGCAGCCAGAGATTCCGCAACGCAGGACCGATTCCGAGCAGGGCGTAGATGCCCAGTACGACCGGCAGGAAGAAGAACAGGAAAGTCTGTGAAGAGAAGACCATGAGGGGTAGAGAGCTTGCCGCATGCGGCAGGCGGCATGATACCGGGCCTTGCACGGGTTACGTGGCCACACCATCGCTTTCGGAGCCTTGAGGCCCTACAATGGCCGATCAACCATCAACGGGAAAGTTCACATGTCATCACGCAAGGGCATCATCCTCGCAGGCGGTTCTGGAACCCGGCTCTATCCGGTGACCAAGGCAGTCAGCAAGCAAATGATGCCGATCTATGACAAACCGATGATCTACTACCCACTCTCGGTACTCATGTTGTCCGGGATCCGGGAAATCCTCATCATCAGCACCCCTCACGATCTGCCGGCCTTCAAGAGGCTGCTGGGCGACGGGTCGGAATGGGGGCTGGAGTTCAGCTATGCCGAGCAGCCTCGTCCCGAGGGTCTTGCTCAGGCCTTCCTGATCGGCGAGGACTTCATCGGCAACGACCCCAGTTCCCTGGTGCTTGGTGACAACATCTACTTCGGGAACAACCTGATCAATCGGCTGGAGAATGCGAATGCCCGACAGGATGGCGCCACGGTGTTCGCCTACCGCGTCAGCAATCCAGAGGCGTTCGGAATCGTCGAGCTCGGCGAGAACAATAAAGCGATCAGTGTCGAGGAAAAGCCTTCGAACCCACGTTCCAACTATGCGGTCACGGGACTCTACTTCTACGACTCCGATGTCGTGGAGATCGCAAAGGGCGTGAAGCCTTCGAATCGTGGCGAACTGGAGATCACCTCGGTCAACGAGGTCTATCTTCAACAGGGTCGCCTTCATGTGGAAATGCTCGGACGTGGCGATGCCTGGCTTGATACCGGGACGCATCAGAGTCTTCTGCAGGCGGCGCAGTTTGTTGAGACAATCGAAACCAGGCAGGGGCTCAAGATTGCCTGCCCCGAGGAAATTGCTTGGAGAGCCGGATGGATAACAGACGAACAACTGGAGACGTTGGCGGAACCGCTGTCCAAGAACGAGTACGGGACATACCTGCTCGATCTTCTGAGGGAGCCGGCGGCGACGGCATGAAAGTGATCCCGACGGCCATTCCCGACGTGCGGATCCTCGAGCCGCAGGTCTTTGGTGACCATCGTGGATACTTCATCGAGACCTGGAATTCCAGGCGCTTTGCGGAGCAGGGTATCGATGCCGAATTCGTGCAGGACAACTTCAGTTTCTCCAAGAAGGGGACTCTGAGAGGTCTGCACTATCAGGTTCAGAACACGCAGGGCAAGCTGATGCGAGTCGTCGAGGGTGAGATCTTCGATGTCTGCGTGGACATTCGCAAATCCTCGAGCACGTTCGGTCAGTGGGTCGGCGTCACACTCTCCTCTGAAAACAAGAGATCACTCTGGGTTCCGCCTGGATTTGCTCATGGCTTCCTCGTGCTCAGTGACGTGGCTGCATTCGAATACAAGTGCACGGATTACTACGCGAAGGCGCACGAACGCACGTTGCTCTGGAATGATCCGGCGCTCGGCATCAACTGGCCGATTCCTGAGGGTTTCGAACCGCTCATCACGGACAAGGATCGAGAAGGTGATGTCCTGCTGAAGGCGGATGTCTTCCCGTGAAGTGTCTCGTCACCGGTGCGGGTGGGCAGCTTGCCACGGAACTGATAAGGCATGCACCTGCTTCATCTGATGTTCATGCGCTCGATATCGAGACACTCGATATCACCTCCGCCGAGAACGTCATGAAGCACGTTGAGGCCATTCGTCCCGAGGTCGTGTTCAACGCGGCTGCTTGGACGGATGTCGATGGTGCCGAATCCATGGAATCGGAAGCCCGAGCGGTCAATCGATCAGGCCCCGGCAATCTGGCTGAGGCATGCAGGGCCTGCGGTTCCAGAATGGTCCATGTCTCAACCGACTTCGTCTTCAACGGTCAGTCAAGCACGCCCTACAAGGTCAGTGATCAGACCGGTCCTCTGGGGGTCTACGGTCGGACCAAGCTCGAGGGTGAAGAAGAGGTCATGCGGGTGCTCGGTGGCGATGCGATCATCGTGCGGACCGCCTGGCTGTACTCCCCCCATGGAAAGAATTTCCTCAAGACCATGCTGAATCTGATGTCCGATCGGACCAGCCTCAGTGTCGTGTCGGATCAGCGTGGAACGCCCACTTCAGCCGGCAGTCTTGCGAGGACTTTGTGGGATCTGGTCGATACAGACGCTTCGGGTGTTCATCATTGGACCGATGGTGGAGAAGCCACCTGGCACGAATTTGCAATGCATATTCACGATTCAGGACGGGCGATGGGTTTGCTGGAGCAGGATGTGTCGATTGAACCCATTGCCACCAAGGACTGGCCCACCCCAGCCGAGCGACCGTCCTACAGCGTTCTCGACATCTCCGAGAGCACCGCAAGGATCGGTCGGGATCCTCTGCACTGGCGGGATGAAGTGGACTGCGTGATCAAGGAGCTGGCATCGACCAGATCCGGAGGCGTGACGGGATGACTGAATCGAATTCAATCTCCTATCGTCAGTCATCGATGGGGCAGGTCGACACTGAATTCACGGGTGAACGTTTCATACCCGGTATCGGTGGCCAGATCGAAGCCGAGCATGTCCACCGGTATCTGTTTGCTCGCCAGTTCGTTGAAGGTCGAGATGTCCTCGATATCGCATGTGGTGAGGGTTACGGAAGTGATCTGATGTCCGGTTTGGCCAAATCGGTCATCGGGGTCGATATCGATGAAGAGACCATCGCCCGCGCACGCCAGGTTCATACGGCTTCCGATCTTCGCTTTGAAACAGGATCGTGCCTTGCGATTCCGCTCGAAGACGACTCGGTGGACGTGATTGTGAGCTTCGAGACGATCGAGCACATTGCCGAACATGAAGCATTCATCACGGAAGCTCGCCGTGTCCTGCGGCCGGGTGGCCTCATGTTGATATCCACCCCGGATCCCGACAATTATCTCCAGGACGAGGAGGACAATGTCTTCCATGTCAAGGAACTCCGGAGAAACGAGTTCTTCGAGCTGATGAACGGCACGTTCAACAACGCCTGCTACGGTGCCCAGGAATGCATCTCGGGTTCGGTTCTCATGCCACTTGATGATGCCAAGAGGTTTCGGACGCCCGTTCGTTTCGAACTCGACTCGCACGAACTGGCTGCCAAGGAGCAGGGCAGATTCGGCACATTCAGCATCTATCTCGTCGCCATCGCTTCCGATCAGGATCTGCCGGAAGTAGATTGGAGTCTGCTCGATGTACCGGACTATTCGATCACCACATTCATGAAGCTCAAGCACGAAATGTCGCTGCTCGCCAATTCAGTTGATGGAATGAAGGCCGAATACGACGAGGCGCTTGGATCGGCGTATCGAGAACTCGATTCTCTTCGTCGCTCGCTGCTTGTACGGATTGCATCGAAGATCGGTCTTGTAAAGAAGCCGACCGGGGACGGATCATGACCGAAATCTGTCCGCGGCTGATTGCGTTCTATCTGCCACAGTTCCATCCGATACCGGAGAACGATGCGTGGTGGGGTCCAGGTTTCACAGAATGGCGCAACGTTGCTCGAGGACGACCACTCTACAAGGGTCATCAGCAACCACGGCGACCAGCTGATCTTGGCTACTACGATCTGCGTCTTCAAGAGGTGCAGCAAGCCCAGGCCGATCTGGCATCGGAGCACGGAATCCACGGCTTCTGCTACTACCACTACTGGTTTGCAGGAACGCGACTGCTTGAAAGGCCTCTGGATACCGTTCTCTCGACAGGTCATCCGAAGCTGCCCTTCTGTGTCTGTTGGGCCAACGAGAACTGGACGAGACGATGGGACGGCCTTGAGGAAGAAGTCCTCATCGGACAACAGCACTCGCCAGAGATCGATCGCCGTTTCATTCTCGATCTCATGCCGACCCTGGCCGACGATCGCTACATCACGGTCGATGGCAAGCGATTGTTGATGATCTATCGTCCGACACGACTCGTGGATTGCCATCGTGCGACGGATACCTGGCGGGATGAAGTCCTGAAGGCCGGACTCGGGGATCTGCATCTCGTCATGGTGCAGCATGGTGACGACAATCCACTGCAGATGGGCTTCGATGCCGCCGTCGAGTTTCCGCCTCACGGCATCACGGTGTCCGACATCCAGCACAAGCTCGAAGGGCTCGACCCCGAGTTCCGTGGCGGCATCTATGACTATGGCGATGTGGCCGATCTGGCGACCGGTCGAGCCCGCCCGCATCATCCACTTCATCGAGGCGTGATGCTTGGCTGGGACAACACTGCTCGAAGAGGTGACTCTGCGACGATCTACCACGGTGCAACACCGGAGCGCTATCGACGCTGGCTTCAGGACATGCTCCATGATGCACGTGAGAACGGCGGACCGGATGAAGTCGTATTCATCAACGCATGGAACGAATGGGCTGAGGGCACCTATCTCGAACCGGATCAGACTCATGGTCACCAGTGGCTTGAAGCCACGCGCGATGCCGTCGAATCACTTGGTGGCGGGGGCGATCGAATCAGTTCTTCCGAGACCGTCGTCGCGACGGCGTTGGACCCCACGACCGAGGATGTCAACAGACTCCTGAAGTTGCGCAGACGTGCCAGGACACGACAGAGAATGCAGACGTTGATGATTCGCTCGGGCAACTTCATGCGACGGCCCGACAAGATCGCCAAGATCAAGAAGCATCTGTCCGCCGTGATCAGGAACAGCTGTCGCAAGATTCTTCCGAGTCGAACCGCAGGCAAGGCCTCGATGGAACCCCTCTGGCGATCGGTTTCCGGAAGTCGTTCATCCGGCCATCATCCGGTCATGTTCGTCGGCCATGACTCACATCTGGCGGGATCGCAGATGCTTCTGCTCGAGATGCTTCGGATGGCGAAGGATTCCAGCCTGATCAATCCGAGTCTTCTGCTGCTCGGTGAAGGGGTTCTGGAACCGAAGTACCAGAAGCTCGCGAACACGTGCAACATCGTTCCGATGCTCGAGGCCGGCATGCAGCCGCATGATGCCATCGAATCAGCCATCCGTTCAGCCCCCAGCAGGCCTGAAGTCGCCATCTGCAGCACGGTTGCCTGTGCTGGTGCAGCTCAGGTGTTCCGCTCACTGGATATTCCTGTCGTTCATCTCATCAACGAACTGCCGACCACGATCAAGTCGAACGGCTGGGAGGAACTCGTCGTCGACATCGGATCTTCCGTCCGTCGGATGGTCTTCGTTTCACGTTTCAGTCAACAGGCCTTCATCGACCAGTTTGGACTCGACGAAAGTCGCTGCGCAATTGTCCATCCAGGCTGGCTCGGCAATGGCCAACTGCAGACGGATCGTGATCGACTGCGGAACCGGATCAGAAAGGAACTGTCCCTTCCGCAGGATGCCCTGATCATCCTGGGCTGTGGCCAGATCCATCCTCGCAAGGGTGTCGATCTCTTCGTACAGACTGCTGCAGGGGTTCTGTCCCAGGCCGGAACGGAGTCCGTGCATTTCGTCTGGATCGGTGATGGAACCGTCGACGACACCCGCTGGATCGTCCATGACATCGATGCACTGCCATGCAGGGACCGGATTCATCTGGTGTCGTCGAAGCCGGATATCCAGCCGTACTTCGAAGCTTCGGACATCTATGTCCTGTCATCACGTGAAGATCCCTATCCAATCGTCTGCGTCCAGGCCATGGCTGCAGGCTTGCCTGTCATCGCCTTCGACGATGTCGGTGGCGCACCGGAAGCATTGGTTGATGGAACCGGTGTGGTCGTGCCGTTTCTGGATACGGGCGCCATGGCCCAATCCATTCTCGATCTGGTCAGGGACGATGCCGCCAGAGCACGGATGGGCCAGGCTGCCAGACAGCGTGCCGAGGCAGGATGCAGTTCACGCCATCACTTCGACGGCATTCTGGATGTTGTCGCGACCACGTGCGGGGTTCAGCTACGAGAGTCCTCGGGCCAGTAGCCACTTCACATAGTGATCCATTGAGTAGCGTTCCTGGACGATCTGCCGTGCACGTTCGCCGAGATCCCTGCAGCTTTTGGGGTCCGACGTCCACTCCTGAACCAGAGTGGCCATGCCGTCTACGTCGCCGAATGGAACGACGGCACCACCTCCGGCATCCAGCATGGATGGTGTTCCGCCAGAGTCCTCGAAACAGACCACCGGCATGCCGCAGGCCATGGCTTCGTGAACGACACACGGGAATGGATCTTCCCGTGACGTCAGCAGATAGAGGTCGCTTCCCCTGAAGGCTTCTTCGGTGTCTTCGACTTCTCCAACGAAGTGAAAGCGATCCGAGATCCCGGCTCTGGCGACATCCCTTGGGCACCAGAAGGTCGGATCGAGATAGGTCTCGGCACCACTTCCGATCCATGCGAAGTGAACCCGTGGGTCCACACCATTGCGAAGCGCAGCAAGGGCGGTCAGCAGGAAGAGTTCAGGACCCTTGCGAAGTTCGAGACTGCCACAGCCGAGGACGATGATGGCGTCGTCATCCAACCCGAGTCTTCGACGGAAGCTCGATCTGGCATCGTCGTTGCGACCATCGAGGAAGTCCTCTCGAATCAGACCCTGCGGCTGGACGACACCATGATCCTCGGGCAGTTCGGCCCATTGGCAGGCGACCGCCTTCATGGCATCGCACGGGTACACGATCAGATCAGCACTGTCCGCGACCAGCCTGTAGTCGTTCTTCGATGAGTTGGTCGCGAAGTCATGCACCAGCGAGATGGTCGGCCAGCCGAACGCACGGATCCATCGAGCGAAGTACCAGGTCGGCGCCGTGTTGCAGATCGCCATCCGCTGTGGAGCCTGTTCGAGCCGACTCATCAGTTTCCGGCCGTATGCCGAAGGCGCGCCCCAGGGATTCAGGCGGTTTCCATTGATGATCCATGCATGCTCGGCGAAGTCGTCAAGCAGTGGACCGGGGTTGGCATAGACCACGGCACACTGGACATCATGATCCCGATTCAGTCGTCGGACGACGTCCAATGCCAGGAGAGGTCCGCCGGTGCGGGATGCTGCGTGCGTCACGATCATCGCAACAGGGCGCTCGGGATCGACCGTGATGTCGGCGGGATCCGTCGATGGGCCGGGCGATTGGACAGGAGGCGGCGTTTGACCGGCAACCTTCCGTGCCATGTTGAGGACAGGTGAGGGCGCGACGCGTTTGATCAGTTTCTTGAGCGACGAGGAGGCTGGAACGGGCTCGTTCACATCACCGGATGGTGCGGATGAAGAGAGATCCATGCCGTCAGTGGTCGGTGTGGGTCGTTCCATGAGTTCGAGTTCTCGCATTCGCGGATCATCCAGTCCAGTCCGGTGACCAGGTCGGGCGACCTGCGCTTCTCCATCGAAGATGCGAGAAGACATGTTCGGGTCCGGGTTCAGAGGAGGCAATACGGAGGGGTCGATGTTCTCGATGATCGGACGATCACTGAAGTGCGGTCGAATCGAACGACAGAACCAGGGCCAGTAGCGTGGCCAGTTGGACGGCAGGGGCGCCTCGGAATTGGGTGATGCTCCTGCGCAGGACAACGATAGAAATCGGTGAAGACCATCACGTCCCTCCTGGGCCATCAGGTGCTGGACACGTCCCGTCGTGTTCTGGGGATGTACGCGATAGCGCATGAGAACCTCGGGAACGAAGACGGGCTCGGTGTGGAAGGTGGATCGCAGCAGGAAATCCCAGTCATGGGAGAGCTGGTGTTCGCTGAAGCCACCAAGTTTGTCGTAGAGACTTCGGCTGAAGACGAAGTTGCCACTCGTGACCGCCGGATTGTTTCTGAGAAGTGCGAATCCGACTGTGGGGCAGGCGGCGGCACTGGCCAGCACGTCCTGATACCAACCGAATTCGGGAGCATCCGCTTCAAGAGGGCGATCATGTTCGTCGATCATCTCAACAAGCGTGAATGCAAGACAGTCTCGATCATCAGACAGGGCCGGTGCCATCCGCTCGAATCGACCGGGGAGAAAGGCATCATCCGAATTGAGGATGGCGAGGAACGTTCCCCGTGAATGTTCGATTCCGCGCATGATGGCAGCGTGGGCGCCACGGTTTTCCTGTTCGATCAGGATCGTGCGCTGAAGTGGACTGTCCTTGAGACAGTTCCGGATGACCTTGAGACTGTCATCCGGCGACCCGTCATCGACGATGACCAGTTCGATGTCCAGCCCATTCGTGGCCTGGGCGAAGACGGACTGGATGGCAGCCTCGATGTACCGGGCATGGTTGTAGGACGGGATGACCACTGAAATCCGCATGACCTGTGGAAGTATAAGTCGCCTTGACTCGTGCTTCAGTCGTTGTCGGAATCCAGTGCCTGGACAAGCACTTCAGGGAAGCGTTCATTGGCAATCGTGGCAAGCATGACCTCGCAGAACTTGCGTTCACCCGTTTCGAAGATCACGGTATCGGCCCGAGCAACGGCTTCCGCAAGCAATGTGATCTGCCGCGCATCGTTGGCATGGACCGAGATCAGATGTTCGAAGTATTCATGTCCGACGGATCCGGCATGATCCCAGAACGAATCCCGGACGATGAGCGTCGTTCCCTCGATCAGGCGACCCGGTTCACCCTGCTTTCGCGTGACGACGGCCGGCAGGGATCTGGCCTGATTGTCCAGAACCATGTCCGTGGTACCGGGTCGCTTCGCCGAGTAGTAGAGAAGATCACGTTCAACCGATGATCCGGAGAGACGGTCGAGATCCAGATTGGCCTTCACGGTCTTGAGCAGCGTGACTTCATCCGGGTCGTACAGTCCCGGCTGGAGTGTCTCGACCAGTGCTTCGACGAAGACCTCTGCGCCATTCCAGGTCCAGTGCGTATCCGTCGGGTAGTACAGGGGTGTCCGCTCCGGATCCAGAAGCCTTGCTTCCATGGCGGGTGTGATGTCCATGAACCAGTCGCCTTGTGACGCCAGTTCCGCTCGCATCGACGTTGTGCGTTCCTGGGCGACGTCATGTTCAGCAAGGATCCAGTCCGGCAGGTGTGCGTGGTGAATGGAGGCCTTGTTCGGCACGAGTGACAGCACGAAACGAATGCCACGGGATTCGAGCAGGTCGGCAACGACAGACAGTCTCGAGACGATCTGTGACCGTTCGTCTTCTGGACAGTGCGGATCAAAGGACGTGGCGACGAACAACCAGTCGTCATTGCCGAAGACCACCTTGTGAAACGGATTGGGGATGAGACCTTGTCGTGCCAGACTGGACCGGAAGCCGACCAGCCTGTTTCTGAGCGGCATGCGATCCTCGAATGCTGCCGAGATTCCCTGGAAGGTCTCTTGTCGCCATGCCGTGTCCCAGCTCGGTGTGGGATACGGCATCAGTGATCTGGCTTCCAGTGCGGTGTTCCCCGTCCACCCGAACAGAACAAGGGGCGCTGGAATGAGAATCATCAACCAGAAGAGCAGCATAAAGATGGAACGTTCGATCTTCATCATCAGAACTGGAAGTAAATGAATGGACTGAAGGTACCACTGATGATCAGCATCAGGGTCCATGGGAAGACGATCAGAAGGAGTCCGGCTCGGGCCAGACGAGCAGATCGTGAATTCGAGCGCGTGATCCAGAGGCCTCCGTAGAAATCGTGAGGAAGAAAGACAGTCAGGCCGCCCAAGATCATGAGAATGACGTTTTCAGGCGCCAGCCAGGGTCCCAGGGCGCCTGTGCCGTGGAACTCGAAATCAAAGAGCCTGGCGTAATACTGCAGTGCGGAGGCGACCGTCGGACACATGAAGATCGGCCAACCCATCATCAACATGAAGACGGTGATGATCCGTCTCCTCAGGGGACTGCTGACGGCTTCGGGATCGGTGAAGTTCCGTTTCGTCAGTCGTTCCCAGATCATGAGCAGGGCGTTGTAGGCACCCCAGATCAAGAAGGTCCATCCGGCACCATGCCAGATGCCGACGAGCACGAAGAGGACGGCGAGATTGAAGACCACCTTCGCCGTGGATCCTTTGGAGCCACCCATCGGGAAGAACAGATAATCCCTGAACCATGTCGAGAGGGTGATGTGCCACCGTCTCCAGAAGTCCGTGAAGGACAGCGAGGCGTAGGGCCTTCGGAAGTTCTCCGGGAGTTTGAAGCCGAACATGCGACCCAGGCCGATGGCCATGTCGCTGTAGCCGGAGAAGTCGAAGTAGAGCTGTACGGTGAAAGCGAACAGGCCGATCCACGCGGCTTCGGTGGTGAGATCCTCGATCGGAATGTCGAATGCCCGCACCTGGATGGCACCGGCGGCATCTGCGATGACGACTTTCTTGGCGAGTCCCCAGGCGAATCGGATGGTGCCTTCGCAGAAGTCGTCCCATCGTTCCGAACGTCGTCTGATCTGACGATCGATTTCATGGAACCGGACGATCGGTCCCGCGATCAACTGTGGGAAGAAGGAGACATACAGCGCGAAGTCGATGGGATTCCGCATCGCGTTTGCCTTGCCACGGGCAACATCGATCACGTAGCTCATCGACTGGAACGTGTAGAAGGAGATCCCGATCGGCAGGACGATGTGGGACCAGGCCAGTTCCGCCGTACCCAGATACCCGCCGAACTGGTTGAGCGCATCCACGAAGAAGTTGGCGTATTTGAACCACCCCAGAATCACCAGACTCGTGATGATGGAGATGGTGATGCAGATCCCGGCGAGCAGTCTGTTGCCACGTTCATGCGCGGTCTGGACCACGAAGCCAACGATGTAGTTGGTCACGATGGCGGCCAGCAGCAGGAGAACGAAGACACCCGCACCCCACAGGTAGAAGAGCAGGCTGGCGATCAGCAGAATCGCATTTCTGGCTGGTCTGGGTGCCACGTGATAGAGCACCACGACCAGTGGCAGAAAGAAGAACAGGAATGTGATCGAAGAGAAGACCATTGCGCTGCTTGCGATCGGTCCAGGAAAGCGGTCGACAGGGTACTCGGAGGGTGAGAGTCATGTGCATTTTGTTCCCACAAACCCGCCAGCGGCTACCATGAGGCCATGTCGATGGTTCTTGCGATACAGCCAACGGACCTCTCGAGGCTCGGACAAGTCAGCGTTGTCGGGGGAGCCGGTTTCATCGGTCTCAACCTCTGCAGGCACCTGGCCCGCTCCGGGGCGTCGGTGACGGCCATCGATCCCAATCCACTGAGACGGGAAGCCATCGAGGGCTTCGACATCCGGCACGAGCGGTCTCTGACCAGACAAGCTGTCGAGGGTTCATCCGTCGTCTTCCATGTGGCGGGTTCGACCGAGCCGGCTTCTTCCAACATTCATCTCCGTGAGGACATGGCTGGGACCGTTGGTCTCACTCTGGATGTTCTCGAGGTGACCCGATCGGCCGAAGTGCCACAGGTGGTTCACGTGTCCAGCGGGGGGACGGTCTACGGGCCCAAGGCACCGACGCCGACACCCGAATCGGCTCCGACCGACCCGGTGTGCGCCTATGGCATCTCGAAGCTCGCTGCAGAGGGGCATCTCCAACTGGCTGAGCGGCTTCATGGAATCCGCGCGTTCAACCTCCGCGTTGCGAATCCCTATGGACCCTGGCAGGATCCGCGTCGCGGACAGGGCGCCGTCAATGCCTTCCTGCACCGTGCCATGAATGATGAACCCATCGAGCTCTGGGGCAACGGTGACATCATCCGTGACTTCCTTCACATCAACGATGTCGTGAGTGCCTTGTGTCTGGTGCCGCTGTATGAAGGTGATCAACGCATCTTCAACATCGGATCGGGCGGCGGTCTGTCGATTGCCCAGTTGATCAAGGACATCGAGTCGCTGATGGGGCGGCCCGTCCGGATCGATCGTCGACCGGGACGCGACGTCGATGTCCCATGCAGTGTGCTCGATATCAATCTTGCACGTCGCGAACTGGGTTGGCGTCCCATGGTCCAATGGCAGGAAGGTCTGGAAGATTCACTGACGTGGATGAAGCAATACGTTCCTGCCGAAGCCGAGACGAGATGAGTGCCATGATTGACGGGGAACCGGTCGAGCTGTCCGTCGCCCTGTGCACATGCCATGGGGAGGCGTGGCTGGAAGCCCAGCTGGACTCCATTCTGTCGCAGACCCTGCAGCCTTCCGAGCTGATCGTCGGAGATGATGCTTCGAAGGACGGTACGTTTGGAATTCTTCAGGCATTCTCGAAGCGCGCACCCTTTCCGGTTCACATCGCTCGACACGAGCCAGCGCTCGGGGTGGTCGACAACTTCGAAGTGACCCTTTCAAGAGCTCGTGGACAGTACATCGCGCTCTGCGATCAGGATGACCTCTGGTTGCCTGACCGTCTTGAGCGAAGTGTTTCGAAGGTTCGGCAGGCGGAAGGAGACGGGTCGAAACCGGTGCTGGTTCACAGCGACCTTGTTCTGATCGACGCCGATGGCCGGGACATGGGCGAGAAGTTCATGGAGATGAGAGGACTCGACGGTCATCCCGCAAATCCACTGTGCGTTCTTCTCCGTCACAATCTGGTCACGGGTTGCACGGTTACCTGCAACCGAGCGTTGCTGGAGGTGGCTCGTCCGTTTCCAGAGCGACTCGTCATGCATGACTGGTGGCTGGCACTGGTGGCGGCGACCACTGGCGAAATCCATTTCATGGACGAACCGACCGTGCGCTACCGGCAGCATGGGAACAACCAGGTCGGCGCGTCTCGATTCATCAGCCGCTCCGGATTTCTTCGTGCCTTGCCCAGCGCGTCTTCCCGACGGGCGTTGGCAGACGTCTTCCGACAGGATCTGGAATTGGGCTCGCGTTTCCGCGATCGGTTGCCGGATCCGGTTCTCGAGTTCATCGATGCCATTCCCTCGGGCGGCCGTCGGCTGCGGAAGGCTGCGGTCGGTGCGGGCATTCAGCCTCAGGGCTGGGCCCGACGAATCCGTTTCTTTCTGGAAACCTTCACTGGCGGTTATCGACGATATCTGTGATCACGCTGTTCCGCGGACGGGCTTCCGCGTCACCATGACCTCCAGATAGTCGGCACTCAGACCCCGGGACACGTCGTCCAGCAGAACGATCGTGGTATCGAGCCCGCAGGCATCTCGGATGCGGTCGACGATGTCATAGCCATAGTGCCAGGTCACCAGCGATCCTTCATTCCGATCCATCGGATTACGATGGTATTCGGGTTCACGCAGATGCTCGATGGTTCCGTCTTCCTGTCGTCTTGCGCACTGCTCGGTCAATCCACGTCCGTTGACAAGCGGTGTCGTGAAGATGTGCGCTCCACCGGGCTTCAGGGTCCTGGCGATTTCACTGAATGCGGAGTCGATATCGAAGATGTGCTCGAAGACATCCTGCGTGATGACGAGATCGAAGCGTTCGTCGGCAAAGGTCTGATGCTCCAGATCCTCGCTTCTCCATTGATTGGTGGGGTCCATCTCACCCCAAGGAGTCGATGGATCGTATTGTGATGCGCAGTAGTCCACGCACTCGCTGGCCAGTCGGGCCGAGGCTGCACGATCTTCCGGGGAGGATTCATGGACACTCGACCGGTTCCAGTCCGGATACCAGTCCTGGATGACCTGCATCAGCGCACGTTCACGTGGAATGCTCCTGCATCTGGAACAGAACAGGCCATCTCGGTACCACGCATGGGTCGCCTTGAACGTGACCTCCGATTCGCAGATCGGACAGGTCCCGCGTCCACGGTAGACAGGACGAACTTCGCGGAAGGCTCGAACCATTGCGGCTCGAGGGTTCCTGATCGCGGTCTTCATGCGTCTGAACTGCCGTCCCATGTCAGTGATCCGACCCCGATGACCCTGCTGTTCTCGCCGCGGACTGTCGTCGTGCTTCCTTCAGCCAGCCACGACTGAAGTTCCTGCTGGCATCGGATCTTCTCAACGACGGGCTTCGCAGAATCTTCGGCCAGGCCTCGAGTCGACCACGCACGAATGGCAACAGACAGCCATGACGAACCGCCTGGATGGCCAGCATGGCGGTCAGCACACAGCGTTGGGGGACCGCAGACCACCATCGCCTCAGCGGCACACCGGTCCAGAAGAGCAGAGTGGAGTTTCGACTGACGAAGTAGGCTCGCCGTGCAGGAATCTTGTTGTAGGTGAGTGAGATCCGATGTCGGACTCTGGCGTCGGGAACATGAGTACATCGGTAGCCGTGCTTGTGCAGTCGGAAGCCGAGCTCGGTGTCCTCGTAATAGCACTCGAGGTCTTCTCTGAAGAGACCACCGCACTGTTCAATCACATCGGCCCGCGCGAGCATGGCGCAGCCTGTGGGACCAAAGGTGTCCTCGATCTTCGAATAACGGGTGGCCGGTTCGAGATGGCCTCGTCTGAATCCCCAGCCACATGAGGCATAGGACTGTCCTGCAGAATCCAGAAGATCCGGTTGATCCCAGCAGATGACTGACGGCACCACACAGCCGCGGAGCGGGTCGGCGTCCAGAACCTCTCGACATCGCTTGAGCCAACCCGGTTCGACCACGGTGTCCGCATTGAGTACGCCGACATAGGTTCGGTTCTCGTCGCGGTTCCGCCACCCTTCACAGCAGGCCCGTGCAAAGCCACCATTGATCTTCCGTCGTATGAGCCTCACACCCGGCAATCGCGCTTCCTGGATGCGGTCGGGCGTGTCGTCTCCACTTGCATCGTCCACGACGATGACATCGAGCCCCTCGGCCATGGGATCCGAGAGAACGCTTTGAAGACATTGCAGAACAACGTCCGCGTCCCGGAAGACGGGAATGATCAAGCTGATCTCACTGGCGGGTCGTTGCATGGGGCGGGGTCTCCCGTCCTCTCGGCCCGTGCGTGCCGGAAGCGTCAAGCCTGCCGTTCGGCGTACCAGGATTCCTCGTGCGACTGGAAGTGTTCGCCACGTTTGATCTTTCGCCACCAATCCTCATTCTCGAGGTACCAGCGGCAGGTTGCAGCCAGCCCGTCCTCGAATGTCCACTTCCGCTCCCAACCCAGTGATTCGGCGGCGGCTGGATCGACGGCGTATCGGTAGTCGTGTCCCGGTCTGTCCGGTACGAACTCGATCAGGGACTCCGGCTTGTCGAGATTGTTCAGGACGCCCTGGGCAACTTCACAACCGGTGACTTCAAGACGCGCACCGAGGTTGTAGGCGAGTCCGGTTTCACCCTTGTGGAGCACGATGTCGATGCCGTTGGCATGATCCTCGGCATGCATGTAGTCGCGAACGGCATCACCCTTTCCGTAGAGGGGCAGTGGCTTGTCGTCCACCGCATTCGTGATGAACAGTGGAATGATCTTTTCCGGGAACTGGTAGGGACCGTAGGTATTGGATCCTCTGGTCACGACCACGTTCAGGCCGAAGGAGATCCCGTAGGCGAACACGAGATGCTCTGCCGCGCTCTTCGATGCGGCATACGGGCTCCGGGGCTTGAAGACATCGGACTCGAGCGAATGGTGATCCGTGCCGACCAGGTCTCCATACACCTCATCCGTCGAAACATGCAGGAAGCGGGAAATTCCAAGTCGCTTCGCCGTGTCCAGCAGGACATAGGTGCCTTCGACATTGGTCTTCACGAATGGTCGGCCGTCGACGAGGCTTCGATCCACATGACTCTCAGCGGCGAAGTTCACCACGGCGTCGCATCCGGCCATGGCCTGTTCGACGGTTTCGGTATCCGCGATATCACCTCGTACGAATTCGATCCGATCCTCGAGACCCGTGAGATTCTCCGGGTTCCCCGCATAGGTCAGCGCGTCATAGACCACGATCTTCCGATCAGGGTCCTTTTCACAGACCATTCGTACATAGTTCGACCCGATGAAACCGGCGCCGCCGGTCACCATCACCTTTCGGTACTTGGACACGATGTGAGCTCCCGTTACTGGCCCAGTGGAATCGTGCCATTCTAGCCAAATGGGTCGTTTCGTGCGGTTTCTGGTCAGTTGCCGGGCTGCTGGGTAGCATTCGAGCCGCCGGGAGCCGGATCCTCCCGCTTGGGGACACCATGGGAAGTCCGATGAGCCAGATGACTCGCCGAAACTCCGCTGACGCTCCGATCAGCGATCTGTCTCCGCTGCAGCCGCTTCTGTCGCCATGGCGTCATCGGGATCTTGTCCTGCGGCTGGGAAAACGAGACATCGAATCCCGCTACAGAGGTTCCGTGCTGGGACTGATCTGGGCCATCGTGCAACCACTCGTCCTGCTGGCGGTCTACACCTTCGTCTTCGGCATCGTGTTCAAGATGCGGGCGACGAAGATCGGTCTCGAGGACAGTGCCGCCCAGGTTGATGAAGCAAGCTTCGCGATGTCGCTCTTCGCTGGACTGATTCTCTACAACCTCTTCAGTGACTGTGTCGGCAAGGCGCCGAGCATTCTTCGCGAGAACGTCACGTTCGTGAAGAAGATCATCTTTCCACTCGAGATCCTGCCCTGGTCCACCATGGTCATGGCGATCTTCAATGCGATCGTGGCGACGCTGGTGTTCGCGGTGTTCTACGCCTTCATCGAAGGTACGCCACCGTTGACCATTCTGCTCGTCCCGATCGTCGTTCTGCCGGTCATCATCATGATCCTGGGACTGAGCTGGATCCTGATGTCGATCGGGCTGTATGTGCAGGACACTCAGCAGGTCGTCGGACTGGTGCTGATGATCGCGTTGTTCACCTGTCCCATCTTCTATCCATTGTGGATGGTTCCGGATCCCTGGCAGAACTGGTTGTATCTCAACCCGTTGACGGTTGCGATCGAGATGGTCCGGCAGGTCACCTTCGCCGGAACGCTCCCGGATGTCTGGGCATGGTTGATCTACCTTGGTGCTGCGTTGCTGGTCGCGTGGATCGGCTGGATCTGGTTCAGCATCACCCGTCGGGGATTCGCCGATGCCGTCTGAACAGCCAGCCATCTCCGCACGCGGGCTTTCCAAGGCCTACCGCCTCTTCGATCGCGGGCATCATCGCATTCTGCAGCAGCTGCCCTTTGGATTGGGTCGACGGTTCTATCGAGAACATCACGCGCTTCAGGCATTGGACATCGATGTCATGAAGGGGGAGTCCGTTGCCGTCATCGGTCGCAATGGTTCCGGAAAATCGACCTTTCTCCAGCTGCTCTGTGGCACGAGTACGCCGAGTACCGGCTGGATCGAGACCCATGGAAGAATCGCACCGCTGCTTGAACTGGGTGCGGGGTTCGCCCCGGAGTTCACTGGTCGCGAGAATGTCCGACTGGCCGCTTCGATTCTCGGCATCTCAAGACGCGCACTCGAGGATCGGATCGATGACATCATCGAATTCGCCGATCTGCCGGATGGCTTCATCGATCAACCGGTGAAGCGGTATTCCAGCGGCATGTATGCACGACTTGCATTTGCGGTTGCGATCCATGTGGATGCCGACATTCTCGTGGTCGATGAGATCCTGGCGGTCGGTGATGGCGCTTTCGTGCAGAAGTGCATGCGAGCCATCCGCGAGTTCAAGAAGACGGGCACCCTGTTCTTCGTATCCCACGACACTCCGGCGGTTCTGGGTCTCTGCGAACGGGCCATCTGGCTGGACAAGGGTCGTCTGATGTCCTCTGGTCCAGCCAAGGATGTCGTCCTCGAGTACGAAGCCAGTCTCAAGCAGCGTTCCGTCGGCAACGCCGGATTCGAAGTCAAGACTCGCAGCGCGCAGGATCCGATCACGGATCCGCGCAGCGAAAGGATCCGTGAACATGCCGCTTCCGGACAGGAAGCGATTGCGATCTTCGATCCTGCTGCTGCAAGCTTCGGTGAAGGCGGCGCCGAGATCCAACGTGTCCGTTTCCTCGACCACACTCGTCAGGAACTCGACGTCCTGTTTGGTGGTGAGGTTCTGGAACTGGAAATCTGCGGACTGGTCAAAGGTGAGATTCCGTCACCAATCATCGGTTTCTATGTCCAGGACCGGCTCGGCCAGGTGCTCTTCGCGGACAACACGGCTTTCGGGACGACCAAGGTGAGCGCACCTCTTGTCCCGGGAGGCGGTTTCCGTGCAGGGTTCCGTTTCCAGATGCCCTGGCTGCCAGCCGGGGAGTATTCCGTCGGTGTCGCGATCGCCAGCGGCCCCGTCGAGGACAGTGTGCCCCAGCACTGGATCGAATCCGCGATGACATTCCGCATTCACGGTTCGCATGTGGCCACGGGTCTCGTGGGTCTGCCGATGATGTCCGTCACGCTGGATCCCGTGTCCTCCGAAGACCGTGGGCAGGAGCAGCCATGACACCCATCTGCGAAGTCTGTGGCGGACGGGCGTTTCACTTTGAAACCGTGCTCTGGGATGAGCTGGTGGACGCGTGGGGCTTGTCGGACGAGGAGCGTCTGTACATTGATCGTCAGCAGGGTGAATGTTGTCGCGATTGTGGCGCCAACCTTCGATCGATCGCCCTCGCGGGCGCGATCCGGTCACATCTCGGAATGGAACACTGGCTGCAGGACGAGTTGGTTCGTCGACGTTGGCGGAAGCTGGACATTCTGGAGTTGAATGAAGCGGGCACGCTGTCACCGTTGTTGCAGAGTCATGCCGGGCATGTGCTCGGCTGCTATCCGGAAGTCGACATGCAGGCCATGCCGTACCCCGACGCCTCCTTCGATCTGGTCGTCCACAGTGACACGCTGGAGCATGTTCCTGATCCGATCAAGGCGTTGTCGGAATGCCGCCGTGTTCTGCGTCCCGGAGGCGCGTGCTGTTTCACCGTACCGATCGTCGTGGGGCGACTCGGTCGACGTCGCGATGGTCTACCACCGTCCTGGCATGGCGAGCCGTCGACGTCTCAGGACGACTGGCGAGTCCAGACCGAGTACGGCGCAGATGCCTGGTGCGAGGTCCTGCAGGCCGGGTTCAGCCGGGTCGGCTTGAACGCCGTGGCCTATCCATGTGCCATCGCCATGTCCGCAGTTCGTTGAATACGGTCGTGAAGGGCTGGCGATTCCGGGCGGATCAGGAGACACTGGTAGCCAGGAGGCCAGAGCTTTGACCATGCCCACGCCGGTAGACAAGAATGCGGAACTCCAGGCACGCATCGACGAGATGGGGCCCTGGTTCTATGACATGGAAATCGGGAACGGTCTGCGAACGACCTCCAAGGTTGCTGCAACGCATGACGACATTCATGTCACGCGAAGGGAGATGGTGTCCAGGGCCGTGCAGAGCCACTTCGGTGATCGACTCCAGGGTGTGAATGCGATGGATGTCGGTTGCCACGAGGGATACTTCAGCTTTCTGCTGCGGGAACTCGGCGTCCCCAAGATCCATGGCGTGGATCTTCGGCTCGAGAGCCTGAACAAGGCGAAGGCCCTCGCGGAGATCGCCGGTCATGATTCCATGACCTGGACGCACTGCAACTGCGAGGCGCTTGATCAGCATGTCCAGGATCAGTACGAACTGTGTCTCTGCGTCGGGCTGATCTATCACCTGGAGAACCCGATCAGATGCCTGAGGCAGATCGCAGACCGGTGCGGTGAGATGATCGTGGTGGAAACCCAGGTCTGCAATGAAATCCACGGCGAGACGGAATGGGGCCGTCAGGAATGCAGAATGCCTTACCAGGGCGGGTTCGCCCTGATCGATGAGACCTGCTTCGATGACAACCCCGAGACGGGGGCATCGCCTCTGGCGCTGTGTCCATCGCCAGCCGCCCTGGAGACGGTTCTGAAGGCTTTGGGATTCGACCGGGTCGAGACCATTGCACCCCCGGAATCCGGAAATGAGCAGATGTTGCGTGGCAAGCGGGTCGTGGTGGCGGGTTATCGCTCCCAGGGCCATCAATCTGGCTAAAAAAATGTCGAATGTCGGCCATATGGGCCTAAGTGCCTGTCTTCATTGGTCTTAGACGGATTTCTGCCTCAATTCCGCCTGAATCGCCTTCAGGGCCTTCAAATAGGACAATTCCTGATGATGTCGGCACACGATCTGTCATCTGTCCTTCTATGGGGTGCTTGAAGGCCGTTCATGGCCCTCAGGTTCTCGGACTTCAAGGTCGGGGCGATCCCGCCCAGTTTGACAGCAGGTCCACGATCCTTACAATTCGCGACAATTGCCGGGCCCCCGGTATGTGGTCTTTTTGGATGGCGAAGCTGCCATCCGCCGATAGCGGGGACTCCGGTACGTACGGAACCAGTTTGTCTTTTTTGCTGTTGGTGAGAGGGCCGGCAGCGTTCATGAATCTCTAGAGATGGGCGTGCCAAGGCAATGAGACGCCGAGGCCAAACAGGAGTTAGGAAATGAATTCATTGAAGAAAACCGGCATCGCAGTGATGGCCGGTGGTCTCGTGGGCGGATTCGCCACCGTGGCCCTCGGAGCCAATGAGCTCTATGGCGTTGGTGATATGGGTAATTTCAATACCCCAATGCCTGACGGCAACGCAGACTGCGTCATCATCAACACGGACTACAACACCATTGACATCCTTTACATGGACAACAATGGTCTGAACTCCCAGGACACTTCCGGTGAGCTGGTTGACATCACAGTCGATACCGCAGGTGAGGGTTATGGCCAGAATGTCAACGGCACTCAGGCCATCCTGAAGTTCATTGCCAATGAAAGCCCACTGGCTGCATTGGATGACCGTGTCTACGCTCCAGGCTGGTACGTCTGGGCCAATGTCAACAACAACAACACCGGCGGCACCGGCGGTACTGGTTACTACCAGCTCGACGGACCTGCTGGCGGCTACTTCTATGCAG
>PAAJ01000005.1 GCA_002702575.1 Phycisphaerae bacterium | reverse complement strand
TCGATCTCTCTCAAATGCTTCAAAAACAATTGATTCTCCGTCAGCAGACACATCTAATCGGCCTGGCGACTTCGTGCCTTGCAGCCTCGTAATTTGTGTTACTGCACTAACGTTGGGAGATCTTTCAATGACTTCTTCATAGGCCAAAGTCATTTCTTCCACAGCGATCAGTGACTTATTCCCCTCATCATCTTCCACTACCTTTAGCTTGGTGCGTGAAACATTCTTGTACTGCGGCCCTGCCTTTTGTCTACTACCACAAGCAGGCAATGCAGCAACTACTAGAAAGCAAGCCGCTAAAGCAATTATGTGCTTACTACAATTCATGTCTTACCTCCGATGACAATTTTGATTTCACACAGGCCAACTCAGATACCAGCCAATTTTTAACCCTTTGAGCTAGGCGCGTATGATACCGGAATGCCTCGGACAGCCGCCAACCAGGACGATCGAGGCCGACCTGGGCACACGTTCAGGTACACACACCGCATCGCCTCGTTTTTGATTCACAATATGTGACCCCACCACAGCCCCGGCAGAGACCCTGTCGGGGCTGTTCCTTTATAGAAGGAAGGCATCTTGTCAGTGAGGCATTGATCCCCTACCCCAGAGTCGCCACAATGAGGACTGGACGTATCGGGAGAAGAGATCCATGAGAGCGATCTGTGCAATCGTCGTGAGCATGTTGCTCAGCTGCAACACGTTTGCAGACGTGATCAATGTGCCTGCGGACTACCCCACCATCCAGGCAGCCATCGATGCGTCCAGTGATGGTGATGAAGTCGTCATCGCACCCGGTCTCTACAACGAGTTCGGTATCCAATTCAACGGCAAGGCGATCACACTTCGTGGTTCCACCGGATCCGATGGACTGCCCACCACCGCCATCACGTCCGGCAGTGAAGGAAGCATCATGAGCATCGGCTTCCAGCAGATCGATCCGACCGTGCGCGACATCACCTTCACCGGATCGACCGCCGACACGGCCGTCATGACCTTCCACTCCAATGCCACCTTCATCAACTGCACGTTCCTGGACAACGCCGGTTTCCTCGGCGGTGGCTTCTACAACCTCAACGGCGGCCCCAGCTTCATCGACTGTCGCTTCATCGACAACACCGCCACCTGGGGTGGTGGCTACGCCTGCTGGGAAACCGGACAACCGGAACATCCGATCTTCACGCGGTGCCTCTTTGAAGGCAACACCGGTGAAATCGGTGGCGGCATGGCGAACCTGCGAAGTCAGCCGACGCTGAACGACTGCGTCTTCAGAAACAATCAGGCCTCCTTCGGTGGCGGCCTCTACAACGATGGCGATGCCTGCTGCTCCCAGTGGGAAGGCAACATCACCCTGATCGACTGCCTCTTCGAAGACAATGAGGCCCTTGAATCCGGCGGTGGCATCTACAACGCCATCTTCGGATTCCCCGTCATCCAGGGCACCACGCTCAGGAACAACACCGCCATCTTCTTCGGAAGCGGCATGTTCTCCGAAGATCAGATGCTCCCGGCCGTGAGCGATTCGGTGTTCTGCGGCAACCAGGGCACCTCCGATCAGATCACCGGACCCTGGACCGATGACGGTGACAATGCCATCGAAGACAACTGCCAGACACCCTGCCCGGGTGACCTCGATGGGAACGGTGACGTCAGCGTCGATGACCTGCTGGCGCTTCTGGCTGTCTTTGAATTGAATGCCGATGGTGATTGCGACGGTGACGATGACACCGATGTCGATGATCTGCTGCTGCTCATTGGCAACTACGGCGACTGTTCCTGAGACCTCTGCGTTTCATCAACTTCTGAACGGACGCACTTCGACGCGCACGTTCGTATCAAACAGACATGTCAACGACGTGTTCGTTTGAACAAAATCAAGCAGTCATCGGTTTTTTCCTTGCCAAACAGGGGGAACGTTGCGCATAGTATGAGTGACGCGTGCAACATTGATCTTCGGGTCGCAGCGTGCACGCGACTCCCCGGCTGCGGGGACCGTGACCGGATCAGGTTTGTGCATTCAGCGATGCGACCTGAAGCCTTCTCAAAGTCAGACCGACTCTCCCTCCCAGGATGATCCAGGACGACCCTGAGAAGGATCTTCAACTCAGACCTCCGGTATCGGTCACCCGCCACGGGTGATGCTGTCGATTGCCAGGTCCAACGGGGGACCTGTGAAAGGAATCACGAGTGGGGCTCGCGGACGCCGCAACGGCTCCGTGAAACTGTGGCATGCAGCCGAGGGGAGGCTGCACTGTTCCGCGTACGCGCCTGCTCGGGAACATCTCTCTCCACAGCCCCCGTTGACGGCAATCGAAGAAAGGCGGTGCGACATGTTGTTTGGCCCCGTATTGGTTACGTATGCAATGGCAACCTTGGGGGGAGTCGGTCTGTGTCTGCTGGTAGCGGCACTGACCACAGGACACCGCGAAAAGCAGTGACTGCACCGGTCTCGCGTCCCCTCCGTCCCGGCTGAACCGAATGGTGATCGGTTCGAATGCCAGGACGCCTCCCCCGATGACGTGAGATCGTGCATCACCTGATCGTCGTCCATCGAAGGAAACGGTTTTCGCACGCTGCGGCACATCACGTCTGCCGGAGCGTGCGGCTACCATCATCGTCATGACACCGACCATCGATCATGACATCAAGGCCGGACTTCAGGAACGACTCGATGCCGCACACGACATCGCGAAGGCCGCCGGCGATATTCTTCGTCACTACTTTTCAGGCCAGTCCTTCTCCGTCGAGGACAAGGCGGACGGATCACCGGTCACCACGGCCGATCGAGAAGCCGAAGCCTGCATCCGCAAGTCGATCGATGTCGCCTTTCCGGGCGATGGTCTCATCGGTGAGGAATACGGTTCGGATGACGCCGATGGAACCACCGGTTACCGCTGGGTCATCGATCCGATCGATGGAACCATTTCGTTCGTTCATGGTGTTCCGATGTTCGGCATCCTGATCGGCATCGAACATGATGAACAACCGCTGGCGGGCATGATGGAATTTCCGATCCTGGATGAACGGGCCTGGGCGCTGCGGGGCAGCGGCGCGTGGCACCAGATCCGGGATGCCCAACCGGCCGCCGCACGTGTCTCCAAGACGAATCGACTCGACGAGGCCATGGTGTGCACGACCTCCTTCGACTACTTCCGGGCGCACGAGTTTCCGGATGCCTACGTCGCGCTGGGACACGCCTGTCGTCGAACACGTGGCTGGAGTGACTGCTACTGCGAACTGCTCGTATGCACGGGTCGCATCGATGCCGTCGTCGAACCCGAACTCAAGCGATGGGACATCGGCGCCATCGTTCCGATCCTCCAGGAAGCGGGCGGACGGTATTCCGACTGGACAGGCCGGCGGGATGGCGATCCAGGCAGCGCCAGAGGCATTGCCAGCAACGGCCTGGTCCATGATGAACTCGTGAAGGTGCTCGGGCCCTGGGCCTGACGGGCTACACTACAGCCAGGGGCTAGTAGCTCAGCGGTTAGAGCACACGACTCATAATCGTTCGGTCGCAGGTTCGAATCCTGCCTAGCCTATGAACCAACAAGGCCCCGGCTCGGCCCGGGGCCTTTGTTCTTTGCAGAACCACTCGTCACAAGCCGCGTCGGGACCGGCAGTTCCATCCTGTGGAACCGGTTCCGCCCATCGCCGGCCAGCCAATCGAATCCACTCCGGCATCACCATCCAGTGTCAGGATCGTGTTCGTGCGTTACCTTGATCGCATTGGGAGGAACGCCGATACACCAACGGATCGGCGGAACCCCTCCGAACATGGAGGTATGCATGATTTGGCTCTGGGATCTGATCTTCGTATTCATCATCGCCTGCATCGTGTTCGGTGCGATCTACGCCATGGCCGTTCGACCGACCTACTCGGCCAGGGCCGCAGCCGCCGACGACACCGCCGCTGACATCGGCTGCCTCTGGCTCGTCTTCCTGTTCTTCCTGTTCTTCCTCCCCATCTGGGGTGGCGGACTCTGGCTGGAACCGATCGGACCAGCCATCAACGGCTCCCATGCGTTCAACTTCATTCTGTTCGCCGTCATCATCTTCTTCTTCTTCGCCGTGATCTGGGCCGTCATTCCCGGAACCGAGTTCGCGTGGGATGGAGACAACGATGATGCTTCGTACGATGACGGTGGATGGGGTGGCCTCTTCTGGTTCTTCATCCTGATCGTCATCGTCGTCATCATCTGTGGCTACGTCTGGTCCTCACCAGGCACCATGCAGGACAAGACCGATGAGACCAAGACCACATCGATGATGATCGACGTCGACAGCCCTGAACGGCTGGTCTTCGAAGAGACGCGGACCCGAGTCCGTCATCTCTGATCGAACGGCTTCAACATGAACGACACGCGTGGCCCCGGAAGGGGCCACGTTTCGTTTCATGGATGAACTGCTGAAACCGGACTAGTCCCACTGAAGAACAGGACCGTCGGATCGCATTCTGGAGGTGAACCCCAGAATGGCATCGGAATGTCGACGCGTGTCGTCGATCGAGAACAGACCGTCCACTCCACCACTCTTGAGATTGCCCCGGTATGCGGAAGGTGATCCGAGAAACTCGACATGACCGTCACCGAAGGCGACGTACCCGCCCCACTTGCCGTCGAAGCAGGCGTATGACTCCTCGGTCTCGATGCCGTCTTCCGGTCCTCGATTGCCGAACAGAGGAAATCGACTGCTCAGACTCATGTTCGCACCCCAGTGATCCTTCAGACGATCACCGTAGAGCGGCATGTGTGCGTAGGACACGTTGCTGATGTCGGCGAGATCCGCCGAGAAGGACGAATCCCAGTAGATGCCCTCGCGCGGATCGTAGACGGACCAGTCGTAGTCATCATCCGGGTCCACCATGTAGTCGGCCTTGGAAACCAGCTTCTCGGGTGAAACGTAACGCTGCATGATGAGCAGGCTGTAGAGGTTGGCCGTCGTATCGTCGCTGCTGTCCCGACTGCCGGAAACTTCGCTGGGCACGGGCATGCCCTCACCCGTACTGAGTCCGGTCGTGTTGAGTCCCTGCATCAACGCGTAGAGATTGACCTGATCCTGCATGCCCCAACCACTCACGGGCACCTTGCCCCCGTCTTCCTTCAGACCGGTCATGCTCTGCTGGATCGCGGGAATCGCGATGGCCATCAGCATGAACATGCAGAGCAGCGTCATCAGCATCCCGATCATCGAAAAGGCGCGGCGAGTCATTCGTTGGAATCCTTCGAACCCGGATCGCCTGACGGCGATGCGTTCTCGACCGCGGACTCACGCTTCAACTGGCGATCCAGACTCGGCTCCGGCAAGGCATCCAGGTAGGAACTGAAGCGACTGGAAGCGATCTTGTTGAGGATGTCGTAGACGGTCTGCACGGATTTCGCATCCCCGTAGACCGTGAAGTTCGCATGGCGACCCTGGGCATCCCAGGCCTTGATCCACCACGTATGGGTTTCGTTTCCATCACCGCTCGGTGGATCGACGAACCACTGGCCGGATCGAACTGCGGCTGCAATGGCCTGGCCATCCGCCCGGTCCACACGGCCTTCCCACGAATAGACGTTGTTGGCCACATCACGCCCACCGGCGTACTTCAACAGACCGTCACCACTCAACTGAAGACGGACCATCTGCTGAGCCTTTCCTTCCATCAACAGTTCGATGGAAAGGCCCCCTGTCGGACTGTCGGGTCCACCCGTGGAAACCCAATTGGAGGCACACCCCCAGAGGCTCGACATGGATGCCAGACACGTGAGCAGGATCAGACTGCGAACACTTCGCATGATCGAATCAGTTGTCACGGTCCTTCTCCTCCTGAGCCGCCTTCAGTGCTTCCATGTTGCGACGGTACGGCGCGTAGGGATCCGGTCCGTAGTCGAATCGCTTGGGTTCAAGGGCGAACTGCGTGTCGGCCTCATCCCGGGCCCAGGCCAGCGCGGCCATGCTCCTGAGGAATGAACGGAGCGCCGGATCCAGTTCCTGACCGGGATCGACCTTGCGTGCGTAGTTCCAGTAGTTGCCGTCAGCCGTGAACGCGAAGAGATAGACGTGTCCTTCCCAGGGCGCCCAGACCTTTCTGAAGTTGCTGACCTCATCCGCCCGGGACGAATCGGTCAGTCCCAGTTGACGGGCCCGGTTCCAGAGATCGTCGACCTGACGCCGATTCAGACGGCGGACGATCGGCGGCAACGTGTTGGGACCTTTTCCGATCGAACTCGCGTATCGAAGCGTGCCATCGGGGAAGAGGACGTACCGCGCATTGCGGGACTCCGCCCGAGGACCTTCCTGAGCAGCGAGGATCGTGATATCCACGGAAAAATCGTCCGGAACCGGACTGGCTGCCAGAGGGACCGACGGCGTGGTCTCATCCGACAACCCGGCCGACGACGCTTCGGGAACAGCAGGTCCCGGGGTCGATGAACAGCCCACAAGGGCCAGCAGGAGGATGATCGGAGACGTCCATGCCAATCGCATGCTGCAAGTCTATCTCACCCTACGGCCAGAGGGCCGAAAGCCCCCGATCACCCACGATTCGACTGCCGCGGATACCCTTCCAGCATGTACGCATCAGTCGCCTGGATCAATGACTACCTCGACCCCCCCGCGACCGACCAGGAGCAGGCCGATCTGCTGACCCAGGCCGGATTTCCACTCGAAGACCGGGAGGAGGTCGAAGACGACATCCGTCAGGATTTCGAGATGACCTCGAACCGGGGCGATTGCACCTGCCACCTCGGCCTCGCCCGGGAGATCGCTGCGGCATCCAATCGCAAGCTGATGCAACCTTCGCCGGATCCGGTCGCCGATGGAGATGCCGTCGAGCAGCATGCCAAGGTGACCAACCAGTGCGTCGACGCCTGCCCGCTGTACACCGCCCAGGTGATTCGCGATGTCCAGGTCGCACCCTCGCCGCAGCACATGGCTTCGCGACTGATCGCACGGGGCGATATTCCACGCAACAACATCGTCGATGCCACCAACTTCGTCCTCTTCGAGCTGGGACAACCGACCCATGTCTTCGATCTCGACAAGCTCGCCGGTGGTGAGATCATCGTTCGAATGGCACGCGCCGGTGAACGATTCCTGCCCATCGGAGAAGATGCGGTCGAGATCGAACTTGATGGTTCCGAGCTCGTCATCGCGGATGCCGAGAAACCGGTCGCACTTGCCGGTGTGAAGGGTGGTGCCCTGACGGCTGTCACCGAGGAGACGAAGAACATCCTCGTCGAAGCCGCCACGTTCGATCCCGTCGCGGTACGGCACACCTCCCGTCGACACAACATCAGCAGTGACTCCTCGTTCCGTTTCGAACGATGGGTGTCGCCCGCAGCCGTTGACCCGGCCGCCCGACGACTGGTCGAACTCATCCTCGAGCACGCCGGCGGCACGCTCTGCAAGGGGGTCTGCCGAGAAGGTGCGCCGTTGCCGGAGGCGGAACAGGTCCAGATGCGACCTCAGCGATTCCGCGATCTCACAGGCGTTCCTCTGGATGACGAAACGATGATCGGCTATCTCGATCGGCTTGGGTTCCAACCGAAACCCGAGGGCGATCTCATCACAACGACGGTTCCCCATCATCGAGGCGACATCTCAAGAGAAGTCGATCTGATCGAGGAAGTCGTTCGCATGCACGGCTTCGATGACATCGACATGCCCGATGTGATGCGCATGCGGCCTGCCGCCATGCCGGCATCACTGGCCTGTCAGCGTGCGATCTCCCGTCTGCTTGTCGGAGCCGATTTCGTCGAATCCGTCACGCACACGCTCGTCTCGGAACGGGAAGGCTCGGCGTTCCTCAATGATCAGGAGACGATGATGCGCGTCGAAGCCAGCTGTGCCGGAGGTGACGCGTGCCTGCGTCCATCGGTCCTGGCCAGTCTGCTGCGTGTCCGCAAGTTCAATCTCGATCAGGGCACCGCTTCTCTGCGACTGTTCGAATGGGGCTCCACCTTCAACAGCCTCGATGGCGCACGATCCGAAAAACGATCCCTTGCGTTGCTGTGCGATGCGGACCAGGACGGTCTTCGACCATTGCGAGGGGTCCTTGAACGACTCGCGAATCTGCTCTGCGGCCCCGCGGCCAGGCTCGACATCGATCCGGAACAGGCACCCGGCTGGTTTGCACCGGGTGGAACCGTCCGCATCGACAACACACCAGTCGGCTGGGCGGGTCGGCTGTCCGGCAAGACGCTCAAGGCCTTCGGACTCGACCAGCCCATCATGGCCGCCGAAATCTCGATCGATGATCTGATGGCCGGTTGGCCGCCCGACATCGAAGTACACGCCCTGCCGGCCTATCCCGCGATCGAACGGGATCTGTCGGTCATTCTCGAGGAAACAACACGCTGGCACGCGATCCAGGAAGGCATCGAATCGCTCGACCTGCCGTTCATGGAATCGGTGGACTTCGTCACCACCTATCGCGGCAAGGGCATCGAGTCCGGCCACAAGTCGCTGACGCTTCGAATTCGATTCCGGGATCCGGAGCGGACCTTGCGCAACGAGGAAGTGGACGATTCCATGCCGAAGGTGATGGATCTGCTCAAGACACGATTCAACGGGGAGATCCGCGGTTGACGCTCGACCTGAAGACAGTCACCCTCACCGGGTTCCTGGAGCAGCTGGCCGAGAGAACCCCGACCCCCGGCGGTGGCGCTGCCGCTGCAGCCTCGCTGGCGATCGCGGGCGCCATCGCGCACATGGCCATCATCTACTCGAAGGGACGCGCCGCCCTCTCGGATCATGACTCGCTTCATGATGAAGCCCTGTCTTCGCTTTCCCAGGTAACCGACCGCGCGTTGGATCTGGCAGAAGCCGATGCCGTCGCCTATGGCGGACTCAACGATCTGTTCAAACGAGCCGAGGATGATCCGGTTCGCGTCCAGGGCTGGGATGCCGCCGTCCATGCCGCCATCGAAGCGCCGCTTCAGGTCATGCAGGAATCGGACGCCCTGCTCCAGCTTCTGGAACGCCTCATCGAGGCGACCAGCCCCATGCTGCGAAGTGATCTGGCCGTCGCGGCCATCACGGCCGAAGCCGCGGCGCGATCCGCCAACTGCAATGTCCGGATCAATCTGCCGTCCGTCTCGGATGCCGACCGTGCCGGGGAACTCGGTGATCTGGCCGATGGCATCCTCGAACGCTGCCGCTCAGCGGCTGGTCGAGTGGAATCCACCTGCAGCGGCTGATGCCCGGTCGCGAAAAGAAGGAAACCGTGGTTTCTTGCCGATAGACAGGATGCCATGACCCATTTCCAGGACATCGTCGATATCGCCAGCCTCGGCCGGTCCGCCGACCGGACACGCTCGGTTTCCCCACCGCCTGCCACACCCGGAAGCAGGCCCTTCCTCTCGATCTGGTTCCGATGCTGCCATGTCTATGGACGCCTTTACCGGAACGCCTCCCGGACCAGCTACAACGGCGGATGCCCCCGCTGTGGGGCTCGTGCGAGAGCGTTGGTTCGCCAGGACGGCACGGCCAGACGTTGTTTCCAGACTGTTCGCTGAATCCGCACCGCTGGCCCTATGATGAGTGGTCATGATCACGCGGACCCCAGCACGAATATGCCCAGATGCTGACCCCATGGACCCTGGTTTTCTCGAGGGTCTCGTCCATGGTGAGGTCCGGCTGACACCTGAGCAGACGCTGAGGATCTATCAGGAGATGCCCATTCAGGAGCTCGGTCGATGGGCCGATGCCCGATGCCGGGCGATTCATGGTGAGCAGCTTCGAACCTACGTGATCGATCGGAACATCAACTACACGAATGTCTGCACCGCCAAGTGCACCTTCTGCGCGTTCAGACGAAACGGCGACGAGGACGATGCCTACACCCTGGAAGTCGATGACATCCTTGGAAAGATCCGGGAACTGGTCGCGATCGGCGGAACACAGATCCTCATGCAGGGTGGCATGAACCCCGAGCTTCCGCTGGAGTGGTACGAAACCCTTCTGTCGACGATTCGATCGCAGTTTCCCTCCGTGCATGTCCACGCGTTCAGTCCACCGGAGATCATCGAGTTCATCGACTTCTTCGATCCGCCCGGTGCCACGCTCGAGGAACAGCTTCGATGGGTTCTCACCCGGCTCCAGGCATCGGGCCTGCATACCGTGCCGGGTGGTGGCGGCGAAATCTTCGCGGAACCCGTCCGGAAGAAGATCGGACTGGGCAAATGCAATGCGGAAGCCTGGCTCTCCACGATGCGGGTCGCGCATGAACTGGGCATGAACACCTCGGCCACGATGATGTTCGGTCACATCGAAGGCATCGCGGACCGCGTCCATCACATGGAACTCGTTCGAGCCTGGCAGGATCGCAGCATCACCGACTTCGGTGCCGATGGTGGCGGCCGGACCATGGCCTTCATCTCATGGCCCTTCCAACGCGAGAACACGCCGTTGGGACGATGCCGGGAATGGGGTGATCACGAGAACGATGATCTGGCGGATGTCTTCCCGGGCGATGCGGTCGCTCGACTCGACGGGAACGGTGATCGCGATGCCCATCCGGAATTCGGACGACGGGTCCGAATGGCCGGATCCAGCGACTACCTCAGGACGCAGGCCCTCTCACGACTCCACCTCGACAATGTCCACTCCATCGGTGCCAGTTGGGTCACGATGGGACCCCACATCGGACAGGTCGCCATGGCATGGGGCGCCAATGACATGGGCTCGGTCATGATGGAGGAAAACGTGGTGAGCGCAGCAGGAACGACCTACTGCCTGGATGAACCGCTGCTCTGCCACCTGATCCGAGGCGCAGGATTCACCCCTGCTCAGCGGAACAACGCCTATGAGATTCTCAAGGTGCATGATGGTGATGATGCACCGGATCATTCGGTGACGGACTGGTCGACTCAGCGTGCTCGCAAGCTGCACGTACAGAACGATGCAGGGTGCGGCTCGCAGGAAGCCGACGCACCGGTGAACCTGACCGTTCAGGGCAACGATCGCTGATCAAATCAGTTTTCAGTGGCGTCTTCACGCACGAAGCTTCGGAACTTGGCCGTCAGCTCCGTGGTGATGGGACCGACCCGGCCATTGCCGATATCGGTTGAATCGATCCTGTTCACACCGATCACCTCGGCGGCCGTTCCGGTCAGGAAGACTTCGTCGGCCTCGAAGAACTCGTCGACGGTATGTGGACGTTCCTCGACGGTGTGTCCGATCGACGGGGCGACTTCCTCGATGACGAACTGACGCGTGATGCCGTGCAGCATGCCGGCCGTCAGATCCGGTGTGGAGATCTTGCCGTCCTTGATCAGGAAGATGTTGTCTCCGGTGCACTCCGCAACCTCGCCGCGGGCATTGAGCATGATCGCCTCGAGAACGCCTGCCTCGATCGCTTCGACCTTGGCGAGGATGTTGTTGAGGTAGTTGAGGCTCTTGATTTCCGGATTGAGACACTCGATTGGAATGCGACGTCGCTTGGCGACCACGACGGGAAGGCCGTTTCGATAGAGCTCCTCGGGATACAGCGCGATGTCGGCTGCGATCACGAAAGCCGTGTGCTCGGTGCAATGGAAGGGATTCAATCCCAGCGTGCCCACGCCACGCGTGAATACGAGGCGGACATAGCCGTTCTCGATGTCATTGTCCGAGACGGTCATCCGGATGGCATCCTCGATTTCATCCATGGACCACCGAGGCTTGAGATGGATGCTCTCTGCGGAGGCATACATCCGCTTCAGATGGGACCTCAGCTTGAAGATCCTGGAGTTGTAGACCCGGATCCCTTCGAAGCAGCCGTCGCCGTAGAGCAGGCCGTGATCGAAGACGCTGACCTTGGCTTCCTTGGCAGGCACCATCCGGCCATCGAGCCAGATGTTGCCGACCTGAGGCATCCCGGCCACGCCGGCGGAGACGGGTGCACCGGATTCACAGGTCGCTGAAAGATCGGATGAGTCGGACATGTCGCAAGTTCTCCTGGGGACACATCATACGCGCAGAAGGCCGACCGAGGGAATGCTCGTCAAATCGCCTAGAGAATCGAATCAACGGCATCTGCAACGCCGTCCACACCACTCAATTCGAGCTTCTTGTCGCAATACGCCGCAACCTGTTCCGATGCATTTTTCAGGGCGATGGCATGCCCGGACCATTGCGCCAAACCCGACGATCGAACATCCGTCAGAATCGACTGGACCTGCTGACGATCCAGTCCCCACCTTCGCGTGAGCCACTGGACCGCGACACTGCGTTCCGCCATCCCGCTCAGGATGTCGACGCGACCGGGACGATCACGATGCACCTGGACATGACCCGGTTGCCACAGCTCCGGACCGATGGTTCCGAGGATCGCATCCAACGCTTCGACCGGTCCGGACAAACGCATTCGGATGCAGTCCTTGATGGGTTGGATGTCCGTCGGTTGCCTGGAGACGATGCGTTTGCCGGTCAGATCCTCCAAGGTGACTTCGAGTCCACTGCCACCACCTGACAGGGATGAGAGCACCTTCATCTGGATGTCCGGTGAAATCGTGCTGCTGTGCAGAACGGCCTTGTCGTCACGCTGGATGATGACGGCGCCATCCGCCGAGATCACGGGACAGTCCACGACGGATTGTGTGAGAAACTCCCGGGCGCCTTCAGGCCCCATGGAAGTCGCCATCACGACGCGGGCACCGAACTCGTCGATCTTGCGGAGCACTCGTCGGAGCAGCGGCGAACCGGGTGACAGTGAATCGATGTCGATGACGACCATTCCGCAGAGTGGCTTGTCGGGATCACTGCTCGATTCACGAACCGTCGCACGCAAGCCCCGGTTGATCGTCGGCGACATCCATTCGAACGAAGTCGATTGAACCACCTTCGGGATGACTCTCTGCGAATCCAGCACGACCTTGGAGGCGCCACCAAGCGCCAGCTTGAGCGCAAAGGCAGGTGCCGGAAACAACGCGGGACGACGCAGAATCCTGGCCAGTTCCCGTGTGAAGATGCGATTGGTCACCGGATCGGGCGAAACGACATTCACAGGACCGCGGATGTCGGCCTTTCTGAAGAAGTGTTCGATCATGGCGATCACATCCTGGCTCGTGATCCAGGAGACGTATTGACGACCATGACCCAGTCGACCTCCGAGACCCCATCGGAAGATCCTGAGGATCCGGGGCATGGCACCGCCTTCGTGATCGAGCACCATCCCGAGTCTCATGCAGACCACTCGGCAGGCGGCCTGGGCTTTCATCGCCTCCGCTTCCCATTCAGCACACACATCCGCGAGGAAGCCCTCACCGCGTTCATCCGTTTCATCCAGTTGTCGATCATCCCGGTTGCCGTAGAATCCGACGGCGGATGCGTTGAGGAGAACGCGAGGTCGCTGTGAAGCCTGCTTGATCGCGCGGACCACCTGGTAGGTGCTGTCCACCCGACTGTCTCGAATGGTCTTCTGGTACGCCTGTGTCCATCGCTTGTCGAGGACGCCGGCGCCGGCCAGATGCACAACGGTATCGCAACCATCAACCTTCAGCTGCCAGTCCCCCGGCACCGTGGGATCCCCTTCGATGACCTCCAGCTTGCCTGGCTGGGAGTCGGCGGCTCCGCCGAGGCGATCCATGAATCGTGACCGGCTCCGGGTCAGGGCCAGGACCTCATTGCCACGGCGCAGGCGGTCCATCACGAGCCTTTTGCCCAATGTTCCGCTTCCGCCTGTCAGGAATATTCGCATCATGAACCTCTGGAACGGCAGTGTATGCCCGCCGGGACAACAGGTCTTCCCCCAGTTCTCCGGTCCGGTCACTCACTGGGCCGATAGAGATCAACATGATGCATCTGATGCTGCCTGTCGTCCTGGGCCTGGCTCCCGCCCTGCTGGAGCGCGGGCGATCGATCGAGCAGTTCGATTTCGAGGAAGCCCAGCTGCGGCCCCTGACCATGCCGCTTGCCTTCGAGCAGATCGGAGATCCCGGGACCGGAAGCGATTTTCCCAGATTCGGGGGCATGAGCCTCACGGAGGAGAATCCCCACAGTGGACGATTCGCATTCCGCTTCGACCTCAAGGGCCGATCGATGGCTGCCCGAACCTTGCCGGGGACCCTGCCCATCCAGCCGCTCGTCGATCACAGGATCTCCGTTCAGGTTCGAACCTCCAGTCTGGAGCGAGCCGGTGTCCGCCTGGTCGCCTGGCTCGTCGATGTCGCCGGAAGCGAGTTGGAAACCACGCGCAGCGTCTCCAGAGTCCTCAGTGATTCAGGAGACGATGACGACCAGTGGCACACGCTCTCGGTCACCGTGCCGGGTGTGGATCAAGCGGCTGCGGAACTGGTCATCGAACTGCAACTGGTTCAACCTGATCTTCAGTCCGACGTGGACACCGGACGACCTCTCACCAGGCCTTCGATCGAAGACATCTCGGGCGTCGCCGTATTCGATGACGTCACGGTCGAACAATGGCCGCGGCTCTACCTCGCGGACGCCAGTCGAATCGGGCTGCATGCCCAACGATCACCCGTGTTGCATCTCAGAATCGACGACCCTGCCCATGGAGATGCCCACTGGCACCTGAACGTCATGGACAGCACGGGCCAGGTGGTGCATGAACAATCGGGCGATGTCCCGGCGCATGGCCTTGATGAAACACTCACGCTCCCACTGACGAAGCGCGACTGGTATACGGTGCAGACGACGATCACGGAACAGAACCGTGTGCTTCTTGAGGACGAACTGGCCTTTGCGTTGTTGAACGATCTCGATCGACATCGTCCGGAACCCCGGATCTGCCTGGATCTGACAGGTTCAGAATCCAACCATGGACAGGCGGAACTCGCCATCGATCTGCTGGGCCATCTCGGCCCGGGCGAAGCCATCGTGCCGATGTGGCACGCGGATGTGCCCTTCAGAACATCATGGCCCGACACGATGAAGCACGTCGATGAACTGAAGCGACTCGACATCCAGCCGACTCTGGCATTGAACTGGATACCACCGGATCAACGGTCCAAAGGCCCGTTTGATCCACGGGACGCAGCCCGGTTCCTGGCAACCCATCCCGATACGCTCGACGAGACCGTCCAGGCGGCCCTCATTGCCTGGGGCGATACGGCCTCCCACTGGCGGATCGGTCGCATCGAGGACAACGCGAATGATCTGGCATCCGCCGAAGCCGCGCTCCTTGGAAGGCTTGATGGATTCGTCATCGATCTGGCCATCAATACCGCCGACTCCGAAGTCCTGCGGGAACAGGATGCGGTCACGCCACGCGAACAGATGCGGACGACCGCCATCTCTCTCGTCACCGACTGGTGCGATGGGACCGACACCATTCTCATCGCTGCACCGTGGCGACCCGGAACACGTGGCATGGAGCCAACGGCGACGTACCCGATTCTGCAGACGATGATCGATGCCTTGTCCGGCCGTTCAACAATCGCTCGACTGCCCGCCGGTCCCGAACTGGAAGCCCGTCTTCTTGAAGGCACCGACCGCGACTCGATCGTGATTGCATGGCGAACCGAACAGATCTCGTTCGAGGATTCAGGCTCGTTGCTTCGACTGCCACTGGATGCCGCACGCATCGAATGCCGTGATGCCCTTGGCAACTCGGTCACCCCCCGTCCACGGCAGAATGATGTCGCCATACCCATCGGTGATCTTCCTGTGATCATCCGCAACTTCGATGCTTCATTGATGAGGCTTCCGACACGGTGCGCCATCGAACCGGGTCGGCTGGAAGCCAGCATGCAGGTGCATGATCATGAGCTTGCCATCGAGAACACCCTGCCGGGTTCCATGCAGGGGCAGCTGATCGTGAAGGCGCCCGAGGGTGTGACGATTCGACCCTCCGTCATCGGACTGGATCTCCCACCGGGCGGGACGCTGCGCATGCCGATTGAAATCGTCGTCACCACGCCACTGGCAGGCAGACCGCTGGAAGTGAATCTGGAAGCCAGACTCGACAGCGGGCGGCGGGTGCCCATGAACACGTGGCTTGATGTGAGCCTGCCGGATCTTGAGATCCAGTGGACACGCCGAGACGAACCGGACAGCGATGATCTTCTGATCGATCTGGAGATCCGGAATTTCAGGAACGCTTCAAGGCGACTGAAGGCGACGCTCGGTCATCACGAACTCGAGATGCTCCGCCCGGCCACGCTCCGTGTGGAAGCCGACGGCACCATGACACAGACCTTCCGGATCCCGGCTGGATGCCGGACCCTTGCTGGCGAGTCGATCTCATTGATGCTCGAGGATCCGGAAAGCCGGTGCCGTCTCCGCGACATGCTGGACATTCCAGGCATCTCGCAGACCGTTCAGGTCGAGACTCCTTGAGCGTTCCTCGAAGTCGTTCGTTGCTCAGTTGATGCTGACGTTGTAATCGAGATCGTCTCGCTGCTGTCGAGTGGCCAGCAGCAGCAGGTGCTCCAGCCTCAGCAACTGCTCGCGCACCAGATCCGCACGTGCATTCACGGAAGCCTCCGCAAGGATGGCATATTTCGCATCGGCATCGCGGATCAGCGCGGACGTGATGATCTCAAGCAGAGTCGGTGTATCGATCTGCTGGGACTCCATGCATTTCAGGACCATGTTCACCGACTCGAGTCGCTGAAGATCCGTATCGCACATGAGTGATTCCAGCTCCGAACGAACCATGTCGAGATCGGTCGTCTCTGCATCGGCATCCAGAAGCGGACGAAGATGTGCCGCCCGGTAGAGAACGTCGCCCTGTGGCTCGACCATCGTCATGATGCGGGCCCGGCAGATGCCATGAAGAACGATCTGAAAACCGTCGTGGACACGTTCATGCTGCACGATCTGACCGAGACAGACGATCGGTCGAAGATCCGGCGTTTCGTCGTATCCCGACTGCCACGACTGCCCCGAAAAGCATGCCATGGCGATCTGACCGGCTCGATCCAGCGTGTGCTCGACCATCTGTCGATAACGAGGCTCGAAGATATGCAGCGGTGCCACGCTCTGAGGAAGCAGAACGACCTCGGGCAGTGGAAACAGCGGAATCGGCAGATTGAAATTGACTCGAACGCTTTCAGCCATCACCTGAAAGTGTAGCAGTGGCCCTGAGCGGCGACCGTTCGATCAGGCAATGGTGCCGTTTCGACGGGCCTGGACCATGTACTTCTGGAGTGATCGTCCCGGACAGGCCGTTGGTGACATTTCCTGGTGGGTGTAGATCCTCGAGACCGGCACACGGTACTGGCGGGACTGAGCGGAAAGGAATGCCGCCAAGGCCACCTGCTGTGCGCGATTCACCGACTGCTTGTCGTAGTTTCCAAGTACGACTATGCCGAGGTTGCCTGGATTCTGCCCTTTGACATGCGCCCCCTGGTAGCTCAGGGGTCGACAGCTCCAGATCCTCCCTGCCGGATCGATGGCGTAGTGGTAACCGATGTCACCGAATCGCTGTGGCTTTCTCCCGAGATGAGCCCGACGGATGGACTCGAGTCTTCGGGCAGCCGCCTTGTAGGAGGTGTCCGTGAACGGCTGCATGCCGTCATGGTGGATCGTGATTCGGCTGATGGATCGATTCGCATCCATCCTGCTGGGCACCGGGTTCCCCCCTGCCCAGGCGGAACGGGCGATCACACCGGTGGGTGGAACCGCGGCCACGGCTGGTGACTTGGGCTTGGATGCCTTGGGATCCGGCATCGTCGTCGGGGTCCACCAGGGATCCGGGAGAGACGAGACGACGGTCTTCGAACGGGTGGCACAACCGGCCAGAAACAGGGACCCCGCCAGGACGAAGAAGCGACGGCTCGACTTCGGCTCGTCTCGCGGTTCAGGGGTCGGTGTTCCGTTCAGGCTGTCCATGTTGTGCTGCCGCTCCTCATGCTGGTCCACACCCGGAGGCTTTATCGACTCCAGCATCGGCTGGGCTGAAGTATACCCCGGTTCATGGCCATTTCCGGCGGTTTCAAGGGGTGGCCTGTTCGGGTCGAAACGGGTGTCGAAAACCGTCCGGAAACAACTGTGGATGAAGGCCTGAAATGGCCTGAACCACGCCTCCTCAAGCTATAATTGGCGTTCGGAAAAAGGGTCTCCTTCGAGGCCCCTCACCGGCCCTTTTTGACACTGAAAGCGCTTCTCTCCATGGCCGAATCTTCACCTCCTCCGGCTGCCGCCGAATACACCTCCGACTCCATCCAGGTTCTGGAAGGACTGGAAGCCGTTCGCAAGCGACCGGGCATGTACGTGGGCGGCACCGGCCCCAACGCGTTGCACCATCTTGTCTATGAGGTCGTCGACAACTCGATTGACGAGGTCATGGCCGGCCATGCGACACGAATCATCGTTCGCATCGGTGTGGATGGTTCCTGCACGGTCAGCGATGACGGTCGAGGCATGCCTCTGGACCCGATGCAGCACGAGAACCCGACGATCAACGGGCGGCCCGCCGTCGAAGTCATCATGACCGAACTGCATGCCGGTGGTAAGTTCGATGCCAGTGTCTACAAGGTGTCGGGTGGTCTTCACGGCGTCGGTGTCAAATGCGTGAATGCCCTCTCGGAATGGACTGAGGTCGAGATCATCAAGGAAGGTCTTGTTCACTCGATCGCCTTTGAACGAGGTGTCGTCACCAAGGAACTGCACGAAGTCGGCAAGAGCGAGGAATCGGGAACCTCCGGTACTCGGGTCACCTTCAAGCCGGATCCTGAGATCTTCCCCGATACGGAGTTCCGCTACGAGACCCTGCAGCATCGACTGCGCGAGCTTGCGTACCTGAACCCCGGTGTCGAAATCCGGCTGATGGATGAACGCGTCGGCCCTGATGGAAAGCCACGCAACGACACCTTCCACTTTGAGGATGGCATCGGCGGCTATGTGGCCTGGCTGAACCGGAACCGAAGCAAGGTCAGCCCCGTCATTCGCGTCTATCGCGAGGATCCCGAGACAGGCCTTGGTTGCGACATCGGTCTCCAGTACACCGATGCGACCAATGAGAACCTGCTGGCCTTCGGAAACACGATCGTCAACCCGGATGGCGGCACGCACGTGTCCGGATTCAAGACCGCGTTGACTCGAACGATCAACAACTACGCCAAGAAGACGAACATTCTCAAGGGACTCACGCCATCAGGCGATGATCTGAGAGAGGGTTTGACGACCGTGATCTCGGTCAAGATTCCGGATCCTCAGTTCAACAATCAGACCAAGGAAAAACTGCTCAATCCCGAAGTCGAAGGGTTCGTCAGTCGTGCCGTCGGTTCGGTCCTTGGATCATGGCTGGAAGAGAATCCCGCGGATGCGAAGCAGATCTGCTTCAAGGCGATCCTGGCTGCCCAGGCGCGTGAAGCGGCCCGCAAGGCCCGTGAACTCATCAAGCGCAAAGGTGCACTGGAATCCGGCGGTCTTCCATCGAAGCTGGCGGACTGTGTCACGAACGATGTCGATCGCTCCGAGCTGTTCATCGTCGAAGGTGATTCGGCAGGCGGTTCCGCCAAGGGTGGTCGTGACCACGACACTCAGGCGATCCTTCCACTGAAGGGAAAGATTCTCAATGTGGAAAAGGCACGGATCGACAAGGTCCTGGCCTTCGAGGAAATCCGGGTGCTGATCCAGGCGTTGCAGTGCGGCATCGATCAGGAATTCGATATTTCCAAGCTGCGGTATGGACGCATCATCATCATGACCGATGCTGATGTCGACGGGTCCCATATCCGGACACTGCTGCTGACGTTCTTCTTCAGGAAGATGCCGGAGTTGATCCGTCAGGGCAAGATCTACATCGCTCAGCCCCCGCTGTACCAGGTCACGCGGAAGAAGAAGAGCCGTTACGTCCTCAATGACAAGGAAATGAACGAGGAACTCGTCGATCTCGCATTGGCGCATGCCGTTCTGATGATCCGGACACCCGACTGCACCGCGGAACAGGAGCGAATCTCAGGTGATCCGCTCCGCCGTGTCATCAAGATGCTGCATCGGGTCGCCGATCTCGTGACCATCTCCCAGAGACGAGGCATTCTGGTCCCGGATCTTCTGGAGGCCGCGAAGGACGACGACCAGGGACGACTTCCACTGTTCCGACTGTCCTACCCGGATGGAGACAAGTTCTTCTGGGATGAGCAGGCTGCACGCGACTATGCAGAGAGCAAGGAACTGCGACTGGACGATCTCGCGGAATCACCCAACCAGGCGAATGGCCATGACGTCGCCATGCTGAGGGAACTTCATGAGAATCCGGAGCTGCAATCGCTCTTCAAGGAGCTTGCCGAGCATGGCATCGAAGCCGCCGACTGGGACCTCGTGCAGGAGGAATCCGTCACCGGGGAACATCTGGCAACCCGGTACGCGTGGGCCATCGACTCCGGTGGCGAGGAAGAGATCTTCAATCTGCCCAACGTTCCGGAGATTCTCGAGGGCCTTCGAGCCGTCGGTCGCAGGAACATCGAGCTCAAGCGATTCAAGGGTCTGGGTGAAATGAACCCCGAGGAACTGTGGGAAACGACCATGGATCCAGGCACCCGGACGCTGCTGAAAGTCACCGTGTCGGATGGCGATGAGGCCAATGAACTGTTCATGAAGCTCATGGGTGAAGAGGTCGAGCCTCGCAGAGCCTACATCGAGGATCACGCCCTCGAAGTCAAGAACATCGACATCTAGTCCTGTTCACCGGCTGTCTGGTGGCCGATCAGCGGATCGATCACACCCGCCTCTCTGAAACCCCGTGCACGAAGTGCGCAGGCATCGCATCGCATGCATGGTGTGCCGTCGGCTGCGGGCTGGTAGCACGTGCTCGTCAGTCCGTAGTCCACACCGAGCGCACATCCACGCTGGATGATCTCGGACTTGTTCATGTGCTGCAGCGGTGCGTGGACCCTGAACGAATCCCCTTCCACACCTGCCTTGGTCGCAAGATTGGCCAGGGACTGGAAGGCCTCGATGAAGGCTGGGCGGCAATCCGGGTAGCCGGAGTAATCGACGGCATTCACACCGACGAAGATGTCGCGACTTCCGACATGCTCCGCATAGCCGAGTGCATGGGACAACATGATCGTGTTTCGAGCAGGCACGTAGGTGACGGGAATGCCATCCGACATCGCATCTTCGGAGCGATCGACAGGAACCTCCGGCCCATCCGTCAGGGCCGACCCCCGAAAGGCCGCATGATCCAGTTTCAGGACATGGTGAACGGCTCCCGAAGCCTTGGCGACCGTGGCGGCACAATCGAGTTCATGTCGATGCCGCTGGCCATAGTCGAATGTCAGTGCGTGAAGCGTGAACCCGTCGTCCCCCGCAATCGCCAGGACCGTGGCGGAATCAAGGCCACCCGAGAGCAGGACGACAGCATGGCGTTGAGCAGTCATTCGGCGCTGGAATCCCGGAAGATGCGTCGGATCGTCAACAGGATGATCCAGAAATCGAACCAGACGGACCAGTTCCGGATGTAGTGGATGTCGTAGAGCATTCGAACACGATTGCTGGCTTCACCTCGAAGGCCGTGCACCTGCGCCCAGCCAGTGATGCCCGATCGAACATTCTGACGCAGCATGAACCCCTGCCAGGAGCCCCGCGCGTCCGCCACCTCGCCGGCTGCCAGAGGCCTTGGACCGACCAGGGACATCTCTCCTCGCAGCACATTGAACAACTGCGGCAGCTCATCGAGGCTCGTCCGCCTCAGAAGCCTGCCGATGCCGGTCACTCTGGAGACATCACCACGCTGCCACCGATCGGACGCCTCCTCTTCGCGTGCTTCATCCGCAGTCAGCTCCGTCATCGTCCTGAACTTCAGGATGGAAAACTCCCGACCATTGGCCGTATGCCTGCGTTGTCTGAAGAAGATCGGACCGGAACTGGAACATCTGATCAGCAGCGCGGCGACCAGCATCGGAATGGAAAACAGAATGATCGCGATGATGGCGCCGACGAGATCGATGGCTCTCTTGAGAAGACCGCCCCACCCATTCAAGGGCGATTCGCGAACCGACAGAATCGGAACACCATCCAGATCGGTCGTCTTCATGTTCATGATGAAACGGAATGTCATGTCCGGTACGACCCGGACATCGACGGGATAGTTGCCGAGAACCTGCATCAATTCCTCGATGCGGGAAGCCATGTTGTTCGGCAATGCGATGAAGACACCCGAGGGTGATTCGGACTGCAGGACCGCTTCGAGATCATCCAGTCCACCTCGTACGGGAACACCATCGAGTGACTCGGGTGGACTGCCCGCTTCATGACTGATGAAGAAGGCGGGTTGGATACCAGTCCAGCTGTTGGACTGGAGTGTCCGGAAGATCTGCTGTCCGGTCGGTCCGGTACCGATGATGGCGACCTGGCGGATGTTCAAACCGCGTCTTCTGGCCCACCGCAGGACGCGTCGAATGATGTAGTGGTTGAGCGTCATTCCGATGAGGACCAATCCGGTCCACAGAACGAACTGCATGTTGTTGAGGACGATTCCCCGTGTGAGCTCGTTTCGGAACAGCGTGAGCACCGTGACCAGGGAAATGGCACCGACGATCACCGTGCGGAGAATCGCCTTGAACTCTCTGAGGAAGTGCTCGTCGCGACGAGGCTTGTACAGCCTCATGATGCTGGCGACCGCCATGAGAACCGGTGCGGCCGACCAGAATGGAATCATGGTGGAATCCACCAGATCTCCGTATGGCTTGAACCCCTCCAGCAGTCGGAACCGGAGCCACCAGGCACCCCAGGTCGCCGCAGTCACGATGACGGCATCACTGGCGACGAAGAGTCCAAGGAAGATGTGGTGACGTTCTCGCAGCATGATTCATTCAGCCAAGGTCAGGATTCGGATGATCCGGTGTGGATCCGCGGGCGGAATTGTCCCAACTGCTGCACGAGGATTCAAACCCAACGGCCCAAAGCGGTCAGGAGAACCCATCCAGCCCCTCACGAGGGTCCGGCAGTTCCCGCTCAAGGAGATCAAGGGCTTCCTGACCTTCCGTGCTCAGCGAGTCGCTCTGGGGCACCTTGATCTGGATGATGGCGAAGAAATCGCCCTGCTTTCCGGAAGCGTTTTGGATCCCCTTGCCGGCAATCCTGAGCTTGCGGCCACTCGAGGAACCACTTGGAATTCGCAGGTCGACGGAGCCGTCCAGAAGCGGTACGGAAATGGATGTTCCTCGCATGGCTTCGACAGCCGTCAACGGAACATCCAGCATGATGTCGAGACCGGACCTCGTGAAGATCGGATGCTTGCCGACCCGGACGGTCACGATCAGATCACCACGCGGGCCGCCGGCTGCACCGGGTTCACCCTTGTCCCGAACACGAAGTCGGCCACCGTCATCGATTCCCGCCGGAATGCGAAGGGAGACCTCGGTCCCATCATCGAGCTTGATGTGCTCATCGCCACCCAGTGCTGCCGTGAGAAACGTCACCGTGATGCTGCGGGAAACATCGCTGCCCTTGCGAGGTCGCTGTGTACGGGAACCACCGCCGGAAAACGGTGAGCCGCCACCACCCCCGCCGAACATCTCCTCGAAGATGTCCTGGAAATCAGCCGGATCGACCTGCGCACCTCCGCCTGATCTGTACTGCCAGCCACCCTGGCCGGGACCTCCGGATGACTGACCGACGCCTGAACGGCCGAAACGGTCGTAGGCCGTGCGTTTCTCAGAATCGGACAGGACCGCATAGGCCTCCTGGGCTTCGGCAAACCGCTCCTCCGCATCCGACTCCTCACTGACATCGGGGTGGTATCGCCTGGCGAGTTTCCGGAAGGCGGTCCGAATCTCGTCATCCGTTGCGGATCGAGCCACGCCGAGTATGTCGTAATAGTCCTTTTCGGCAGCCATGGTCATCCTGCTCCCAACGGGTTTCCGGGGCACGCAGTATAGAGAGCCATCCATACCTGCATCACCCGGGTACGATGGCGTGAAGCAGACATGTTTGATCTTCCCCACGATCCAAAGACCTACACGATGCCTCTTGGTGATCACCTTGAGGATCTGCGCAAGCGGCTCATTCTGGCCCTGATCGTCCCCATACCGCTGGCACTCGTGCTGTTCATGTTCAGTGACGGTCTCGTGGAAGTGCTTCTGGAACCTCTGCTCAATGTGCAGGCGAGGAACGGATATCCCCAGCAGGTCCAGGTGCTCAGCCCACCTGAGTTTCTGCTGATGAAGATCAAGCTCAGCCTGATCTTCGCCATCGTCGTCTCCGTTCCCTGGATCATCATGCAGATCTGGCTGTTCATCGCCCCGGGTCTCTACCCGAACGAACGGCGCTACATTCACATCCTCTTTCCCGGATCCGTGATCCTCACAATCGCCGGCCTGACGATCATGTACCTGATCATGTTGCCGATCATGCTTCATGTACTGATGTCACTCACCAGCGGCGTCGGTGTCACCCCGGAACTGATCCCGATGATCCAGCCGGATGCGATGGTCCAGGGCACCGCCACGATTCCAGTGATGGAAACAGCCCCTGAAGCCGTTCAACTTGGACAAGCCTGGATTGATCCAACGACCTCCACGCTCCGAATGGCTGTCGGATCCGGAGTCGCGGATCAACTGCAGATCCTGAGCGTGCCTTTGCAGGGAGATGCGGTGGTCTCCCAGGTGTTCCAACTGACCTCATTCATCAACTTCGTCCTGCTGCTCCTGCTCGGAATCACGATCGCCTTCCAGATGCCTCTGGTGATTCTGCTGCTGGGATGGATCGGAATCGCCACTCCGGAATGGCTCGAGAAACAGCGAAAATATGCATTGCTCGCTTGTGCGGTCCTGGCCGCGTTGACGACACCGGCTGATGTGATCTCGATGTTCATCATGCTGATCCCCCTGTATCTCCTCTACGAGCTGGGGATTCTCCTGTTGAAGCTCCTGCCTGCTTCCAGAGTCGGTGGACGTGATCTGGATCCGGAATCCACGTGATGCCTCAGTCCGACACCCAGGGAGAACCGAGCGAGATCGACCTTGTCATGATGGATCGGGCGATCGAGCTGGCCAGACAGGCCGGTGATGCCGGGGAGGTTCCCATTGCAGCCGTCATCTACGACGGGAACCGGTGCATCGCCGAAGGCTGGAATCTCCGGGAGACGAACCATGATGCCTCGGCGCATGCCGAGATCATCGCCATTCGAAAGGCTGGCGAGGAACTCGGGCAGTGGAGACTGAACGGGCTTTCAATGGCGGTCACGCTCGAGCCGTGCCCGATGTGCGCGGGCGCACTCGTGAATGCGAGGATCCAACGACTCGTCTATGGCGCCGACGATCCGAAGGCGGGTGCCTGCAGATCACTCTACGGTATCCCGACTGATGAACGACTCAATCATCGTCTTGAAGTCATTGGTGGTGTTCGTACGGAAGCCTGCGTCAAACTGCTTCAGGATTTCTTCGCCTCAAGACGCTGAGCAGATGCTCACCCTTGTGACGTTGACAACCATCCTCGCTCTTCGACAGCATTCGCGCCCATGATCTCTGCCAGAACTCCGGTCGCATAGGCACCCTTTGGAAGCTCGAACGCAACTCGGATGTAGTTGCCACGCTGGTCCGTTCCCGCGTCCAGTCCGTGATTGGTGACCGGCACACGCAGTGGTCGGCGACCACCTCGACGAGAACCGCCGCCTTCGATCATCTTGTCCCAATCGATCCCGGCCTCGATGGCGGCCTGACGCTCGAGCTCGTCAATCTGCTTCCCAGGTGTCGGCATGCGACGACCGGGCAGTGGACCGGTTGGAGACACCTCGATGGCCTGAAGCGCCCGCGCGCGGTCCTCGGCGGTCATGTCGGAACCTTCGATTCGGAACCATCGACCGCGACCATGGTTCCAGGCGATGTCACCTTCCACAAGATGCTCCATGGTGCCTGCACGCATCCGGCAGGAGAGCAACCGGTTGAAGATGGCGGCCTGGGCAGCATCGATCCAGAGCGATCGAATGACCGATGGGACTGCACTGCAGGCTCTGGCCGGCGATGCACCCTCGGCCAATGCCTGGAGGGCGGCACGTTCCGCCCACCATTCACGGCTGCTGTCATTGATGCATTGCTGATATCGACCATTGTCGTAATCGGTTCGCACGCCACTTTCAGAGGATGGAAATGGGCTGCCACGGGTGCCCAGCCACTCATCGAGCAGATCACTCCATCGGGATTCCAGCCAGGCTGCTCCCAGACGATGGTTGTTCAATCGATATCCGAACCGCTGACTCATGTAGGCATTGGGAAGACCACCCAATGCAATTGCATTCAATACGGTCCAGGCTCGTGGCGCATCGAGTGGATCAACATCACGGATTCTGATGGAGAAGCGGTTCCCTTCGAGCTGCCCCTTTCGCAACTTGTGGTCATGGCGATCGGCCCAGAGGACCTGCAGACCGATGGACTCGAGGTCCGGCAGGTTCTTGCGATCCGTATGCACAGAGACCGTCTGCTGCGTGACCGCTCTTCGATCCTTCATGCCGGCATATCCGATGGCGGATTCAGGCAAGTCGAAGGCACGGCAGAGTCGTCCGATCATGTCGCGGTGCGAAATCCCTTCCTTCTGCACACGGATGTAGATGTGCTCGCCCTTGCCCGAGGGTTCGAAGAGCGGAAGTTCGTCGACCAGGAACTCGTCATCGTGGACACGAAAACGACCGCCGATGCCCTGCTCGTCGGTAACGGTCGCCTGCAGTCGAGGATCGGGCAGGATCCGCGGCCCACTGTCACATGCTGGATCATCCATCACCATTGTGAAGAGTCTTCATCCTCATCCGGCAGTTCGAAATCGGGTGGTAACGAACCATCCTTTTCAATCTGCTCAAGAACATGTTCACTGACGAGAATGGGGACACCGGTGGCGACCCCGATGGCAATGGCGTCCGATGGCCTCGAATCGACCTGGATTTCCTGATCGTTCTGACGGATGCAGAGCATGGCGTAGAACGTCCCTTCACTGAGCTCGTGGATCAGAATTCTCTCGAGCGTCCCTCCCAGCGACTGCATGATGTTGTCCAGCAGTTCATGAGTCTGGGGACGTGGTACCGGAACACCTTTCAAACGCCGTTCGATGGCGAACGCCTCATTGATCCCCACAACGATCGGAAAAGCACGATCTCCCTCAACTTCGGTGAGCTCGATGATCTGAAGATCCTCCAACTCACGAATGAAGATCCGTGACAATTCCATCTGCACATCCATGGCGCACTCCGATTCGGGTTCCGGGCACATCACATGGTACTCCGCATGGCCTGCAGAGAAGCGGATTGGATCAAGGTCCTCCCGGATTGTTGATCAGGCCCTCAAGGACTACAATTCAGCCTTGTTCGACACGCCTCAACAGGTCCCAGGAAACACTACAAATGACCACTGATCGAAGCTATCTGTTCACTTCCGAATCCGTCTCCATGGGGCATCCAGACAAGATGGCGGATCAGATTTCCGATGCCATCCTCGATGCCATGCTTGCAGAGGATTCCACTGCTCGAGTTGCCTGTGAAACCATGGTGACCACCGGTATGGCCGTGATTGCCGGAGAAGTGACCTGCAGTGGCTACGTTGATATTCCGAGTGTCGTCCGCAAGACGGTTCGAGACATCGGCTATACCGATGCCGCAATGGGATTCGATGCGGACTCGTGTGCCGTTCTGGTATCCCTCGACAAGCAGTCCCCGGATATCTCACAGGGCGTCACCGAGGGCAAAGGCCTGCATACGGAACAGGGCGCCGGTGATCAGGGAATCATGTTCGGCTATGCGTGTCGCGACACGGATAATCTGATGCCGCTTGCCATCGAGCTCTCTCACAGACTCGTGGAAAAGCATGCCGAGATCCGTCGCAATGATGCCGTCCCCCATCTTCGACCGGATGCGAAGTCTCAGGTCACAGTCCAGTACCACGGCAATGAACCGAAGTCGATCGACACGGTAGTGCTCTCGACACAGCACGGCCCGGAATGGAATGAACGCCAGGACGCCCTCCATGACGAAGTCGTCAAACACATCATCAAACCCGTTCTGGGCGAGTGGTGGAATGATGACATCACGGTCCACGTGAATCCGACAGGCAAGTTCGAGGTCGGTGGACCTCTTGGAGACTGCGGATTGACCGGTCGCAAGATCATCGTCGACACGTATGGTGGCCGTGGTCGCCATGGTGGCGGAGCCTTCTCCGGCAAGGATCCCAGCAAGGTCGATCGCAGCGGTGCCTACATGGCACGCTACATCGCAAAGAACATCGTGGCCGCTGAACTCGCCGACGTCTGCGAAGTCCAGCTTTCCTACGCCATCGGCGTACCGGAGCCGACCTCCATCCTGGTCGACTGCATGGGGACCGCGAAGGTTGACGAAACGACAATTGCATCCGCGGTCGGAGAGGTCTTCAAACTGACCCCCAAGGGCATCATCACCACTCTGGACCTCCTGAAACCGATCTATGGTCCGACAGCGGCACACGGTCACTTCGGTCGCAAGGCCGACGAATGCGGACCCGGCACCTTCTCATGGGAACGAACCGATCAGGTTTCACAACTCAAGGCTGCTGTCGAATGTTCGACAGCCAGCGCCTGAAAGTCGATAGATGACAGCGCGTGGCGCGGCCTATGCGGCCCTTGCTGAACGAGTCAATGCGTTTCCGGATCTTCATCGACTGGCAGTCGATCGATCGGGACTGGCCGATCGTGATGCCAGGCTTGCCAATGCCATCGATCATCAGGCCACGCTTCGCTGGTTGACGCTGCAGTCATTGATCGAACCTCATCTCAAGCAATCTTGGGGAGGCTTGAAGCCCGTTGTGCGAGCGGCGTTGCTGGGTGGCAGTGCCCAGTTGTTGCTGATGGACCGAATCCCGGATCATGCCGTTCTGAATGAAACGGTCGAATGGATCAAGGCAAGCAGCCAACCTCGTGCAGCCGGTCTGGTGAATGCCATCCTTCGTCGACTCTGTGATCTGAAGAAGGATCGGGTGGACAATCCTGACCCAGACCGCAGAGACATCGTGCTGCGTTCGGATGGCAGCGGCATCGAACTCAAGCGACCGATGTTGTCGGAGGATCCGGATGAACGACTGCAACAGCAGTGCAGTTGCCCGGAGTCACTGCTTGATCACTGGATGCGGATCTTCGATGCATCCGAAGCACGTCGACTGGCGCTCCATGGAATCACGGAAGCCCCCCTGATCGTGACGGCACCGGATACCAGCCCAATAGACGACATGACGGAAGCACATGAACTGCCCGGCTTTCATGTCGTGCAATCTGGCCATGGCATTCGAGACATCCTGGAAGCCTGTCCGGAAGCACTGGTCCAGGATCCCGCCTCGGCCGATCCAGTTCGTGCCACCATCGGCCTTGATGTCGGCTGCATCGTGGACTTGTGCGCGGGGAGAGGCACCAAGACCCGCCTGCTTGCCAAGCATCATCCCAAGAGCCGAGTCATCGCATCCGATATCGACCGCAAGCTGATCGATGATCTGAAACGTTCGACCGAGGACCATGCCAATGTCGAAGTCCGCGCCTTTGGCACATTCGATGATCTGCTCGGCAAGGTCGATCTGCTGGTTCTGGATGTGCCTTGCAGCAACACGGCCGTCCTCGCGAGACGTCCCGAGGCGCGATACCGGTTCACACCGCAAGCGGTCACCGAACTGGCCGGTAGACAACGCCAGATCATGGCCGATGCGTTGCCGTTGCTGAGCCCGACCGGCAAGATTCTCTACTCGACCTGCAGCCTCGATCCGGCCGAGAACCATGAGCAGGCACAATGGCTCGTGAAATGGCACCGATTCAGGATCGAATCAGAGCGGTTACTGATGCCTCAGGGGCTCCCGGGCGAACCCGGAAGCCGATATCACGACGGCAGCTACCACGCTCTGCTGGGGCATTGAGGTCGCCGCAATCAGATGAGGTCGCTACACTTCCCCGCTTCCCTGAGACCTTGAAATCGGATTGTTCCCATGGATCTGCGAACGCTCATTTCACCAGACATCTGTCGCATCCCGATGCAGTCGTCCGATCGTCAGTCGGCCATCGACGAACTGATCGACCACCTGGCCGCCCTTGGCAAGGTCAAGGATCCCAAGCGGATCACCAAGATCGTCTGGGAACGAGAGATGCAACGGACAACCGGAATCGGAGAAGGACTGGCCGTGCCCCATGGCCGTTGTCCCAGCCTCGAAAGCCTCACCATCGCGATGGGTGTCCCGGCTCAACCAATCGATTTCCAGTCATTCGACAAGAAACCGGTTCAATTCATCGTTCTGGTGCTCTCTCCGGAAGAGGCGATCACCGACCATGTTCAGGTCCTGGGCGCTGTCAGCAGATTGATGGCTGATCCCGGCTTCCGACGCCGGGCCTTCGCGGTCGAAGACAGTCAGCAGCTGTGCGATCTGTTTCTGGAATCCCTGCAGACAAACTGAATATTCAACGCTGCCGCTGATACTGGTTCAATCGTGATTCCAGTTCCCTGGCCTGGCCCGAACGTCCAGTCTGCATGTAATAGCCGATCGCTTCGATGAGCACTGCGGGAACCACGGGTTCCACCGCCAGTGCCCTGCCGATGGCAGCATCACCCTCCGCACGCTGACCATCCAGTGCGAGTGTTCTGGCCAAGGTCGCCCATGCAAGCGCGTCACGCGGTGCCAGCTCCAGATACTGCTTCATCACCTCGATGCTTTCCTTGATCTGACCTTGCTGGACAAGTTGAACGGCCCGCCGCTGCAGCAAGGCCAATGCGCCAGGCGTTCTTTCCAGACCGGATTGGATCAATGCATGGACGCGTTCTGCATCGCCAGTCATCATGGATCGATCAATCGCGGCGATCCTCAACTCGAGCCACTCCGGATGACGCTCGAGCATCGCATCCTCGAATGAAACGACCTGTTCGGATGGTTCGAACCTGCTCATCACCTGATGCATGACGAGGCTGACCGCCTCGGTCGGTCCGAAGGAGGTGTTGACTTCCTCCTGCAACCGGATCGCGCGTTCAGGATCGCCGAGAATCAGATGGATACGAGCGGTTGCGAGGAGAACGTTGGGATCATCGGCGAATCCAATGCCCCCCTTCTGAATTCCGGATGCGAGGCCATAGGCATCCAGGGCGGCACGGGCACTGACTTCACCGGATTCGCTCAAGGCGGGTCGCGCCGGATCCAGTGCCATCCGAACCGGCATGTCGAAACGCTTCAACAGGCGATCTCCATTCCATGTCGCGCATCGAATCACGAAGGCCTGCAGAGAGAGCACCAGCAGGATGAGGGCAATCAAACCGAAGACATAACCCGGAAAACGCAATCGCCCGTGGTACTTGAGCCGCCAGCGATGGAGATTGGCATTGGGATCCCTGAGCAGTCGCCATGTTCGCCAGAAGACCCAGGTCAGGACACTGGCGATCCCGATTGCCATGAGCATGGGTACGGATGCGTACAGTCCGCGCCAGGACCAGAAGAGAAGAAAGCACAGAATCGCAAGGACGACCTCTTCGGTCATCGAAAGATCCCATTTTCGTCTTGCCGGCTCGGCACGCTGTACGGACTTGCGTCCCAGTGCCGTCTTCCCGGGACCGAAGTACAACGCCTGAGTGGGACAGTTGTTCACACAGTCCATGGTCTTCATGCATCCGGGATCCGTCACCATGCCCCACGTTCGAACTTCCTCATGCACTCTCACGTTCGAAGTGCATACGGCCGTGCAATGCGCACAACCCTCGCAGGCATCCGTCACACGGATCCGCATGGGAGCCACTTTGTCCAAGGGTGCGAAGAAGCCGCCGTAGGGACATCCATACGTGCAGAAGCCCTTGGCCCCCAGGACATACACCGTCGCGAATCCGCAGATGCCCAGAAACAGGATGCCGACGAATACCCCCGGGAACGTCGCCCAGAAGTCCGTTGTCGTCAGATGCATGCTGATCCCGGGCCAGTCCAGTTCTGGCCGAGTGAACGGGGCGATGATGAATCGGTAGAAGAGCGGCCAGATGAACATGTAGACCGCAAGGACCAGAGGCGCCCAGAGCAGAAGACGAGAACGGAATGGTTTCGGGTGGATCTTGAAACGTCTCATGATCCACAGACAGAAATCCTGCAGCATGACGACATGACACCCCCAACCGCAGAACCAGCGGCCAAGGATCAGTGTCGAAATCATGGCCAGCACGAAGAAGATCAAGCCAGCATTGATCACGCCGTACTTGGAAAACTCCATGCTTTCGGATGGTTCGATCGGCGTGATGGTCCGCCCCCCGAACCAGCCGTATTCACGGCTCAGCACCCAGATGATGACATGGACGATGATCGCCAGCTGCACGAGCATCAGAACGATGGCTCGACGTCGACCCATCCGGTTGTTGCGTTTCAGGGGTCCTTTGGATGAACCATCACCCTGTACGACATGCAGTGATACATCGCCGCTCTGACAGCCTGTGGATGACGTCTGTCCCGTCGACTGCGTCATGCTGGGGACTCTCCGGCCTGAGGACACGAGGTGACAATGCCGATGCTACGCGGCGCCCCGCCGTGAAGCAAACACGGCGGGGCATCGCTGAGGAGAGAGAGTCCAATTTCGCATGGCCTGGGCCATTCAGTTCGGAGTGAAGAAGGGCTCGATGGAATCCCGCTCCGATGTGGGGATGTATCGCTCTGCGAGGGTGTGTCGAAGTTTCTCGAGTGCCCTGTTCTGGATCTGTCGGACACGCTCCTTCGTCAGACCGATCAGAGTGCCGACCTGGGCGAGCGTGAGGCGACGTCCCTGAGCTCCTGCATCGATCCCGAATCGATGGTGAATGACTTCCTGCTCGATATCCGTCAGGTCAGCCGTGTTCTCAACGATGACATGCACCGCTTCGGCTGCTCGTTCAAGCTCGTCTTCGCGACGACGCTCGGCTGACTCGTTGGACTTCTCGAGGAGTGGATCGAATTCCGTCGGGAATCGTTGGCGATACTTGGTCTGCTTCATGCCCTGTCGGGAGAAGGCCTTGAGAATGGCTCGGCAGGCGTAGGTCGAGAACTTGAAGCCTCGTTCGATATCGAACTTGTCGACACTTCTGAGCAGTGCCATGTTGCCTTCACTGACCAGATCTCCGAAATCGACGTCGGATGATCTGATCCGCTTGGCCATCGCCAGCACGAGTGCAAGGTTCGATTCAGCGATCTGGGTTCGAAGACCTCGTATCCGTTCATACCAGTCGAAGATCTGACGGACCTGGGCATCGCGAGGCCGCTCCTCTCCGATCTCGAGTCTGAGTGATTCGAGTCGGAAACGGGCAAAGTTGAACTGGAGAAACAGGACACGCTCCTGGGCTGCGGTCAGCACCTGGCTCTTGGCCGGCTTGCCTGTCTGATCCGATGAGTTCTGATTCAACAACGGGTGGTACCACGCCGTATCAGGCAGTGGAACCGGCTCGGCATCGTCGAAAAGCGATTCCTGAGCACCGGGTTCATGAAACGCTTCAGCGTCCATGTAGAAGATCGGTTCGGCAACGAGTTCCATTGCCTTGCGGCGATCCGCTGCGTTGATCCGACGCCGGCCCGGCGTCCGTTTGGAGGTTGCAGGCCGTCTTGGTCGAGTTGTCTGGTTTGGACCGGGCGAGGTACCGGTCGATCGAGGGCTTGGTCGCTTGGCCATTTGAGGGGGGCTCCAGGCTAGGCGTGACGAAAAATCGTCCTGTCACTCAGGACGCTTCGACGGACCCGGGGCCGTGACGTGAATCACATCACGAGTCGGACACGACACCAAACCCGGTGACCCATGAGGTCTCCGGTACAGCCCGCCATCCATAAAACGCATGAACGGATGAATTGTTCGATGAGAAGACTATTTTGTGCCCTCAAACCCGTCTAAAGGCATGAGATAGCCCATGAGGAGGCCTTGACAGGTCCTACAAGCCCGTTCTTTGAATGATCCTGCCGGAGACCTACTCGGGCTCATCGCCCGAAAGATCGTAGATCCAACCTTCGGAAGCCCGGTTCCACGCGAGGATATCTTCAGCCTTGAAGAACAGTCCGAGCTCCTTCTCGGCCGCCTCGGGGCTGTCGCTTCCATGGATCAGGTTGAAGCTGTTGGAGACGCCGAAATCACCACGGATGGTTCCTGGCTCCGCATTGGATCCGAACGTCGCACCCATCATCTTGCGGCAGATGGCGATGGCACCCACGCCTCGCAAAGCCAGAACGACGACTGGTGAGGATGTCATGAAATTGACCAGACCCTCATAGAAAGGCTTCCCTTGATGGGATTCGTAGTGACGGCCAGCCAGCTCCGGTGAAATCTGCATGAGCCTGGCACCGACGACCTGGAGGCCCTTGTCCTCGAAACGGCTGATGATTCGGCCGATCAGACCACGCTGGACAGCATCGGGTTTCAGGATGATGAGGGTCGTCTCCATGGCACATGGCTCCAGGTTCTGAAAGGGAAAGCTCGGGCATTCGGGCCGGACAATCCGACCTCAAGGGGGCGGATTCTAGCGAAATCATCTGCATCACGGGGCATCCACTCTCCAATACCGGACCTTTCCGGGACTGGCTTGGTACAGTGATTCCGCTGAGGGCGGGCACGGAATGCTCGCTCATACACACGGGTGAGCATTGCTCCCCTCTCCATGGATGGACACGGGCCGCAGGGACATGGCAATGGCCGCAGCAAAAACCAAACGAAAGAACCGGGCAACCGCTGAGGAGATGGCCTCTCGACAGCGGGAAATCTCGGTCAGTGAATTCTTCGCAAAGAACCGGCATCTGCTGGGTTTCGACAACCCGCGGAAGGCATTGCTGACCACTGTGAAAGAAGCCGTGGACAACGCACTCGATGCCTGTGAGGAAGCCGGCATTTTGCCGGAGATCCAGGTGACTCTGCTTCAGGTCGAGGAAACTCGCTTCAAGGTCACCATTCGCGACAACGGGCCCGGGATCGTCCGGAAGCAGATCGACAACATCTTCGGCAAGCTGCTCTACGGATCCAAGTTCCATCGGATGAAGATGTCCCGTGGCCAGCAGGGCATCGGGATCTCAGCAGCAGGCATGTATGGCCTGATGACCACAGGCAAGCCCCTCAAGATCATCTCCAAGATCAAGCGGAAGCCGGCTCACGAGGTGACGCTCAAGATCGATACCTCCAAGAATCGACCTGAGGTGGTTTCGGACAAGGAAGTGCCGAATGCAGACAAGCACTTCCCCGAGGGTCACGGAACGATGGTGACGATCGAACTGGAGGCTCGCTACCAGAAGGGCAAGCAATCCGTTGACGAGTACCTGGAGCAGACGGCGATCGCCAATCCCCATGCCTGGTTCGTCTATGTCAATCCAGCCAATGAGACGATCGAATTTCCACGAGGTGTAGATGAGCTTCCAGATGAAGCCAAGGAAATCAAACCACACCCGAAGGGGATCGAACTCGGCACCCTGATCCAGATGCTCGAACGGACCGAGCCGAAGAGTGTCAGTGCGTTCCTGCAGGACGAATTCTCGCGAGTCGGTCAGCGCAAAGCCAGTGAGCTGGTGACGGTAGCCGCCAAGAAGACCGGCAAGACGATGACGCCGCGAACCCGTATCAGCACCATGGGTCATGATGAAGCCGAGGCGCTCTACAAGGCGATACAGGAAACCACCATCATGGCACCCCCGACCGATTGCCTGGTTCCAATCGGTTCCAGAGCCATGTTGGCCGGTCTTCTCAAGGAAGTGAAGGCCGAGTTCTTTTCCGCTGCGACCAGGCCCCCCGCCGTCTACCGAGGCAACCCATTCCAGATCGAAGTCGCCATTGCCTACGGCGGCAAGCTGTCATCCGAGGAATCAGCACGCGTGCTCCGGTTCGCCAACAGGGTTCCCCTGCTCTACCAGCAGTCGGCCTGTTCATCCTTCAAGGCCGTGATGGAGACCTCATGGAAGAACTATGGCCTCTCCCAACCACGCAACGGCATGCCCGTGGGCCCGCTCGTCGTCCTGATTCACATGGCCAGTGTCTGGGTTCCCTTCACGAGCGAGTCGAAGGAAGCCATCGCGGACTACGACGAGATCCGGAAGGAAATGAAGCTCGCGCTTCAGGAATGCGGCCGCAAGCTCGGTATCTATCTGAGACGCCGGACCCGGATGAAGAAGGAAGCCGAACGCCGGAGCGTCTTTGAACGCTACATCGGTGAGATTGCCAATGCCTGCGAATCCGTGACCGGAACCAGTGCCGAGAAGATCTACGAAGCCTTGAAGAAGCAGGCCGCCCGAAAGACCGCTGAAGCGGATACCCAACTGGACGAGGATGGCAAGGTCATCGATCGCTCCAGTCGGCTCGATGATGACGAACAGGTCATCATCATCGAGGACGCCATCCCCGACATCGATGACGAAGGGCCTCAGAGTGATCTCTTCGAGGGCACTCGACTGGCCAGTCCTTCTGCTCGCAGCAAGAAGAAGACCAAGGCACGCAAGAAGAAAAAGAAGACAACTCGCCGAACCGGCTGATGCCCGGCTGGAGTTTCCCACATGGCCAAGAAGACAACCAAGAAGAAGACGGCTTCGAAGAAGACCGCTGC
>PAAJ01000004.1 GCA_002702575.1 Phycisphaerae bacterium | reverse complement strand
GGCAGTGGGGCCCCTGACAGGCTCGGGCGCATTGTCCGATCTCGAGATTGAGTTTCGACGAGGGGGGGCTGTCCAGTTCACCTCCGAATGGTCACCACTCATCCTGGATTCGAAGGCGCGTTCGGTTCTGGCAGAACGTTCAGTTGGACAGGGCACTTTGATCGTTGGGAGTCGAGGCCTGTTCGGCCAGAAACCGGATGCCTCCGATCCCATCAACGATCATTGGGTCGGCCAGATGCTGGTCGATCGTGCAGCCAGAAAGGCCATCGATCCGGGCATTCGTCATCGTGTGACATGGGCCGAAGACAGCAAGCATGCGGGACCACTCAAGATCGAGTTCCATGACGGAACAGAACAGTTCGCGGATGAGATCGTCGAGGTGTATCACGAGGTCAGGCCGCATCTGCTGGCGATCACCGGTGTCGAACCATCGCCCGGGATGATCCAGCGTCTGCTGATCCTTCCGACCGGCGGAGGTGGTTTTTCCAGTGGTGTCTGCATCGCCATTGGTGCGTGGTGGGGAGGGTTCCCCGACAAGCGATATCCGATGGTCGAACTCATCTCCCATGAGGCGGGGCATTCATGGGTCCTGCCGTATCCGGAGCCGGTGTGGAACGAACCGATTGCCACATGGCTCGGGATCCAGGTCGGCCGCCGCATGGGCATGCCCGAGGCCGAAGCAACGCTTCAGCGACAGCTTCGAAAGGGACGCAAGCTTGATCCGGACTTCAGCACGTTGAATCCCATGGCAGAGGATGCGAAGCGAGATCTTGTCTGGGCCAAGTCGTACTACGTCTTCGAATCCCTGGAAAACAAGTACGGACCCGGTGCGATGGCCAAGTATTTCCAGAAGAAACGGGAGGTTCTCGGGCCAGGGCGTGACGGCTATACGATGGATGATTGCGTCGCTGTCTGGAGCCTGGCTGTCAATGAGGATCTCTTCCCATGGTTCCGGTCGATGGCGTTCGATGTCGACCGGGCCCGGACCGATCTGCCCCGGCCATGATCATTTGCCTGTCAGCCCCGTACCTGTGGTATTGTTCCCGCCCTGATGCTTCATACAGCTGACCCCAACCTGAGAAATGTCGCGATCATCGCGCATGTCGACCATGGCAAGACCACGCTCGTGGACTCGCTGCTGGCCTATTGCGGTTCCATGGAGCTCGATCGATCGGAGGCGGAATGCGTTCTGGATTCCGACCCCCTGGAGAAAGAGCGGGGCATCACGATCACCTCGAAGAATTGCGCAGTGACCTATCGCCCGCGAGCTGGTGCGCATGCAGACAAGACCTGCCGCATCAACATCATCGATACCCCGGGGCACGCCGATTTCGGTGGAGAGGTCGAGCGGGTCCTGAAGATGGCGGACGGGGTCCTTCTGCTGGTCGACGCTTTCGAGGGGCCGATGCCCCAGACTCGATTCGTTCTGGGCAAGGCACTTGAGCTGGATCATCCGATCGTCGTTGTCATCAACAAGTGCGATCGTCCGAATGCGAGACCTGATGGCGTGATCAACGAGGTGTTCGATCTGCTTGTGGCACTTGGCGCAAGTGATGAACGGCTCGACTTCCCGGTCATCTATGCGTCTGGCCGGGATGGCTGGACATCCACTGAAGAAGGTGTTCATGAGGGGGACATGCAGCCCTTGCTGGATGCGGTCATGGAACATCTGCCTGCGCCTGTCGGATATGCGGATGTTCCACTGCAGATGCTCATCGCCAGTCAGGACTATTCCCCGTATGCCGGTCAGATTGCGATCGGTCGAATCTATGCGGGTGCGTTGTCGGCTGGTCAGGCGGTCACGGTCTGTCATGAGAACGAGAATCGTGTCGCACGGGCCCAGAAGGTCTACCGCTTCAAGGATCTGGGCAAGGTGCCCGCCGAGCTGGTGTCGGTGGGGGATCTCTGTGCTGTCGAAGGCATCGGTCATTTCGAGATCGGAGACACGATTGCCTGCCCTGAACAGCCCAACCCGATCGCACGAATCGCAGTGGACGAGCCCACGCTTCACATGCTGTTCAGGATCAACGATTCACCAAATGCCGGTCGATCCGGGCAGTTCGTGACCTCCCGTCAGATCGCCGACCGGCTTGACCGTGAGCTCCGGAGCAATCTCGCCCTCAGAGTCGAGCCCGGTGAGGGTGCGGATGAGTTCAAGGTGGCTGGTCGCGGCCTCCTTCATCTGGGCATTCTTCTGGAGAACATGCGTCGAGAGGGTTATGAGCTGACCGTCGGGCGGCCACAGGTCATCGAAAAGGACATCGATGGTGTGAAGTGCGAGCCGATCGAGCTGCTCACGCTGGATGTTGATCAGGATCATGTCGGGGCAGCCATGGAGCTGCTGGGGACTCGTGGTGGCGAAGTGCAGTCCCTCGAACAGCGGGGTGATCGCATGCACGTCGAATGCGAGATCCCGGCTCGTGGCTTGATTGGATTGCGGTCGCACATGCTGACAGCGACCGGTGGTGAAGCAGTCATGTACCACTGCTTTCAGAAGTATGCACCTGTTCGAACGACTGCCTATCGAAGAAACAACGGCGTCCTCGTGGCGACTGCGAATGGACAGGCGGCGACCTATGCCATGATCAATCTGTCGCAGCGCGGCATTCTCTTCGTCGAGCCTCAGGATGTGGTCTATGCAGGCCAGATCGTGGGTGAGAATGCCCGTGACAACGATCTTGGAGTCAACATCGTCAAGGGCAAGGCCTTCTCCAACGTCAGAGAATCCACCAAGGAGGCGACGGTCGTACTCAAGGCCTCTCGTGAGATCACGCTGGAGTATGCGCTTGAATACATCCAGGATGACGAACTGGTCGAGATCACACCGGATGCCATCCGGCTGCGAAAGAAGGTTCTCGACGAGAGTCGCCGCAAGCAGATTGCGCGTCAGCAGAAATCCGTTTCCGCCAATCAGGATTGAATGATCGCCTCGGCCTCGATTTCAACGCGTGCGTTCGCGAACAATCCGGCCACGACCACCATGGTCGATACGGGGCCTGTGTTGCCGAACCTCGTCTTGAACGTCAGGCCGATCTCGTCCGAGTCATCCATGTCCGTGATGTAGGTCCGGAGTCCAACGACATCCTTCAGAGTCGCACCAGCCTTGTTGAGTGACGATTCGATGCGGTCCAGGATGACAGTCGTCTGGCCGGCAGCATCTTCCGGATGCAGCAGGATGCCTTCGGTATCAACTGCGATGGTTCCTGCGACCAGGATGCGGTTTTCCATTCGAACAGCTCTTGAGTAGCCATATCGAGACTCCCAGGGGGTCCCGCTCGAAATGTTCTGTCGGTGCATGGTTGAGGACTCCGTTAGCATGGCGTTCATGACCGCGGACATAGGCATCATCACCGTATCCGACCGTGCTTCAGAAGGTGTGTACGAAGACCGGAGTGGTCCGGCCATCGAGGCCTGGCTCAAGGGTGTCCTGGTGAGTTCCTGGCAGCCGATCATCAAGCTGATTCCAGATGAACAGCCACTCATCGAAGAGACCATCTGCTCGCTTTGCGAGCATTGCGGGCTGGTCGTGACCACCGGTGGAACCGGGCCCGCGCCACGGGATGTCACGCCTGAGGCAACGGAGGCGGTCTGCGATCGCATGTTGCCCGGCTTTGGTGAATTGATGAGACAGGAATCCTTGAAGGTTGTGCCCACTGCGATCCTCTCAAGGCAGGTGGCCGGTATTCGTGGCAGCTCGTTGGTCATCAATCTGCCCGGCAAGCCATCAGCCATCAGCGATTGCCTGAATGCGGTCTTTGCGGCTGTTCCGTATTGCCTGGATCTGATCGGAGGGCCACAGCTCGAGACCAATCCCGATCAGTTGGTTGCTTTTCGTCCGGGCGCTACAATGAAGCCGTCATGACACAGTCCCCGATGACCCTTGATCAACTCATGGAAGCCTTCGAGTTCCTCGAGGACTGGGAGGATCGCTATCGATTCATCATGGATCTGGGCAAGAAGCTGCCCGTCATGCCTGAATCCGAACGCGTCGATGCCAATCTGGTCCACGGTTGCCAGAGCACCGTGTGGGTATCCGCCAGATCGAGTGGGGGGCCGCAGGCCGAAGTCGAACTTCATGCCGACAGTGATTCGGATCTCGTCAAGGGGCTGGCGGCCATGGTGGTCATCATTCTCACAGGCAAGTCTGCAGCAGAGATCGCAACCTGCGATATCGAAACCACATTCGACAAACTGGGTTTGCACGAGCATCTGAGTCCGACTCGAAGCAACGGACTTCACGGAATGGTGACCCAGGTCAAATCCCGAGCGGCTGCGTTGGCCGCTTCGTGATCAGGCCGGCAGGTCGTGCATCTTGGAAGCCGTTTCGGCGACTTCCCTTCCCAGAAGCGTGATCTGTTCCTGAAGAGCCTCAACGGACAATCTGCCCGGCTCCTGGAGCACTTCATGGATTCTCGGAACGGCCACCTGTCGCGGCAGCACCGTGACCCGAATGTTGCCGAGAATCCAGCGAATGCTGGAGAGGCCCTTGAGCCCTCCAAGGCCTCCTGGGGAGGCCGCCATCAATCCGGCGATCTTCTGGTCGAAACATTCCAGTGGAGCACAGCCCTCCGGAGTTCTGGAGAGCCAGTCGATGGTGTTCTTGAGCGCGGCGGTCACTGAGCTGTTGTATTCCGGTGAGGCGATCAGGAGCCCCTGGTGGCTCTTGAACTGCTCGCGGAGCGCCATGACCTCCTGTGGCAGGCCCTGATCCGCTTCCAGATCCTCATCGAAGACGGGCATGGGGTAATCGCGAAGGCGGATCACCGTGACTTCGGCACCCGCATCACGGGCGGCATCTGCGGCGATTTCAACGAGCTTATGGTTCCAGGAGTCGCGTCGAAGGCTGCCGCTGAAGGCGAGGATTCTGGGGGGCATCTGAGAGCTCCATCAGTGTGAGGATTGTTGAGTGTAGTCGTGGACCGCTGGGGATGTCCTGAATCGGGTACTGTTCACATCAGTGCACGGTTCAGATCATGCAACAGGCGGCGGCCCATCGGGGAAGCGACTCTCCCTCTTCGTCCTGGCGATGATGAACGTGGCCGTTGTCGTCGGGCTGGAAGGCCTGCCGACCATGGGCAACTTCGGGCTCAGCCTGATCGTGATCTACGCCTTCTTTGCCTTGATCTTCTTCCTTCCAGTCGGCTTGGCTGCTGCGGAGCTGGGAGGTGGCTGGCCGGCCGAAGGTGGCGTCTACAACTGGATCAAGGAGGCCATGGGGCAGCGGCTTGCCTTTGTGGGAATCTGGTGCCAGTGGGTGCAGATCGTCGTGTGGTATCCCACCGTGCTGGCGTTGTGTGCGACTTCGATCGCCTACATGTTCAATCCGGATTTTGATCAGTACATCTTGTTCACGGTTCCCATCATGCTGGTCGTGTTCTGGGCATCGACCCTGATCAACTTCCGCGGCCTGAATTTCAGTGGACTGGTCACGACGATCTTCCTCTATGCAGGTACGTTCATACCCGTCGTCATGGCCATTGGGTTTGCGATCTGGTGGGTTGCCAGTGGTAATGAAAGCTATGTCCCCCTCACCTGGGATGCCTTGTTCGATTTCACGCCAAGTCAGAATGTGCCGACTGAACATCAGGCCGCATCGGGCCTGGCGCATCATGCCCAGGGCCATTCCCATGTTCACGGTCTCAAAGGCGATTCCGCGCCATTCACCATCGGTTCGCTCGTAGCTGCCGTGGCGGTCTTCTCATTTCTCTCGGGTCTCGAAGTCAACGCGGTTCACTTTCGACGTGTCCGCAATCTGCAGCGAGCCGTTCCGATCTCTCTGCTGATCTCCGGCATTCTCGTCCTGGTCATCTCGATCCTGGGAGCGCTCAGTGTCGCGGTCCTGGTGCCTCTGGATGAAATGAAGCTCACCGCAGGCACTCTCCAGGTCTTCCAGAAAGTGTTCGGGACCCTTGGTATCGAGTGGTTGCTGCCGGTGATGGCTTTCCTGGCCCTCTTCGGCATGATCGGTCACATCATGGTCTGGGTGATCGGCCCGACGGAGTCCCTTCGAGTCGCAGCCGCCGATGGCGTCATCCCACCGGTCTTCCAGAAGACCACTCGTGGTGGTGCGCCAAAGAACGTGATGCTGATCCAGGCGTTCGTCGTCTCTCTGATCTGTCTGCTGAATCTCTTTCTGGATCTGAATCGAGTCTTCTACGTCTTGACGATCATCTCCGCCCAGATCTATCTCGTGATGTATGCATTGATGTTCATCTCCCTGATCCGGCTGCGGTTCTCGCAGCCGAATGTCGATCGTCCTTTCAAGATTCCAGGAGGGCTTCCGGGGGTCTTCATCGTCGGAGGTGTTGGCCTGCTGGGATGCGCCGGTGGCATCATCTTCGGCTTCTTCCCGCCCTCGCAGAGTGATATCGAGATGTCCCCGAAGACGCTGATCCCACTCGTTTCGATCGGCTTCGTGGTGACGATGATCCTGCCCTTCATCTTCTTCAAGTGTCGACGTGTGGAGTGGGCGCATCGTGGAGATCTTCCCCGTGCAGAAGAGGCCCGCAATCGCTGGATCCGAGGCGACTGATGTCACGTGTCATTGCCATGTGGTCAGGGCCGAGGAACATCTCGACCGCCATGCTGCGATCGTGGGAAAACCGACCTGATACGACAGCCTGGGATGAGCCGTTGTATCCGTGTTTCCTGAAACGTACAGGTGTCGAGCATCCAGGCCGGGATCATGTGCTGGAGCAGCATGCCCACGAAATCGATTACGACCAGGTCGCTGAGCGGCTTCTGTCCGATGTGGAGACACCGATCTTCTACCAGAAGCACATCGCTCACCATCTCTTGGATGACATGGATCGAGCCTGGATGGATGATGGTCGTGTGGATCATTGTTTCCTGATCAGGAATCCGCGAGAAATGATGCTTTCGCTGTACAAGCGATATCCCGAGATGGTGCTTCGTGATACCGGTTTGCCTCAGCAGTTCGAGATCTTCCAGCGATGTCTGGAGGCCGACGGTGAGTGCCCGCCGGTCATCGACGCCAGGGAGGTCCTTGAGGATCCCCGTCGCACCCTGGGCGCTCTGTGCGATCGTCTTGCGATTCCCTTCGATGAAGCCATGCTGTCCTGGCCGGCTGGCCCAAGGGACTGTGACGGTGCCTGGGCGGACTGGTGGTATGACTCCGTGAGGGCTTCCACTCGATTCGCATCCTGGGAACCGAGAGAAGGTCAGCTCCCGCCGCATCTTGATACCGTTCTCGAAGAATGTGAGTTGCTCTACGGGCAACTTCATGAACACCGCATCAGAGGATGACATCGTGCTTCAGCAGTTTGACGAACGAAATCGAGATCTGAAGATCAACATCAATGGCGAGCTTATTCACCGCAATGAGGCCGGGATCAGTCCGTTCGACTCTTCGGTGCAAGGTGGAGATGCCGTCTGGGAAGGATTGCGGCTGTATGAAGGGCGTATCTTCCGTTTTCGTCAGCATCTCGATCGACTGCGGGCGTCTGCACAGGCCGTTTCGTTTGCAGAGATTCCCACGCACGAAGAGATCATGGATCAGGTGCGACGTACCCTTGAGGCCAACAACATGCATGATGGGGTGCATATTCGCCTGACGCTCACGCGAGGATTGAAAGTCACCAGTGGCATGGATCCTCGGCTGAACACAATGGGTCCGACGCTCATCGTTCTGGCCGAGCACAAGCCACCGGTCTACGACAAGAGTGGACTTCGTCTTGCGACAAGCAGTATCCGGAGATTCTCGCCGGATCAGCTCGACCAGCAGATCCACTCGTGCAATCTCCTTCAATCCATCATGGCGAAGATCGAAGCGAATGCGGCAGGTGTCGATGATGCACTGATGCTCGATGCCCGTGGCTTCATTGCGGAAACCAATGCAACGCATCTCTTTTTCGTCCATGACGATGTTGTCACGACATCCCGTGTTCTGTGCTGTCCAGAGGGGGTGACCCGATCAGTCGTTCTGCAGCTCTGTGAACGTGATGGAATCGAGTGCCACGAGGGTGATTACACACTGGATCATGCACACGGGGCGGACGAGGTGTTCTGTACAGGGACCATGGGTGAACTTGCTTCCGTGACGGAGATTGACGGGCATGTCATCGGCGATGGCGCCATTGGCCCCATGACAGACCGTCTTTCAGAACTCTTCAGTCAGTGCGTTGAAGCCGAGGCTGAGCCCGTGCTGGGTCCGTGACTTCGGTGATGTGATCGGGCCTGCGGTATCAGCGGTCGTGAAATGCCGGTGCCAGTGCCGGGTACAGTTCTTTCCATCGTTCGTGCAGGTCCCCATACAGCTGTGCGTCATGAGATGGGGGAAGCGTCGAGGTCTCCTGGACGAAAGCGTTCATGGCCTCTGGAACATCCTGGAATCGTCCGCTTCCAACCATGGCAAGAAGTGCAGCACCATACGCTGAGCCATCTGTCACATTGACCGTAGAGACAGGCAGATTGAAGATGTCTGCCGCCATCTGTCTCCAGAAGCTGCTTCGAGCTCCGCCTCCGGTCATCCTCACGGACCGTACGTCCTGGCCACTCTGCCGGATCAGGTCAAGGGAGTCCTTCAGTCCGAAAAGGATTCCTTCAAGGACAGCTCTTCCAAAATGGGCACGTTGATGTTGATTCGTCATGCCAACGAAGGCGCCTCTTGCCATCGGGTCGGCGTGGGGTGTTCGTTCGCCCGTCAGGTAGGGGAGGAAGTCAAGGCCGTCACAACCGGGCCTGATGGTGCGAGCGCCATCGATGATTCGATCGAATCCGGCGGGGTCATCCCCTTCGAACGTGTCCCGGTACCACTTGAGACTGCCCCCGGCACTGAGCATGACACCCATGACGTGCCACTCGCCGCAGATGGCATGACAGTAGCCATGCAGTGCGCCAGTGGGGTCATGGGGGCGTTGTCGACTGTCTGCGAAAACGACTCCAGACGTTCCGAGATTCACCGAGACTGCCGATCCGCCGCCGATGCCACATCCCACGCCTCCTGCGGCCTGGTCACCGGCGCCAGCCACGACAGGGGTGCCTGGTTGGAGACCGGTGGCTGCTGCCGCATCATGGGTCACGGTTCCGGCGATGTCCTGTGATTCGAGGATTGGAGGAAGCCAGTTGGCTTCGATGTGCAGTCTTTCAAGGATCTCACTTGACCACTGTCGAGTGCCCAGATCAAGAAGCGAGGTTCCGGAGGCATCGGAGACGTCCATGGCCCGTTCGCCGGTCAACCGAAGTCGAAGGTGATCCTTGGGCAGCAGGATCGAGTGTGTCCTGGCGAGGGCTTCCGCATCGTGGTTCATCATCCACAGAATCTTGGGTGCCGTGAAACTGGTCATGGCAGGTTTGCCGGTCAGTTCAATCAGGCGGTCCCGGCCGATCCACTCATGCATCAGATCGCATTCATGGGTCGTTCTTTGATCGTTCCACAGGATGGCAGGTCGAATGACGGCATCCCGCTCGTCCAGCAGAATCAAGCCATGCATCTGTCCACTCAGACCCACGGCTGCAATGCTGCCTCCATCAAGGTCCTGTTGATCCAGCAATGTCCGGATCGCCGAACAGCAGCCTCGCCACCAGTCTTCCGGATCCTGTTCCGACCATCCATGATTTGGAGTCGAGGTCGAGTGGTCGCTGCTGGCACTGCCGATGATGTCACCGGTGTACTGGTCGACCAGAAGTACCCGAATGCCTCCGGTTCCCAGATCGATTCCCAGGACGTGCGGCTTGTCTGCCATAGCGGATCCCCATGAGTGGCGTACTGTCACCTTCCAGAGTACCGCCCTGTGGTCGACCTGTCGGTCAGGTAGCATGGCGTACTCAGAGAAGGAGCGGAAACATGCCAAGACCAGTCACGATCTTTACCGGCCAGTGGGCGGATCTCCCCCTGGAGGACATGGCCTCCATCGCGGGAGGTATGGGGTACGACGGCCTCGAGCTGGCCTGCTGGGGAGATCACTTTGATGTGACCAGAGCGATCGAAGATGAGTCCTACTGTCGCGGTCGCCACGAACTGCTCCAGTCTCACGGATTGAAGTGCTGGGCGATCTCGAATCACCTTGTCGGACAGGCTGTCTGTGATCGAATCGATCATCGTCATCATCACATTCTTCCGGATCACGTCTGGGGACATGGAGATGCCGAAGGTGTTCGAGAGCGTGCTGCGGAAGAAATGAAGAACACTGCACGTGCAGCCGCCAGACTTGGTGTGCCGGTGGTCAATGGGTTCACGGGTTCTTCGATCTGGCCCGACATCTATTTCTTCCCTCCGACACCGCCTGATCATGTCAAGCGTGGCTATGACGACTTTGCGGACCGCTGGGGGCCGATTCTGGATGTCTTCAAGAGTGAAGGCGTGAAGTTTGCATTGGAAGTGCATCCAAGTGAGATCGCCTATGACATCTATACGGCCGAAGCGGCGTTGGATGCGGTCGGCCATCATGAAGCGTTCGGCTTCAACTTCGATCCAAGTCACCTCATCTGGCAGGGTGTCGATCCGGCCCGTTTCATCGATCGATTCGGAGATCGGATCTTCCATTGCCACATGAAGGACACCCGGATCCTTCAGGACGGAGAGCGCAGCATTCTCGGCTCGCATCTCCAGTTCGGTGATCCGCGACGTGGATGGGATTTCGTGAGCGTGGGTCGAGGTGATGTTGATTTCGATCAGATCATCCGGGCGCTGAATCGCATCGATTACCAGGGGCCGCTTTCTGTCGAGTGGGAAGACAGCGCCATGGACCGTCTGCAGGGTGCACGAGAAAGCTGCGATTACGTCCGTGCCGTCGAGATTGCGCCGCCGGGTACCGGTTTCGAGGATGCCTACGCCAGTGATCAGGCTGCAGGAGCATCAACGTGACGATGTCTCGTCCGATTCGAATGGGCATGGTCGGTGGTGGTCGGGATGCGTTCATCGGTGCGGTGCATCGCATGGCCGCTTCGCTTGACGGCAGCATGGAGCTTGTGGCCGGTGCGTTGTCCTCCACTCCGGAGAAATCCATTGCGAGTGGATTGGATCTTGGGCTGCCGGAAGACCGGGCTTATCCGACATGGCAGGCGATGCTCGAGTCCGAAGCGGCAAGGCCAGAGGACGATCGCATGGAAGCTGTCGTCATCGTGACGCCCAATCATGTGCATCATCCAGTCGCGAAAGCTGCGATGGAAACGGGCTTTCATGTGGTCTGCGACAAGCCGCTTGTCATGGATGCTCAACAGGCCGATGAGCTGGTCGCCGTACGAAAACAGACCGGAAGGGTCTTTGCAGTCACCTACAACTACACGGGCTACCCGATGGTCAAGGAGGCTCGGCATCTCGTACGGAGTGGTGCGATCGGTGAAGTCCGAAAAGTGATTGTCGAGTACAACCAGGGTTGGCTTGCGACACCTCTCGAGACGACCGGTCAGAAGCAGGCCGGATGGAGAACAGATCCGGCCATGGCTGGTGCCGGCGGCGCCATGGGTGACATCGGATCCCATGCCGAGAATCTGGTGTCCTACGTCACCGGGCTCGGCATCGCTGAATTCACCTCTGATGTCACCACTCACGTCGAAGGCCGATCGATCGATGATGACACATCGGTTCTTCTTCGTTTCGACAACGGTGCTCGTGGGATTCTTACGGCCTCACAGGTCTGCCCGGGGTGCCTGAACGATCTCCGTATTCGCGTCTGGGGATCAACAGGCGGGTTGGTCTGGCATCAGGAAGATCCCAATACCCTCAAGCAGACATCGCTCGAGGGTCCTGATCGAATTCACCATCGTGCGGATGCCTCGCTTTCGGAATCCGCAAATGCGATGGTTCGACTTCCAGGTGGTCATCCAGAGGCCTTCATTGAAGCCTTTGCCAACATCTATCGAGGTGCTGCTGCGGCTATTCGTGACGGCCGGGATGATGGCGCTTCATACGATTACCCCACGGTTGAGGATGGAGCCCGTGGGGTCAAGTTCATTGGTGCCGTCATTCAAGCGGGCGGCGAGGGTTGGACCGCTTTCAGGGAGCATTGACCATGCGACTCATCAAGACGATCGTTCTGACTGGTCTGATCGCCTCTCCTTCACTGGCTGAGGATGTTCCAGCTGTTCTGGTGTTCTCTCATACGGCTGGTTTTCGGCACGCCTGCATCGAGTCCGCGACACGGTCCCTGCAGAGTCTTGGGGGCGACGCGTTCACGTGTGAATTCACCGAGGATCCTGCGGAGTTCACCCCTGGCAATCTCAGCCGTTTCGATGCGGTGGTCTTTCAGAATACGACCCAGGATGTTCTGAATGATGTGCAACAGGAAGCCTTTGAGGCCTATCTTCGCAATGGTGGCGGCTACGTCGGCATTCATGCGGCGGCGGATACGGAATACGAATGGCCGTTCTATGGAACACTTCTTGGTGGCGCGTGGTTCAAGACGCATCCGGCCGTGCAGGAGGCGACCATCATCGTCGAGGATCTTCATCATCCATCCATGGCCCATCTCCCCAGGGAATGGGTTCGAACAGATGAGTGGTACGAATACCGGGCGAATCCACGGGCCCACGTACATGTCCTGGCGTCATTGGACGAATCGACCTATGACGTTGCAGAGGGCATGGGTGATCACCCCATCGCGTGGACGGTTCCGGTGGGCAAGGGCGTTGCGTTCTATACGGGCGGTGGTCATACCGAAGAGAGTTTCGAGGAGCCGGGTTTTCGCGAGCATCTGAGGCAGGGCATTCTCTGGGCCATGAACGACGGTTGGATCGAGCTCATTCCCGAGACCGGCAAGCGGGGATGGCGCGGGGCGGAGAAGTGGGCCAAGGTCACCGATGTGAAACTGGACGTGGACAATCCCGTCGGGATTCAGTCGACACCGGCGGGGGATGAGGAGCCGGCCGGCCTGATCGTCAACCAGAACGGTGCTTCCAGTCTCATGACGGATACCGAATTTGGTGATATCGAACTTCATGTCGAATTCATGATTCCCAAGGGGGGCAATTCGGGGGTCTACCTCCAGGAGCGTTATGAGCTCCAGATTCTCGACAGTTGGGGAAAGTCCAATCCGAGCAGTGGTGATTGTGGCGGGGTCTATCAGCGATGGGATCCAAGCCGCAAGCCCGAGGGTTATGAGGGACATCCTCCGCTGGTCAATGCCTCGAGAAAACCCGGGCACTGGCAGTCATACGACATCGTCTTCAGGGCTCCGAGATTCGATGACAGCGGGATGAAGATCGCCAACGCTCGCTTCGATGAGGTCTACCTCAACGGGATTCTGGTCCAGAAGGACATCGAGTTGACCGGTCCAACGAGAGGTGGGCGTGAGGGTCCCGAGGCCGCGATGGCTCCGATCATGTTCCAGGGAGATCATGGCCCGGTGGCCTATCGGAACATTCGAGTTCGAAGAATTGGACCATCTGAATCTGCAGAGTGAATCAGCCGGGGCACTGCCCGTATTCGTCAATGACGGCCAGCAGATCGTTGACTCCGACGACATTGTCGCCATCGACATCCTCGACGCACACGCAGCCGCCCCAGGCGTTGATCACCTGAAGGACATCGTTGACATTCACGACACCATCGGTGTTGAGGTCCATGGCGCAAACAGGGCAGAAGTCGTTGCCCCCGAAGTCCTGCCAGCCGCCGAGGATGTGGTCGGGGACACTGTTGCAGATGTCGGTTCCAGTCAGCTGTGGGTCATTGCACTCGCAGGCACTGGCGATGGCGCCGCCACGAAGTCCGGCTGAATTGCCATCGAACTCACAGTTGATGTGATGCCCCTCGCTGTAATGTCCATAGTTGACCGCGCCGCCGAACACGCCAGCGGTGTTCCCCACGAAGTTGCAGTCTTCCATCACAAGCGTGGTGTATTCATGAAGTCTGAGGCCACCGCCATCGTTGGTTGCATGGTTGTCCGTGAACAGGCAGTTGTCGAGGATGGGTTCGCCTTGCCAGATTGCCATGCCGCCTCCAAATGTGGCGGTGTTCCCGGTGATGTGGCAATCGCGGATGGTGGGGCTCGAGTTGACAATCTGGATGCCGCCGCCTGTGAGCTCTCCTTTGAAGAGCTGCCCCGTTCCACCCGTGATGGTGAACCCTTCCAGAATGGCGCCTGTGCCTTCGCCGGAGATGAACATGACCACGGAGCTGAGGCTCCCGGCATCCAGGATCGTCTCCTCTGTCCCGTCTGTGGAGCGGATCCAGAGATCCTTCCCCCGGAAATCCACTCGTCCAGACCAGGTTCCAGGCCCAACATTGATCACATCGCCACTTGAAGCGGCTGTGACGGCCTGCTGGATGGTCTGGAAATCTCCGGGGACGTCATGTTCCGCAGCAAGGGCTGCTGTGCTCAGGAGGCTGAGGGTGGCGATGGTGGCCTGAATCATGCTTGGGTCTCGGAAAGGAAGCGTGTTTTTGGGTCAACAAAGGGGGTACACCATGAGTTTTCGCAGCATGATGGCCTCCGGGTCCCATTATGACAGATGAATCCCGTCCAGCCAGCCTCTGAGTGGCCTGAAATTGAGATTCAGAGAGGGGAGATGATGACGTCAAAAACCCGCATAAAGCACCCATGAAGGCCTCTGGAAGCTTGCAAATACCTCATTCCCGGATAGTCTCAATGAACAGGGATCCATGCGCCTGCCGGGTGCGGAGATCTTCCTGGATCCACTACCTGTAATTCCCCCTTTAACCCTATTCAACTACGAGCGGAGAGACGGCGTGATGAACACAAGGTTCAGCAGGAACGCGACCTCGATCGTCATTGGTATGACCATGGCCATGGCATCCCTGGCCCAGGCCCGTGATGGTGCCCAGGTCGAGATTCTTCAGGATGATGCTCAAGGCACCATCCTGCGATACGAATTCGTGACCCCGACACTGAAGAACGTGCACGTCGGTGATGACCACGGCGTAATCGTCCAGATCGGTGAGGAGAGCATCAACTCGGCGGCGGGAGAGCCTGCAATCGCAGATGTCCGTCGCTCCATCACCATCGGTCCTGACGCGTCTGTCTCGGCCACGATGATCAGTGGTGACTACTACGAGATCCCCGGCGTCGATGTCGCTCCCAGCAAGGGACCCATCCTCCGCACGGTCAATCCGCAGGATGTCCCATACACCTTCGGTGAGGTCTACGACCAGCCCGGCCTCTGGCCAGCGGAAACCGTCGAGCTTGGTGACCCCTACATCATCCGAACTCAGCGTGGTGTCGTTGTCGATGTGAACCCTGTTCAGTACGACCCGGTGTCCCGTACGCTTCGCGTGTATCGCAACATGACCGTCATGGTCGAGCCCGTCGGACTTGCCGATCGCAATATCCTGACGCCTCAGTCTCAGAACAAGGTTGATGGTTCGACCTTCCATTCGATCTACAAGAACCACTTCCTGAACTACAACCGCAACCTCCGGTACGACCCGATCGTCAGTGAGGGTGAGCTGCTCGTGATCTGCCACGATTCGTGGACAAGCAACATGCAGCCGTTTGTCGATCACAAGAACAACATCGGTATCGCCACCACCATGGTGAGCGTGTCGGAGATCGGCAATTCCTCCACCTCGATCATGTCCTACATCGAGAACATGTATGCCAACAGCGATCTGGTCTACGTCCTTCTGGTGGGCGATATCGCCCATATCGCTTCTCCGGTGTATCCACTGGAAAGCGGCAAGTCGGATCCTTCATACGCACTCATGACCGGCGACACCTATCCCGACATGATCGTCGGCAGGTTCAGCGCTGAGACGGCTGCTCATGTCGATACGCAGGTCGAGCGAGTGATCACCTTCGAAACCGAGAACTGGACGCAGGATCCCTACTACAAGCGTGGGCTCGGCATCGGTTCCAATCAGGGGCCTGGTGATGATGGTGAGACGGATGACCAGCACGTTCTGAACATCATGAATGACCTTGACGCATACGGCTATACCTTCACGGACACCATTGTTGATCCAAGCGGTACCGTCGCTCAGGGCGTCTCGGCATTCAATCAGGGCATTGGTGCGGTTGCCTACTGCGGCCATGGTTCGACCACGGCCTGGGGCAATGGTTCTGCCATGTCAAACAGCGATGTCAATGGCCTGAACAATTCGCACATGATGCCCTGGATCATCAGTGTCGCCTGTGTGAACGGTCAGTTCGATGCGGGCACCTGCTTCGCAGAAGCCTGGATGCGTGCAACTGATGGCGGCGAGCCTTCCGGTGCCATGGGCATCTACGCTTCCTCCGTCAACCAGTACTGGGCCGAGCCAATGAGTGCCGAGGACGAGGTCTTCGACCTGTATGTCGCCGAGACCTACGCCACCTTCGGTGCACTCTGCTACGCAGGTTCCTGCCTGATGATGGACGAGTATGGCTCCAGTGGTGTCGACATGTACTACACATGGCACATCTTCGCCGATCCAACGCTTCGCGTCGTTGGAACGACAGCGCCTCCAACCGGCATGCAGGTCAGCGGCAACGGCTTCAATGCAGAAGGGCCCAATGGTGGACCGTTCGCCCCGGGTACCGCCGATCTGACCGTCCGCAACTTCGATGCTTCAGATCTTGCGTACGAGGTCAACACGGATGCTGCATGGCTCGACGTTTCCATCGCGGGCAATGGTGTTCTCGTTGAAGGTGAAGAGGAAGTCATCACGGTTTCCATCAACAGCGTGGCCAACGGCCTGGGCAACGGTCTTCAGACTGCGACCGTGGTCATCAATGGAACCAGTGATCTCCAGAGTTATGAGAGCATCAAGGAATTCACCGTCAACATCGGTGTTCCTGTTCCGATCCACGTCTTCAACATGGACGACAATCCTGGCTGGTCCATGGACGCCGAATGGGCATTTGGTGCTCCAACCGGCGGCGGTGGAAGCTCATGGGGCAATCCTGATCCAACCAGTGGTGCAACAGGCAACTTCGTCTGTGGCGTCGATCTGAATGGTGACTACGACAGTACGGTCGGTGGCCCATGGAATCTGACCACCAATGCGATCGACTGCTCCGAGCTGACCGACACCGGTCTCACCTTCCAGAGATGGCTGAACACGGATTACCAGCCATATGCCTACGCAACCCTCGAAGTGTCGAACAACGGCACGAGCTGGACGACCCTTTGGGAGAATGGCTCCAACGAGGTTGCCGACAGCAGCTGGAGCCTTCAGGAGTACGACATCTCCAGCGTGGCTGACCAGCAGGAAACCGTCTACATCCGCTGGGGTTATCAGATCGGTTCCGGTGTCTGGAACTACTCGGGATGGAACATCGATGATGTCCAGATCTGGGGTATCGCTCCCGAGACCAATGATTGCCCGACGGACCTTGATGGCGACGGTTCAACCGGCGTCAACGACGTCCTTCAGTTGATCGGCTCATGGGGTACTGCGGACGGCGACGTCAATGGTGATGGCACCACAGACGTCAGCGATGTCCTGGCGATCCTCGATGCCTACGGGCAGGATTGCTGATCATCGGATCGCGTTCTTGAATTGATCAGGGCCCGGCTCTCATGAGTCGGGCCCTGTTTTTTATGGGTTGCACCTGGGCGCTGGTTAGTCAGCTGAATCGATCACGTCCATGCGTGCTTCAGCTGCTTCAAGCTGGCTGTCGAGCACATTGGCGACACCCGGATTGCCATGGGTGTTCCTGCGGGTTGTCTGGAGCTGTTTGATCCGGATCGCGAGCGCATCCTTGTCGAGGGCGTCCAATTGCTCCTGTGACAGGATGGGAGGGATGCCGTCGGCCTGTGTTTCCGTGACCGAGTCGTAGCCTGGTGGCTTGGGTGCGGGCTGGTAGCCACAGGCGGCCACAAGCAGAGCAGGGATGGCTGTCAGTATGAGGAGGCGATTCATCTCTCGTTGCCTTTGTGAAGGTGGTTTATCGAGCGTTGAACAGGATGGCCAGCCAGAAAATCGTGGTGAAGACCCCCATGACCAGGCCGAAGATCGCTCGTCCTCTGCCGTGTGACTCTGGCCGTCTGCTGAAATCAAAGAAGGCGATCACGCTGACAAGGATTGCAATGACTCCAATGAATGGAAGCAGTGAAAACAATCCCAGATAGCCAGCCGCAATCGACCAGCCGGTTCGATTGATTGGAATCAGGATCTCAAGTCCGGCGTCGTTCGTGCTTTGGACATGAACTGTTGGTGGGGGTGGTGGCGGAGGAGGTGGCGGTGTGCTTGTTTCAGCCATTGGTGTTTCTCATCTTCGTTGAACTTGTTATCATACGACCTGCATCAAGAGCAGGGCTGACGCCCTCGCCAACCTGCCTGCCCGGGCAAGGTGGCCAACGGAAGCGGTTTCCGGGATGCGGTCCAGGGATTTCTGAATCCCGACAACAAAGCGGGCTTGCCCTGTTTTTGGGGCATTACGTTTTGACGGGCCGAGCAGCGTCAGTCCTCCAAGCAGAGATGCCAGGAGGACACCGTATGTCTGAAAAAGTACTTGTGGATGCCGTTGTTCTGGGGGGCGCAGCTCGTGTCCTCGAGGCCATTGGCTTGAATGATCTGGAACTGACACTCAAACGTGTCGGGGAAGGGCATCCCTATTCTCCGCTGGCGAAGGAGCTTGTACGGGCCGCCCTTCGTCATGTTCAGGAGCATCATGGGAAAGTCCGTGACGACCTGGGGCGGCTGGCTGGGTATCGACGGCCATTTAAGAACAGGATCTATGCGGAACTGGCATCAAGACCGACTGTCCATCTGGATGTCGGTTGTGAAGGCTCGGTGCTGCTCGAGACTGGTCACCGTCTCGCTGATGCTCCAGCGAAGGAAGGTGCCTGATGGCG
>PAAJ01000003.1 GCA_002702575.1 Phycisphaerae bacterium | reverse complement strand
TGCTCCCAGGTGATGTCCTTGCCGGAATAGGCCGCCATGCGACCCATGATATCATGGGTCGCATGGCGGCCTATTCCGGCAAGGACATCACCTGGGAGCAGGCATTGAATGCGGATCTCGACATGACTCCCCCCGAGTACGCTTTCGTCGAAATCGAGATTCCTCAGGTCCCACGGCCTGGTCGAACAGCTCACGACGCGGAACTCTGGACCTGATATCAGCAGGAAAGGCACATCATGAATCGACGCAAATTCATCAAGGGAACAGGTGCCGGCGCAGCGTTGGCAAGTGTAGCGCCCATGGCACTCGCCAATTCAAATGCACAGGACAAGAAGAATCCTTCCTCCTCGAAGACCTTCACGCTCGATTACGCGCCTCATTTCGGCATGTTCAGCAATCATGCAGGCAATGATCACATTGCACAGATCGAATTCATGTCCGATGCCGGCTTCCGATCTCTCGAGGACAACGGCATGCGAGGCCGATCCCTCGATGATCAGAAACGGATCGCCGAAGCACTCGAGAAGAACGACATGCGAATGGGCGTCTTCGTGATGAACATGGATTGCGCCTGGTATCCCAGCATCACCACCGGCAAGCCGGAAGAGATCGAGAAGTTCGTTCAGAATGCCAGGGATTCCGTCGAGGTTGCCAAGCGAACCAATGCCCGATGGATGACCGTCGTGCCGGGTGAAGTTGCCGAAGGTGTCCCGATGGACCAGCAGACAGCTCATGTCATCGAGGCCCTCAAGCAGGCTTCGGGCGTTCTGGAGCCACATGGCATCGTGATGGTGTGCGAACCGCTCAACTGGCGGGATCACCGAGGCCAGTTCCTGCAGTACACGCCCCAGTCCATCGAGATCATGAAAGCTGTGGACAGCCCATCATGCATGATCCTCCAGGATCTCTACCACCAGCAAGCCACCGAGGGCAATCTGATCGATCACATGAATGCGGCCTGGGAGTACATCCCCTACTTCCAGGTAGGCGACAATCCAGGCAGGCGCGAACCGGGCACCGGTGAAATCAACTACACCAATGTCTTCAAGCACATGCATGGTCGCGGCTATACCGGCATCGTCGGCATGGAACACGGCAAGAGCCAAGGCGGCAAGGAAGGCGAGGTCAAACTGATCGAAGCCTATCGCGGGGTTGATCCCAGTTGATCCTTGCAATCCTAGCTTGCGTGGTCACAGTCGGTGAGCATGCCAGACATGACTTCACACTCACCGGGCCACGTGGGTGGACATTTGATGCGCGTCTGATTGAACCGGGTGGCGAGCGATCTGGCATCACTGTGATTCTGATCGGCGGTGGCATCGGAAACGATCTGGACTGGACCATTCCAGGCACGGTTGAGGTCAACAGCAAGGCAATGCCGCTGACCATTGATGGGACGAGTCACAAGGATGCTCCTCGAATTGCCCAGGCATTGGCCGCCAAAGGACATGCCGTCCTGCATTACTCCACCATTGCTCATGAGGATCCCAAGCGTGGTCTCTGGCCTCTTGAAATGACATCACATGAAGTCACAGATCTCCTGCAACTTCAGAGAACGGCAACTCGATCTATCCAGACCAATCCCCTGACTCGTGATGATCGAATTGTGTTGCTTGGTCACAGCATGGGTGGACAGCGAGCGTGTGCACAGACTGCCGATGATTCGGACATTCAGGCTCTGGTGTTGCTTGCTCCGGCCCAGATGACTCGAACCGGCCCAGATGACCCAGGCAAGAATCTCAACCTTGCCGAAGCTCGGCACCAATTGGCTCAACTGGATCAGGATGGCAATGGGACCGTCACTGGCGAGGAGATTCCGGATGACATGGACTTTGATCAAGACGACACACTTCGAGGCTGGGAAGTTGCAGCAGCAATTGCCCGATCAAGACGCCTGAACATGAAACCCGAAGAAGGCACGGATAAACATGCCATTCCATTCGGCGAAGATTCACTCCAAAAACATCCGGTTCCAACCCTGATCCTCTACGGCAACCTGGATGAGTCTCAAGGACATCACGCACCCATCCTGCAGGATCTGATCGAAGATGGCTCCATGAAGACTGTCGAAGTCCGCGTGCTGCCGGGTCTTGGGCACCAATTGGGACCAGAACAGGGCCATCGAATCGGACCGATCAGCACACTGGCGTTGGATCAGATTGTCGAGTGGCTCGAGACACAACAACCCAAGCTTCGACCCTGAACATCAACCGGCAACATGCTTTTTGCTTCGTGGGTAGAAGGCCAGAAGGATCGCCAGGCAAGCCAATGCCGCATACATCGGGACCGAGAAGAGCAGTGACCAGTCCCGTTCCATGACCGCTGCGCCGTTCTCCATGACAGGCTGACCGTCCTTCATCACTTCCACCATGGTCAGTGGCCCCATGACATTGTTGGCGATGTAGCTTCCGAGCACGATGCCGACACCGACGATCACGAGATTGAAGAGATTCTGAGCCGTCGCCTTGACATCCTTCGTCGTCTCCTCATCGACAACCATGAACGCCACGAAGATGAAGCACCCGAAGCAGAGACCATGCAGCGTGACACCGGTTATGAGGATGACGACATCTGGAATCCCGAGCGTGGTATTCAACCAGGTAATCTGAGAGAACAGGAACATGCGGAGGGCATAGGCAATCAGCCCGATCGCGAGCAACGATTTCCTGGACCACTTGCCCGCGATGAACGGAATCAGAAACAACACGACGATCTCGGACATCTGTCCAATCGTCATCAAGCCACCGCCACCAACACCGAAGATGCTGTTGATGGACTCTTCAAATCCCTTGAAGTTGTTCTGGTACTCCCCGATGAACTGTGATGTGTAGACGAAATAGAACTGGTGGATCATGCTCACCGGAATGGCCAGCAGGAACAGGATCAGCAGCGGATTTCGCTTGATTTCCCGCGCAGTCTCGAGCAGTGCGAATTCTTCCTCGCCTTTCTGAGGTGGTGTCTTCGGCAGAGTGAAGCAGTAGAGACCCATCAAGACACCAAGGATCGCACTGAGCCTGAAGGCATCCTGCATGCCCTGTGACTGCATCAAGGTCGCCTCCGCCATGGTGCCATCTGCAGGCGTATGCATGTGCAGGAGCCACTGGCCGATGCCAATCCCCACAACAATCCAACCAACTGTTCCCCAGAGACGCACCCAGCCGAAGTCGCGATCTCGATCCGGCATGTGATGGAAGGCCAGCGAATTGGTCAGCGCGATCGTCGGTGCGTAGATGACCGAGTAGAGCAGCGACAGGCCGAGAAAGATCCAGAAATTCGTGACGTCACCCAGGAACCACACGACGATCGCACCGGCAATGTGACTCAGACCGAGAAACTTCTCGGTATTGAACAGACGGTCGGCGACCTGACCGGCGATGAAGGGGCCGAGGATGGCGCCGAAACCGCCAGCCATGAAGAGCCAGCCGATCTGTCCATCCTCGAAACCGCGATAGTTCTTCAGAAACGGATAGAGCAAGGGGAGCCAGGCGCCCCAGATCGCGTACTGGAGGAACATCATGAACGACAGTCGGCTTCCGAGACCGAATCCCATTCGAGGTGCCGGGCCGGTTACCTTCGCGGTTTCAAGGGTCGCCATGATCCATCTCCTGATTAAAGACAGGGATGACTGTACCAAGCTTGAGCGACGGAAGCTTCATCGACCGCTGCTACACTCACCAGCCAATGGCCAATCACCATCGTCAGCTCGGCACGATCGGACTGCTTTTCGCCTCCATCGGTGGAATCCTCGGTTCAGGCTGGTTGTTCGGGCCACTCTACGCCGTCCAATATGCCGGCCCGGCTGCTCTGATTTCCTGGATCATCGGCGGTGTGGCGATCGCGATGATCGCGTTGACCTTCGCCGAGGTGGCCGCCCGATTTCCACTCAATGGTGGCATCACTCGACTGGCCCTGCTGTCCTATGGCCGAACCACCGGCTTTCTCACATCGCTGTGCACATGGTTCGCATTCACCGTCGTCATTGCAGCCGAAGTCCAGGCAACACTCCAGTATGCGTCGATCTATCTGCCATGGTTGAGTACGAAGGCCTCCGACGGAACGCATCCGCTCACCATTCAGGGGTTCGTCGTCGCAGCCGGACTCTGGGCCGTCTTCAGCTTCATCACCTGGACCGGCATCAAATGGTTCGCAAGAGTGAATGGCATCCTGACCTGGATCAAGATCATTCTCATCGGTGTGGTCTCCGTGACGCTGATGTCACTGTCCTTTGAATGGACCATGTTTGACGACATCAAGGAAGGCGGCTTCGCACCCGATGGCATGCGCGGCATCTTCCATGCGCTCTCCTACGGTGGAGTCATCTACGCGTTCACGGGTTTTCAACATGCCGTTGTCGCCGCTGGTGAATCGAAGAAGCCACAGCGCGATATCCCGATCGCAGTCGTGGGCTCGATCCTTGTCTGCATGATTCTGTACCTGGCCATTCAGGTGGCCTTCATCGGCGCCATGCGGGAATCCAGCGTTCCTCATGGATGGGCAGCCTTGACCTTCAAGGACCAGGTTGGTCCGCTTGCTGGACTGGCTATCACGCTCGGCGCCTCCTGGCTGTTCATCATGATCTTCGCAGGTGCGATCGTGTCACCTCTTGGAGCGGGCCTGATCGATCTTGGATCCAGCATGCGAATTGCCATGGGCATGACTCATGACGGTTATTTTCCGAAGCGACTGGGTCGGGTCGGTCGATTTGGCACTCCCGGACTGATTCTGGTGCTCTCTTTTCCGATCGGGCTCTTCCTGTTCCTGCCTTTCCCCGGATGGCAGGATCTTGTTGCGTTTCTGGCCTCAATAGCAATCCTCGCGTACATGATGGGTCCGTTGGCGGTGATCGCGCTTCGCAGACAATTCCCGGATCATCCATTCACCTTCCGACTGCCATGGGCACATCTTCTCTGCCCGATCACGTTCATCATCTGTGGGCTGCTGATCTACTGGTCGGGATGGTCCGTCGTGTGGAAGCTCGGCATCTCATTCGGCAGCTGCTCGCTGATCTTCGTGCTCATCAAGAAAACCGCCGGGGACAGCATCGACTTCCTGGCATCGATCTGGATCTGGCCGTTTCTGGGTGGATTGATCGCACTCACGATGCTGGGTGGCCACGGTGGCATGAACTTGATTCCATTTGGCTGGGATATCGCCTCGGTAGCTGGCTGGTCGCTGGCCTGCTATCTCATGGCCCTCAGGTGTGCGATTGCACCGCCACTGGCAGCCAAGTACCTCCAGGACATCCATGCCGCTCAGCAAGATGGCGAAGAAAACCCCGAATTCGGGCCCTAGAACCCTCTTCAGACCCATTTTCGAACATTTCTTCCCAGACGTGTGAGATCAGGCCGTGCTGATCGCAGTTCAGGGTGAGGGCATCTGAATGGCCTTCACTCTTTCTCTCCAAACACACGACTCATCCCCCTTGCGCGAGGTTGACCCCCCGGGACGTTCCCGGGGGGTCAGCCTTTTTGATGGTCGTTCTATGATGCATGAATGCCCGAGCGAATCATCGATCTTCGAAGCGATACCGTGACTCAACCGACCCAGGCCATGCGGGATGCCATGATGCAGGCCCCCCTTGGCGATGATGTCCTGGGAGATGACCCCACTGTGCTCGAGCTACAAGCTCGGTGTGCGAAGATCTTCGGCAAACAGGCCGCGTGCTTTGTCCCCTCGGGCTCGATGGCCAATCAGGCTGCGATCCGGGCGCATACCGTCCCCGGGGATGAAATCCTGGCCCATGAATCCAGCCACATCTACCAGTATGAATCCGGTGCACCCGCTGCGATTTCCGGATGCATGTTCGCCTTCATGCATGGGGAACGAGGCCTGTTCACTGCCGATGATGTGCGAAGAGCCATTCGACCACAGGACCATCATTTCCCTCGTTCCAGACTTCTCGTCGTCGAAAATACGCAGAACCGGGGCGGCGGTGCCGTCTGGCCGATCGAACAGATCCGGGAGGTCACGGCGGAAGCGAAATCACATGGTCTTCGTTGCCATCTGGATGGCGCAAGACTCTGGAATGCGTGTGCGGCGACCGGTATCCAACCAGACGAGTGGGCATCTCATTTCGACACGGTCTCGACATGCTTTTCAAAGGGCCTTGGCGCCCCGGTCGGCTCCATTGTCGTCGGTGACGAAGACACCATTCACAGGATCGCCCGCATCCGGAAGATGCTCGGTGGCGCGATGCGACAGTCCGGCCTGCTTGCAGCCGCTGCATTGCATGCGATTGATCATCATCGTGACCGACTCGAAGATGATCACCGCCGAGCGGCACGGCTGGCACAGGCGCTCGCCGAGTGCCCGGGGGTGGTACTGGATACCCGATCCGTCGAAACCAACATCATCATGTTTGACGTCCCCGGACAGGACGAAAACGTCCTGCAGAACGAGTTCGATTCAAGGGGAATCCGGGTCTTCTCGATCGGCCCATCCCGAATTCGCGCCGTGGTCAGTCTGGCTGTGGATGATTCGGACATCGATCATGCGATCGATGTGATGGTCTCGGTGCTCTCGAACCTGCAGCCTGCCTGACCACGACTTCAGAATGTCCCGTTGAGATAGGATCCCTTTTCATGGCACTCAACTACCTCGAACTTCCGGCAGGACCTGAACCGCCAACCATCGTGAATGCGGTCATCGAGATACCAAGCGGAAGCTCCAACAAATACGAATACGACAAGACTCTGAACGTCTTCAAGCTTGATCGGACTCTGTTCAGTCCGGTTCATTACCCGGGGGCCTACGGCTTCATTCCACAGACACATGCCGAGGACGACGACCCACTCGACATCCTCGTTCTGCTGGACGGCCCGACGTTCCCTGGAACGCTTGTTGAAGTGCGACCCGTTGGCGTCCTTGAAATGCGTGACGAAAAAGGACTTGATCACAAGATTCTGGGAGTTCCCGTCTCGGATCCCAGGAAGGCCGAAATCATGGGCCTCCAGGACGTGCCTCGCCATACCCTGAAGGAAGTGGACTACTTCTTCCACATCTACAAGGACCTTGAAGGCAAGTTTGCGGACACCTATGGCTGGCTGGATCGCATGGAGTCGTACCGGATCATCGAGGAATGCATGAAGCGATACGAGTCCAGAGCCCAGAGCTGATCACTCACCCTGCCAGTTCCCCCCTCGACCTTTCTTGACATCTCCTCGTCGTCGCTTGTTGTCAAGACGTTTTCGCTGGCTGGCACGGGTCGCCTTGGTAGCCACCCTTTTTTTCCGTACTGCAATGGCACTTTTCAGCAGATCCCGAAATCGATCTCGTGCCAGTTCACGATTGACCGACTGGGAACGGCTCTCCTCACAGGACACACGCAGGATTCCATCCTTGTTGATACGAGAAGACAAGGCTTCTCGAATCATTGTCTTCTGCTCCGGGGTCAACACGGACGATGTCTCGATGTTGAAGCAGAGCGTCACTCTGGTCTCGACCTTGTTCACATGCTGCCCTCCCGGACCGGACGATCGGGAGAACTCCACGGCGAGTTCCTCACCGGGGATACAGACCGCAGAGGTCACCTGGATGTCTTCCTGTACAGACATGTTGAGACTCCGACTGGCCGACTGACCGACCCATGGTTGTCTGGGAGACGCCTAGAGCCTACCGTGGTGCAGCGGAGCACAGGGCCATGGCCAAGCAGAACCGAGGCAAAGAAGCCTTCCCAGCCACCCAGATGACCTGGATCACTGCGCGCCTGGATGAAGGTGAACAGGGCCGACGGGTCGTGGCACACCATCTGATGGAAGTCTATGCCGAACCTCTTCGGATCTATCTGCTCGGATCCAGCTTCCGGAATGCAGGGGAACCCGAGGAAATCATCAATGGCTTCTTTGCCAACCGTCTCTCCAGGAATGACTACCTGGAGGGATGGCGGACGAGTGACAAGCGGCTGAGACGGTGGCTGATCAACGGGCTGATTTTCTACATCAAGGAGGAGTTCCGCCGTCAGAAGAGAAGCGGTGCCGGGCTGTCAGAAGAAGCCGAAGCCAACCTCCAAGATCCTGCAGATCACTACCGAGCCTTCGATCAGGCCTGGGCTGCATCCATCGTACGCCATGCCATGTCGGAAGCCGCCGCACGCTGCAAGGAGGAAAACCTCGAGTCGCATTGGGACATCTTCGTCAGGCACCACATCCAACAGCAGCCTTATGCCGTGTGCTGCCAGGACCATGGTGTGGATGCCGCCAGAGCTGCCGTCATGGCTCGTACCGCAGCATCACGATTTCGCGATGCCGTACGGGCCCATCTCTCGATGGATGGTGCCGAAGAAGGCAGAATTGATGATGAACTTGCTGATCTCAGGAGCCTCCTCCAGTGAACTCCGAAACACCCCTGTCTCCTGATACACCGGACCCTGATTCGAACATGGATCAGGCCACCATTTCACGACTGCTCGGCATGGCCGCCGGACCACCTGTCAAACCGGCCGATGCACTGGCACTGCGCATGCAGGGCGAAGACGGCCAGGTCTGGGCCATTCGAACACTGGCGGATCCACCGGTTGAAGGATTCGACAACAAATCACTTCTGAGACCTCCAGTCGATCTTGAAGCGTTACGCGAACTTCATCGTCTCGGGAAGCGACGATTCCACGAAGCAAAGCGTGCCGATGAACAACATGCCGGCCTGCTCTGGTACCTGATGGCGATTGGGATTGCGATCGTCGATCATGGCGTGAAACTGTCGAGTCAGCCGGAGGATGAAGTGGTGGATGCCATTCTTGTCGTGGCGGATGCACTTCCAAATCCATGGCGAGCACGCCTGGAAGCGATTGACCTGTGAATTCCATCCGCCCTGCCCATCACATTGTGCTTGCAGTCTGCCTTCTGCTCACCAGCCCACTGCTTTCTGCCACACGTGACTCGACTGCGGATCATCAATCCAGTCCAAAACAAACAAGACCACTTGAACGGATCGCGGTCATCGGCGCCAGCGCCACTTCAGGCTGGGGCATCCTGCTTCGATACATGGATGAAGAGAACATGCTCTCTTCAAAGACGATTTCGATGAAGGAGATTGTCGAGGAAGTGGTCACCGTCGACGACATCGAGATCATGGGCAAAGGCGATGGCATGTTCTTCATGTCTCCACAACGAGCCGGTGCCCAGCAGGTGGATGCCGCCAGGGCATTCAACCCGACGCTGGTCTTCGCCTTGGATTTTCTCTTCTGGTACGGGTATGGCAATCGTGATGTCGATGGCCGGTTCATTCCGAGCGGAAAAGCGGGTGAACAAGCCAGACTCGAACTTCTCGAGAAAGGCCTGGAGATGCTCGATACCTTCGAGTGCCCGGTCATCCTCGGTGATTTTCCGGATATGTCGGATGCCGTCGGCTACATGTTGGCCGCAAATCAGGTCCCTTCGAAAGGGACGCTTGAGTTGCTCAACACCCGCGTGAAGGAATGGGCCGCGAGTCGACCCGACATGCATGTACTCGGCATGTCACGACTTGTGAAAGACATGCGATCCGATGAACCATTCGTGGTCGGACGACAGCAATGGCCAAGCGGTTCACGATCGCGATTCATGCAGAACGACAACCTTCATCCCAGACTGGACGGCCTGATCGTGCTCGTGCAGGAATCGGGTGATCTTCTGGCAGAACAGCTTGAGGATGTCGACCTTGCTGACTTCGATTTCAATCTGATCGAGGTCCGGAATCGACTCTATGAAACCAGGAAGCCCGAGGGCATGATCGCCCGGCCGTACCCCGGCGTGAACTGAAGACCACTGATCCTTCCCCTATGATTCGAAGATGGCAACACCTCCGAGCGAACTCGAGCCCGAAGCATCCTCCGGCGAACTGACGAAAGCCGAACTCATTCGTGATGCAGGCCCTGCAGGACTGCTGGCTGTCGCGTGGACGATCCTGCCTGCGATCTTCGGCTTCGTTCTGCTTGCACAACTCGGGCCGGTTTCAGAATGGCTGACCGAACAGGGATCTCTCGGCATCCTGATCTATGTTGTCGTGTTCGCACTGACCGCCGGCTTCGGCCTTCTGCCGACATATGCACAGGCCATTCTGGGCGGATGGGTGTTCGGTACCGTGATCGGCCTTCCTGCAGCACTGATCGGATTCACACTCGCTTCCGCGATCGGCTGGTCGTTGGCTCGGATGATTTCGGGAGGCCGAGTGGAACAGCTTCTGAAACGACATCGCAAATCGGATGCAATCAGAAAAGCGTTGATCGGCCGGAGTCCATTCCGGACCTTCATCATCATCGCCCTCATCCGCATTCCGCCAAACTCTCCTTTCGCCCTGACCAATCTGCTCATTGCGGCCTGCGGCGTTCGCCTGGGCATGTGTACGCTGGCAACCGCAATCGGGATGCTGCCCCGTACAGCGGTTGCAGTCGGATTCGCTGCCGCGGCCCAATCAACCGGCGCAAAGGACATCCAGACATTCGTCACGGATGGCCTGGGCATCTGGGTTCTGATTGGCGGCATTGCGATGATGCTCATCGTCCTGATGGTGATCGCATCGATCGGACAGAAGGCGCTGGACAGGATGACCGCTGAGGATGGCGATCATCTTTGATTTCCAGGCTTCCAGTACTCCAACTGGCTGGTCGAGATCTTCAATTCTTTCGCCAAACTCCGCGTCCCCCCCAATGGATCGCCATGTGGACCTTGGTATCCACAGCCAACGAGTCCGAAGAAACCGACAAGCAATGCTGTGACCACTTGGACACGCCTCCATGAGGCATCCTTGGATCGTGATCGTGACATCGACTTCATCATAAAGGTTGAGGCAGGCCGAGCTTCTACTTCTTCATGGATGGCGAAGGACCATCGAAGCTGACCGGCCCCACACCATTGGCGACGACCATGCAGAGTCCGCCGATCAAAGCCAGGTTCTTCATGAACTGGATGAAGTCTTCTTCACTTCCAGTGGGTGAATGGAATATCACAGTTGTTGGTATGAGGAAGAGGATGAGCAGGACTGCTCCCCAGCGTGCCTTGATTCCCAGAATCATCGCGATACTGCCCAAGAGCAGGAAGACCACCGCCCCCAGAAGGAAGACACTTGGGATCGGAATGCCCTTCTCGCCCATCATCTTGGAGATGGATTCGAAATTCCTGATGTCCTTGATGGCGGACCACAGAAAGATGGCCGCGAGAAGAATCCGTCCAACAAGAGGGAGAAGCGCCTGCATGATCTGGGCTCCGGGAGAAACAAGCGGGGTACCGGCTGCTATCGGCACAACCGGTACCACCGCTCAAGCACTCCCGTTTTCCCCACCTTGACCAGCCTGTTTCAGACCGATCGGAAAACGAGGCTCAGGGCACAGCCTCAACGGGGATGCCATTGACGCTGACATTGGCTGGGGCGCCAGGCAGACCCTCCGCCTGGAATCCGATCGAGAGAAACCCGCCATCTGGCAGAATTCCGTTCCATGGTTCGCACTGGATACTGACATGCCCCTCCGAATCCTGGCTCCAGAGCGAGGCGCCAACCGGCCACAATCCCGAGAGCTGATAGGGAACATCGAACTCGAGCGTCCAATCGTCGATCTGCTCTCCAGACTGGTTCTCGATCTCGAGACTTGCCGTGAATCCGCCGTCCCACTCATCCTCCACCTGGAATCGATACAGCAGACCATCCAGCTGGCATTCATCCGGGACACCATCCAGATTCTGATCGTCGGAGGTGCCGTTCTGAAGATCGCAGTCATCAGGCAGACCATTCTGATTGCAATCCTGGACTGAGCCATCTGCAATCTCACAGGCATCACCTGTTCCATTGCCATTGCAATCCGACTGCGACTGACAGCTGTCCGGAATGCCATCTGAATCACAGTCGGATTCGATGCCTTGTTCCAGCTCATATCCGTCGGGCGTTCCATCCCCATCACAATCCGGATCACAGATATCCGGCACACCATTGCCATCAATGTCGGAAACACTGCCCTCGGCAATATCCTCATCATCGGGAATGCCGTTGTCGTTGCAATCCAGGACACCCTCTTCACCGTAGGTCAACACGCCATCGTCATAGACCGGGATCATCTCGGTCTTCTGGATGGCGGACTGGCCCTGAGCAAGCGTTGAGAGAGATGGATCATTGGATCGATCCCAGGCGAAGGAAGGCGCCACATCACTCAAGCCGATGCTGAATTGACATTCCCTTCGATAACTGGTTCCAGTACCGGGCATGAGAATTTCACCTCGGTAGTCCACCTCGATGAAAAACAGATTGCTTGCAGGGTTTGCGACCTGCAGCTGACTGATGACCGCACCATCGGTCATGCCCGCATCTACGATGACATCATCCGGGCCATATCCTGACTCAATGACTTCCGTCAGATCGACATACACACGGTATGAGAGCGCATCACTGGATCTGGCAGGCCATGCACTTCGATTGTTGAGCATGCAGCGGATACGGGTGAAGGTGTCGGCATCCTGAATGATCGAAGCCTCGACGAACATCTCCTTTCCATACGCATCCTCCACAGGAGGAAACTGAGATTCTGGAAGAGGTGACCCACCATAGACCATGGACATTCGACCAAGTGCAGCTGTGAATCCAGCGTTGTAATCGCAGGCGACCTCATTGGCGATGTAGTCACTTCGGACGTCCTCGTAATCGAAATCATCAGCAGAAGCAGGGCCTCCTACCAGCGCTCCCCACAGCACATGTCTGTTCGGAGCCGGATCATCGATCTGATTGTTCCACGAGCCATGTGCACCACGATGATGTGGCTGTAGAGGATAATTCTCACCAAATCCGCAGACATAGCTCGAGGCTCTCGGATTGTCGCCGAGGATGTAATTGATCTGCTGCTCACCAAATGCCTGGTACCGACCATCGTCCTTGTCACCCACCATCGCCGAATAGACAAATGCGATGAATGCGGTATTGGCGGCATATCGGAGTGAGCCCCATGTATCCAGCCACGCAAGACCACCTGGTGTATATGAAATTCCACCCCCTGGCAGCCAGTAATCGAGATGCCCTTCAACATAATCTCGATAGCTCTGCTTGCCGGTCAATGAAGCAAGGAGAACAGCAGCGCCATTGATTTTTCCGTCCCAGGACTGGGCCCATGCGGGATCAGGACTGGCATCCAGATAATGTGATTCTGCACGAGCAAGATAATCAGATTCATCTGTAGCTCGGTAGAGCCACGTTGCCGCCCATGCCAATTCATCATGGTAACCGGACCATGAGTTGTAGAACGGCGTCACATCAGGAATCGATTCCGTGTATTTGCCACGATACGTGTCTGCAAACGAATACAGTTGACGCGCATGCTGAAGAAGTGTTTCTGCGTATGCAGGTTCATCCTCTGCAAAGACCATGGATGATGCCGCAAGAAAGGCTGCCGCTTCAGCCGCAGGCTCCGAACCAGGATAGTCAGGACTCAACCACCAGATGACGGGCTTGTATCCCGTTGCCGCGGTATGAATCTCAGCAGGACCCCAAAAGGCGTGAGATGGCCCACCGAGGCCGATCTGACCACAGAAGACATCTGGCTCAGGATGAGCTGCAATGCACCAGTCAGCATGCCACCGGAGCACATCCTTGAGATCATCCAGCAAACCGGCTTCTTCGAATCCACTTCTGAAATCAACACCACTCCAAGCCATGGTCGTCATTGCCGAACTGATTGGCAGAACAAAAGTCGGACTGTCACCTGCATCCATGTAACGATTCAAAATGCCTTCATCAACGGCATACTGGCCATTGATCTGCTCGAGCTCATAGTCGAAACAGTCTCCTCGCCAGTTCAGCGGATACGCTTCAGGAAGATTGCCGGAACGATTGGCGTAGTAGAAAGTCATTCCCTTCTGGAGTGCCTCTCCATAGTTGAATGGACCTGTTCCAGGGTTCGTGTCATCTTCACAGGCTCCCCAACCATCAATGACCAGCAGGACATCGGTTGCATCAACCGAGCCGGATCCATCGACATCAGCCGAGCAACCTTCGCAAGATCCCCACTGGTTGACGACTGTCAGAAGGTCCGAGACATTCACAATTCCATTGGAATCCGTATCTGGACATTCAACTGCGGCCAGCCCTCCGGCGATCGGTAACGTGCAAAGCAGACCAATATGCATCGTGCGATTCATGAGTCATGCTCCTTGTGTTCAATAGTGAAATAGGACCGTGCTCTGTCCTCGAGCAGGCCTGAAAACAAGGCTACTCATCAATGAAAAAGAGGCCTGAGGAATCAGGAATATGCGTTTAAATTGATCTAAAGGCACAAATTGATCGATCAGCGCGAACTTCAAGATCTATTGAATTCTCAATCGATCCCGCACAGCAAGCAAGGATGGCATCAGAACCACCACGGATAACAGACAGGATGCTGATCCGATGGCCATGACGATTCCAAGACTTCTCAGACCTTTGTGCTCTGCAATCACGAGACACCCGAAACCGATCATCGTCGTCAGCGACGTCAACACGACCGCACGTCGTGTTCCTCCGAATTTCAGGCGGCCAGGACCACCTTCCTTCCAACGATGGACCATGTGAAGACTGCCGTCGATTCCGAGTCCGACCAGAATTGGAGCGGCGAAGAAATTGGCAAGATTGAAGGACACCCCGAGAAGGGACATTGCTCCGACGGTCCACCAGAGACCGATCCCGAGTGTCAGGAGGCAGACCAACACATCAAGGACATTCTGAAATGTGAGAATCGTAATGACGGTGATGAAGACAACTGCAAGCAGCATCATGAGAACAAAGGCGTCCCGCATGGCATCGAGTGACTCGAAATGCGTCATTGGAATGCCGGTCGCATCTGGAGCGATGGCTCTCACATCGGACACGAACCGCCCCATGGCGTCGTAATCCCAGACATTTTCCGTGGGGTGCATCATCACGAGAAAACGGCCCTGGGGTGACATCAGTTCCGCTCGCATGCCGCCCGGGAGCGAGTCTCGAAGTTCCAGTCGATTTCCCTCCTGAACACGATTGAGAAAAAGAACCAGATCAGCCAGATTCTCGGCGATCACCGAAGATGCCTGTGGACCAAGTGACTCGATGAATCCCAGAGCTTCGATGATGTCCTCCAGTTCGGCACCACGAGTTCCGGCGAAGGGCACGAGGCGTTTGAGATGTCGATCGATATCTCGAATCGTGCTCACAACAGAATGCTCGCTCACGGCGTCTGCAGAGGCCGTGCAGGAATCCAATTGCCTTCTCAATTCGACTCGGTCACTGGTGGAAGGTTCGACAACATCTCCAATGCTTCGCACACGACCGATCATCTTCTGAGACCTGGCCCGATCAACCAGATCTTCCGCTTCCTCACGAGTATCGACCATGGACGCGGCAAACCAAGTCGCAGAATCCGAATCTGAAGCGATCCTCTTTTCCCATTGAGCAGACTCGATATCAGTCGCCTGAAGCTCTAGAAGATTGCGTTCAAACTGCATGTTCCAAGCGAACGGCAGCAGCGCCAGTGAGAGAACCACGGAACATCCGATGACCATCCATGGAACATGGACCAATCGATCCATCAAACCGAATTCCATACCCTTGAATACCGGACCGCGATCACGAGGCTTGCGATCACAGATCAAAAGCAGTGCGGGTAGAACGGTCGCCATTGACAGGAAACAGAGGAGCAGGCCGACTCCAGCGATCAGACCCAGTTCCCGCAATCCTTGAAAGTCGGTAAACCATGCAACGAAGAATGTGGCACTGGATGTCAGTACAGCGGCCGCATTCCCTCGCATGACTGTCTGATACAAGCCACGAATCGAGCCCGCCCGACCCCGGGTCTGGCGGAATTCCGAATAGCGGCTGATGACATGAACCCCGAAATCAAGACCGACACCGATCAAGACAAGCATGAACACGATGCTCAGAAGATTCAACTGGCCAATGGTGATGCCGACCAATCCATAGGTCCAGCCGGCTGCGCAGCCAAATGCGAGCATGGCCAACAAGGGAAGCCTGACCGTTCCAAGAACCAGCATGATCACGATGGAGACCAGAACAATCGCCAGAATGGCCGCTCTGGTCATATCACGATCGGAAGTGGCCATTTCATCCGACTGGAGAACGGGCTTCCCAGTCAACCCCATCTCAATACCTGGATAGACCTCGCGAGCTTTCGCCAGAATGTCACGGACTACCTGGACGGGCTTCGAGATGACACCCAGTGTTCCGTAATCCTTGGGAGGCATGATCCCGATGAAGATGTACTGGCCACCATCGCTTCGCAGCAACCTTTCCGCCATTTCCGGCGGACCTTCGACAATCCATTTGATGGCCAGGATGACACCAGCAAGATCACGGATATCCTCCGGATCCTCTGGAATCAGAGGCAGACCATTCAGAATATCCGCGAGACCACGAAAGACATCACCAGAGGTCGAGGCGAGCCCGATGAATTCACAACCCGTGACGATGGATTGCAGATCGTCAAGACTCATCGCACGGGTGGCAATCGTCAGCTGCTCTTCCGAAGAGATGCCGCCATGAATCTCTCCCAATGACTCATCCGCCTCCAGACGATCTCGAATCCATTGAGCGCATGAAGCCGAGCGCGATCCGGCTGATCCATCCAGAACAACCCACATTCTCTCGAGATCACCGAATTCCTCGGCAAAGGCCTGATAGTCGGCCATGTATGGAACGTCTGATGCAATGAGATCGTCGGTATCCGCATTGAGAGAAATCATTCTCGATCCGGCAAGAAAACCGATCAGTGCAAGCAACAATCCAGCGCAGACAACAGCCAATGGTCGCGAGAGAACCATGCCGCTCAACATGCGAAAGAACTGCTTTTCAACCACCCTCATCGACATTCAGCCCAGCAACAACAGAAACGCTCATGATTCAAGACAACATGATTTCATGTGTAAAAATCATCAACAGCACAGGACGCATTTTTCGAACATGATCATGCCCGCCGCATCGGCACCAGTAAGAACTTCACTTCATGACCGCTCTTGGAGATCGTTCAGGCAACAACCTGGGCTTCGAATGCCCGCTTGGCTTTTTCATAGGCATCAAGATCGCCTGGATCGGATTGGATGCAATCCCGACGCAACTGATCGAACGCCTTGGCACAATCCACATCGTTTCGCAGATGATCTCGGAACCCAATCGCAGCCTCCCAGAGCGGGGATCCCACCCGGTAGAGATGGACATGAACCAGACAGCGATTTTCACGAGCCAGCGTGAACAACCTTCTTCCGGGAACGCCCTGTTCCCCATGGCATCGATAGCCGATGGCCTTCAAGGGTTGAATGGTCTCACCCGAATGCATCATTTCCTGGACACCAATCAGGAGATCCAGAACAGGACGTGCCATCAGATGTTCGATGGACGTGGAACCGATGTGTTCGCATTCAATGATCCGCTCAGGACAGGCAAGCCTGATTCGTTCCAGTTCTGATGCAGCCAGCTCCGACCAGTTGCCATCATGAGGAACAAGTTCCAGTTGGCCGGGCTCAAGCCCTGTCATGATCTCAGCCAGTTGTGTTTCACTCACGGAGTGTGCTCCTGATAACAGCAATCAGTGGATCTCAGTGCTGCCTTTCCGTTCGAACCGCTTCGCACAGCTTCATGTTATCCGAGTAATCCACGGGCATGTCCACAAGGACCGGCCCAGGCGTGTCCAAGGCCTCCCGCAGGACAGGGATGATGTCTCCGGGTGCCGAAATACGCATGCCGGACGCACCGAAGGCCTCTGCAAACTTGACGATATCCGGTTCTCCGAATCGATCACCGAATCTCCGGTCATATTTCAGCTGCTGCTGAATACCCACCATGTCATACGTGCCGTCTCGCCAGACAACATGAACGAAATTGTTCTTCAATCTGACGGCTGTTTCCAGTTCCATGGCAGAGAAGAGGAATCCTCCATCTCCAGACATGGAAATCACCTTTTCTCCAGGCCTCACCAATGAAGCCGCCATGGCCCACGGCAATGCGACTCCGAGCGTCTGCTGGCCATTGCTGAACAGAAGCCTGTTGGGTTCATAGGCCAGGAAGTATCGAGACATCCAGATATAGACTGATCCGATATCACAGGTCACGGTCGTCTCGTCGTCAACAACATGATGGAGATCATGAATGAACCGAAGTGGATGGACAGGCCCACTTTTGTCATGGCCGCCTCCGCAATCGACAAACTCACGATATTGCCCGACAAGACCCCGGACATAATCGTTCTCCATGGAGGAATGGGCACCCCCCAGTTCATTGGCCAGCTGAACAAGAGTTGATCCGATGTCTCCGATAAGCTCCATTGCGGGGTGATACTGCTCTCTGATCTGAGCAGCCAAAGGGCTGACATGGATGATGTCGGCCGTATCCTCGTTGCACCAAAGCTCAGGGTCATATTCAATTTCATCAAACCCGAGGGCAATGATGAGATCGGATCGATCCAACAACTGGTCGCCCGTCTGATTCTTGAACAGACCGACACGCCCCAGGAAACAGTGGACAAGCTCCTTGGGGATCGCCCCTGCGGCTTCGAAGGTCCCTACGACAGGCATGGGATGCGCCCCCAGCAGTGCTCGCAGGGCCTCCGTAGCATGTGGACTTGATACACCACGACCAATGAGCAGCACAGGCAGAGACGCCTTTGATATGCGTTGCGCGAGCTCGAGAACGCCCTCGTGATCCGCTGGACCTGAAAGCGGAACGGCATGGGTCGAAACTGGACGACCACCTGCCTCTTCAAGCATGATGTCATATGGAAGACTGACGAATGCAGCACCTGGCCTTGGTGCCATGGATGCCCGGAAAGCATTCGCCATGGTCGACACGACGCTGTCTGCGGAACGGACGCTCACGGCGTGTTTGGTAACCGGTCTCATCAAACTGACATTGTCCAGAGTCTGATGCGTGTCAAGATTCTCAAGCGCCGATGGCACTGAACCGGACAATGCCACAACAGGATGTCCTTCCGCAGTTGCCGTAATCAGACCAGTCGCCAGGTTGGATACACCGGGACCGGACGTCGTCAGACAGACACCGGGCCTACCGGTCATGCGACCAATACCACCCGCGATGAACGCGGCATTCTGCTCATGACGACAGACGACAAACTCGGGCGTGCCGTCAGCCAACGCTTCCATGAGTGGATCGACTTTCGCACCTGGGATGCCGAAGACGTGCGACACCTTCTGGGCCTCCAGACAACGAACCACCAGCTCCGCTGCATTCATCCCTGAGAAGTTCTTTTTGAACATGCCATACTCCATTCAAGCTGAAGCGGTATCTTACTTTGCAAGAAGAATATCTCATAGAAGGACCCGGCAATGGATGAGAACACCCTTCAAACGCTGTATGAAATCGGCGATCTAATCTTGAGGATCATGTTCGCCTGGATCTTTCTCTGGCCCGCTCCAGGCCTCATACGCAACTGGAAGACGACCGTCCAGACTACAGGCCTGCTCTTCCCGGTGGGACAGCAGTTCTTCACTGCCGTATCCGTTGTCGGAATGATCACCTGCAGTCTCATGGTGGCCATCGGAATCTATGGTCGCATTGGAGCCATCTTCCTGTTTTTCTTCTGTATTGGCGGCGCCATCGTCCATAACAAACTCGCAGGCATACCTGAAGCCAAGGCCAAGTCACTTCCGGAACAACCTTCTGATCCCAAGGTTGCCGAAGTGCTCGCCGAGGCACTGACCCTCAACCGGGTCGGCAATGTGACGAGTGCTCAGAAGAATCTGGTCATTGCCGGAATCGCCGCCTACTACGTGCTCGCTGGCACAGGCCCCCTGAGCATTGTGAGCCTCTGGCCGCTTCAATGATTCATGACACCATTCACCAGATCCAGGAGCACCAGCCATGACCAGTAAACGTTATGAAGAAGGCCTCAAGAACATGCGACGGCACTTCGGGCCTCACGCCGAAGACTACCTGGAACCGATCAGAAAGATTTCTCCAGACTTCGAGAAGATCAATGTGGAATGGGCGTTCAATGACATCTACGCCAATGACATCCTCGATGACAAGACTCGAGAATTGCTTGCACTCGCCGCACTGTCATGCATGGGCTACCCCACGGGGCAGATCAAGGTTCACGTACAGGGCGCCCTCAACTGCGGCGCCACTCCGGATGAGATTCTTGAAGTCATTCGGATGATGGTGGCTTATGCAGGCTTCCCGCCGACAACCAATGCACTTGTTGCTGCCGGCGAAGTCATCGATTCGCATCAAAGCTGACATCTGGTTCGGCCGGCCTGCAATGGCCAAAAAAAAGGCCGGGGCAGAGGAATCCGAAGATTGCCTCCGCCCCGTGCCAATCGGGGTCTCATGAATCGGGACCGTTTCGCAGTATCAACCTGCGCATGGGCCCCATGATGCGATGATGACCAGCAGGTCGTTGGTGTCGACGATGTTGTCGTCATTGACATCACCTTCACCTGACTGACCGAACTGAGCAATCGCGATCAGGATGTCTTCGACAGTGACTGAACCGTCACCATTGACATCGCCTTCGCATGGAGGAGTCTCAGGAGAGCACTCGATGTACTCGACCGAGAATCCATCAACGCCGGATTCGACCACGGACTGGGAGTTGTCACCCAGGTCGGAAACGGTGAACCGGACTCGCATCTGTGCTGTTCCAGTGATGTAGTCATTCACCAGGAAGGACTTGAGCGCCCAACCGCCTGAAGTACCTTCGCCTGATGGACCGACTGTCTCGAGACCGGACCATGTCAGACCGGCATCGTTGGAAATCTCGACGACCATGGGATCGGTACCCGGATTGTCGCCAAAGGTGTTGTGGTGCCAACGAGCATAGGAAATGATCGTGCCACCGACTGAGGCGTCAAAGACAGGCGAGGTCAGAATGGTGGAACCACTGTCGACATCACTGTTGCAGGAATCAGCCGAAGAGTTGTCGGTGACGTAGCACACACCAGAGCCGTCCCAGTCGGACGTTGGGTCTCCGCGATTACAGTTGATCGGAACACCACGCTCCCACGCTCCATCCGCTGCGTCTGAGGATACTGACCAGCCCTTGTCTGAGTTGAAATCATCAGAGAAGGAAACGATCGCATCACCGATGAAGAAGCCATACGGGGCGGAACTGCCAGCACTTGGCATGGTGATCAAGCCAGCGGTCTGGCCGGTTGCCTCGAAGTAGAACTCAGGTGATTCTTCACACTGGGCTCCTGGAAGCGTTGCAACATACGAGTTGAGACCATCCAGATTCATCTGGACAGATTCGAAGGCACCGGAGTTGCCCATTCGATAACGCATCTTGACTGAACCGATGAGGAGCGTGTCCTCACGAGGATCGACGGAGATTCGATACGTCGATGCGAGATTTGGATCCATGGATTCCGGTACAGGGGTCAGCAAGTCCAGCTTGGGACCGAGGAAGGTGTTGGCCAGGGATGCATCCACGTCCAGTACACCGCCCGTAAGGCAATCGCCATTGAGGCCTGCGACAGGTCGGACATGATCGAGAATCAGGGCCTTGACCTCTGCAGGACTGGCATCTTCCATGACGGAGTACACCAGGCCGACTGCACCAGCGACGTGGGGAGTCGCCATTGAAGTACCACTGTAGAAGGAATAGTTGTTGCCAGGGGTGGAGCTGAGGATATCTACACCGGGTGCAGCAAGATCGACCTCGGTCGGGTGATACTGGCTGAAGCTGGCAAGACTGTCGTTGCACTGGGTTGCAGCAACCGAAATGATGTTGTCAAGGTCGTAGGCGGCCGGATACGACGCGCCGAAGCTTCCACTGTTTCCGGCGGCTGCCACGAAGATGTGATCAGCCTGGGTACCGGCATTGGCAATGGCGTCATAGAGCGCCTGGGTAAAGCCACCGCCACCCCAGGAGTTGTTGGAGATCTTGAAGCCCATCACGGTGCAGTACTGCACTGCGGAAATCGCATCTGCAGTCGTTCCGCCGCCACTTCCGGAGAGGAACTGGACACCGGCGAGGGAGCATTCCCACATCACACCGGCGACACCGACTCCGTTGTCGCCGACACCGCCAACGGTGCCACCACAGTGGGTGCCATGGCCATTGGTGTCCATGACGTCTGCGTTTCCAGCGCTGAAGTCGAATCCATAGAAATCGTCGACGTAACCATTGCCGTCGTCATCCTGGCCGTTGTTTGGAATCTCACCAGAGTTGGTCCACATGTTGCCAGTGAGATCCTGATGGTTGTAATCGATGCCGGTATCGATGATGGCGATCACGAAATCCGAATCGCCGACATGGTCGTCCCAAGCGGCTGGAGCATTGATCGCTTCCATGCCACAGAGATCTCCGTAGCTGGGATCATTGGGGATATCGAATGCCCGGAAGATGAAGTTCGGCTCGACGTACTGAAGGACATCTGATCGTGTACCGACCAGTTGCAACGCTTCAGCAACTTCCATATCCATGTCCACCTCGACCAGATTCGGCACCAGGTGATAGGACTGCTTGACGGTTCCGCCGATCTCGGCCAGGAGATCAAGACGATCCTCTGGGGTGGCGGATTCCTTGAATCTCATCATGAGTGAATGAGGCTTGTGCTCATGATCAAGTGGATTCTTCTCAGGAACAATCCACTCGAGACTTTCCGTCGTGGATGTAACAGTGGGGCCTTCCTGCTTCGCTGCGAGTGCGATGGCAGGTATCGCCAACGCCACGGACATCAGCCCGATGGTGCTTGGCAGTTTTACGGTGGACATATGACTCTCTCCTCAAAAAGGTCATTTAGGGGATGAAAAAACGGTCCGATTGCACAGTGGGGAATTCGCACAATCAGGCTGACCAGTTCTGGTCTATTTTGACTATAGAACAACTAACGGGGAGTTCGCAGCGTTTTTTGGGCTCTCAAGCCCTGAAAATCACAGTTCCCGAGGCCCTTGGCCCCTTCCAGGGCCCCTTTGACCGCCCTGACCACCCCCAAATCGCTCTCTCATGGCGTCTCTGAAGGCCTGACGCTCCTCCTGATCAAGCTCACCGTCGCCATTCTTGTCGAACTGGCTCATCACCTGTTCCCGTGAGAAGCCGCCCTGGCCACCTCTGTCCGGGCCATTTCCACGGCCCCGATTTCGACGGCCAGCAACGGTTTCGAAGAGCTCGGCCCCGAGGAGAGCCTCCAAGGATGCCATGTACCGCTCGTCGATCTCATTTCGCCTCTCCAAGGCATCGCGGACCGGATCGAAGGGTTGCTCGCCACGATCGCTTCGCTCACCGAGGAATCGATTCATCCGCTCCTCCGCCCTGCGGAGCTCACGCTGAGATTCCTCGCTTCGCAGCACCACGAGCATGTCATCGTTGAAAGTGGCGATCTCATCACCATGACGTTGCATCAAGTCCGCGACCGCTGCCAGCATTTCCGGATCAAGATCCTCGATTTCCATGGCGGCCAGAATGGCTCGCTCACCACGAGTGGGACGGTAGATGCCGGAGTAGCCGCGACGAAGTGCATCAAGCCTGAATTCATCTGACTGAGGAGTCGGCAATACCAGCGTGATGGCATCGATGTACCTGTCATTCACATCTCGAGTGGACTCCTGCAGGTCGAGTCGCTGTCGCAGAACATCAAGACCGCTGGAAAAATCCTGGTTTCTGAAATGCTCCATCAGATCAAGCCCCTGGGCGTAGTCGAAGGCCTCTCGGGCGATCAAGGCTGAATCGATTTCCTGAATGTAATTGTCACGAAGCATCTGCAGATCTTCGGTATCAACGGAGGCATCCAGGTCGAGATCCTCAAGGACCTCGAGAATATCAGTCGACTCTCCAGAGAGACGGCCTCGAGGCATCAATCGCAATCGACGGAGTTTCTTGGATACGACTTCCCAGATCTCACCTTGCTCATCGATGAGCAGAGCACGAAGCCCGCTCTCGGTCGAATCCCTCAACTGCTTCTTGTCCCGTGCAAATTCACGAATCATGGCGACCCGTGAATCCAGCAATTCCTGCATCTGTGTGCTTGCAAACTGCTGATCACGGATGGAACGCATCTGCGCGCCCATGTCTTCGAACTGCATGCGGAATTCCTGACGCATGGCTTCAGCTCGAGCTTCTCGTTCTTCTCTGGATTCGGGCTGTTCGTCGCTGTCAACGACTGGCTGATCCCCCGCCTCTGGATCCTCCTGGCCACCTCGTTCACCTCGGCGACCTGCATCGCCCCGCTGTCCCTGACCGAAGGAACGACGTGCTTCACGAGCCTCATCGCGAAGCGCTCTCATGGATTCGCGAGTTTCTTCCATTCGCTGTTCGATTTCAGCGTCTGGAACATAGGCTTCGTTCAAGGCTTCAGTCTCCGTTCGCAGACTGTCAACGAGGCCTCTGAAGGTCGTGTCATAATCCTCGAACAACTGGGACACGACCGCCTGCTGTGCATCATCCAGCTTGAGTTCCTCCACGATCATGGGAACATCACGAGTCATGTAGTCCGGCGTGAACAATCCCTCCGGCGTTCCCATCAGACCAAGCCCCCGACCTGGTCCGTCCTGGCCACGCCTGCCTCCGGGCCCGCCAGCACCGCCTCGGTCAGGGCGATCTTGACCCATTCGACCTCCGCGTTCACCCCGCATGCCTCGCTCACCACGATTGCCGCGTTCACCACGATCGGCCCGGTCACCACGATTACCACGTTCCCCGCGTTCACCGCGATTGCCGCGATTGGGTCGGTCGTCCTGTTCGGATTGGCTTGATCCCGAGGCCCCTCGATCCTGAGCCAGGGCAGTTGACATGGGCATGAACGAAACCGCGATGAGCATGGTCATCAAGGCCGTTGATGCTGTTGTGATCAATCGCTGAATGCGGATACGAATCATCCCGATGGCCTCCTCTGGCTGCCTGGCCTCCCCGATGGGGAGATCTCCCTCAAATCTGTCGTATGTACTCTACGGTGTAGGGGCCTCGATCATCCCCGTCAGAAGCTTCAAGGACCTCTGATCATCACTGAAGGCCCTTAGAGAGGGATTTGTTCTGAATTTCGACCTAGAAGCCTGCATCTGTGGTGATCCAGCCGCTTGGAGCCACTTCCTGGATCAGACGACCGGCCTGGTCGTCTCGGCCGTCAGGAGAACCATCGGCAGAGGGCAGCGACCCGCAGATCTTGAGCTTGATGACATTGTTCAAGCGGTCTATCTCAAGCTCATTCGCAACGACTGCCGCCTGCTGCGAAGCTTCGACCCTGCACGAGCGTCCATGTCCACATGGCTGACTCTGGTCGCCCGTTCAACCGCAATCGATACGCTCAGGCGGCAGAAACCGAAAGCCACTCTGGTGACCGAAGAGATCCCAGCCGACGAGCCAGTCGAGCCAGAAACCTCGAACATTGAATTGCCATTGCACATCCTGACCGCCCGACAAAGGCTGGTCTTGACGCTGCTGTTCGAGGATGACCATTCCGTCCCGGAAGTTGCCGAGATTCTGGATGTGAACGAGCAGACCGTCAGAAGTACGAAACACAAGGCGATCGAACGGCTTCGCAGCCATTTTCAGACCTCTGAGAGGGGCTCCGGGCGTCAAGAGGATGGGGATGATCCGACTGACCAGCTCGTACAAAGAGATGTGACGGAGTGAATGGATGACGATTCCGAATGAAGACAGCCTGAAATCAATGTGGCAGGAGCAGCCAGGAAGTCCGCCGAGGGCACCTGAAGATCTGATGGCTATGGCTGCCTGGCTTGAAGCAGGATGCCCCCAGGACGACCACATCGATGCCCTGCTGGCTGGCGATCGCTCATTGAGACACGCGATCTCAGACATCAGACTGAAATCGCCGGAATCAAGCGACCACACCATCTCAGAGACGAGCAGAAGCGAGCTGCTGGCCAGTGTGCTGGATGCCTTGTCCGATCAACCCAACAGCAGACATCAACGGAATGTCATCGGCTCGATCGGATTTCGACTGGCCGCGATGGCCGCCGCTGTTGCCGTCGCAGCGATCGGGTTCAGCTTCGGACGTACGGCAGCGCCCGCTACGAATCAGGCCGCTGGCGACTTTGTGACCGTCGTCACCTTTGACATGCTTGTGGATGATGAGCCGCTCAATCTCATTCTGACAACCAGTGCACTCACGAATACCAACATGGGCATGGATCCGGCACCCGAAGGAGATTTGCCATGAATCGTTCCATTCTCACGTTGCTGCTCGGCCTGTCCATCATCTTCAACGTCTTCTTCATCGTCGGCGCCATGACATGGCGGCCCAGCGATCTTGAACAGAATGATGTCGAGGAAGTCGCCGATGTGCTTGCACTGGATACCCGGCAGACCGATGTCTTCCGTTCAATGCGGCAGGAATTCAAGACCGAAGTTGCCGTGTTGAGCCAGCAGATTCATCGTGTGCGATCCATGATTGCGGAAGAACTTGCAAGCGAGCAGCCTGATACGACCAGGGTCAGAATGCTGACGGAACAGGAAACGGCTCTGCAGGCCGAACGTCATGCCGTCAGCACAAGTCAATTCACCGAGTTCATTGGAATGCTGTCCCCCTCACAGCGAAGACAATTGGGCCGACGACTCATGGGTCCGCATGACATGGGCCATCCTCCACGCGAACTCGAACGAATGGCGATCGAACGATTTGATCTCGACGGAGATGGTCTGCTCGATGAAGAAGAACGCAAGGCTGCCCGAGAGTTTTCCAGACAGATGCACAAGTCAAGGAAAGCACATCGTCGGGAACTGGAGAAACGATTTGATCTCGATGGAGATGGTCACCTGTCACCAGATGAACAGGAAGCTCTGAGGGAGCACCTGCTCGAACAGAGATCAAGGAGATCCGGTGATCAAAGAAATCGAGGCCATCGGCCACCCACTCCCGGCAGACCCGGGATGCCAGCTCAGGAAGATCCTCCCTTGGATCGTTTTCCACCTGGAATCGACTGATCCGCCTCGGATCACCAACATGCCAACGCTCTGTCGAATAGACTCCTCAATCTAAACGGAGCCAGTGGCTCCGTTGGAGAGGATCAGAATCCATGGGCTGGGTTTTTCTGGGGATCGCAATCATCTTTGAAGTTGCAGCTGCACTGAGCCTCAAGTTCTCGGTTCCAACGCAAACCGGAGACAGCTACAAGCTTCTGCCAGCGATTCTGATGGTCATCTTCTATCTGCTCTGCTTTGCAGCCATGATCCAGGCCGTCCGGACCCTACCGCTCGGCCTGATGTACGCCATCTGGGGCGGCGTTGGAACAGCTGCGATCGCGACCTTCAGCTGGCAGATCTGGGGGGAACACATGAGTTTCATGAAGGTCTCGGGAATCGCCCTGATCATCATGGGAGTCGTGCTGGCCAATCTCTCCAAGGACAGCTCCAAGCATGATCCACTCGAGGACCAAATCGACCAGCCGGAACTCGAGGCCTCAGCACCACCCGTGGCTGCCAAAGCCGCAGACCCCCCCAGGCCCTCTCAGGCCACGCAAGAGGCACTCTGATCGGAACATGCTGGTCATTCCTGCTGGCCGGCATCTGATCGAGTCGAATCACCGAACCCAACTGGGGTCCTCATGCGTATCTATCGATAGATGAATCAGACGTCGTTGATGCCTCAGTTCTGTTGCATCAGCCAACTACTGCCAACCCGGAGAAGATCAGTCCCGGCGTGAACGCGATCCCTGCGTACCCACCACTGGTCAGTCCGGTGCGCGATCATACGGAGGTCCAGTCATGCCAGAACCCAAACGAACAACAGCTGAAATTCGAAACGGACATCAACGCGAAGGCTTTCAACTTGAAGGGTTCACGGATACTCAGTGGGAAATGGTTTCCGTGTACTGGATCGATGCGGAATCCGATGGCGGTTCAGGCTGGCAGGATCCCGAGGACATGCTTGACTATGCACGAAGACCCCTCCCGATCATGCATACCGTCGGACTTCTTGTCTACGAAGATGCTGAACAGGTCGCGATCACCGATACCAAGGGGCCGGAGGAAATGGGATCGATCACGAAGATCCCACGCATCTGGCTGAAGCGATTCGATCGACTCGGACCGGTCTCCTCGAAGCTTGAAGATCGACCTGTGATGCCGACTCATCTCGATGATGCCCGCGCCTGCTGAGCAATCACTCTTCGGATCGAAGTGCGTCGTTCGCCCAGATCACTGGGTGGATGGCACGCCTGGAAAAGACATCATGGACCTGATGTCTGCAACTGGTACCGGGCGCGACAAGCACCGCCTTGGAATCGAGATCCGAAAGGGACTGGAGCGATTGACGGGCAATCTTGACTGAGAGCTCGTAGTTCGACTGCTTGTATCCGAAAGAACCGGCCATTCCACAGCAGCCACTGTCAAGCACACTTGGATTCGTTGCGCCACAACAACGAAGAAAAGCCTCCAGGGCATCCGACTCGTGTTTCTGATGGCAATGCTGGTGCCCCAGAACAAGCTGCTCGGATTTGATGAAGTCAGGCCTTCGAGGATGATCGTTCCAGTTCAACGCGATGAAACGTTCCACCGTGTCTGAAATGCTTGCCAGTCTGCGAAGCCGATCACCTTCTCCAATACCCTTGAGTTCGATCCATTCCTGCTGAATCGCAGTCACGCAACTCGGCTCAAGGCCCAGCACCGCGACAGCACCCGCCTCATCCACCAGTGAACACAGCCGGGATGCCGTTTTCGAAATCGTGGAAGCAGCCTCTTCCAGCATGCCCATGCTCAGGAGCGTTCTTCCGCAACAACCCGTGTCCTGCAGGACGACCCGATAGCCGAAGGCTTCCAGAAGATGGACGCCGGCTCGACCCAGTTTTGATTCGCCATGAACGGTAAAACAGTCCCCGAAGAGGATCACGACAGGCGCATCATCAGGCTGTCCCTGCTGAGCCCTGGACCGATACCACTTGTGCAGCGATCGATCGAAACGTGGAAGCGATCGACTGGTTGACAGACCCAGCAGTTTCTGGATCACATGACGAATGCCCGGCATTCCGATCAACCAATTCGAAACTGGATAGAACATCGATCCCAACGTCTGCAACTGACGAGTTCGTCCAAGCTGACGGACCCGCCATGGAACACGCCCTGCCAGCCGGAACCGCTGGCCTTCGTACTCGGCCTTGAGTCGGGCCATGTCAACGGAACTTGGACATTCGTAACGACAGGCCTTGCAGCCCAGACAGAGATCCAGTGTTTCAAGTGTTTCGCTGTCATCCCAATCCGGGCCGGACATGGTCAGCTGACCGGTCATCGCAAGCCTCAAGGCATTCCCCCGACCACGGGTCGAGTGTCGTTCATCCAAGGTGGCCCGATAGGACGGACACATCGCACCACCTTCCATGCGACGACAGAGCCCGTTGCCATTGCATTGTTCGACTGCACCGGCAAAGTCGTCGTCCCACTGGAAGTACGTATCAACCTCGGGAATATCAAGCAGTCTGCCATCCGGTGCCATTCGCAGATGATCGAGCATCCCCGGCTGTCCAGTCACGAGCCCGGGATTGAACATGTCATCCGGATCGAAGATCGATTTGATACGGCGAAAAGCCTCCACTAATCGCGGGCCGTAGAAATCCTGAACCATTTCAGAACGCAGACGACCATCCCCATGCTCTCCACTGACCGTGCCTCCATATGTCCGCACGAGCTGGACCGCTTCACGGGCAATCCGCCTCATCAGTGTTTTGTCATGGTCCAGTGCCAGATCGAGACAAGGCCGCATGTGGAGCAAGCCCACACTCGCATGTGCGTAGTACGTAACATCCAGTCCATGACCAGACAACATCGCCGAGAATTCACGTTGAAAATCACAGAGCTGCTCGGGAGGAACCGCAAGGTCTTCCACGAAGGCCGTCGGTCTGCGATCGCCCTTGGTTCCCGAGATCAGACCAAGACCGACTTTTCTCAAAGCCCACAGCGATGACTGCTCCGCTTCGGATTCGAACGTGGCCGTGGAGGCGTTCGGAACGGCCTCATGAAGTCGAGCCATGCTTGACCGCAAGCCTTCAGAGTCCTCATTGAAATAATCCACATACAGCACGGCGCCTGGAGACTGCCCGTCGACGAGCGGAAGGAGATCGACGAATCGGCCGTAGTGAACATGGGAGGCCGCTGCCTGAATGACCGAACGGTCCAGCAGTTCGACCGCAGATGGCTTGGTGTCGAGTATGGAAACCAATGCTTCGAGCGAGGAACCGACATCTGGAAAACCGACAATCGCAAGGCCCGTATGACGGGGACGCGGCACGAGATCGACTTCGGCCTCCGTTACGAACCCCAAACTGCCCTCTGATCCGCAGATCAGATTGGCAAGATTGATCTCATCAAAGGTACCGGGTGATGATGCTCGGAGCTGGGCAAGCAGATCATCCAGCTTGTATCCACCGACATTCCTTCGAACCTTCGGGAACACTGAATCGATGTCCTGCTCAAATTCCCGCAGGACCTCCACGACCGATTTCGTCAGTGCGGCGATTTCAGGGCTGCGTTCTGAAGCCCCTTTCTCAAATCGAAGGGATCGCCCATCCGGCAGCATGACATCGACGGATCGGACATGTTCATCCGTCATTCCGTAGACAAGTGAATGAAGTCCTGCCGAGCAGTTTGCGATCATGCCCCCCAGAGTGGCATGTGTGGATGTTGAAACTTCGGGTCCGAATGTCAGGCCATGATGCTGAGCACCCTGTCGCAATGCATCGAGTACCAGTCCTGGCTGAACACGTGCCGTCCGGGACTCGGGATCCACTGAAAGGAGCTTGTTCATGCATGCCGAACAATCGATCACGACCGCCCGGTTGACAGTCTGCCCGGACAAGGACGTCCCTGCGCCACGAGGCAGGACGGGCACGCCATGCGATCGACAGATATCAACCGTCCTGCGGATATCCTCGGCATGAGCCGGGATCACCACGCCGATGGGCGTGACCTGGTAGACACTGGCATCCGTAGCGTAGAGAAGGCGGTCATGACGTCCAAACCGCACTTCACCGTCAAGAGCCGAGGACAGCTGATCCCGGACTTGCCCGAATGTGTCTTCTTGGCCGTCAAGAACCGGCAGTTGCATGAGAGCACTTTAGCACCGTAAACGACCCTCTGGCAGATACGATGATCCACCAGAGGGCTTGATTGTGTCGAATGATCTCAAAGGTGATGTCGTTGGCCGCTATGGGCACGGACCGAATGCATCCAGAAGGATCAGGATGTCATTGACCCCCACCAGGTTGTCACCGTCGAAATCGGTCGGGCAGGAATTGCAGGGACCATAGTCCGAGATCACATTCAGGACATCGGTCACATCGACGACTGCATCGCCGTTGGTGTCTCCAGCACATGGTGTTTCGACATCGAGTGATTCAACGGCTGCCTGGGCATTGACGAATCCCCAGCCGTACTCGGTGTCATAGCCACTGGCACCACGATCCATGCAGGTGGTTGCGAGTACATCTTCGATCTCATCGGGTGTCAGCGAGGGATCCACCGACAGCACAAGAGCAGCAACGCCGGCGACATAGGGTGCTGCGAAGGATGTCCCGTCAATCTGGACGGTGTCGCCTGTTCCGAAACCAGGACTACCGACTGCATCTGCACACCAGATGCCTTCACCGGGAGCTGAGCAGAACAGGCCCTGACCATGCGTGCTGAATGATGCCCTGTTGCCACTGGACGCAAGTGCTGCAACCGCGATCAGACTGGTCGAACTGGCAGGCCAGCTGATGGTGGTCGAGCCGTCATTGCCGGCAGCACCGACATGGAGAACGCCAGCTGCACGGGTACTTGAGAAGGCCGCATTGATGACCGAGCTGGCTCCCCCACCACCCCAACTGGAGTTGGTCACTTGAGCCCCGCTATCAGCCGCCTGATTGATTCCATTGACCGTCCAGGAATCCTGGGACTCGAGGAAGCCGAGGCAGAAACCGAAGAAGCTGACCGAATTGAAGATCTTCATACCGATTGAACGACTCGTCGGAGCAATGCCGACTGCTCCCGTACCGTTGTTCACAACAGCTGATACACAGCTGGCAACACAGGTTCCATGAGCATCACATTCGGTGACATGATCTCCAGTGGACCCGTTTCCGGTGAAATTGAAACCTGGGATCTGATTGACATCGGGATGATCCTGATCAAGCCCGTCGTCGAAGATGGCAACCAGAACATTGGGGTCACCAGATGTGATGTCCCAGGCGCCGAGCGCATCCATATCCATGTCATTGGACTGTTCAAGTCCCCAGAGCTGTGGCCACAGTGGATCGTTGGGAACTCCACCCAATGGAAGCGTCCACCACAGGGCATCGGTCTGCGCAAACTTCACACCGGGCATCTGATCAAGTGCATTGACGAGATCAAGAACCTCAAAGGCGTTGGAGAGATCCGTCTCGATCAGGACTACGCCGGTCATTCCTGCCAGATCCGATTCGATGATGGATCCTGGAATGGTCTTCAGAAGCTGATCTCTCGACTGCTCATCCAGGGTGTTCTCGAAAGAGAGGATGATGTCGCGAGTCACGATCCAAGGAAGAGATTTTGATCCGGCCAGAAAGATCGGAGAAACAAAATCGACATCTGGCGATGCGGACAGTGATGCGACCGAATCCACAACTTCCTTGACCGTTCGATTCGGATTCAGGGCATCCACATACATCCAGCCTTCTGAACTGCTGGGAACCAGCGTGTCGAGGTCCAGACCATGATCCTCAAGTGCCCGTCGGGCGACGGCAGGCGAGACGACGCCATCCTGAAAGCAGGCCATCCGTGACGTATCCATGCCAAGAGGCATTTCAATCCCATCAACGAATCGAGTGAAGTCGGTCTGAGTCACCGTCCAGCTGGACTGAACATCGGCTTGAGCGATGGCAGAAACCGCAAGCGGAACGATGAGACTGAAATGATGGAAAGCCATGAAAGCTGCTCCTCTGAGGGCCATGTCTTGTTTGATTCGAGTCCAATTACTATAGACGCATGACGGTCTGACTCCAATGGTTCTATGACCATGCCGGGAGCGTTTCGGTCAAGTGGTCATGATTCAAGGGCCTGCCAGGGCCATTGAGCTGGATTTGCAAGCGGAGCCGACTCCAAAAGTGGGTCCAGAACGGCCTGATTGTGCGTCTGCCAGAAGAGGTCGGGCCCCGGACCATCGGCTGCCATGGCAGCAGCAAGCGCCTTGGCGGTGTAACAGGTTTCCAGATGCAGTCCGCAGGATCCTGCCCTTGCCAAAGCATCCTCTGCCTCCGGTGTCGTGGCGGAGTAACCGGCCCCGAGCCATCGATCTTCGATTGTCCACTGGCCCGAGGTCATCCCGAGAAGCGCAGCGGTGTGATCACACAATGACTGGATGAAATCTCTGCTCATCCATGCCTCTGGAACGACTCTGACACCGATGACACGGGTCTCGAGGCCCGCCAGTTTCAATCCGACCGCGAGACCCGCCAAGGTGCCTGCGGAACCGGCTGCGACGAAGATCCTGCGAGGAACCGGAAGCAGACCGGCAGAGATCTGATCCGCGAGCTCCAGACTTGCGCGAACAAATCCCAGAGCCCCAATCGGAGTTGATCCACCGGCTGGAATCACCGTGGCACCCTCTCCGAGTTCCTGAAGCGCGATGAGCGCATCCTCATGGGAATCAAATCGATGGACCTCCGCCAGTTTCAATGTGGCACGCAAAACAGCTTCGGCATGTGATGTGTGATGCCTTGGATGATTCACGACCACGACTTGATGGCCACGAGCGGTTGCATGCACGGCCGTTGCCAGAGCGTGATGAGACCCCATGGCACCAAAGGTGACGATCCTCTTTTCAGCCCCGGCGAGCAGGTACTCCAGCTTGCGAACCTTGTTGCCGCCATAGACCTCATGACACACACCATCATCCTTCACCCAGAGCCCCTCGCGGAGATCCGGCAGTGATTGGACTGGGGATGGCCACATGCCAAGTGGGACACGACGTTCAAGTGGATTCACATGCACTCCCGACAGCTGTTCAGCGAATGAAGTCGTTGAAGATGGCATCCAGCATTTCCTCTCGACCGGAGGTCATGCTGGGCTCTCCAATTGAAGCAGCATGGGCTTCGAGCCTCTCGAGTGTGCAGGAGCCGTTCATGATGTCCTGACCAAGGCCGTCATCCCAGCTGGCGTATCTCGCCTGGATGGCTTCATCCAACCGTCGATCCGCTCTGATGGCGGCGGCGATTTTCAAGCCCCGGGCGAATGCATCCATGCCGGCAATATGGGCATGGAAAAGATCGACCGGCTCGAAGGAGCCACGACGACGCTTTGCATCGAAGTTCAATCCCCCATCACCGATCCCGCCCATCGCAAGAACGATGCGCATGATTCTGGCAGTCAGATAGATGTCCGTCGGAAAATGATCCGTATCCCAGCCGAGATGTTCATGGCCCATATTGGCGTCAATCGAACCAAGGACACCCGCTGCTGCGGCAGCAGACAGCTCGTGATCCATTGAATGCGATGCCAACGTGGCGTGATTCGTTTCGATGTTCAGCATGAACTCATCAAGCAGCCCGAATTCCCTCAGGAAATCGAGACAGGCCGCGACATCGAAGTCGTACTGGTGAGTCGTCGGCTCCATCGGCTTGGGTTCGATGTAGAACGTGCCCTTGAAACCGATTTGATGCTTGTACTCGACGGCCATCTCGAGCAAGCGAGCAAGCTGCTGTCGCTCCCTGGCCATGTCCGTATTGATGAGGGAGCTGTACCCCTCTCGCCCTCCCCAGAAGACGTATCCGCCACCACCCAGTCGATGGGTCACGTCGATGGCGGAACGAACCTGCGCCGCAGCGTGCGCAAACACGTCCACTGAACAGGAGGTTCCAGCACCATGGACATATCGAGGATGGCTGAAGAGGCAGGCGGTTCCCCAGAGCAGTTTCCTGCCCGAAGACGCCTGATGTCTTTCCAGAACCGATGCCATGTGCTCCAGATTCGCACGGGATTCCGAAACCGTTGAACCTTCCGGGGCCACATCACGGTCATGGAAGCAGTAGAAATCAATATCGATCTTGTCCAGAAACTCGAAGAACGCTTCGATCCGCCTCTCCGCGTTTTCAAGGGATTGAGAGCCATCGTCCCATGGCATGATGGCGGTCCCCGATCCGAACGGGTCGGACAGATCATTTCGCATCGTGTGCCAGAAAGCCGCAGCAAACCGAAGATGAGATCGCATCGTCTGACCTTCGATGATCGCATCTGGATCATAGTGACGGAAGGTCAGTGGATCGCGAGAGTCTGCTCCGGCGTACGCAATGGACGGGACATCTGGAAAGTACTCGCTCATCTCAAATCACCCCGATCAACGAATGCTCCCGCCGAAGGCAAGTCCATCCACCGGCTTGAGCATTCTGGCGGCATCCGGAATCTTGGCCATGTCCGTACTGCCTGGCTGAAGCACATAGACGCCACGCTGCCATTCAATCTGTTCCTGCTGACCATCGGCCCAGGACAACGTCACACCCGAAGGAGTCAGTGACCAAGTACCGGCCAGGACATCTCTTCCGCTGTTCAGACCTCCGACTTCAGTGCCATCAGACCGATACGCCAGACCACTGGAGAGCAGAGAGACGAAGTCACCATCCTGACCGATTTCGAAGACACCGCAGAAACGAGACTGCCTGCCTTCGACGCGAACTGCGGACCCCATGCTCGTGGGCGCATCCTCGGTGCTGGTTCCCGGACGGAATGACTGACGCGCGACGCCATCGACTCCATAGCGAGATGGCATCAGGACATCTGTCCATCCATCGCCATATTTGATGATGATCCGCGAACCCGATCTTTTCCAGGTACCGCGTTCACCCCATGCACCACGAGTTCCTTTCGACCAGTTGCTGACAACAGTGCGGTCAGGACGAACAATGATGTTGAAGAGTTGATTCTCGGTGTCATTGATCGACCACGTCCCCATGTAGTCGATACCACTCGTCTCAGGCGCAAGAAGATCCGGAATCGCCTGCCTGCTTTGCTGGCACGACTGAGCGGATGACATCAACACGAACAAGACAATAAAAAGGCCGCACTTGGCTGGCATATCAGCTCCTTCACCCCGATCGCAGGCGACGAGTGTACTGGATCGGACGGTGAGGCTCAGAGGGACGGCTATACTTCCCCCCAATGATCAAATCTCTCCTGCTTATGTTCATCTTGACGACGGTTGTCGGTGCATGGAGCTGTGCTCATGCCCCAAAGACCGTGAAGTCAACATCGGCCATGCAGAGCCCAGCGACCGAACAGGTGCGACTCCGTGGACCCAGCTCGATCAGACCAGATGGCTCCATCCGCACCCGTCAGGCCAACAGACCCGATGGTCACCTGCTGATGTCGAACGGCGCGAACTCCGTTCCTCGCGAACAGGTTGAGCCCTGGGCACGCAATCAGGTCGTCCAGGCTGCCGCGTCCAGTGGACTTGCCGTCTCGGAGGTGACCGGCTGGATCACGATCAAGGGACCTCGCCGCCTTCAAACGGAAGATGGGAATGCTACCCTCTTGTATGACGTCGAGATCGAAGTCTGGAAGTTGTCCTCACCACCACGGGTCCGACAGCGAGATGTCTACTGAATCGCATGACAGGAGCCTGAGCCATGCTCGTCCCCTTTCTGATCCAAGCAATAGGCGCCCTGTCACTGGGCGGCGGACCGGAATCCATTCTTCTGGATGGCCGCTTTGAGGACTGGCCCTCCATTGCAGATCGGAACGAACTGCATGTTGACAGCGCTTCCGATCGGGACTTCATCTTCATTCGTCTTTTTCATCCTGGTCCACCTCGAGTCGTCCAGCATCTTGATGAACCCCTCGAAATCGCATTCGATCTTGATGACGACGAACGCTCCGGCTGCAACGAATCAGAGTTCACAGGATGCGAACTGAGACTCGTGATGAGCCCTTCCGAGGGACGTCGAACCAGAGGAGGAGTTGCCGCCTACCAGTGGGATCCGCAGGGTTCATGGATCAAGCGGTCTCCGTACGACTACGGCTTCGTGATGGCGCCGACCACGGCATCGAGACAGCATGAGATCCGTCTCGAAAAGTCGAAGCTGCCCGGACAGTCGCGCACCATGGCTGTCCACGTTCAATCCGGTGCCAACCAGCCGATCAGGACCGAGGTGAAGGAACGTTCCCTGACATCAAGACGTCCCGAACGTGACAAGATTCCATCCGCGGAACCAGGCCACCTCCGGATCCTGTCCTGGAACATCGAACACGGTGGTTTTCTCAAGCGGGCAGATACTGTGAAGTCGGTTCTTCGAGCCATCGACCCCGATGTTCTCCTCATTCAGGAACTCGAGGACAATCAGGATGCCACAGCAATCAAGCGACTTCTTGACACCATGAATTCCGGTGAGAACTGGACGGTGTCCATGAGTCCCAAGGGCAGCGGACTTCGTTGTGCCGTTGCCAGTCGCATCCAATCGACATCCGTGAAGACCTTTGACCGTGTCACTCGATCAGATTCGCCAAACAGGACGATCCGTGTTGCGGGACTCGTGATCGAGAACCCCGGCGATGATCCGATTCTGGCGATTTCCCTGCACTTGAAGTGCTGCGGCGCGCTCAACGGCAAGGAAGATCTCACGAGGATCAGTGAAGCGCTGTCGATTCGAGAAGCCATCAGCGAGGCGGTATCGGTGACCAAGCCGTCTGGACTCGTCATCGGCGGTGATTTCAATCTTGTTGCGAGCCCTGTTCCGCTCGACATTCTGCGCATCGACGGCAATGCCATGCTCGGTGGTTCACATGAAGGTGATCTTGCAGTCACGACCCCGGTTCATCTTGATGGACGAGACACCTACACCTGGTACAACGAGGGCTCCGCCTTCACCCCTGGAATCCTGGATTACATCCTGATTGGGGGCGACCTTGTACAGACTGATGCCTTCGTGCTGGATACGACTGATCTCGGACGGAGCACCAAGGACGTGGACAGGAATGCAACGGGCGAAGCATCCGATCATCTTCCGGTCGTCGTCGATATCGCCCCGGCCGATCAGTGAATTCGTGCTCACCAGAGCATCTTCACCGCAGCCATCGCAACCACGATGAGGAAAATGCTTCGCACCGTCCTGAGGGGAAGGGCATGGGTGAGCTTTGCACCGAACCAACTTCCTGCAACACAGGTGGGGATCAGCCAAATGGCATACTTCAGTGGCTCATACCAGGGCAGACTGATGTCCTTTCCATCGATCGTGACCGGCACCATTGGCAAGGTGACATCCTTGGTGATCGCACCGATGATGGATGTGAAGCACATGATGGCTGAAGAGGTGGCAATCGCAACCGGCAGAGGGATCCGGCAGATCTTCTGCGAAACAGGAACATTCAAAAGACCTCCGCCAATACCAAGCAGACCAGCGCCGCCGCCACCGATTCCACCAAGCACCATCGATCTCCCCAGCGAGATCCTGGCATCACCTGCCTGGTAATCCTTTCGGCCCGGCATCAGCTTGATGATGTTGGCAATGATCACGTAGACGAGAAAAGCTCCGAAGAGTCTCTGCATCCAGATATCCGGGATCACGCCCGAGAGAAAAACCCCTCCGATGATTGCCAACAGAGCGAACGGGACGGTCATTTTCAGCAGTCGGCTGTCGAGCTGCCCTTCCTTGTAGTGACGAATGGCTGCCGGCAATGCGACGAAGAAGGTCACATTCATCGCGATCGCCTGGGCCAGATGGATGTCACGACTCATCAGGAGCGACAACGCTGGAATGTTGACGACCGCGCCTCCGATTCCCAGGAGCCCTCCTGCCATTCCGGCGATGATGCCGATACCCAGCAGTAATGCGATTTCCCAGACATCAATTGTCCAGATCTGTGACTCCAGAATCTCTAGCATGCTCCCAGACTAACAGGACACGCGCCGCGGCATGAAACGGATCAACACCATCCAGATGGAATGGAAGACCATCGCATGACGAGATCGAAGGTACTGAAGGCGGATGCACTGCTTCTGATCCTTGCGGCCATCTGGGGATCCGGTTTTATTGCGCAAAAATGGGGCATGGATCATGTCGGCCCGATGACCTTCATCGCCATTCGTCTGCTCCTGGGCACGCTCTTCATGGCACCATGGTTGTTCCTCAGACGACCATCATCACCACCGATACCCGCACGACTCAGAACAATCCTGCCTGCATTGATGGGAGTCGTGGTTGCCGTCTTCATCGGCAACTGGCTGCAACAGGCCGGCCTTCTCACGACCGAAGCCGGAACGACAGGCTTCATCACCAGTCTGTACGTCGTGTTCACTCCACTCCTCGGGCTGCTCATCGGCTATCGAGCAAGAGGCCTTACATGGCTGGCTACCGTGATCGCCGTCGCAGGCCTCTTCCTTCTGACCGTTGCAGGTCGACCTGTTCTGAACTTTGGAGATCTTCTGATTCTCCTGTGCGCCATTGCCTGGGCAGCTCAGATTCTTCTGGTCGGATGGCTCGTACATCGGATGGATCCGATTCGACTGACGTTCATCCAACTCTTCGGAGCTGCTGTGATCAGTCTGATCATCGCACCGTTCTTCGAGCCGGTTTCAATGGAAGCCATTCTGGAAGCCAGATGGGAACTGCTCTACAGCGGCCTGGTCGCCTCCGGATTGGCCTTTGTCATTCAGGTCTACGCGCAGCGGGATGCCCCACCGGCACATGCAGCCATTCTGATCAGTCTTGAGGCGGTCTTCGCGGTCTTCTTTGGATGGTGGCTTCTGGGCGAGGTCCTGACCACCACACAGTTCATCGGGTGTGCAGTCATGTTCGTCGCCATTGTTGTGGCCGAATTGAAACCTCCCCGACAGATGGACACGGCGGAGGTTTCCGACGAGGTCAACCTTCCTCGATGCGAAGACGATCAACAATCTCACGGACCTGCTTGACCAGTCTCATTTTGGCATGACGGATGGCGGCAGGCGTCATGTCGAGTTCCTGACTGACCTGTTCAATGGGGACCCCTCGAACACCGTAGAGCTCGAATGACTTCCATGTCCGTTCCTCGACGCCACCCCGCGCTTCGGTCATGGCTCTCTGAAGAAGCTGCTCGGTCCATTGCCGATCCCAAGCGGCATCGACATCCGGCATTTCACCCGGCGGATCGTAATCTTCCTTGAGGAAGGTGCTCGGCCGCTTTCGACGATGTCGTGCCCGAATGGCATTGAGGGTCACCCGCTTCAGATAACCACGAAAACGACCACGCTCCGGATCGTATTCGAATTGCTCGGAGACTCTGAAGAAACCCAGCAGGACGTCCTGAAGAACATCATCCGCATCCTGAGCCCTGAGTCCGGCGTTGCGTGCGAAGCCCGCGATGACCCGGGCGTACTTTTCGGTGAATTCGGACCAACCCAGCTCACGATCCAGCGATCCATCTGAACGAAGTCGAATGAAGATGCTTGCGCGAGTTGCATAGAGAGAGTCGGAACGTGATCCACTCTTGCTGGCGGCATCGCCATTCTGCTTTGGACTCTCATCGTCCTGTGATTCCGGAGTCGACTCGGCTGCCTCTGCAGCGGCTCCGACAGGCGGCTTCTGCATGTCGACCGTATCGGCATCGGATCCATCTTTGGACTCGTCACCCAGTCGTACGAGAATCTTCCAAGGACCGATGGTCAGGAGATCGCGATCGTAGATCTGTTGATGATCGCCTTTCTCCAGAAACATCATGTTGACGGCGATCCCGGCTCTCGACTCCAGATCGCGAATGAAGTACTTGCCTTCCTCGCGATAGATCCGCGCATGCTCTCGAGAAACGCTGCTCTCGTTGAGGATGATGGTGGATTCCTTGGATCGCCCGATGGAGGCGGGTGAATCGATTGAGACCCGGGCCTTCAGAAATCCGTCTGGACCCGAGACCGCGATCAGATCGATCTCATCCTTGTTGCGAGCCGGAGTAGCAGCGTCATCAGACATGTCCCGATGATACCCCCTTGGCCGAGGATGGTGCCCCATGGGGCTGCTCAGGAGCCTTGGTCAGCAGGCTCACGACGACATTCAGGACGATGGCAACCACGAAGGCCAGGGGCAGGTTGTAGATCCCGGTCTGCTCGCTGAAGTAGAGCTTCCAGAACAACGCCGTGAGAAAGCCAGCAGCCATGCCGGCGATGCAACCTGCTGCGGTCGCACGATTCCAGAAGGCGGCCAGGATGACCTGCGGGCCGAATGATGCGCCCAGAATGGCCCAGCCATACTCGAGGACGTATTGGTAGACGTTCACCTCCTGATCGATCACAAGCAGGACCGCAACGACACCCATCAGAAGAATGGTGACTCGATTCACGATGGCATGACTGAGACGTCGTCGCTTGTCGATCAGGCGAGCGTAGACATCATTGGCTGCTGCGGATGATGCAACGACAAGCTGACTGTCAGCAGTCGAACAGATTGCCGAGAGAACGGCAGCCAGGATCAGACCACCGAGCATGGGCGGCACGAGCGCGCGAGCCGTAGCCAGCAAGGCGTACTCACCCCCGCCCGAAGTGTCGAGCATCTCCTGTGCCCACGGTGCACCTTCCTCGGCAAAGGCCCTTGCGATGAGGCCGATCGTCACGGCACCGGAAAGAACAAGAAAACCCCAGACGAACGAAATGATCCCCCCGATGAACGCTTCTCGACGATCCCGAAGCGCCATGAATCTCACGAGGACGTGGGGCTGACCGGGATAGCCGAAATTGACGCCCAGCGCACCCGAGCCAATGAGAAAACCAAACAGTGCGGGACCAGTCAGTTTGGGCCAGAACGTGACAAGCTCCTCGCCTCCCTTGGCCAGACCGGCATGGATCGCATCAATTCCGGTTCCATTCATGAGAAGCCAGATCGGGAAGATCACCAGCACACCGACCATCAGCAGCCCTTGCAGGAAATCCGTCCAGCAGGCTGCCCGAAAACCACCCAGAGTCACATAGACCAGCACGATCCCGGCCCCGAGAAGAACCCCCCACTGGTACTCCATGCCATCGAAGCTCGCATGAAAAGCCTTGCCTGCGGCAGCAAACTGTGCTGCGCAATACAACATCATCGCAATGAGGATCACCACGACTGACATCAGACGGATGATCGGCAGCCGTTCGCGGAAACGGATGGCCAGATAGTCCGGGATCGTCACGGCCCCAAGCTGGCCGGAGCTTTCCCGGAGCTTGCCGGCGAGCACGAACCAGTTGAAGAGGAAACCCAAAAGACAACCCGGCAGGATCCAGTAGGCCGCCACGCCATCCGCGAAGGCGAAGCCGACCAGACCGAGGGTCACCCAGCCGGACTCGCTTGAGGCTGAAGCGGACAAGGATGCGACCCATGGGCCAAGCGATCGACCTGCAAGAAAATATTCCTCATCGCTCCGACTCGCCTTTCGAGAAGACCAGAAGCCGACTCCGATGACCAGAACCGTATACGTGATGAATGCGACGTAAAAGAGGGTCATTCCAAGGATCATGCTAACCGCGATCATGCGGATTCATGCCGCAGCACCGATCAATGGTCCAAGAAGCATCGAAATGACCGAATTTTGGGAAAGTTGTATTCCGGCGCATCGGATGGCAACGTAGTGCTGTCTTACTCGAAGTCAAAGCAGATCGCTGCTTCAACCTGTGTTTGCAATGGAGAACCTCATGTCTGCATGGATCAGAATCCTTTCACTGGCACTTGCCCTGCCGGCCTCCCTGGCCATGGGCCATGGATCAATGGGCTATCCGGTCTCACGTACATTCAATGGTTTCCAGGAAGGGCCTGAAAGCCCGTTGTCCGATGCGATCAGGGATGCCGTCGAATGTGGCGGTACTCAACCACTCTACGACTGGCATGAAGTCGTCAACTTCTTCCCCGGTACCGCTGACTATCAAAGAACGGTCCCATACCCCCAATACATTCCAGATGGAAGGCTTGCCAGCGGAGACAACGACAAATATGCATGCTTCGATGCTGTTCGAAGTGATTGGCCTGCAACCATGATGAACAGTGGTCCCACCCAGCTTGTCTGGACGGCCTCCACGGTTCACAACCCCAGTGTCTTTCGTGTCTGGTTGACCACGGATGATTGGACGGCTGATACGGAATTGAACTGGGACCAGATGGTCGAGCTTGAGGTCAAGAACGTCGTACTCGTCGACAGCGAATATCTGATCGATGTCGACTTGCCGGAACGCAGTGGCCGCCATGTGCTGTACTGCATCTGGCAACGTCTTGATCCCGTCGGCGAAGGGTTCTACTCGGCATCCGACGTCATCTTTGGTGAAGATGATGGCAACGACGATGGCAACGACGATGGCAACGATGATGGCGACGACAATGGCAATGACGATGGCGACGACAATGGCAATGACGATGACGTTCCGTCAGAAGGCCCGGATTCTGCATCGATTTCACTCGTAAGTCAGTGGGATGGTTCCTGGCAGGGTGCCATCAGCGTCAACAATTCATTCGGCGATCTGGCGATGTTGAACTGGACCCTTGAATGGGATGGCGGCCCGGACATCGTGAGCCTCTGGAATGGCCTCTGGGACACCGTTGATGGCCGCACCATCATCAACTCAGAATCATGGAATGCCTTCATTGAGCCAGGCGGTTCAGTCACAGTCGGCTTCATTGCAGAAGGAAACTGGCCACCGACATTCAGTAACGTCACACTCAACGGGTTCAGTATCGAGATGGAAGGCGCGCCGAATGATGATGAGGCACCCGCCTGTCCCGGCGACGTGAACCTTGACGAGTCTGTGGACGTGAACGACATGTTGCTCGTACTTGATGGTTGGAACAGCACCGATCCGGGGAATCCCGCGGATGTGGACGGTGACGGTGTGGTGGCCGTCAGCGATGTTCTGGTGATGTTGGAAGCCTGGGGTTCCTGCCCCTGAGGTCTGTCCGCGAAGATCACGCCCGAACCGCATGGAAGAGACGGTTCAGGAAGAGCTGCGGAGTGACGGCAAGACATAGGCTTGATCATCCAGCATGGCACGGATCGCCTTCTTGTCAATCTTCCCGGTTCCGGTCATCGGCAACGCCTCGACGAAAAGGAAGTCGTCGGGGCGTTGCCACTTTTCCATCGAGCCCAGCGACTGCAGAATCGTTTCCCCTTCGAGACTCACGCCTTCTTCAGGGACAATCAGCGCAACCGGTCGCTCATCCCACTTGGGATGCGGCCGACCGACCACCGCCGAATAGGCGACACCCACGACATCATTGATCTTCAGCTCGAGTTCCAGGGATGAAATCCACTCCCCGCCACTCTTGATGACATCCTTGTCACGATCCCGAATGGTGATCTCACCATGACGACCGATCGTCGCGATGTCACCGGTCTGCAGCCAGCCATCCTTGAAATGCCCCTCGTTGCGATCGTGCAGATACCCCTGAACGACCGTCGGCCCCTTCACCAGAAGATGGCCCGATGTGATGCCGTCACGCGGTACCGCCTGACCGTCATCGTCCTGCAGCGCCACCTGCAGACTCGGCATGGGAACGCCTGAATCATCGCCATCCTCATCGACCGAGAGCGTTCCAACGGGATTGAGTTCGGTCATCCCCCACGTACGACGCATCTGCAGACCAAGCCGATCGCGATACCAGTCACGAACTTCGCGGGAGGCGCTGCTCCCTCCACACGAGATGCGTTCCAGCGAACTGCAATCCCACCGATCAGGTTCGGATTTCACCGACTCCATCATCATGGTCCAGACGGTCGCAACCGCCGCGGCACAGTTGATTCGTTCCGATTGGATCATGTCCAGCAGATCGGTTGGACCCGGCCGTTCACCGGGCAGGACCTGATCCGCTCCAAGCATGCAGGCCGCATAGGGCAGACCCCATCCCAATGCATGGAACATCGGAACGATGCCGAGCAGGCGGTCATGGCAGGACAGCCCAAGGAAATCCGTCATCGAAATCAACAACGTATGAAGGTAGGTCGAACGATGCGTGTAGACCACACCCCTTGGGCGACC
>PAAJ01000002.1 GCA_002702575.1 Phycisphaerae bacterium | reverse complement strand
TAAGAACATCGAAGGCGAGCATGTCGGCGATACGGCTGCGTTCCTGCTCAGTGAGCGGGGCGGTGGCATCACCGGCCAGGTGATCTACGTCGATGCGGGCTATTCCTGCGTCGGGCTGTAGAACACGAAGCGAATAACCGAACTTCAATGACAACACCCCCGTGCAGGCGGGGGTGTTGTTGTTATGTGTCGGTTGTGTGCCGGGCTACGGGCAGAAGCCCCAGCCGTCGATGACGATCAGAAGATCGCCGATTTCAACGACGCCGTCGTCATTGGTGTCGCCTTGGCAGGGACCGGGTTCGGAGATCCCCTGCATCGTCAGCCCGTAGGAGTTGTTGTCGCCGGCGATGAGGGCGTCGAACGTCGCTCCGGCGGGCACGTCGCACTGACCCCAGGTGTTGTCGCCCCAGGCGACCACGGTGCCGTCGTTGCGCAGGCCCATGTTGTGGTTGGCGCCGGCCACAACCTGCTGGAACGTCTCGCCCTCCGGTACATCGCACTGCCCGTACGTGCAGTTGTTGCCCCACACCACGGCGGTTCCGTCGGATCGCAGGCCGATGGAGGAGCGGAAGCCGGCGTCGTACTGTACGAAGCTTTCGTCGTCGGGGATGTTGCACTGTTGGTAGCCATTGTCGCCCCAGGCCATGGCGGTGCCATCGGCCCGGATGCCGATGGTGTGGTACCCGCCGGCGATGAGCTCCACGAAAACTTCGTCCGCAGGCACATCGCACTGTCCGAAGTTGTTGAGTCCCCAGCCGATCGCCGTGCCGTCTGCGCGGAGGCCGATGCTGTGGGCGTGGCCGGCGACGACCTGAACGAACGACTCACCGGCCGGGACGTCGCATTGGCCATAGTAGTTCTGTCCCCACGCGAGGGCCGTGCCGTCGCTTCGGAGCCCGAGGCTGTGGTAGCCACCGGCCGACACCCGGGTGAAATTGATGGCCGGGACATCGCCGGCACCGAAGAGGTTGCCGCCCCAGGCGATCGCCGTACCGTCTGCACGCAGGCCGAGCGAGTGCTCCTTGCCGACGGCGACCTGCACGAACTCCTGATTCACAGGCACGGTGCTCTGTCCGTAGTCGTTCTTGCCCCAGGCTTCTGCGGCGTAGATGGTGGCAGGCTGTTCGCAGTCGCCCCAGTCCTCGATGACATTGAGGAGATCGGTGATGTCGACGATGCCGTCCTGATCGGTGTCGCCGGTGCAGGGTTGCTCGAGGCAATCCGGGGTGCCGTCCCCATCGGTGTCGATGGTGTCGTCTTCCCCCGGACACTGGTCCTGAGAGTCGGGAATGCCGTCATTGTCACTATCGGAGGCGCCGTCGGCTCGCAGGCCGATGCTGTGGTATTTGCCCGTAGCAACCTGTGCAAAAGTCTCACCGGTAGGGGCGTCGCATTGGCCGTAGTCGTTCCGCCCCCATCCGATAGTTGTGCCGTCTTCCCGAAGACCGATGGTGTGGTCGCCGCACGTAGCAACCTTCATAAAGGTCTCGCCATCAGGGACGTTGCATTGGCCCCAGTAGTTGTTCCCCCACGCGATCGCCGTGCCGTCTGCTCGGAGGCCGATGGTGAAATCGGCGCTCCCAGCAACCTGCAGGAAGGTCTCGCCGGCAGGGACGTTACATTCGCCGTCGTAGTTCCGTCCCCACCCGATGGCCGTGCCGTCTGCTCGCAGGCCGAGGGCGTGACGATCACCGACAGTAATCTGCACGAAGCTCTCATCAGTAGGGACCTCGCATTGTTCCCAGTAGTTGTAGCCCCACGCGATGGCCGTGCCGTCTGCTCGGAGGCCGACGGTGAAATCGGTGCCCCCATCAATCTGCACGAAGGTCTCACCGGCAGGGACGTCGCATTGGCCGTAGTTGTTCCGTCCCCATGCGATGGCCGTGCCGTCTGCTCGCAGGCCGAGCGAGTGCTCCTTGCCGACGGCGACCTGCACAAAGGTTTCACCGGTGGGGACGTCGCATTGGCCCCAGTAGTTGTCGCCCCACGCGATGGCCGTGCCGTCTGCTCGCAGGCAGAGGGTGTAGCCGTCACCCCCATCAATCTGCACGAAGGTCTCACCGGCAGGGACGTCGCATTGGCCGTAGTAGTTGTCGCCCCACGCAATGGCCTCGGATTGTGCGAATGACGTTCCAGCCAGGGCCAGTGTGGCCAAGACAGCAGTGCAGATTGATCGCATTGGTTTCCTCTCCCACAGATACAAGCGGCCTGAGGCCGAATGTCTTTTATTAGAGACAAACGCACAGGGTGGATCAATCATTTTTCTGAAGAACCGGCAGTCAACGGGACATGGCTGCCGACAATGCAGCCGTTTTCCTTCAAAGCCGACTTTCTTTCCATGAACAGGTGGGGGGGCTACGGACAATCACCCCAGGCGTTGATCAGATACAGGACATCGTTCACGTCGGTGTCACCGTCTCCATCGCAGTCGCCGGAGTCATCCTGACCGTATGCGCCCAGAAGCAACAGGATGTCATTGACGTCAACGGATGAATCACCATCAAGATCACCCGGGCAGAGTGGTATGCAGAGATCATCGCTGCAGGGTTCGCCCCAGTAATGTTCTCCGCCCTGGTTGATGACACACTCCGTGTAATCAAGCAGGGCACAGCTGTCTTCGAGGCAACACGCGGCGATCTCACCGCTGGAACAGGCCTCGTCACAGCCCGGATTCCCATCGCCGTAGTAGTAGCCGCCGATCTGGCTGCAGTACACCGGGCTGGCATCCTCAATGCACTCGCCGTCTCCGAAGCAGCAGCCTCCACTGAGGCCGCACTTCGCAAGATCTGAGAACTCTTCGCATGGTCCGTACCAGAAGGTTCCACCAGAGAGTTCGCACTCGTCTTCCTCCAGGAGTTCCAGGCAGTAGTCGCCGAAGCAACAGGCGCCGAGCAGGATGATGCACCAGGGCGCATCCTCGTTGCAGGTCGAGTCGATGCCGAAGAACTCACCGCCCATCGATGAACATTCGTCCTGGGAGATCAAGTCGTAGCAGATCTCGTCCTCCACACAGCAGGCCCCCAAATCATCCCGGCAGAAGCTGCCTTCGTTTTCGCAGGTGGAGAGTTCGCCCAGGAACACGCCGCCAGCGGATTCGCAGTCCTGTTGATTCAACAGATCCTCGCATTCGATGTCCATGAAACAGCACGCGCCACTCTGGCAACTGTTTGTCTTGCAACTGCTGCCAGCACCCATCCAGACACCTTGAAGAACTATCTCGCAGATCACTTGGCCATCAAAGGGAACATCGACGGGTAAATCGTTGCAACTTCCATCAGGCAGGCAGCAGGCACCGTATTCATCCGCTGTTGCATCCATCGGCAGCAGCAGTGAGATCATCAGGATGGTTGAAGCAATCAATCGATGCACAGTCTTCTTCCTCGCGTGTCGTCGCCTTGCCATCATCCAGTAGACAACGCCACCTTGGATTGATCAATCGAAACTGGATTCGATCCTGTAAATGGCATTCAGATTGAATCTGAGAGGTGTTTCCGGAGCGATCAGGCGTTGTTTGAGTCCGATGTGTCAAGGCCGGGAAATCGCCACGGCCTGGTCGAACCGAGATCTGCCATGGGAACCAGATGCTCACGAACACATTCAACCAGTTCGATCAGACCTTCACCGGTCACTGATGAAACGCACAGATCGGCATCCCGGCAGAGTCCGAGATCACATCGCAACGACAGCTTCAGATCGGGATCATGAGCACCTTCGTGCCAGCTGGTTCCGGGATCGCGTGTGGAAATCAGCATGTCCGCCTGCTGGATCAGACCCGCCGCCTGTTCAATCGCTTCCTGTTCGATCGTGTCATCACTGGTTCGTTGACCCGGGGTGTCATGCCATCGCACGACCAGGCCGCCCAGCTCGACCAGCCCGGACACATGGTCGCGAGTCGTACCGGCCTGATCGATGGCGATCGCGACATCACGACCTGCAAGCGTGTTCAGCAGTGAACTCTTGCCGATGTTGGCCGGCCCGATGACCACCACATCCGGAGGATCGATCAGTCGGGCAAGACGTTGTGACCGTTCCGTATCCTCTTCATTCCAGTCCGTACACTCCGCCCATCGTTCCGACTGCTGGAGGAGCAGATCGATTGCCAGCGGACTCGCTGCCCGAGTCATGGTCTTCAAGGCGGCCGCTTCGACGTCATCCCTGGCTTCTGGATACAGCTCGGCTGGGGAGATGGCCGACACGGTCCGATCCTGGCACGCGCCTGCCGTCTCCGCCGCATCCAGCAGTCGTTGGCGTATCCGGGTGCCGCCGTGGGGCATGAGTTGTGCGATGTCGGGTGCCGGCATCGATACCAGGCCTCGATCGATTCCAGCAAGATCACACAGTCGCAGATCGCCCACCGTCCATTGGCTGCGACCGGTCAGTCGCTCGAGGATCGGGATGACGTCACCGCTCAGCTGCAGAATCGATACGCCTCCGGGAGCCGGTGGTGTCATGGCCGCAATGCGACAGGAACCGGCGGTTCCAGTTGGTTCCAGCGGTGAGGTGGTCATCGACTGTCTGAGTCAGGGGTATCCGGAGCATCCGGGGCGTCGCCGGCCAACGCATGTCGAGCACAGGCGGCAATGCCGATCAGCGTCAGGTTCGGGACGACTCGATCGATCAGTTCATCATCACCGAAGATCGTCTCCGCATCTCCACCGGTCGCGATGACCATCGGATAGGCGCCGTACTCGCCGGCATACTGTTCCACGAGTCTCCAGACCAGCCCGCGAATGCCCGCAAAGACGCCAAGGATCATGGCATCGCCGGTCGATTTGCCGAAGGCACCACCCTGGGGACTGCAGAATTCGACGTCGGGCAGGGCATCCGTGAATTCATGCATCGCACGAAGTTGCATCGATGCGCCCGGTGCGATGGCGCCGCCATGGAACGTGCCTTCGCCGTCGACGAAGTCGACGGTGACTGCGGTACCGCTGTCCACGACGATGCAGGCCTGCTTCACCGATTCCCATGCGGCCAGCGCATTGAGCAGTCGATCGGTTCCTGTGATGGTCTCGGGGTCGAGCCTGACCATCATCGGGATGGGGATGTCGGTTCCGATCTGGTAGACCTCTTCGGAGAGCTGATCCTTGATCGCCGAAGCCAGTCGCTTGGCAACCGGTTCATTGACGTCGGCCATGAGGATCGATGCGGTCTTCTCGGCGGTCTTCTGCCCCCAGAGTTCGACCACCCGGCTGACTGCACCGGCAAGATCATCATTCGCGTAGCAGCTGGGGGCACCACAGGTATCGCCTTCTGCCGAAGCGATGTGCGTGCGGGTATTGCCGACACTGATCACGATGAGATAGGGGTCTGAAGCCATGAATTCCATTGTACGGCAGCCTTGAGGTGACAGGGGTATCCTTTGTTCATGAGTGTTTCCGAGACAGGCCGAATTCTCGATGGCAGAGCCGTCGCAGCCAAGGTGATGGAATCTCTTGTGCAGCGTACGGCAGCCTTGCGGGACACAGGACACCAGGCCAGTCTCGATGCGTTGATCGTGGGCGCCAATCAGTCCGGAAGCGTCTATGCGGCCAATCAGGCCAAGATGTGCGCGGAGGTCGGCATCGAATACCGGCTTCACGAGCTTCCTGAAGCATCCACTCAGGAGGACATCCTGGCACTCATTGATCGATTGAATGCGGATGATCAGGTCACGGCCATCATGCTGCATCTGCCCCTGCCCCAGGGGGTCGGTACCGAGCTGGTCCAGTCCCGGATCGATGTGAGCAAGGATGTCGAGGGTGTGAACCCGGCCAACATCGGCAATGTGCTCTACGGTCGCCGCAGTCTGGTTCCGTGCACGGCACTGGCGACCATGACACTGATCGAATCCACCGGCATCGATCTTCCCGGAAAGCTCGTGGTGTGCATCGGAGCGAGCAACATCGTCGGCAAGCCAGTTGCGGTTTTGTTGATGCGTGCTGAAGCGACCGTGGTCTCCACCAACATCCATACTCCGGATATTGCGGCACATTGCCGACAGGCCGATGTGATTGTTTCGGCAGTCGGCAAGCCCGGTCTGATCCACGGAGACATGGTGCGTCCCGGTGCGGTCGTCATCGATGTCGGGATCACGCGAGTGATGGACTCGGAAACAGGCCGCAAGCGGACAGCGGGGGACGTCGACTTCGAGTCCGTTCAGACGGTGGCGGGATGGTTGACTCCGGTTCCCGGCGGCGTTGGGCCGGTCACGGTCGCCATGTTGCTGCGCAACACCGTAGACGCCGCTGAGCGGCGAATCTCCAGCACTCGGTGATCCGGGGCATCAGCTGCCGAAGAGTCTCTGGCCGGCTTCGTCGTAACGCGCGAGCGAATTGCTGATGACATCCTCTGGCAGACCGGGTCCGGGAGGAGTCTTGTCCCACTCGCCGCGATCACAGATCTCCTGCAACCAGTTCCGGACATACTGCTTGTCGAAGGACTCCTGGTCGCGACCGGGTTCATAGTGTTCAGCGGGCCAGTAGCGGCTGGAGTCCGGTGTGAGAATCTCATCGACCAGAAGCAGCTCATCCGTCGGCTGGCCGGACTCATCAAGCGCGAAGCCGAATTCGAACTTGGTATCGGCAAGAATCAGGCCACGTGGGCGGGCGAACTCGACTGCTCGCTTGTAAAGCTCGAGGGAGACGTCACGAAGTCGAGTCATGACATCGGTACCGGCGATTCCGCAAGCAGTCTGGAAGTCGATGTTCTCATCATGACCTTCGGTTGCCTTTGTGGAAGGCGTGAAGATCGGCTCCGGGAGCTGGTCGCACTGCTGCAGACCTTCGGGAAGCTTGATTCCGCAGACGGTGCCGTCTCTGAGGTATTCCTTCCAGCCACTGCCTGTGATGTAGCCACGGACAACGCATTCGACTGGTACGACATGAGCGGCTCGTCCGAGCATCATCCGTCCTTCGATGCTTGGCCAGTGGGATTCATCCAGTCCGGGGACATCCTCAGGAGAGGTCGACAGCAGATGGTCGTCGATGATGTTCTGGTTTCGCGCCCAGGAGAACCATTCGGTGCTGATGCGGGTGAGGGCCTTGCCCTTCCCGGGGATGGGCGTCGGCAGGACTACATCGAACGCACTGATCCGGTCGCTTGCCACGATCAGAAGTGATGGTGGGCGTCCCGGGGTTGCGGGTACTTCGTAGATGTCTCTCACCTTGCCCTGGCGACGGCCTGGGAGGGGGAGATCAGTGTCATAAACGGCTGCTGATGTAGTCATGCTCATCATCGGGTCCTTCCGATGGGGTTCGTGATTGGGGGTTCCTCAACTTGAACCGAAGTGTAGCAGGATCAGGGCTCCCAGCCATCGTCCGGCTATCATGGGGGATCGTCCAGTCGCGGCCATCGGTTGTTTTCCGGCCCAAACAAACAGGTTGTCCCCAACGATGCTCCAGTTCGCCGTTTTTGACGACTCTGGACCAGCCAAGAGCTGGCCGTTGCACAACGCGCGGTTGCTCGACCGGGATGATGTGGTGGTGCCCGGCGAGATTGAATTCGCCGACGGTTTCATCACCTGCAATCGCAGAGGCGTGCGTCCAACCGCCTTGTCTCTGTTGCATGATGCGGGTCCGCTTGGTCAGCTGGCACTCCAGACCTGCCTGCTCCCTCATCGTGACACGCCCTACATCCTCACGGTGGAACTGGCTCGACATCGAATCGCCGTGTTTCTCGCTCAGGCGGAAGCCTGGCAGATGCACCTGAGTGCGGAGCATCCATCCATGGCGATGGTCGAGAAAGCGCGTCACATCTTCACGCGTGCGATGGTGACCCGTGATCTCAAGCAGGCCTCCGAGTTTGGACGCGAAGCGCTGGAGCTTGCCCTGGAAGCTTCCGAACTGCTCGCTCTGGCTCATGCGGAGATCCTTCTGCATCGACGCTTCGAGGAACGACCCGCATCCCGGGCCACCTTTGGAACATCGATCTGGCCTCAGCGAGATGGGGCGGCGCTTCGGGATTTCGTCACTCAACAGTTCGCCCTGGTTCGCATTCCCATGGATTGGCGATTGATCTGTCCTCAAGAAGGCCGGTATGACTGGTCAGCGATCGATCGCTGGATGGAATGGGCCATCGAGGCGAAGCGAATGGTCATCGCCGGACCCCTTCTGGATTTCTCTCCAGGTTGCATGCCGAGTTGGCTGGATCCGTGCAGAAACGACTTCGGCACGCTGTGCGACCGGGCGTATGACCATGTTCAGGCAGTGGTCCAGCGCTATGGTGACAGCATCGGGATGTACAGCATTCTCTCGGGTGTGAACACCAATCTCGATTATCAATTCACCCTCAAGCAAATGAGTGATCTTGTCCGCACGCTGGCCCTGGTCGTCCGCCAGGGCAACCGCGGACGTCGAGTCCTGGTGGAGCTCTCGCATCTCTGGGGTGAGTATCTTGCCGATGCCCGTGAAGGCATCCCTCCGATCGTGTTCATCGAGCAGCTTCTTCAGGCGGGTATCCGTCTTGATGCCATCGGACTGCGATTGCTCTTCGGGGATTCCCAACGCGGGCTCGTCTCCCGCGATCTTCTGGAAATCAGTCGACATGTCGATCGATTCCTCCATCTGGAGCCGAAGCTGATCATCTCGGGTCTCGGTGTCCCGGATCATGTAGTCGATCCGGAAGCCGGTTGGTGGCATTCCGAGTGGTCCAGAGAGCGACAGGGTCGCTGGGTCGGTCAGGTGCTTCCGATGTTGCTTTCCAAGCCATTTGTCGAAGCCGTGGTCTGGAGTGATCTCTATGACCATGATGCAACCATGCCTCAGGGATCCGGCCTGTTGACCGATGCCGGTCAGCCCAAGCCGGTTCTCAAGAAGTTCGCCACGCTTCGACAGCGACTCCTGAAACCGCTCGGCAAGGTCGTCATGCCGGCCAAGGCGGATCCTGATTCGTGAGTCTCATGGCACGACTGCCAGGTGTTCTTCTCGTGATTCTGGGGCTGAGCGGTCTCCTGCTGGGGTACTCCCGTGTTTCGATTCCCCAGCCCGGCATCCGTTCCACGGATGGATGGCAGGTGAACGTTCGGTCTGCCGAAAGGGAAACGCTTCAGCTGCTTCCCGGCATCGGACCGGTGCTGGCCGACAGAATTCTTGCCTGGCAGCAGGTCCTGGACGGTGAACCGTCTGATCGCATGATGATCGAGAACATGATCACCATTCCGGGCATTGGAACGCGTACCATCGAGAGGTTGCGTCCCTTCATCGAGATGGGCGTATGTTCAGAGCCTGTTGTCCACGACCAATGACGGACTGAAATGAGTACGACGGGCGGGAAGATCGACAGACGCGTCGTGCTGTCGCGTCATGAATCCGTGCAGGGCCTGCTCAAGGCGTTGCGCAGCGGGGGGTGGCTGCGCGCCGAAGGCCGTTCGGGATCGAGCAGCACCGCGCTTGCATCCGTCATCGCGAGTGATTCCACTCACGATGCGAACCCGGTCCTGCTGGTTCGAGCGCATCTGGACGAGGCTGATGAAGCGGTCGACGAATTGCGTGACTTCGGCATCGATGCCGTTCGCTTTCCCGCGATGGAGCTCCTGCCCGGAGAGTCGGGAGTCCGGCTTGATCTGCTCTCGGATCGGTTGACGCTCGTGAGGCAGCTTGGTGAGGCTGGGACGCCGCAGGTCGTCGTCGCACCGATCGTCGCGCTCATGCAGGCGGTGCCGATGCGAGACGGTCTGGATCGAATCCATCGGGTGATTCGTCAGGGTCAGACGATCGATCCGGAAGAACTCGTTGCCTGGATGATCGATGCGGGCTACGCCCGGGTGAAGACGATCGATGCGGTCGGAGAATTTGCGGTCCGCGGCGACATCATCGATGTCTACCCGGGTGCAGGGGGACCGGCTCGTCTGGATTTCTTCGGTGACGAAGTCGAGTCCCTGCATGAAATCGATCTGGCGACCATGGGATCCGATCGGCGTCTTGAACGCGTCGATCTCGTCGGCGCAGGCGCCCAGTTCGATCTGAATGCCGAAGAGGATGAAACGGATTCATGTTCGCTCGTGTCCCTTCTTGATTCCAGCTGGCGGGTCGTACTCGATGATTGGGCGGAAATCTCCGAGCAGGCCCGAAGCTATGTGGAGCGTGTGAGTGACGACTCCGGTGTCTTCAGTCTGGAGACGCTGCAGAAGCAGATGCTCCAGCAATGCGGTGGCGTAGTGTCCATCGAGGTGGCGGCTTCAGGCGTTGATCCCTCCGAGTTGATCCGCCTTCCGGTGGATTCGCTGCCCGACTTCGCGGATCAGGCTGGCGAAGCCCTGACGGAACTGGGTGAACTGGCGGAGACCATGCAGGTGTCCGTCTGGTTGAACAACGAAGGGGATCAGAGGCGATTCGAGGAGTTGCTCCTTGAACACGTTCCGAATCCGTTGACGCGTGAGGCCATCCATCGGGTTCAGGGATATCTGCATCGTGGCTTCATCTGGAGTGGAACGGAAGCCTGGGTTCCCTATCACGAACTAATTCATCGGTATCAGGTCCGCCGTCGGGTTCATCGCAAGGACGGTGTGCGGGCAGTCGATGCCTTCGTCGACATGCAGTCGGGTGATTTCGCCGTTCATCGGGAGCATGGCATCGCGAGTTTCCTTGGCCTGCAGTTGATGGGCCGGGACAAAGGTGAACTGGTCCAGGAGGAGTTTCTGATTCTGGAATTCGCCAAGGGTGCCAGGCTCTATGTTCCAGCCAGCGACATCGAGCTCGTCCAGCGGTATGTCGGCGGTTTTCATGGCAAGCCGGATCGTTCCACGCTGGGGGGGAAGCGATGGCAGCGGCAGAAGATGCAAGCGGGCGAATCCGTGCGGGATCTGGCCCAGCGGATGTTGCAGCTCCAGGCGGTTCGTGAAGGTCGTCGAGGACTGGCCTGCGAGCCGGACACCGAATGGCAGAATGAATTCGAAGCTGCCTTTCCGTGGGAGGAGACGGCCGATCAGTTGGCTGCGATCCAGGCTGTGAAAGGTGATCTTGAAGCGATGCGACCGATGGATCGGCTGATCTGCGGTGATGTCGGTTTTGGAAAGACCGAAGTGGCGATCCGGGCGGCCTTCAAGGTCGTTCAGTCTGGACGTCAGGTCGCCGTGCTGGTGCCCACCACGGTGCTGGCCGAGCAGCATGGTCAGACCTTTGCCAGTCGCTTTGCCGGGTATCCGGTTGCGGTTGAATCGCTCAGTCGTTTTCGGAATCGATCGGATCAGAAGCGGATCCTCGAGGACCTGGCGACTGGTGGCGTCGATGTCGTCATCGGGACCCATCGCCTTCTGAGCAAGGACGTCGCCTTCAGCAATCTCGGGCTCATCATCATCGATGAAGAGCAGCGGTTCGGGGTCGAGCACAAGCAGCGACTGGTCGGTCTTCGAGCCACGGTGGATGTCCTGACCATGACCGCCACGCCGATCCCAAGAACCTTGCACATGTCGATGCTCGGCCTGCGTGACATCTCCTCATTGACGACGGCGCCACAGGATCGAAGAGCAGTCATGACCGAGGTCATTTCATGGGATGCCAGACGACTGCGCGATGCGCTTCGCCGGGAGCTGGCTCGAGAGGGGCAGGCCTTCGTCGTGCACAACCGGGTGAGTGATCTCCAGGAGGTGGCGGATGAGATCAAGAGGCTGGTGCCCGATGCGAGGATCGTCACCGGGCATGG
>PAAJ01000001.1 GCA_002702575.1 Phycisphaerae bacterium | reverse complement strand
TTCCGGAGGGATCCCCGGACGAATACTCGAATCCAGTGTTTCGGAAACATCCGGATCGTATTCCGGAGGGATCCCCGGACGAATACTCGAATCCAGTGTTTCGGAAACATCCGGATCGAATGGCTCGTCCTGCTTTCCCGGTGGTTGATCATGTTCACTTGGAAGTGCCACATGAAGAGCGTACCGCATGGGTTCGTTCGATTGCAGAGATCACTTGAACCGACTCGACGGATCGGCCATTGGAGCCAGATTCCGGCCGGACAACATGCTGCCAGCACCCTCTGAAGGCACCCTCTGCAGTTCCTGTCCTGAATGGTCGGCTTCACTCTTGAGTAGGCCAGTCATCACACCATAATGAGGAGATCGGCCGCCTTGCTGATTCCCCTGGGCTGGCCGATATCGGAGGGGGGAATCCGGAGCTTGAAAATCATGTCAGCTGCCCTGATTGGCGCTCTCTCGATCTCGCTTCTGGGAGGAAGTGCCGATATTCAGCCTCCATCAGGAGCCACTCCGGGATTCGGAAGCTCAATCGATGCGTCCGGATCCCATCTGATCATCGGAACGTCAACCGGTAATGGTGGCAAGGGTCACGTTGCGATCTACGACCAGGCGGATACGGCAACACCTGTCTGGACACTTGATGTCGCAGGATTTGGAAGTGACGCGGCAGCAGGAACCGCTGTGGCTATCGAAGGACCGTGGGCAGTGGTCGGCATACCTGGTGACAACAAGGTGGTGATCCTGCATTTCGATGCCGATGCGCCGACACCCCAATGGACCGAACACGAATGGCTCTTCCCACCTCCCGGCATCACTGAATTCGGATACTCGATCGATTTGAACGGCAACGAGATGCTGATTGGCGCACCTGGTGGAGATGAAGGTGTTGGCGCCTGGGTTCTCGAGGACTACACGTTCCCGGATGGATCCACCCAGGTGCTCTGGAACAGCTACGGTTTCATCGGCACACCCCTGCCACCCGGAAGTCGTTGGGGTCATTCCGTCACGATTGAATCCTCAATTGGATTCGTCGGATCACCGAACGACAACGATGGCAGTGGCCGAATTCACCTGGTCTTCCTGTCTGGTGGGTGGATCGATATCGGTTACGACCTCACCACCGAGATTCCGTGGACCAGTGGACAGATCGGCTGGGACGTGATGTGTCGTAATGGCCAGCTGTACGTATCGGCACCCTCCTACGGCCTCAATGAGGCTTCCGGAATCGTCTGGGTTCTTCGGAACCTCGAACAGGAGGATGGCAGCTTTGCGTGGGCACTCAACAACTATCTCACGCCACCATCAGATGTTCTCCTGAGCCAGTTTGGTTATTCGATCTTCACGAACGCGAGCAGAGTCGGAATCTCCGCGCCTCAGGCGGATGGCAAGGGCGCGGTCTTCATCTATGACTGTTCGGTAAAAGACCCCTTGTTCCCGAACTTTCCGTATCTCGGTAAATCCAGTCCAGCAAGCCTGACGAACGATTCTGAATATGGAACCGGTCTGTTCATTGGTGCAAACGACATCATCGCCGGTGCGCCCGGAAGTGATGTCTACGGCGACGACAGTGGGCGTGTTCTGATCGACAATCTGGATTCGATCGAACCCCCGTCCAACTTCCAGGTCCCCTACGACAATTCCACTCCGCTCCTCGCCTTCGAGGGATTCGCGCCTTCATCGATCACTTCTTCAGGCAGCCGAGTTGTCCTGGGTATTCCCCATGTCAACAGTGGACAAGGCATTGTGCAGTTGATTGAAAATCAGAAAGGTTCCTGGAACATCGATGGTGTTCTGATGAACGACAAGGCTTCCAGTGCGAATCTGTACGGTCATGATGTCAGTCAGCATGAAAACATCCTTGCCGTCGGAGCACCTGGAACCAATGGTTCGGGTGCTGTGTACATCTACAAGCAAAGCGGCCAGGGATATGGTTTCGAAGCCAAGCTGTTTGCGCCGCGGGCCTCCAATACGGCTTTTGGATATTCGGTGGATGTCTACAGGGACGAAGAGGGTCGCGCTTATGTCGCCGTTGGTGGCCCGGGAATCAATCTTGACACTGGACAGATCACGAATCCCGGACACTGTTACGTCTACCGAGCTGACGCATCCGACTACTCGAGTTGGTCCTTGATCCTGAGCTGCATCTCTCACGAGCCCAAGTCGCTTCTTGGAATCGATGTTGATATCGAGCAGATGGACAATGGTCTGGTCATGGCTGCTGGCGAACCCAGTTTTCTTGACGGCAAGGGTTCCGTCAGAATGTTCAGTGGATCCGATACAGCGGAATCATGGAGCGAGCTGCCATCGCTCAGTGGTGAGGTTGCCGGCAGTCAGCTTGGCTACAGCATCGGTCTGAAGGGTCGTTATCTGGTAACCGGTGCACCTGGCAGTACCGTCAATGCCCCACAGGGTGCCGCCTATGTGGTCGCACTCGTCGATGGTGGCCTCTCGGAATGGCACGTCTTGACACCAGCAGCTGGAGATACGCTTGATTCGTTCGGTCAAAGCGTCTCGATCACACGGGACGAGGAGTTCTACCGGGTTGCTGCTTCGATCACGGGTTTCAACGGCGGCCCGAACAGTTCCGGTGTGTGGAGTGGAAGTGCAGCTGATGTGTTCATGGGGCAGATTGTCGAAGGTGGATACATCAACTCGCTTGATTATCAATGTCGAGCCGTCAATCCCGAAGTCACGCATGGTCTTGGAAGCAAGGTCGCTTTCCATGATTCCAGCCTCTTCATGATCAACAACCGGCAAGATGCGCAGGCTCTTGGTTCTGTAGCAAAGGGCGTCTCCGTGTACGAAGGTGCACAGACCTGCTACTGGATGGCCGGAGACGGAGGCGATACCAATCAGGATTCGAACTGGTCGAGAACGCCTCAGGATGGTGATACGCTGGTCTTCTCCCTTCTTGGGACAACTCGATACCTGGTCAACATGGTTGGAATCGTCAATGGCAGACTCGAGTTTCTCTACGACAAGGCGATCCTCATCGTCCAGGAGGAGGCCGCAAAACTGAAATCGATCATGGTCGGATCGAATGCTGCTGTTGAATCGGCGAGCATCATCATTGGTGGTGGATTGGTTGAGGTCGAGGAAGCTGTACAGATCGGTGGTGATGCACAGGACATGGCAGGCAGCCTCTACCTCGCCGTTGATGGTCGACTCGACTGTGACACGATCACACAATCATCTACCGGTCAAATGGGATACGGCATCAGCAGCATGACATCACCATCCCAGTGGGTCATCGACACCAACAACATCGAAATCAACGGATCGCTTCGGGTCCAGATCCTGGCGGCATTGGCGGATACGCTGACCGTCAAGGACAGCTTTCACTTCATTCGCTCCTCCACACTCCCACCAGAATCGCAGAATCGTTTCGACGTGATTGTCCTTCCGGCGCTTCCCAATGGACTCGCGATGCTGCCCAAGTACACCGAGGAGTCCGGTGTACGTGCTGGCACCACCGGCTGGACACTCAGCCTGGTCGTCGTATCGGTCGATGATCTTCTCGCATTCAACGATCCAAGCTCGGTCATCGTCGATGACAACGCCATCGCCATCGAAGTGGTTGATCTGACGGGTGACGGTGCCGAGGAGATCTGTCTGATCTTCGATGGATCACCTGGAACACTTGTCATCTTCGAAAATGATGGAGCAGGCGGCATCACTCAGCAGGTCATCGTGAATACCGGCAACACGCCGGTCGACATCACCTCGGGTGATTTCGACGGAGATGGAACATTCGATCTTGCAGTAGCCAATTCCGCAGATGAGAACGTCAGGATCTACTACAACGAAGACAGCGACATCACGAATGGTTTCACGACACTGGATGTCGCGATTGCAAGAACGCCGACCTGTCTTGCAGGAATCGACTACAACTCCGACAGTCTTCGTGATCTCGTCATCGGTGTCACGGATGATGATGCCGATGGCAATGGCGACTGGCTCTTCTACGAAGCCACCATCGCCATGCGAGCTGGTGGATTCAACCCCGGCGGCGGCATTGCCACCAATGGCACGCCCCTCGGCGTCGACCCCAGTGAGGAGGAGGACCAGAAAGAGGGCCTGCCGTTCTCTGGAAGGAAATCCAACGGCAGAGCGGATGTCGCCCGGTTCACCGGTGCCACCAATCTCACGCCTGTCATCGAACTCGATGAATACATCGTGGGTGCCGATCCGGCTGGAATCGTCAATACCGATCTGAACGGTGACGGATTGATGGATGTGGCGGTCACAAGCAGAACGAATGGAACGATTGCGATTCTGATCCAGGATGTTGCGTCACCAGGTGATTTTCTTGGTCCCACCTACATCGCCATCGGAACCGATCCGATGCAGATGACCGCAATCGATTTCAACCTCGATGGCAACAATGACCTCGCCGCCATCACGACAGACGATGATGGTTTCAGGGTCGTTCGAGTCCTTCAGAACAACGGCAATCTGACCTTCACCAGTATTGATGTCGGCAAGGGCGAGTCACCCATCCTTGTGGATTCCGGTGATATTGACGGAAACGGAAGCCGTGAACTGGTCACCATCGGGGACTCCGCCGCACTTCGAAGTGGAGGAACCGAGCCATTGATGTCGGTCCGTGAGGCGGAATCCAATTGCAACTGCGATGGCGATGCCAATTGCGATTTGAACGTGAACATCGACGATCTTCTTGGAATCCTCGCGGAATATGGTTGTGTTTCCAGATGCAGCTACGACATCAATCAGGATGGTGTCACCGATGTCGACGACATTCTCATCGTGATCGGCAACTGGGGTCCGTGCTCAAGCTGAATCGGAAGATTGAACACCCGGTTCAAATGAGTTCGTGAATCGGCTGGGCGCCTTCGACACCGACCAGTTTCTGCTCAAGGCCTGCGTGGAAATAGGTCAATGCGTTCGGATCGAGTCCCATCTGACGAAGAATCGTTGCGTGGAGATTCTTCACATGCAGTGGTCGCTCGACGGCCTTGTTCCCAAGTTCATCGGTGGTACCCAGACTCACTCCTCCGCGAACACCCCCACCGGCCATCCACATCGTGAAACCGTCCGAGTTGTGATCTCGTCCCGTACCTTCCGCGTATTCGGCAGTGGGTTGACGCCCGAACTCGCCGCCCCAGACGACAAGCGTGTCTTCGAGCATGCCTCGCCGCTTGAGATCCTTCAGCAGACCTGCAACAGGCTTGTCCGTGTTGCCTGCGTGGAAATCATGATTCGTCTTGAGATCTCCATGGGCATCCCAGTTCGCATCATTGTGATTGCCCCCGGAATAGATCTGGATGAAGCGGACACCTCGTTCGACCAGCCTTCGTGCCATGAGGCATTTGCGGCCGAAATCACGGGTCCGGTCCTGGTCCAGCCCGTAAAGCGACTTCGTTTCCTCGCTCTCATTGGTCAGATCAACAGCATCCGGTGCGTGTTCCTGCATTCTGAACGCCAGTTCATAGGAATGGATGCGTGCAGCCAAATCCTGATTGTCGATCCGCGCGAGACGATGACGCTCGTTCATGTCTCGAAGGTGATCGAGCATGACGCGTTGTGCTGAACGTGACAGGTTCTTCGGCGGTTCAAGATCAAGGATGGGCGCACCGGTCGGTCGCATGACGGTTCCAGCATAGGTGGCTGGCATGTATCCACTTGACCAGTTCTTGGCACCAGAAATCGGTCCACCGGTCTTGTCGAGCATGACGACAAACCCTGGCAGATTTTCATTGACGGTGCCGAGTCCATAGTTGACCCATGATCCAAGACATGGTGCACCACTGAGCACCTTGCCGGAATTCATCATCAACATCGCTGAACCGTGCAACGGAGAGTCGGCCGTCATGGAATGAATGAACGCGATGTCATCGACACAGGATCCGACATGTGGAAAGAGATCAGAGACCCATTTTCCGCATTCACCGTACTGTTTGAAATTCCACTTGGGTCCGACGATGCGACCCTGATTCTTCGGACCGCCCCGGCCTCTGGTCTCGATGTCGATGGTCTTTCCATCCAGTGGATACAGCTTCGGCTTGTAGTCGAAGGTGTCGACCTGACTGGGTCCGCCGTACATGAACAGAAAGATCACAGCCTTCGCACGGGGTGTCGTCATGGCTGGTCTGGGAGACAGTGGTCCGGGCAGGACAGAGGCACCATCCGCCGCCAGAGTCTGTGAGGACAGGAAGCCGTCGGTTGCCAGCATGGATGCAAGTGCCACAGAGGTGAAGGACCCCCCCGCCTCCCACAGGAACTCCCTGCGGGTCTGCCCACAGAAGGTATTGCGTGGGGAATCGGAATGGTCCTGGTGTTCAATCATCAGTCGATATACATGAAGGCATTCAGGTTGAGCATACCCAGACAGGTGTAGTGCATCGCCTCTTCTCTGGAAAGTCCTTCGGATTCCAGGTCGGAAAGCATCTCAAGGCATGTTGAAACGTCCTCCTCATGGGCCGGACGCTGGGTAGCCAGTGCGAGCCCCCTTCGAATCATGGCTTCCGGATCACCGTTCATTTCCTTCTGGAGCCGTTCAAACAACCGAGCCGCCTGTTGATTCAACTCGTCACTGTTGAGCATCGTGAGCGCCTGGGTCGGCACCGTGGTGTTGAAACGAACAGGACAGGCTGAATCGCTGTCGGCCATATCGAAGGATTCCAGCAAGGGCATCTTCAGTGACCGTTTCAGATGGACGTAGAGCGTCCGTCGAGCAGCCTCTTCCTTGGAAGATCTTCCCCATGCCTGATCAGGCCGGGATGCGGTTGCCAGGACTTCATCGGGAAGAGATGGATAGATGCTGGGGCCACCAAGAGTTCTGTTGATGGTGCCATTGACGGACAGCAGCGAGTCTCGAAGTTCCTCCGCGGTCAACCGCCTCATGTCGAATCGTGAGAACAGGTCGTTCATCGGATCGGCCTGCAACGCCTCTGTGGATGGCGTGGATGCCATCCGATACGTCGCAGAGTTCATGATCAGACGATGCATGTCCTTCAGATGCCAATCACGCTCCATCACTTCAACAGCCAGCCAGTCCAGCAGCCTTGGATGCGTCGGAGGCAGACCAAGGACCCCGAATTCATCCGGCGTCCGAACGATTCCACGACCAAAGTGATGCTGCCAGAGACGATTGACCAGAACACGGCTGGTCCGGACATTGGCTGGATCCATGATCCATCCTGCCAACGCCAGTCGTCGTCCTGTTGAATCGTTGTGAATCGTCGGATTCACAGACAACGACTCGCCACCGAGGAATTCCGGAACACCTGGTTGAACCAGCTCGGCTGGTGCATGGGGGTTTCCCCGAGGGAGCCGATGGGTGGCTGGTGCTTCGATACCGACTTCGATCGCCGCGAGGACTTCTGCTGTTTCCGAAGCAGGGCGTGACAACTGAAGCCTCTGATCACAGATCTCATCAAAGCGATCAACCGTGGGTTCATCGAGATGTTGTTCGACCAGTCGCCTTGCATGCTCTCCATAACCGGAGGTCTCATGCAGTGCCAGGATTTCCCGTGGAGAGAGCACTCGGTCATGGATTCGTACTTCATCAATCGCGCCAGGAAACGGATTGCCACCGGGATGCATTCGACCGACTGCAAGGACATCGGGCGTCGTCAGGGATTGGGTGCCACCGGTCTTCTCATCAACCAGCTCACCGTCGACCCACAACTGGATTCGACCGGTATCCCGATCTCTTGTCATGGAGGCGACATGCCATTCACCCAAAGACAATCCAGGTGGTGATGCCATGAAGGTTTCGGGTTTTCCAACACCTGCCGTGACACGGCCATTGCTGTACCACGACATCCCGAAATCATCGACGATTCCAGGAACTTCGCCATCCACCAGTCCTGAACCCAGGAACCAACGTGGCGGACCATCTCCCCGACCATCCTCATCGGGACGAAAGGCAATCGTCAGTGTGAAGTCATCTTGAACAGGACGTGGAATGGTCATCGAATCTTCCACAGTTCGAATCAGCAACGCATGGCCTCGATGACCGACCTCACAGATTTCCGGATCTCCCTCGAAGTCGAGATGTGTGACCAGTCCGTGACTTGGCAATTCAAGAACGTCATCCAGATCCGCCGTGGCATCCTGACCATTCTTGCGGCTGACCGCCTGCCGAGTGATTGATTCGGTTTCACCTCGAAGACGTTCCCGTTCCGTGACCCAGTCCTCAACAGCGGAATGGTCCTCGTGGCCGAAGTCGAGTGGAAGCTGTCGGACATAGTGAGATGGAATGACTGCATTCCCGTATCCGACTCGATACGGCTTCAACCCTCTGAAAAACGACAGCATCCTGTAGTAGTCGGCCTGAGGAATGGGATCACGCTTGTGGTCATGGCACCGGACACAGCCCATGGAAATCGCCATCGTTGCTCTGCATGTCGTATCCAGCATGCCGTCCAGATCGTCATAGATTGCCGTTTCTGGATCTGTTGGTTCGTCATCACGGATACCCAGATGCAGATATCCAGTCGCCACCATCGTCGAGAAGTCGCGATCAGGCACCTCATCCCCGGCAAGCTGAAGCGTAATGAACCGGTCGTAGGGCATGTCGTCGTTGAAGGCATCGACGACCCAGTCACGGTATCGCCAGGCACCTGGTTTGATGCGATCTCTTTCGTAACCATCCGTCTCAGCCCATCGGACACGATCCAGCCAGTGCCGCCCCCACTTCACTCCATACTGTGGAGAATCCAGAAGTGATTCAATGAGCCGCTCGTAGGCATCAGGGTCATCATTCGCAGCAAATGCCTCGACTGCTTCCGGATCCGGAGGGAGTCCCGTGAGGTTGTAGGTTGCGCGACGAATCAATGTCCTGCGGTCAGCCTCGGGCGAAGGTGTCAGGCCCTCAGCCTCAAGACGAGCAAGAATGAAGTGGTCGATGTCATTACGGCACCACGAGTCGGCCTTCACGGCGGGTGGTTCATCCCTGGAAATCGGTTGATCCGCCCACCAGTCTGAAGATCCGCTGAAAGACAGGGCAATCAATGTGATGACTTCGATGGGAGGCAGCATCACGCCAGTGTAATCGGACGAGAAGACTTCTCGGGCACCCAATCCCCTCTATTGAGATCCTGAGCACATCAGCTCATGGGACAGACCTGTGGCCTGGTCGGGATCTTCTGATCGTGATCGCCGGGTGTGTTGATCTCTTCATTCAGAATGGCGTCTCGGATTTCACGGATATTCCTGGAATGCCTGTGGGTATCGCCGACAAGCATTCGGAGGGTGTCCAGTGCGGATTGAGCCAGGCTCAGCGCTTCGTCATGATCTCCGGTCAACCAGAGCTTGTGGGCGAGATTGCCCTTGGTCACCTGGACCATGACACTGTCGGGTCCATGAAGATCGATCTGATCCTCCAGAATCTTCTGGAGCGATTCTCTTGCCTGGTGATGGTTGCCACGCAATGACTGAACATGCGCGAGATCGCACTGTGCGAGCAACTTCGTACCAAGCCCCATTGAAGCGACCATGTCAGTGGAACGTTCGATGAGAAGCTCAAGATAGGACTCCGACTCGTCGTATCGACCCTGGTTTCCACACGCTTTCGCGATCATGTGGATGATCGCTGTCGTGTGTTCGTGGGATTCGCCCATGATCGATTCATGCAGTGGCAATGTCTTTTTCAGGTACTGCTCGGATTTTTCCGGCTGTTCGAGCTTCAGAAAGACCGTTCCGGCAAGTCTGTAGGAGTCCATTGTCTTGACATGTCTTTCACCAAGATGAGACTCGAAGATCATGACTGCCGATTCCATGTCGCTGATGACATCTCCAGAAAACTCTTCCGGCATGTCGGATATCAGAAGCAGCTCCTTGGCACGCTGGATCGTCTTCAATTGAAGACGCGCACGAAGGAGTGGCTGGTCAGACATGTGCTTTCGAATCTTGTCCAGCGTTGAACCCATCAGGTCCATGCTCAGATATCGATGTACTGCCGTGGAGACTTCCGGTGCACTGACATCACTGGAACATTCGTCATCCTTGTTGAGACCATTGACAGAGTGACCGTGGCAGAGTGCGTCCTTGAGGGATCGCCGCAGATTCTTGCGGTCCATGTCTTCGATGCTGTCTTCGATGAAAGCCGTCAATCGGCTCGCTTCAATAGCCTTCAGATGGGCCTCGACTCCGGCGTCGCGGGCTTCCCAGGCAAGTGCCCCGGTCCCGGTCACACCGATCATGAGAATGAGCGAGGCTGCAATGGCAGCCCGTCGTCGTTGCATGAACAATCTGATTCGATAGGACAGTCGCTGAGGTCCAGCCTCCAATGGAAGACCTGAGAGCCATCTTCGAACATCATTTCCAAGTGATTCGGCGGAGACATAGCGATCTCTTCGAGACTTTCTGATCGCCATCAACGGTATCCAGTCGAGATCCCGGCGAAGCGTCGTGATCAGAGCCGAAGATCGGATGTTTCGAAGAGAAGCAATGAAATCAACTGATTTGGTTGATGCCTTGGACAGAAGTGAGCTTGGCCGAGGTGGTTCATCCTCCTGGATGGCGGTCAACAGCTTCGAATAATCCTGTGCTGATCCGGTTTCACGTTCAAACGGCAGCTTGCCTGCAATCAGCTCATAGAGCACCACACCAAGTGAATAGACATCACTTCGTGTATCGATTCCAAGCGCCGTCCCACTGGCTTGTTCAGGACTCATGTACTCGGGTGTTCCGACGAACTGGCCGATACTGGTGACGAACGAATTTCTGGTCAATGGTGCATGCAGAGCCTTGGCGATGCCGAAGTCGATGACCTTTGGTACCGGCTGATCGTCTTCGTCGGTCGTAACGAGAATATTGCTTGGCTTGAGATCTCGATGAATGACGCCTCGATGGTGTGCGTGCTGTACGGCATCGCAGACGCGCGAAAAGAGTTCGAGCCTCTCTTTCAGCGAAAGACGTCGTTTATCGCAGTATTCATGGATGGGCAGACCACGGACATACTCCATCGCGAACCAGGGACGTCCATCCTTGGTTTCGCCAGTCTGGAGAACACGCGTGATGCCGTCATGGTCCATGATCGCCAACGCCTGTCGTTCCGCCTGAAATCGTGAAATGACTTCACGTGAATCCATGCCGGGCTTGATGATCTTGAGCGCGACTTCTCTTCGAACCGGTTCAAGTTGCTGTGCCAGGTAGACGGTTCCAAATCCACCTTCACCAAGCAGATGCATGATCTGGAATGGTCCGACACGATCGCCGTTGTTGAGTCCCGAGTGGACTGGAAGAAGATCCGTCAGATCGAGTGGTTCCCTCGGACAGGGCCCGATGGTTTCTTCGAGTTGTGACTGGTTGGTTCGAGTCTGTTCGCTGTTGTTCGATGTCATCCAGAAATGTACTTCGAACGACAGCACCGTTCTGTTCCATCAGAACTTCTTTGCAATCTTCAATGTGTTTCAGGTGTTCAATATTCCTTTGAACAACCCAGAGGGATCTCTATTCGTCACTCAAGCAATGATTGAATTGAAAATCAGCCTGAATAGTCATAGACCCCGCGGCCGGTCTTGTTTCCAAGATGTCCCGCCTCAACCAGCTCGACCAGCTTCGGACAAGGGGCATATTTGTCTGGATGACCGAGCCCCTCATGAAGAACCAGCATGATGTCACGGCACACATCCAGCCCGATGAGGTCCGCCAATCGAAGGGGTCCCATCGGAAAGGCGCAACCGAGTTTCATGATCCCGTCGATTTCATCTGGACCAGCAACCCCGTCATTCCATGCGTGAAAAGCCTCATTGATCATCGGCATCAGGACCCGGTTGCTGACGAATCCCGGGAAATCGTTTGCGGCAATCGGTGTCTTGCCCATCTGTTCAGAGAGTGCAATCGTCCTGGACAGGGTCTCTTCGCTGGTCGCCGGAGACTTGATGACTTCAACGAGTTTCATCACAGGTACAGGATTGAAGAAGTGCATTCCAATGACACGACCCGCAGCAGATCCGATGCTCTGACCAATCTCCGTGATGGAGATGGATGAGGTATTGGTCGCGAGAATGCAGTCCTCACCATAAGTCGAAACCATTGCACCGAAGATCTTCTTCTTGATCTCGATGTTCTCGGTGGCTGCTTCGATCGCGAAGGAGGAATCCCCTGCACGCTCATGGTCCTGGCAATAGCTGATACGACCCTTGACCGCATCCGCCTCTTCCTGCGTCATCCGTTCCTTCTCGACATTTCGACGCAGAGTCTTCTCGTGATAGGCCTTGGCACGATCCAGTTGTTCCCGGGAGACATCCACCTGGCAGACTTCGATTCCCGCAGATGCACCCGTGATGGCGATACCACTTCCCATGGTGCCGGCACCGATGACGCTGATGACCTGTGTCATTTCAAATTCCTTGATTCAAGAAGCCAGTACCGAGACAGCTGATCAGCTGTCTTTCCAGTTCATCAGGTCCGGACCGGCATATTCAGCGAGCGGCCGGATGATCCGGTTGTTTGCGTGCTGCTCCATGATGTGGGCACACCAGCCCGTGATCCTGCTGGCCACGAAGATCGGTGTGTACTGAGGAACAGGAATACCCATCGCGAAATAGGTCATGCCGCATGGGAAATCGACATTTGGATGGATGTTCTTGTCACGGAGCATGATGCCCTGGACTTCATCACCCAGGTCGAACCAGCACTTCTTGGATGGATCGATCTCTTCGCAGTACTTGAGACCCCATTCCCTGAGAATGCCTGCACGATGATCGCCGTTCTTGTAGACGCGGTGACCGAAGCCCATGAGCTTCCGCTTCTCGTTGAAGGCTCGTGTCATCCACTCGTCAACCGAGATGGATCCGTCCTTTGTATCGGTCATGATGCACTCGAGCATTTCCATGGCGGCCTCGTTGGCGCCACCATGAAGGTTGCCCTTCAGAGCTCCAACTGCACCACAGACTGCTGAATGCATGTCTGAATTCGTAGAGGCAATGACCCGGCTCGTGAAAGTCGAGGCATTGAAATCATGTTCGGCATACAGAATGAGGGAGACATCCATCACCTTGGCGGCGATCTCGGATGGCTTTTCCCCGGTGATCAACCAGAGCAGATTGGCTGCATGGGAGAGTGATGGATCGGGCTTGACCCGATCACGGCCATCTCGTCCAGCCTGGCAGGCACCGATCAGAGTCGGGATCTTGGCCAGAAGTCGAATTGATTTGCGTGCTTCAGCCTCGGCTGAATTGTCCTCGGCCTCTGGATCCTCATGGGACAACATGGAGATGCCGGTTCGCAATATGGCCATCGGGTGAACATTTTGCTCTGAAGCAATGTTGCCAATGACATCAAGAATCTTCTCACACACGTCCCGTGATTCGTTGATCTGGGCAGTGAACGTGGAAAGCTCTTCCGGTGATGCCTTGTGTCCGACGAGGAGCAGATGGGCCACTTCCTCAAAGGTCGCATGAGCGGCCAGATCAGCGATCTCGAATCCACGGTAGATCAATTGCGTCTGGTTCACTGAGCATACGGAAGTCTCGCCGATGGTCTGACCGGCAAGGCCGCGGGTGTCTGGTGTCTTTGAGCTCGTCGCAGGCATGGAGGAATCTCTTCTCTTTTTTGATATCAAGTCGATGGGGCACACGAGATCCTCAAGAACCCGCATGATCGTGAGCACTGCATCGTAGCCGATGCCCGGCTTGATGTCGTCCGTGGTTCAGGACGGAAATGGCCATTCCTCGCCTGGTGTGTATCCAAGCAGGTCATAAAGTTCGGTTCTTGTCTGCATGGCATCGAGAAAACTCTCTGCACTGCCCTTTTCAGCCAGTTCCGTGAGGCCTTTCGTCACCGCAGCCATGGCGACACGCTGCATGGTGACTGGATACAGAACAAGGTCGTAACCCATGTCCGAGAATGTCCGGACATTGATCATCGGCGTTTTTCCAAACTCGGTCATGTTGGCCAACAGGAGACCCGGACAGGCATCCGCGAATGTCTTGAACTCTTCCTCGGTCCTGAGACCTTCAGGAAAGATCATGTCGGCGCCTGCTTCTCGATATTTCATGCCACGATCGATGGCGTCATCGAGACCGTTGACGGATGCGGCATCCGTCCTGGCGATGACGACGAACCCATCATCCGGACGACTCTCCGATGCGGCTCTGACCTTCTCGACCATGTGCTCGACTGGAACAAGTTGTTTTCCATCCAGATGTCCACATCGTTTGGGAAACACCTGGTCTTCGAGATGCAGCGCAGCAGCTCCGGCCCTCGCGTATTCCACGACCGTTCTGTGAACCATCTCGACTTCGCCGTAGCCGGTATCGGCATCCACCACGACAGGAAGGCCACTGGCCGTCGAGACTTCACGAATGTTCCTGCACATTTCAGTCAACGACAGGAGTCCGACATCCGGATACCCGGCACTGTTGGCTGATGCGCCGCCGGAAATGTAGACCGCGTTGAAACCCGCTCTGGCAACGGCTCTGGCAACCAATGCGTTGAAGGCACCGGGGCACATGACGGTTCCGGATGCCATGGCTCGTCGTAGGCGTACGCCGGGATGGTCCTGTGTGCTCATATCGGACACCATCCTATCACTCACGGAACCACCGCTTTCCCCGGGACCCCACTGAAGATGGGACATGAGCGTGCCGATGGGCTTTCCATGGATGTGCTCTACAGGTTTCCAACTCCTCGACAGGCCCCAGGCGAGTCATCGGACCGGAAAGGTCCGGGAAGATGGCGTCACACCAGAGTGCTGATGCTCATGGTTGCCGGTGCCTTCCTGGCCGGACTGGCGTTCAAGGCGGTTTCGGACGCCCGGAAGGACGAGATTCCCACGGCATCGGTCCTCGATATCCGATCACTCGTCATCAAGACCGCCCTCCATCGTCCATTGGATACATCCCAACCGAGCGGTGGCGTCCTGGGTCCATGGTGGATCCATGCGACGACCTCGGACAACTGGGACCTGCATGGACTCTGTCTTGAAGGCAGTGATGCTCATGTCGCAGCCAGCAAGGCCCGGATCATCGTCAATGCCGAAGATGACAGTCTCTGTTTCCAGTTGGAAGATGCCGTCATCGTGACACTTCCGGACTCGGATCATGAAGGCACCATTGAAAGACATGATTCCATCATGCTCGGACCGGTTCCCATGTCGATCGATGTTCTTTCGGAAGCGGATGCCATCGAGGCTGTTCAATCCTGAACAGCCTCACTGTTCGTATTCGAAATCAGTCGTGGTATAGACCAGCGTGCCTGCCATTCATGGGTGAGCATGATCACATCGACATCACCGTCCTCCTGATTGCTGTCGATCAGAAGAACAGCCGCATCCAGATCCCGACTCTCCAATGCGTCCCGAACGGCTGGATGAACCGGCTCACGACCTTCTTCAGGACGCGGTGGCATCACGCTCCGAATCGCGATTTCCGCCTCGACGTCGATCCGTTGAGACCAGCCTGCTCTTGAAAGCTGTTTTCTGAAGGCGTTGATCGTGCTGGAGATCGACGGTTGATCGCGCTGGAGATGATCGATGATCAGGAGGCATTGTCCTGGTCTTGAGGATGCTGGAGAAGGAACCTCCGCAAATTCCGCGATCGCAGTGTTGCTGACAGAGTCTCCCAGATCATTGCTTGAGCTGGATGTCATGAAGAACTGTCCAAGAAGCGTCAAGATCCCAATACCCAGAACGAAACTGGCTGCAGCTGCAATCCAGGTCGATCGATTGGGATTTGATCTGTTGCTGGCCAGTTGTGTGGATGGTGGAGGTGGTGATGCGGGAGGCACCGGGGTGTGACGACGAACCGGTGCGGGTGGTGGTGGAGGTACTGATGTTTGCATTTCCTCGGTGGCAACACCCTGCATCGAAGGAAGGTCCGCCGGGCGAACAGACCATGGATCCGCGGATTCCAGCAGGATGGCGATATCCCGCAACATCACATCCACATCCGGGTACCGCTGCTCGTAATCGGACATGGCACGATGGACGATCCACCTTGCTGCTTCGGGTGAGGGTTGGTCGAAGCGACTCAGACCACCGTGTGCCGGGAAGGTGTTTTCAAGGATGTAGTAGAACACCGCACCGGCGGCATAGACGTCGAAACGTGTTCCATCGACATCCTGCACCTTGACCCCGCGCAATGCCTGCCGGACGAGTTCTGGATCACGGAAATACTCCGTACCGTGTGTCGTCAATGTCATGGCCGAAGCCAAAGGGGTGACGAGACCGAGATCAACGAGATGTGCACCTGATTCGTTGATGATGATGTTCTCTGGCTTCACATCCTTGTGCCAAAGACCCTGATCGTGATAACTCCGAAGAACATGCAGAAGATCGGACATGATCTGGATCGATCGGGACAGACCATCAGCATCAAGCCCTCGTCCGCCGACGTGGAGTTCGTCAACCACTTCTCCAAGGTGCTTCCCTGGAATCCAGGGCATGACGTACCAGAAGCGTGATGCGTCCATGTCATGCTCGAGCACGAGACCCAGGCGTCGAGCGGCATCGAGTGATCGGGATTCCCGCATCATCTGAGGCAACATCGAACCTGCTTCGAGATCAAATGACTTGATCACGACCTTGGATGGCTGCCCTTTCAATCTTCGTTGACGATTCGGAAGTGGTTCCGCGATGTAGAGCCGGGCACCGGAACCTCCGGATGTCAGCGTATCGGTGATTCGATAACCCTCGAAGCTGGCATTCGAATCCGTATTGGGAATGACGGCCGCTTCATGGACGCTGCGTTCGACCTCATCAAGCGCAACACCGATGCCGACCAGGGCCATCGGTCTTCGAATCAGGATGCGATACAACGATTGCGCGATACCGGACGCATTGTCGCGAATCACGGACCAGGCTTGATTGGCGGCCGACCATCGACCGAGCACGATTGATCCAAGAAGCAGTGGCGTCAAGACGATCATGCTGAACAACTGACCGATGATCTTGGAAAGATCCTTGATCGATCCAAACAACCAGTGAACGATGTGCTGGATCACCTTTCCAATCAATGAACCGATTGCAAAGCCGCCCCTGAGTATGGGGACGAGTATGAACATCACACCCAGTAAGAGTGCACCGATGATCATGGAAATCACAAGAAATCCCATGAGGGTGGTGATCATGGCGCACCAGCCGATCTGGTTTGGGCGTCTTCAGCACGCCGCCTGGCTTCATGGGCGTGATAGATCTCGGCAATGGCCTCATCAAACAGTCTGTCATCACCCCCAAGTCCAGCCTGGGAAATCTCCGCATGTTCCTCGGGGGTGAAACTCCATTGGGCGACAACGCTCTCAAGGGCCTCACGCAGCGACTTCCGGACCGACTGTACGTGTCTTGTGATCGTGGCCTCACTGAGCCCGAGCTGCTCTGCAACTCGACGGCCGGTCTGTCCTTCGAAGATTCGTAGTCGATAGACCTGAAAGGCAACGAACACCGACTCTGATTCGGTTCGACGGATCGCGGCGTGCACCTTGGCTTCGAAGATGCTCCGCTCATAGGCAGAATCGACATGGACATCCGCTGCAGGATCGCGATCCCCGAGAGTCACGGCCCGTCGACCTGATCCTCGCTTGATGGCGCCGCGGCGATCGAGTTCGTCTCCGAGGACATGCTTGGCAATGGCCAGCAGCCATGTCGAGAACCGAACACCCCTGTCTGGATCGAACCGATCGATCGATTTGGACAGGGTCGCCAACGTCTCCTGGGAAAGATCCCGGATCGTTTCGACTCCGATCCTTCCGCCACCCCAACGACTGAGCTGAGCGCGCAGAACAGGTCCGAAGACCTGCCAGAGTTCAAACCAGGCGCCCTCATCGCGGTCTCTGAGTCGACGGACGAATGTAGTCGTCAATTGATGCATGACTGCTCCGTAGGTGTTCTTGGGAAAACCCGTCAGCGGATTTCATGCGGTTGATCCATCCCCAAGATGGTATTCACCCGGGACGGCCGCCTCACTCTTGGAATCCGTGAAAGAAACCGCTCTGGATCCCCAACAACCCCTCCAGAGGGCCCTGGATGCCCGCAGAGGGGATTCACCCCAAGGAGCAATCATGAATAGTTTGATGAAATGTGTCGTTCGATGGGGGCTGATCGCCGCCATCATCACCGGTGGAATCGTCATCCTCGTCGGTCCTGATCGGGTCTACGCCGCCTTTGGTACAGCCAGACAACATGCCGTTGATTTCATCGACGAGCAACTGGACGACCCTGCAGCACTGCGTCACCACCTCCGAACACTTGCCGAAAGCTACCCGGATCAGATTGCCGAGGTTCGAGGTGAACTGGCTGCCGTCGAGTGTCAGGTTGAACAGTTCCAGAGTGATACCGAAGTTGCCGAGCGTGTAGTCCAACTCACGACTCAGGATCTGCAGGAACTCGCCCTGGCGGTTCGATCAAACAGCAGTGGTGTTCAACCCGTCAACTTCGTGGTCAATGGACGACATTTCGACATGGAAGAAGCTCGGGAAGATGGCAGGCGGATGAAGACGATCCGAACGTCCTATCAGGATCGAATCGCTTCGAACACACACCATCTGAAGATGCTCCATGAGCAGGCTGATCGACTCACTGGCATTCTCGAAAGGCTTGAATCCGAGTACACGCAGTACAGCGATCAGATCTGGCAGATGGATCGGCAGATTGACATGATCGAACGCAATGATCGACTCATCGAATTGACCGAAGCCCAGAAGGCCACCCTGCGGGACTTCGATCGCTTCGGAAGGATCTCGAACCTCGATCAGGTCGAATCCAAGCTGGCTGAGATTCGAGCTGTTCAGGAAGGCACTCTTCAGGCACTTGCAGGACGGAACATGCATGATGAATATGAATCACGCGCCCGACGCTCGACTGGAGATGAGGTCATCGAGGACGATCCATTTGCGGACATCCTTCCGAGTGATCAATGGGTCGTAAACACTCCAAGAGTTCATTGAAGCTGTAACCGGCTTTCGAAGTCAAGCCGATCATGATGCTTCGCCCCGGGAGCCCGCACATGAAGATGTCGCGGGCTCCCTTTCACATTCCGGACTGGTCCGGTTACCAGGCTTTCTTGATTTCCGCACCCGGATAGTAGAACTCGATCATCTGCCAGAATGATTTGCCTGCCTTGTCCATCGCAGCGCTTCCGTATTGACAGAGACCGGCGCCATGTCCGTAGCCGTGCCCCGAGAGTTCGAGTCGACCTCCCCGGGTTCGTCCCTCGACCCAACCGGAATAGAGCGCACCGCCTGGAAGGGATCTTGATGATTGAAGGAGATCCTCCGAAGTCATCTCCACTCGGCGACCAGCCGTATCCCGAATCTGGAGCCGAACACCTCGACCGTGTCGATTCCGACCGATGATGATGATTCGCTCCACTGTTCCAATCGCCTTTTCCGGTGACCCCTTTGAAGCAGATCGTCGAATCGCACGGCCAAGATCCCGGCCACTGCATTCGCGTGTCCATTCGTAAAGTGGTGCCTCCTGGCAATATCCATCACCAGCATGACCCTTGAGTGGTGGTACCGCGTTGATCGGATTGGGCCCGATCGCCTCGACACCCGTGGCCGCTCGGCCACCACAGCAACTGCTGAAGTAACCAGGAACCACTTCAGGTCCCCAGGTCAGGATCATTCCACTGGTCATGTTGCAGGCTTGATGTGATAACGGATCCTCCACAACGCCCAGGTAGACCTGTGAACCAGGCGTGTCCACGACATCCCAACGCTTCTTCTGTCGGAGGATGCACTCCATGGTCACGAAGCTTCTGGCAGCAATGGCCTGGGCTGCCTGACACTGGAGACCCCAGTGGCCGAAGAGTTCACCACTGAGAACACCTGGCAGATACGACTCGATGTCCACGTATTCAATCAGATCCCAGGTCGTTTCCTTCTGGTCGGGTAGATGGACACACCTGAGTGAACCTGCATATCGGCGGGTTTCTCCCGTGTCGTCGGTCAGTTCAAGTCCGCCTTCCGAAGCAAGACTGATCCAATCCGAGCTTTGAAAGCTGGCTGGAACAGTCCAGGTGTCTGCTGCGCGGATGATCCAACCATCCCGATCTCGTCGGACGGTCAATGGTCCCTTTCGAGTGATCATTCGACCATTTCCATCTTCGATCGAAACGGTCTGTCCACTGTGTGCAAAATCGACTGGCTCCAGAGATCCGGTCACCTTCCGGATTCGAACACGGACAATCGGTTCATTTTCAGGAATCGGGAGACGGATACGATCCGGTTGGTCCCTGATTTCATCGGAAATCCGGGTTGCCTTCTGGTCCTCTCGATCTCCACACGATGTGGATCCGACCAGGATCATCAAGAGACAACATGTCCTGAACCAGAAACGACATCCCATACTGATCACTTCGGCGGATCGTGGGGTGCGACTGGAATTCATCACAGGGATCGGATCATCGTCTTGTGATCCCAAGAAAGCAGAGGACCTAGTCGAGGGTACGGAGCTCGAGGTTGTGGCTCTGAAGAACTTCTCGAACCTCATCAAGACTCGTTGCACCGAAATTCTTCACACCCATCAACTCGGCTTCGGTTCTTGTGGCCAGATCACCGACCGTCTGAACGCCCAGGAGCTGAAGCGCCTTGCGAGCCCTCACGGAGAGATCCATCTGTGTGATGGACTTGTTGAGAACCGCTTCGGATGCCCGACCCTTGATCTCGTCATAGATCTCCTGGCGGACCCGGCTGTAGTGGTTCTGAAGACTTTGACCGAGACGCAGTCCCTTGGAGGAGAGCATCTGATTGATCTCGACCAGTGATGTCTCCCCGAAGTTCTTGTAGCTCAGCAGTTCCGCCTCGCTGACCTTCAGGAGATCGCCGAGTGTTCTGATCTGCATCTTCTTGAGGCAGTTGCGTGCCCGGACGGACAGTTCGAAATCCGTGACAGGTGTGTCGAGGAGCGCGTTTCTCTTGGCCATGTCCCTGGCCTGCTCTTCGTCGTAGTACATGTCCTTCGATGAACGAACATCCAACATGTAGAGACGAGCACGTTCGTGGTTTGGATCGGTATCCAGAATCTGCCTGAGGCAGCGTTCTGCGCCGTTGATGTCTCCACGATCCTCGAGAATCACGGCAAGGTTGAGCAGCACATTGATCGATGGACGGCTCTGCCTTCGGACCAGTTCCTCGTAGAGCGATACGGCCTCGTCCTCTTCACCAACCAGATCAAGGTGGTAGGCCAGTCTGAAGGCCGCCTCATCACTGGAGGATGCTGCTGAACGAAGTGCCTCGATCGCGGCCAGTCGATCACCTTCCTGCTCATGACGCTGAGCGGTCTGAAGGGCCTCGCTGGCATTCACGGTCTTGCTTGTAGCACCACCGATGACGGTGTCGAGTGCGTTGGAAGGATCCTGCGACATTGAACTTCGCTCCCGGTCTTCTGGTCTGATTTGAACGATCACGTATCGTACTATCCCACGTTGGCTGAGACAACGGGTCCAGCCCCCGGCACCCCCTCCAGCACCATTCCTGACCCATGAAACACCCCTATCGATCACTCCTGGCCCCGTGTCTGCTGTTTCCCGTGCTCATGCTTGTCACAGGATGCCAGGCTCCAAGCAAGATGGCTGAGGCATCCAATGTCGACGTTCGGACCCAGTTGGTCATGACCCAGGGGGATTCCGATGACGTCATCAACTGGAATGATTTCATTGAGCGAGCATCGATGGCCGACATCATCGTTCTGGGTGAGGAACATGACGACGCAACAGGTCACGCGGTTCAATTGGCGGTTGTCGAAGACGTCATGACACGTCGAGGCGGTGGAACACTCGCTCTTGAGATGCTGGAACGAGATGAACAACTGCTCATTGATGATCTCGTCGAAGGCATCATTGATCATGAAACCTTCATGAAGGAAACCGCTTCCGCATCCTGGGCCGGCAAGGGAAGTTGGTCGGTCTGGTACCAGCCTGTGATCGAAGCGGCGATTTCCAATGATGGTCGCATCATTGCCGCCAATGCACCGAGGCGGTATGTGAGACTCGCCCGAACCCGGAACTGGGATGCGCTGGAACAACTGCCTCCAGAGAGATCACGATTCGTTTCCATCCCCAATGAACCCATCGAGGGTGTCTACAGAGAACGCTTCTTCGAGATCATGCAGCCAGCTGATCAAGGTCATTCCGAGGACGAGGACGGCAAGGAACTCGATCTGTCGCATATCGAACCGTTCTACCGTGCCCAACAGATCTGGGATGCAACGATGGCTGATTCCGTCGCGGACGCCATCGAGACACATGGATCACCGGTCATTCTTCTGGTTGGACGTTTCCACAGTGATCATGATGGCGGAACCGTCCAGGAGATCAGAAGACTCCTCCCGGATCATGAGATTCTTGTTGTGAGCCTGGAAACCAACCGGGGACCACGGTTGGAAGCGGGCAGTGATGTGCCACAGGCGGATGTCATCATCCACACGAATACCGAATGATGAATCGGATTCAGTCCAGGTCCCGAATTCAGAAGAATCAAGACAACCGTTCGGAAGCGGCGCGCATCAATCGATCGCGGATCGCCAACCAGTTGGGATCATCCTCACCGGTAGTCTCGATGAGAATCAGATCGGCTCTCTCCGCATCCGCACGACGCAGTGCTTCATAGAGCTCCATGGCATACCCGGCGGGATCGAGTGGCATCAGGATCAATTCATGGGGTGGTTGAACGAGTTCTCTTCGACCGGAGATCGATGTGATCACGACACAACGACACTCATTGGACGCAAGTCGATCAATCAGTTCCGGTTCCTCGACAAGCATGCAACTGGTCTGGGGCGAGTAGTGCCGCTCCGCTGTTCCAGGAGAATGAACCTGTTCACGAATCGCTGTGGTTTCAATCCGACCAATCAGTGGTTCGAGAACTTCCGGTGTCAGGACACCTGGCCTGAGAATCCTGGGTGGATCCATCGTCATGTCGAGAACGGTTGATTCAATTCCGACACGACAGCGGCCTCCGTCAAGAACGATCAGGTCACGGGCTTCGGGATCACCAGAGAAATCATCCACGATGTGCTGGGCGCAGGTGGGTGAAATTCCGCCGGATCGATTGGCTGAAGGCGCTGATATGGGAGACCCGAAGGCTTCAAGGAGTGCACGGGCAACGGGATGTTCAGGGCTTCTGACGGCGAGTGTCGGACGACCACCGGATGCCTGATCGGGCACGGATTCACCTCGGCCCAGAACCAGTGTCAAGGGTCCGGGCCACCAGGCTTCCGCAAGCAGGGTGCAACGATCATCCCAACCGGTTGTGATCGTCTTTGCACCTTCGATGTCGAGTACATGCGCAATCAGGGGGTTGTCCTGTGGTCTTCCCTTGATCCGGAAGACCGCATCCAGCGCCGTTGGATCCAGTGTCGATGCGCCCAGACCGTAGACCGTTTCTGTCGGAAAGGCGACGACACCGCTTCGAGTCAGCGCAGCAGCAGCTTCCCGTATGGAAGATTCGTCGTGTGAAAGAACGCTTGGACCCGTCATGGTTTCAGTAGAGGATGTCTGCATCGAATTCGCCGTTCTCATCGAGAACCTGAATTCCGATCTGATTGACATCAAGGGTTGTCCCCATCGACTCATACATCTCCGACACCGCGATGTTGAAATCGACAATGGCCGAGAACTCTTCGCTGCGAGCAGACGCCAACTGGGCCTGGGTCGAGAAGATGAGATTGAGGAAGGTCGGTGTGAGGCTGGCAAGTGTCTGGCGTTCAACCTCAAGTGCGCGAAGAGATTCGGCGGTCGCGACTCTGGCTGCACGAGTCGCGGGGATCAGTCGTGCATTGTCCAGAACGGATCGCATGGCCGTCTTCACATCGAGAATGACCTGGAGCAGTGTCTCGCGATAACTGATCATCGCCGAGCTGCGTTCCAGGCGTGACTGCCGGTAGGCCGCTTCTGGTGCGCGATTGCCCAGTGGATACTGGAAGACGAGACCGACCACATACGAGATGAAGTCACCAGTGAAGGATTCGCTGTATCCATCTCCATAGGTCTGACCAAGTCCCTGTGTATTGACGCTCGCCTGGAGATCAAGCTCGGGGAGACGACCGTTGTCGGCGACAACTTCGTTGATGTCGGCAATGTCGATCTCATAGAGGGATTGGCGGACATCGGGTCTGTTGGCGATCGCCATCAGAAGGGATTCCCGCAGCTCCAGTTCGATCGGTGTGTGAACCATCTCGTCGACAGGTTCAAGAACGGCTTCACCGGAGAGTGGGATATCCGGATCATTCATGAGCAGCTTCAGTTGATCCGACGCTTCCTTCACAGCCTGCTGGAGTCCGATGATCGCGGCCCTTCTTTGCTCGACAGTGGCGACTGCCTGTGCCCAGTCCGCGATGTTGGCATCGTAGGCTCGGCGACGATCAATGATGTCGAGCAGTTCTTCTGCAGCCTGGATCAACCATTCCTGAATGGCGAGATTTCTCCACGCGATGGCCAGCTGCCAGTAGGCGACTTCAGTGGTTGTCACAGTGGAGATCAGTTGTGCTCGCAGGCCTTCCATCGCTGACTCTTCCAGCTTCTGTGCGATGTAGACATTCGCCAGATTCACATCCTGACCGAACCCACGCAGGATCGGCTGATCAAGCTGGAGTGCGAACACGGGATTGACACCTGGATTCGGGGAGAACCTCAGATCGCCCTGATTCTTCTGAAGCTGACGGTCCAGACTTGTCGAGAGCGTCACACTTCCGCCGGTGGTGAGTTGTTTGGTCAATTCGACCTGATACTGGAACTGCTCGATTCGGGACAGGCCGACATTGAGCGCCTGCTTGCCGTCGGTGGAGACCTGGTTGACGACCGTGATTGGCGTTCTTGAACGCCCGAAGGAGACACCGGCGCCCAGAACGATGTCGAACACGGCAGCCGCCTGGATGAGTTCCTCTCTCTGGATGGCCGGCGTCAGACGCGCATCCTGGAGTGAGAGGTTGTTGAGGACGGCAGCCTGGACCGCCTGATCGATGTCGATTGGTTGTCGTTCGGATTCACGGCCCTCGAGATTGATCCCGAGTCTGGCATGCAGGTCCGCTCCGGGTGGAACCGGGCTCAGGGCATCCAACTCATCACGTCTCATGGAAAGGAGTTCCTCGACGTGACCGGGTTGGTCGGTGGTCGCCTCTCGTTCCAGAGCCTCGACCTGCTGGAGCTCCTGCTCGATGATGCTGGCCAATCCCTTGTCGAGGTACGGACCGTGGTCCGGTCCATCCAATGGTGATGAACAGGAAACCAGCAGGAGAACAGGTGCCAGGATGCAGATGAGGGGTTTCATGGGCAGGGGGAATCCTACCGCGCTGCTGCCACCAGGCCAGTGGATGGGTGACCGACAGCCGCCCAATCGGTCTGATCCTCCCAACCCGCACCCCAATGCCGCAAGAAGCTTGTCCACCGGTTGTCACCGTACTTTTCCAAAGGTAGCCTCGCGCGTATAGTCGTCCATGGAGGGACCCATCATGTACATGCTCGGACTGTTTCTTTCCTGCCTTTTCGCCCAGCAACCCGCCATGCCACCGGCGGATCAGCTGTATGTGGTCAACAGCGAGAATGCGGTGATTCGATGTGGTGGTGATCGAAACTACTACGCCTTTCTCGAAGCACCCCCCAGTTCACTGGTCCATATCAAGGAACAGATGGCCAATTGGGGAAGGATCAGTGCCGATGGTCCCCTCTTCTCGGAATCATGGGGATGGCTGCGTCTGCCAGCGGACGAGACCGGACGTTTCGAGGTCCTCGATGAACGAACCGGTACGACACTGGACACCATGCCGGTCTTCGCCCCGGATCTGATGAATCCACAGCCAACCAAGGCATGGCGACCGGTCTGCATGCTTCCGATGGACAGTCAGGTCGACATCGTGGATTCGACCACCGAAAACCTTGATGGCAAGACATTCCATTTCTACAAGATCCGCCTCCCGAGACAGGCCGAGGGCTGGATCAACATGGCTGATGTTCGACTGGCGACTGCTCAGGAAGCACGAGCCTGGTCGACCGTTGAACATGACTCCACAATCGAAGTGACCACCATGAAGGCGGATTCACCGGTTGTCGTTTCCGAAACCGAATCAATGGAAACCCTCCCTGCTCCCACTGGACAACCGTCCTACCTGTCCCGGTATCTCCAGAACAGACGATCATCGATGGTTCCTGACAAGGTCGTCCTCATCGAAGAGGAGCCTGGTGAGGAAATCGTCATCAACTCAAGGCCGTACTGGGAGAAGGAGAACCATTATTTCCTCGGCCTCGAGCGACTCTATTCATCCATTCCTCCCACCGAGATGTCCCATGAACTGCTTTCCAGGTTGTGGGATGCCTATGCGATCGTTGCAGAAGAGGATGTGGATACGGATCCAGATGCATCCCAGATGGCTTCGATCAGAATGCGCCAGCTCGAGCTGGCCATGTGTCTTGTTGATCAGAAGAAATCACTGAACCGTCTCGAATCGGTCATGAAGGTCGCCTCGAGTGATGTCCGTGTCGTTCGCAAGGCGATTGATCAACCGGTCGACTACGTCGTGATGGGTCGTCTTGGCGTATCCAGCATCTTCACTGGAAACGACGGAAGACCGGTCATGTATCGAGTCGAGGATCCTGTCAGTGGACGCACACTGGCCTACATCGAGCATGATCTCTCGGTGGACATGACTGCCATGATTGGTCAGTGGATTGGTGTTGTAGGTCCGATGAACTTCGACAGTCGTTGGCGGGTGCAAGTCATTGCCCCGCAACGGGTCGATCTTGTGGCCGCCTCACCGTTCTGAGTGGCAATGGAGCTGGACGGGCTCGAACCGACGACTTCCTGCTTGCAAAGCAGGCGCTCTCCCAACTGAGCTACAGCCCCTGAGTGATCCGGAATTCTAAACGAACGTGGCCTGTCCGGGTATCCCCTGGAGGGCCACTTTTCAAAGAACATCCACCCTTTCGGGTTTCTCGGACGTGAAATGATGCATGGAACCAGCGGGATGGCCGCCCATGGGTGTGTCTGGAATCCGACTGGTCCCGGGCTAATTGGGGAAGGTTGGTGGTTTTTCCTGAAGCCAGTAACTGTTGGCTTCATAGGGACCACCCCAGAAGGACACCATGACCAGGCCGATCATGAACAGGGCCGCGACAACAAGAAGAATGGCCCAAGCCCTTCGCTCGCATTTGTCCATGCCTTCCTGCGGCTGTGTTGAATTCTCTGGTGATTCCATCATGAACCTCCCTGGGACCACAGTTGTACCCCACCATCCATCGAGCTTCCAGTCCCGATGCCTGATTGAATGAGTAAATCAGCCGCCTTGCCCATGTCGAGTGTCCAGGGAATCCGGTGATCATCCTCCAATGGAAGGTCGTGGACGAACCGTCGATAGAGACCGAGTGTCAACCAGACGTCCCAGGCGTTGTAGAGACTGAGGAGTTGAAGCGCATCCGGATTTCCGGATTCCCAGAGCTTCCAGAGCAGAATGGCTGAACGACCATCCATTCCGCTGATTTCCGGAGGTCTCGGAAGGCCGCAGGTTTCCGCGACCTTCTTGAGTCCTCCTCGATGCCCTTGTTTCCAACCGTCGTACATGATGTCCCGATGGTTGGCATGCAGTTCGACACCAAGATCCTTGATCACGAACTTCTCATCGAAGTTGCGGCCATTGAAGGTGACCAGTTCAGAGGAGGATGTCCAGTGGGATCTGAAGGTCGATTCCGTATCGAGACCCCGGACCCACCTGTGCCAGGTTCCCTGGTAATACCAGCATGCGGTCGTCACGACGTCGTTGCGACGAGACAGACCTGTGGTCTCCACATCAAGAACCATGACATCATCCATGGTTGTCCCCTTTCACGAGATAGACGTCATACCGGACGATCTTGCCTCGATGGCACATGTCGGGATCTTCGACGAGTGGTCTCGCATCATCCGTTCTCTTGACCACGACCCTGTTCCGAGCCGTCTTCATCGCGATCTTGAAGAGATCCATGACATCATCATCATGCCCGACGATCTTTCTGAGAACCTGGGCGGGTTTCCGTGGCAATGCGGATCGTTTTCTGGGTTCGAACATGGGATCCATGTAGATGACATCGGGATTCGATTCCATTCGACTCAACCATTGGATTGATTCGTCCACATGAACCTGAAGTCGTGATCCCATGTTCATGGACAGCTGGGGATCCAATCTGGCATCCTCGACCGACTGTTCCAGCAACAGACCGATCACAGGATGACGCTCGATTGCGTGGACGTTCCAACCGAGGCATGCCATCAGAAAGGCATCGTGACCGAGTCCGGCTGTCGCATCGACGACTGTCTGATTCGATCGACCGATGGCTCTGGCAATTGGTTGTTTGTGAGACAGGCTTCCATTCCCGGTACGCAGATCGATTCCATGGAATCCAATCGGCATCCCCCGTTTCCTGGAATGTTCGTCCCAGAGCTGGGCACCGTGCTCGAAGAGAATGATCCTGAACTCGCCGGAGGGAACACGTTCACCTTTCACACAGGTGGTTCCCAGTCGGCTGGCAAGCGCATCCGCCTCACACTGCCTGTTTTGGCAGCGGCACTGAACAGTGACCTTGACTGGAAGGGATGGCATGGTCTCCCGACTATACTCGCCCACATGGCACGTATTTCAGTGATCTTGAGCATCGTCTTCATCTGCCTGATCGCCGGTTGCTCCGCACCTGAACGGCCGGCAATGATCAACCATGTGGTCTTCTTCAAGCTCGAGGACCCGGAAGATTCCACGGAACTGATCGAGGATTGCGACAGGGATCTCTCGACGATTCCCGGTGTCGCCTCCTACTACTGTGGACAACATGGAGATTTTGGACGTCAGAATGTGGATAGTGACTACGACGTCGGTTTCTATGTGGGTTTCGAGACCGAAGAAGCCTATCGGGCATATCTCGTCGACCCTGCTCACACGGCGGTTGTCGGCAAATGGAAACCCCGTTGGGAATGGATTCGCATCTACGATGTTGTTGATACATCGCCCTGAGCGTCGAGACCGCTACACTGCAAGACCTCATGTCTACGACCACGAAAAATTCGAAGCGGAAGAAGAACGCCTCCTCCAGAACAGCCCGAGGAAGTGATATCCACGAACTCTATGAATTGTCCGTCCAGGATCCCGAAGGTGAAATCGACACCATCGACAGGATCTGGAAGGATCAGCGTGGCCGGACCGCCTCTTCCATGCGTGAGGATTTCTGCGGGACCGCAGCCGTTGCCCGTGAATGGGTGAAGAAACGACCGGAAAACACGGCGGTGGGTGTCGATCTCAGCACAGAGGTGCTGGAGTGGTGCCGAACCAGGATCGATCAGAATCTGAACGATGAGGAGTCGAGTCGACTGAATCTCATCGAGGGTGATGTTCTCAACACCAAGACGGACCCGGTTGAAACGGTTCTGGCTTTCAATTTCAGTTACTTCCTCTTCAAGAAACGATCTCAGGTTCTGGACTACTTCAAGACCGTCAGAGACCAGCTTGAGGATGATGGACTCTTCATCCTGGATGCCTATGGTGGAAGTGATTCCTTCCTCGAGATGGAAGAGGATCGTGATCTTGATGGATTCACCTATGTCTGGGATCAGCATCATTACGATCCCGTGACCGGCGATGTCGTCAATCACATTCACTTCAAGTTTCCCGATGGAACCAAGATCAAGAATGCGTTCACCTATCATTGGCGACTCTGGACACTTCCCGAGATTCAGGAACTGCTCCTTGAAGCCGGCTTCAGCCGTGCTGCCGTGTACTGGGAAGGAACGGATGAGGAAACCGATGAAGGGAACGGTGTCTGGACAGAGGTCGATGAAGGTGAGGCCTGTGAAGGCTGGGTCGCCTACCTCGTTGGAATCAAGTAGACCACATCCAGCCAGCAAGATCACGTGTCTTTGATTGATACCGACATCCTGAACCGCCCCATTGGTCATCTTCTGATCGACCAACTGGACGCTGTCTGCAAGGTGTTTGAACGCCATCTCGAGAGTGATGATGACGGTGTGAATGATCTGTGTTCACACATCGAGCGTTACCGGGGAAAGATGCTCCGGCCATCACTCGTCATCCTGTCCTCATTGGCTGTATCCGGTTCGGATTCATCGGACGATCTCAATGAACGGCATCAGATCGTTGCCGCTGTCGTTGAGATGATCCACATGGCGACTCTGGTTCACGACGACATCCTCGATGAGTCGGAAGTCAGACGTGGTGGTGCGACGATCAACTCGTTGAATGGAAACGAAGTTGCCGTGATGCTTGGTGATTATCTGATCTCCAAGGCGTTTCATCTCTGCTCGACGATGGGTGATCCCTCGATCAATCTCGCATTGGGTGAAGTGACGAACACGCTCTGTGAGGGTGAGGTCATCCAGCTTCAGAAGAGACATGATCTTGATATCGATGAATCCGTCTATCTGGATGTCGTAGGCAGGAAGACAGGTTCATTGATTGGTGCATGCTGTCATATGGGTGCCGTGCTCGGAAACGGAAACGAGGAACACTGCTCGGCATTGAAGATGTTCGGTGAGGAAATGGGGATCGCATTCCAGATCACGGATGATGTCCTTGATCTGTTTGGTGAAACGGCAGTCACTGGAAAGACTGTTGGTCGTGATCTTGATCTTGGAAAAATGACCCTTCCGTTGATTCGTCTTCGAAACAGCCTGGACTCGATTGACCGGGAACAATTCGATCTGGTTGTCCACTCGCGTGACCGTGAGGGGCTCCAGAAGTTTCTGGACACCTCCTCCGCGCTCGATTCGACCATGCAGACAGCGCGGGACATCGTGGTCAGGGCCAAATCAAGGTTGTCGATTCTGCCCGAGGGTCCGGCTCTTGAACTTCTGCTCGATCTCTCCGATCGCGTGCTGATCCGCCACGCCTGAGCGGATACTTGCCGCGAACCCAGAAATCGCTAGCATGAAAACCTTCAAAGTCCCGGTCGCGTGAAAGCGTGGCCGCAGGAGATTCAACATGATTCCTCGACGCCCACCCCATGGTGGACGTGTCGGATTCCTGTATTGCCCTCCCTGGCGTGTCCAGGGTGTCAGCATCGGTGGTGAACAGACCGTCGTCCAGGTTCCCGAACTCGACATCAACTTCGACATCGGCATGTGCCCCAGAGTGGCCCTGGCTGCCCCATGGGTCGCGATCAGCCATGGACACATGGACCATATTGGTGGGCTGCCCTACTACTTCAGTCAACGGTCCTTCCAGAAGATGCCCGGGGGAACCTGTGTGTGCCCCCCTGACATGGTTGAACCTCTGGAACGGATGCTGCATGCCTGGACACCGGTTGAGCATCAACAGACCCCATTCAGACTGGTTCCACTGGGCCATGAGGAGCAGACTGAAATCAAGCCTTCGATCTTCCTGAAGGCGATTGAGATGCGTCATACGGTGCCTGCGAACGGGTATGTGATCGTGGAACACAGAAGCAAGCTCCGAGAGGATCTCGTGGATGTCCCCCAGGCCCGTCTCAGATCCCTGCGAGAAGCCGGTGAAACCATCACCAGGACCCTTGAAATCCCCCTTGTGGCCTTTACGGGCGATACGGATCAGACCCCCAATCTGCTCAGGGAGGAGTTCCGAAAGGCTCAACTGGTCATCACCGAGTGCACCTTCTTCGAGGAAGGCCACCGACAACGAGCCCGGATCGGCAACCATCTGCATCTCAAGGACCTGGCGGAACTTGTGGAGGCATGGGAGGCCGAGACGATTGTTGTCATCCACACCTCCAGGCGAACCCGGATCGAACAGGCAAGGGAACAGACCAGGGAATTCCTTGGGGAAAAGGCCATGGAGAGGATCCATTTCCTGATGGATCACAGACGGAACAGACTTCGGTACGACCAGCAGGTCGAGGAAGCCAATTCGATATCCGTCGATTGAGTTGTTGACGAACCTGCCTTCGGGAACGTACCTTCACGAATGGCCTCTGGTGGGGCTGAGGGGCTTCATTGCCCTGATGACGGTGGGGATGGAGAGAAGGGGACGCACTCGAATGCCTGTAGTTGAACCACATGTAATGGAAGCACTGCTTGCTTATCTGCGGAGCAATTGTGCGCATATGTGCCGCCACTGGTTCAATGAAATCGAGGTGATCGAACTCTCACAGGGAACCTTGACACTGCTGGTCAAGGAACAGGTTCGCCTCAAGTATCTCCAGCGTTGCTGTGTTGATCAGTTCACCGAAGCTGCACAGGCAGCGACCGGACGCCTTCTTGCAGTTGAATTCATTGGTGAGAACAAGCAGGTTGAGCGAGCGGAAGACAAGGCTTCCACAGGTGTCTTCACACAACCTGAACTTGATGAGGAAATGATCCTCAGTCCTGATTACACCTTCGACAGCTTCGTCGTTGGACCGGACAACAGACTGGCTCATGCCGCTTCACTGGCAGTCGCCCAGAAGCCCGGCAAGGCATACAACCCGTTCTTCGTGCATGGTGGTGTTGGTCTTGGAAAGACACACCTGCTTCAGGCGATCTGCCAGATGGCCATGCGTACGCACAACGGCATGCGGATCTTCTATACGTCCTGCAACGGTTTCATGAATCACTTCATGGAAGCGGTCCAGGCTGGTCAGATGGCGGACTTCCGTCATCGGTTCAGGAACTTCGATCTGCTCATCGTCGATGACATTCATGATCTTTCGAAGCGTGGTCCATCCCAGGAAGAATTCTTCCATACCTTCAACACGCTCTATCAGGCAGGTCGTCAGATCGTTCTGAGTTCCGATGCACCCCCCAATGAGATCCCTGATCTCGAGGAACGCCTGACCAGTCGTTTCAACTGCGGTCTCGTCGCGAATGTCGAGCGTCCGTGCTACGAGACGCGGGTCGCCATCGTCCGAAGCAAGGCCCAGATGCGAAATGTGGACCTTCCTGACGACTGTGCCGCCTACATCGCTTCTCGACTTGATTCCAACATCCGTGAACTGGAGGGTGCGATCACCAAGCTCCAGGGATTCGCACTGCTTGAGCAGTCCGCGATTGATCTTGAATTGTGCAAGAAGGCGATCGGTGAGCAGGAATCATCCACACCAGGAAGCCCGACCACCATCCAGGAAATCCTGAATACGATCAGCAGCTACTACGGATTGCGGATCACGGATCTCCTGTCGAAGCGTCGACACAAGTCCATCGCCCTTCCGAGGCAGATTGGAATGTATCTCGCTCGCAAGCACACCCGTTTCAGCCTCGGTGAGATCGGAGGCTATTTCGGAGGGCGTGATCACACGACCGTGATGCATGCCATCCGGAGCATTGACACCAGGAGAACGGGTGATCGCCATCTGGATGATGAAGTCAGAAGGCTGGAAGAGCTGATCGTCCATCCCTCGCTTCCAACATCCGGCGAGTGATTGAGTATTCATTTGAATGTCATGGTGTTCATGCCCTTGTCTGATGGGTGTGAACGGCTTCTTGATAACTTGTCCTTGCAGTGACAACTTCTGCTTCCAGGAATCGATTGATGCGACGTGGTTCTGGATCCGTTGGGGAAATCGAGCCTGAACAGACACAGGCAACAGCAGCTTTGGACAGGCGTGGAGACAGGTTCCTCACATGACCCGTGCGCCTGCAAGATCAATGTTTCCAGCTGCTTGTCACAGCCGATGTGTATTCATCCACGAATCAACAGGACGACTACTAGAGAGGAAGATTGAATTCATTCACCTTCTTCTTCTTCTGAATGGTTGACACTTCGAACACCAGACGGTTTGCCGCTGAGCAATGACACGGTCCTTGAGAAGCTGTCCACAATTCACGCACAATTCTCCACTGCGTCCATAGACACGATGTGTCGAGACGAACGAGCCCTTCTGTCCCGTGGAATCCAACCAGGTCCGGACGGTCGATCCACCCATGCTGATGGCCTCCTGGAGGATCTCGACGATCTGACGTGTCAGAAGATCGATTTCACTGGATTTCAACGTCCCCGCAGGCTGCCTTGGATTGAGCCCTGCTCTGAACAGGGCCTCATCGACGTAGATGTTCCCGAGACCAGCAACCACATGCTGGTCCAGAAGGGCGGATTTCAAACCCCTTGATCTGCCAGCCAGGGAACACTCCAGAACATCCGGTTCGAGCTGCAGGGCGTCTGGACCAAGTTTGTCCCAGCGGGTTCTCAGCAGCCTCTCGTGCGAAGAGAGGGTCCAGAGTCCTCCGAATCGCCTCGGGTCGATGAAACGCATCTCACAGGCTTCAGGAGCCCCAGAAAGCTTCCAGATGCAATGAGTGTGAGGTTCGATCTGATCCGGCTCGTTCCGGTTGATGATCTGGACTCGTCCCGACATCCCGAGATGGATGCAGAGCACCCTCCCATCAGCCACCTCGATCGCCAGCTGCTTGCCTTTTCGAACCAGATTCGAGATCCGTCCTCCGAGCAGGAGGCCATGTGAATCCGCTCTGGATCCACTCCCTGAGCCCTTCGCATTCACGATTCCAGGTCGATGAAGTTGGACTTCCGAGACCGTGGCGTCTTGAATTGAGTTGCAGAGGTGCCGACGGAGATGTTCGACTTCGGGAAGTTCAGGCATGATCTCGATCCCGGGATATCAGTTCGATTCAACCAGCTGTTGTCCGAAGCGTTCGTCCGGGGAGTCAGAAGTATACTCAGGTGTTGAATTGGTTACTTCATAGCAGACAAACGATCATGTGAAAGCCGGGAGACTTTCCTGATGAACCAAGCGGATTCGAACAACACCCACGACAACGAACAGACACTTGCAGCTGTCCAGCAGGTGGCGGAAGCCGCAGACAGCATGCGGACACAACTGGGTCAGGTGATCGTAGGACAACAGGAAGTCATCGAGCAGATGCTGATCAGTCTGTTCGCCGGCGGTCACGCACTGGTTGTCGGTGTCCCCGGTCTCGCGAAGACACTGCTGATTCGATCGATCGCCCAGGCACTTGAACTCGACTTCTCCCGTATTCAGTTCACTCCGGACCTCATGCCCAGTGACATGACAGGTACCGAGGTCATCGAAGAGGATCGAGCCACCGGTTCTCGACAACTCAGGTTCGTCAAAGGACCCGTATTCGCCAACATCGTCCTCGCAGATGAAATCAACAGGACTCCTCCCAAGACCCAGGCTGCTCTGCTTGAGGCCATGCAGGAACGACAGGTCACCGCTGGTGGTGAACGACACGCCCTTCCGAATCCATTCTTTGTTCTGGCGACTCAGAATCCGATTGAGCAAGAAGGCACCTATCCCCTTCCCGAGGCACAACTCGATCGATTCATGCTGAACATCCAGGTTGGATATCCAGGTGAAGACGAAGAATTGAAAGTCGTTCAACAGACAACATCTGATCAGGAAATCAACATCCGACCCGTACTCAGCGGATCGGATGTGATGTCCATCCAACAACTGGTTCGTCAGGTTCCGATTGCGGATCATGTTGCCGAATACGCCGTTCGTCTGGCTCGCTCCAGTCGCATCAGAGACATCGAGAATCCTCCTCAGATCGTTTCGGATTACGTCAGTTGGGGCGCAGGACCTCGAGCAAGCCAGTTTCTTGTCCTTGCAGCCAAGGCCCATGCCCTGATCAACGGTGATCAGCATGTCACACCGGATCACATCAAGTCCGTTGCCTTCCCTGTTCTGCGACACCGCATCCTTCTGAACTTCAATGCCGAAGCCGACGGAATCCGTCCGGACGACATCATCCGTTCACTGCTTGATGAGATCGCCATTGATCCGATTGATTCAAGAACAGCTCGACACATGGATGAAGTGATCCGCTCGGAATGAAATCACATCCAAGGGACCAGGCATGCAATCCAGAGATGACCAATCATCACAGCCTTCCAATCGTGCGGAGGCATATCTTGCACCTGAGACTCTCTCACAGCTGTCACCCTTCGAGTTGAGGGCACGAATGATCGTTGAAGGTGTGAGAAGTGGACTTCATCGTTCACCACACCAGGGAATGGCCGTCGAGTTCAACCAGCATCGTGGGTATGTCCCTGGAGATGATCTCAGACATCTGGACTGGAAGGTCTACGGTCGCTCGGATCGATTGACCATCAAGCAGTACCAGCAGGAAACCAACCTCGATGTCATCCTGCTTGTGGATGCCTCAGCCTCGATGCGGTTCGGATCTCTTCCGATCAAGAAGGGATGGGGTGAGACGGAGGCGAGCAGAGCGACCGGCAGCTGGACGAAGTTCGATCATGCGGTCGCGACATCAGTCGCCCTTTCATGGCTTTCGCTTCAACAGTCAGATCGGGTCGGTCTTGTGGTCTTCGGTGACGGCATCAAGGGAATGGTTCAGCGATCAAGCGGTCAGGGGCAGTGGCGTCGGATCGTCTCCGCATTGAATACCAGGCCGGTTGATGACGGAACCAATCTGACGAAGACAACTGATCAGGTACTCGGAAGAATCTCGAACAGAGCCGTCTTCATACTTGTTTCCGATCTTCTGACCGACCCAGAGGAAATCCAATCATCACTTGCACGCTTCCGCCATCAAAGACAGGATGTCCTCTGTCTTCAGGTCCTGGACCATCGGGAGATCGCCTTTGATTTCCAGGGACCCGAGCAGTTTCATGGACTTGAAATCGATCATCGCGTCAAGGTGGATCCCCGTTCGATCCGCGATGCGTATCTGAAGGCGTTCAATCGACATATCGACGAGATCTCCTCGATCTGTACGCAGTTTGGTTACGACCACCTCCTCATGAACACCCATGATTCCGTCGGTCCAGCGGTGGCCCGTCTACTGGCTCGACGTTCGATGTGGCTGAAGAGACACAAGGCAGGATGATGGTGATCAGCCTCATTCTGATTGCGCCATGGTTGGCGATTCTCGGTGCATCCTGCATCGCTGTTCCGATTCTCATACATCTGTTGTCACGCCGTCGACGTCCACCCATCGACTGGGCTGCAATGCGATTCGTCATCGAGGCCTGGAAGACACGTCGTCGCCGTCTTCAGATCCAGAACATTCTGCTTCTCTGTATCCGATGTCTGATCCCGATCCTTCTGGGTCTCGCGCTCGCCCAACCGATTCTCTCGGGCCGTTCAATCTTCACCAGCAGTGGAAAGATGATTCACATCATCATCGACAACTCGATGGTGTCCGGATATCCCGACGATTCCGGTGAAGCGGCATTTGAACGACATCGAAGCCGGGCTCTGGACATCATCGATCGTGCTCAGCAGGGTGATGAAATCGGTGTGATTCCGCTTTCAATGATCGATCAACGTCACTCCATCCCCCATCAACGGGATCACTCGATGGTGATGTCCGGCATTCGAAAGATGCAGCCGACAGCAGGTCAGGCCGATCTTGAACGGGCACTCAGAGAAGTCTCGAGGATCGTTTCCGGAGATCAATCCCGTCCACACCAGGTGATTCTGCTCAGCGATTTCCGTGAAGGTAGTGGCCGTATTGATGAAGCCCTTCCTTCAGATCTGCTTGCCTCCAAGAATGTCCAGCTTGATTACTCCCCACCATCAACAGACGTGGTTGAGCAGACCAGGATCATGGACGTCACTCCACTCAGAAGACTTGCGCTGAGAGACGGCGGTGTCGAATCCCTTGCATCACAAAGTCTCGTTCACCTTGAACGGGATGGAGAACAGTTGCCCGCAACCACAAACACACTGAAGGCCACGACACCGGATGGTGCCACGACTTCAAGACAGGTCAATTGGGATGCGGGATCCCGAACGATGATCGTCGACCTTCTTCTCCCGGTCACAACAGGTGAAACCGGTGATTCGAGCATCAAGGTCACGGTTGGAGAGGATCTGCCAGCACAACAACATCATGTTCTTGTCGAGTTGCAGGATGTCCTTCGGATCATCATTCTCGATCGAGATCGTCTTGGAAGAGATTCCCTGCCAATTGAACTTGATTCATCGAACTGGATTCAACGAGCACTCCAACCTTCGGATGAACTTCCAATTGATGTCAGAAGGGTTGATCCCGCTTCTCTTGTGGAAGGGGATCTGATGGACATCGATGCGGTATTCATTCTTCGACCAGATCTCCTCGAAGTCGATGGTTGGGACCTTCTCTCGATCTTCCAGGACGACGGTGGTTTGATCATGGTTCTTCCACCAGGTGAACGGAATATCCACAACTGGACCGATCGGATGAATATGGCGTTCGATCTCGACTGGAGATTCGATCAGGAAACAAAGGATCTTGATGCCAAGGAAGGTCTCGAGTTCTCCGAGACGGATGACTCTGTTCTGGCAATCATCAGTCCCGAACTTCCAACACTGCTCGAACCGATTGATGTGAGCAGGATTCTGGGAATGGATCCAGGCATGGATTCCACGACGCTGCTCAGAACGGATTCCGGAATTCCGTTTCTTGTCATGAATTCAAATCCCGGGAGTGGCACGCTTCTCTTCATGGCGAGTTCACCAAGGCTCGATTGGACCAACCTTCCCGCAAAGCCACTCATGGTTCCCTTGATTCAAGAATCGCTTCGTGGTGGTCTCCATCTTGGTCGGGACCAGCAGGATCTCATGGTTGGTCTTTCTGTAGAGGCGCACGATCATCTTCTGAAATCGGGAGAGCTGCGTCATCCGGATGGAACATCCATTTTCCTGTCCGATGTGAACGGGATGATCGACAGACCTGGAACATGGTCTTTCCTGGGTTCAAACGGTCTTCGAAAAGGTCGATATACGGCCAACGTCGATCCATCTTCGGGTGACATGGACATCCAGACGCAGGATGCGGTGGACACATGGTTGTCCGAAACAGGCGAGTGGACTCTCGTGAACGAAAGTGAATCAACGGATGAAGCCGGCTACAGCCTGGTATGGCTGCTGTTGGGCATTCTCGCTGCACTTGTTCTGGTCGAGAGCTTCCTCTCCCGACTGTTCAGTCCTTCGGTTGGCATCTCAAAAGGTTCAACCACTGTCATGGGAACGGCTTCATGATCAGATGGTTGTTCAATCTCGATTCGATTCCCGAAGGAGACAGTCTGCAACTGGGCTGGTTGTCACCATGGCCACTCTGGCTCTGGATTCTGACACTGATCGGTATCACCCTGTTCTCCATCTGGTGCTATCGAAGCGCCGGGATCGCAAGATCATGGCGATTTGTTCTCGCAACGACCCGGGCCCTGATTCTTCTGCTTGTCGCCCTGCTTCTCAATGGACCGGTTCTGGAATCTCCTCGCAGGATCACGACACCAGACCAGGTCGTCGTTCTGCTGGATCAGAGTGGTTCAATGCAGGTTCCCGATGTGGGTACCGATGATGGTGATTACATCAGCAGACAGAATCAGATGATGGATCTCCTTCAGAACAACAGGAACCTCTGGTCTGATATCGATGAGCAGAGATCGATCCGCTGGTTCGGCTTCCATGGCTACGCCTTCGAACGCATTCCTTCCGAAGAAGAACTGTTCCCGGTGATCGATGAATCACCAGGTGACCGTACACGAGTGGATTCTTCCATCTCCAGTGCCATCGCCATGTCGTCCAACAGTCCAGTGAGCGCCGTGGTGATCTTCACCGACGGACGTTCGGATCAGGACATGAATCCCAGGGATGTTGCGGAGATCCGATCATCCGGTGTTCCGGTCATCGCTGTTCCATTGGGGTCCAGGGAGGCTGTCGGTGATCTCGTCATTGAACAGGTCACGGCACCGAATCAGGCATTCACAGGGGACAGTGTTCCGATCCAGGTTGCGATCACTCGTCGCGGCGCAGCCAATGAAGGATTCGACCTGGTTCTTCAGGATCGACGCACAGGTGAGGAGCTGGACCGTGTGCGCGTCGAACCCAGTGACATGTCCCGGGTTGAATCAACCTTGCTGGGCATACCGGATGATGGTGGTTCTGCCACATGGCGGGTTCTGATCGAGCCGGATACACCTGATCTCGTTGCGGAAAACAACCAGAACGACATCGATATCAACCTTCTGGATGAACCCCTCAGGGTTCTCTACATCGAAGGTTCACCACGGTGGGAATACCGTTATCTCAAGAACCTTCTGATTCGGGAAGATTCGATCGAGAGTTCGATCATGCTGTTGTCCGCCGACAGCAATTTTGCACAGGAAGGTGATCGTCCTCTGTCACGACTTCCGGTGACGAGGGAGGAATTCGATGATTTCGATGTGATCATCATCGGTGATGTTCCATCAAGCGTGATGTCGCCGGAACAACACCGACTTCTTCAGGATGCTGTTGCTGAATCCGGTTCAGGTCTTCTCTGGATTGGTGGAGAAACATCAACACCATCAAGTTGGGGATCGACCGATCTTGTGGACACGCTCCCCTTCAACGGTCCCTACAACCTTCCCAAGATCGGTTCACCAATCCAGATTTCAAAGACCGACGAAGCGGACCGGGTTGGCGTTCTTCAGATCTCCGAGATTGGATCATCCGAGTGGCCGCAGGTGCTGGGTGATGAACAGATCGACTGGTCGAAGATGCAGTGGGCCCAATGGATTCAGGCTGATCAGATCAAACCAACCGCCACCGTTCTGGCGGAAACGATCCGTGTCCGTGATCAGGGAGAACCCATCCCACTCGTGATTGGTGCTCGCTACGGACTCGGAAGAAGCATCTATGTCGCCACGGATGAGACCTGGCGATGGCGACATGGACGAGGTGAACTCTTCGGAGAACAGTTCTGGATCCAGCTCATCCGGCATCTCGGGAGGACGTCGCTCTCCGCGACACGGGGTGATGCGGAGTTGATTCCATCCCTGAGACAGGTTGCGGTTGGTCAGGTCGTTCAACTCAGAATGAAGGTGTTCAACGAATCGATTTTGATGCAGCTCCCGAAACTGATTTCCGTTGCGGTCGTGGATTCCAATGACCGCACGAATTCCGATGTCGGGATGCGGAGGAATGGTGAGATTCGCGATACCTGGATCGGTTCATGGGTCCCCCCTCGACCCGGTCGATTCAGACTTCGAGTCGATGTTCCGGGTCTTCAGATCGAAACAGATGTTCGTGTCGAAGATGTCTCGACGGAATACCGTCAACCAGAGGCGGATCATGCGGCATTGGAAAACCTCGTGGAAGCGACGGGTGGACAGATTCTCCTCCCGGAAAATCTGGGTGAACTGGATGACATTCTTCCAGATCGATCCGTTACGGAGATTGATGTTCAAAGAGCAGGATTGTGGGACACCCCGATCGTGTTTCTGGTCCTGATTCTCCTTCTGGCATTCGAATGGACCGTACGAAGAGTGCTTCGGCTTGCCTGATGGTGAAGAGCTTTCATGAATACCTGATTTCACCCTGATTGGAGTTGGTCATCCGTCCCTGATGACACGAGAATAGAAGTAGATGAACGAGATCATCCAACACCTTGATTCAGCCTCTCGACGCACACGAAGACTGCTGATCGGTCGTCGTGTCGCCGTGTTGATCTCATCCTTCCTGGTGTTGCTCTCCATACTGATCCTTCTGGACTGGTTGATCCGTTTCTCACCCGGAATTCGGTCGACATCACTGGTGCTGGTCATGGTTGTCTTCATCTCATGGACCATCCTCTGGTTGTTTCCAGTGCTCTCCTTTCTACCCACCAGGCATCGGATGGCATTGCAGCTGGAGGACCGGGAGCCGAGTCTCAGGGGTTACCTGGCATCCAGTCTGGAATTCGAATCCAGTGGTGTATCGGAGACCAGTTCACTGGCAGCTGCAAGTGTGCTCGAGACTCGTCGGAGATTCCAACGGGTGTCCGTCGATTCGATCATCAACCCCTCGCCAGCAAGATGGTCACTGGCACTTCTTCTGATCATTCTGGGGTGCAGTCTGATCACCATCATCCTCGAGCCGGGATTCACACGACTGGGATTCACTCGGGTGATGGCACCCTGGTCGTCAATCGAGTGGCCACCACGAACAGCCGTATCGTCACGGATGCATGAAGTTGTTCCTGAACATGGTGTCCATGGTCAGGGCATTCCATTGTTGCTTCGTGCGGAGAACAGAACCCGTGATCACACGGATGACCCTGTAGAAGCTGTTTATCGCATCATCGAGGACGGTGTCCCATCGGAGTGGAACACGGTCATGTTGACTTATCAACGTGACGGCATCCATGAACGTCTCATCTCGACGAGCGGTGAAGCGATTGAAGTCGGTTTCATGACGAGTGATGCACAGACCGAGCATGAGCGCATCATCCTGATGCCCTTGCCACAGGTCACCTCACTGACTCTGGACATCGAACCTCCCCCACATGCCGTTCCATGGTTGAAGGATCGACGAATCGAATCCACGGATACAGGTCCTCGACTGGATGTGATTCGACCACCTGTTCTCCAGGGCTCAAGGGCCCGCCTGGATCTGCAGCTCAATCGATCGATTCTGATTCCTGATGAGGGACCATCCCGCTCCGAATGGCTGATGAGAACCTTTGGTCTTGCCGAAGGTGTGGAACCACCCGAACTCATGGTCGATGAAGATGATCCCAGGAAACTCTCCTTGACATGGCAAGCGGATGACACGCGGCGAATGTTGATATCACTTCAGGACGAGTTCGGTCTGGAGAGTGTCGAACCGGTTCCGGTCTATATTCCGGTCGAAGAGGACCTGGCTCCGGATGTCGTTCTGGTCGAACCGGAGCAAGACCTCGACATTCTTCCAACGGCGGTGATTCCACTGGTTGCCGAAGCTGTCGACAACCTTCCTCTGCACAGAGTCGGAATCACGGTCATGCGGGGTGAAGGTGAACAGGTCGACGGCCATGTCAAGGAAGTCGAAACCGAGCGAAGTCGGATCAGTACACCATTCGATGTGTCGGCGTCAGGTGTCGTTGAAGGTGATCTTCTTGAAGTCCGTGGCATCGCTTCGGATCGATGGCGGGATGAATCCGGGAACCACCGTGAATCCAGCTCACGTGTTCGAACACTCCGAGTCATCTCTGAAACAGAGTTTCTCACACAGCTTCGTGATCAGATGTCACTGCTCGAACAGCGAGCGATGGATCTTGAAGACACCCAGAAGTCGGTACAGAACCAGTACCAGGACATCATCAGTACGACTCAGGAAGATGATGATTCGATCGAGACTGAAGATGCGGACAACCTCTCATCCGAGCAACAGGATGGGACACCGTCGGAGTTCAGTGACTCCGAAACCAGATACCGGCAGTCTCTTGAGAGAAGACAATCCGACATTTCAAGACGTCTGTCAGATCAACAGAATCAGGTCGAAGCCATCCGGGACTGGATCGGCGACAACATGTTGGATGAGGAACGCATCGAATCCGTCCTGGATCAGGTCGAGGAGGCCTTGGCCGATGCTCAGGAGTCATCCGCGGAAGCCATGCGTTCCATGGAGGCATCACGGCCATCGGAACAATCCGAATCATCTCCAGAAGGAACGGACCCTTTCGATTCGACCGAAACGGCGGCTGAGCAGGATCAGGAAACACTTCAGTCCCAGCAGGATGTCCGTGAGGCGCTCCAGGATGTCGTTGCTGCGTTGGCAGAGGATCAGGAAACATGGTTGATCTCCAGACAGGTGGAGAACATCCAATCCCGTCAGCAATCTCTCCAGGATCTCACCCGATCGCTCTCTGAACAGACTCGTGGCCAGTACATGGATGAATTGTCCCCCGAGATCCAGAGTGCCATCGAGGATGCGGCGCGTGAGCAGGAGGCATTGACCGATGCCATGTCTCAACTGACCGAATCGATGACAGCGCAGGCCGAGGCCATGCGTGAGATGGATCCAAGTGGTGCATCCGCCATGGAACAGGCGGCTGAACTTGCCGAGCAGCAGGATGTCGAATCGATGATGTCCGAGGCCGCCGAGGAGATCGAACAAGGTCGTCTCGAGATGGCTGGTGGATCCCAGCAGGAGATCATGGAAGCACTGCAATCCATGCAGGAAGCCATGTCACCAGATCAACAAGACAGGATCGCTGATCTTCTGAGGAGACTTGTGGATCTCGAGACAGCCATCGAGGAACTGATTGATCTTCAGGCTGATGAACTGGTGACGCTCGATGATGCAATCGTGCGAAATGATTTTTCCGGCCGTGATGCAGCCGTGATCGAGATCAGAAAACGAACACTGGCCGTATCCGATGAGGCAAGAAACCGATCCGATGAGGAACGTGGTCTTTCACGAAGATTGGATCGAGCTGGTGATTCACAATCCGATTCCATCTCCGTCCTTCGCGCTGTTCCAGTCGATGGAGCCTCTGCACGGGATCACCAGCTTGTCGCTCTTCAGCAGTTGAGGTCGGCACTTGAAGATCTCAAACAGGTGGAAGCCGAGGCTCAACAGGAGATGGTGGAAGCTGATCGAGCCTCCCTGGCCCAGTCCTATCGGGAGCTGGCTCAACAGCAGGTGGACATCCAGGTCAGGACAAACCCGATTCTGGTCGCGGATCCATCGAAGCGCCGAGTCCGACACGAAGCCAGAAGGTTGTCTCTTGATCAGGAGACCATCGGAGAGGGTTCACGCACATTGCGTGAATCCAACGAGGAAATCAACGAGCGACCGATCTTCATGCTCATGCACACCCGCATCGAGGAAGCATCGAAATCGAGTCAGGAAGCACTCTCGGATGCACAACTCGGTCCACGAATTCAACGCCTTCAGAGCAGGATCGCACAGGATCTTTTCGCGATGGCTGAATCGCTTGAGCAGGAGGATGGTGCAGAGGAGGAGTTCGAACGCGGTTCCCAATCCGGTGGTTCCGGTTCCCAGGGGCAAGCGGGTTCAGGTGAGGGTGAGGATGGTGTTCTGCCCCCGATTGCCGAACTGCGTCTTCTGAGATCACTGCAGCTCGATGTCATGAACTCGACACGGGATCTTGATCGAGATGACCTGATTGATCCCGAGGACCGTCTGCGTGAAATCCGACGTCTGTCCGATCTTCAGTCCGATCTGTCCAGACTCGGCCAGGAGATGTTCGACCGCCATACCAACGATGGCATGTCCGACGTGATGCCACAGGAAGCGATTCCTCCTTCATTCAATCTTCAGCTTCAGGACACCGGGATCGAAGAACCGGGTGAACAGGCCGCAAGACGTCGCCCAAGATCACTTGATGAACTTCTTGGTCTTGAGGAACAGAATGAAGGGAGTGTTGATGCCACACCACTGCCAGCATCACACGACCCATTGGAAGCGATCGTCGAGGAGATGGAGCGGGCTGCGATGCTCATCGGTGAGGATCTGGTGACCGGACCTCCAACACAACGTCTTCAACAGGACATTCTTCTCCGGATCGACAGTCTGATCGATCAGGCGAACGAACAACAGTCCAGCCAGTCATCAAGCAGTCAATCTTCAAGTTCGAATCAGAATCAACAGCAGAATCAGCAATCCAGACCCGAGCAGTCCAACCAGCAACAGCAGGCACAGGGTTCCATCACTGAAGCACAGTTGAATGAAGGTGACGAGGGTGACGAACGATCTCCGTTGTCCGGTCTGGAGGAAACCAGGTTGGGTGGTGCGCTCGAAGAGACGGATCAGGAATGGGGCGCCTTGCCTGCTCGAGTCAGGGATCTGCTTCGACAGGGAAGGCGTGATACCTACTCCAACGTCTACGAGCAGTTGACGGGAGAGTATTACAGACGACTCGCGGAGGAACAGAATGCTCCCAAGTGAAGTCATCAAGCTGACATTGATCGGTGTCATCACCGTGCTGGTGTCTTCAGTGTCTGCGAATGCTGCTGCTGATGAAGAGGCCGGTATCGAACCCGTCACGACGACGGATGTGAAGATCGATTCGGAAGATCCCGATTCGAATGATCCCGTCGACCATCTGTCATCCCTCATTGAGCATCCGGAGGGCGCGGAGAACATTCCTGCAGATGATGAGATGGACGCCTATCTCCTGGAGCGGATCCAGAGAGGTCTGGCTTATCTCTCCGGACAACAGGAGGAGAACGGCTCATTCGGACGTGGACGTTTTTCGAATCACGTCGCCATCACATCCCTGGCGGCTCTGGCTTTCATGGCGGATGGCCATGTTCCAGGGAGAGGGCCCTATGGAGATCAGGTCCAGTCCGCACTCGAGTTCATACTCGATAACGCACAGGAATCCGGTCTGATCGCCGCCCAGGCTGCCCATGGACCCATGTACGGACATGGGTTCGCAACCCTGTTTCTCGGGGAAATCTATGGAATGTCCCTGTCCGATGATCGTGTCCGGGAAGTCCTCGAGAAGGCGGTCGACCTCATTGTCAGAACACAGAATCGAGAGGGTGGATGGCGGTATCAACCGGTACCGGTGGATGCCGATGTCTCCGTGACGATCTGTCAGGTCATGGCGCTCCGGAGCGCGAGAAATGCCGGTATCAAGGTTCCACGATCGACGATCGAACGTGCCGTTCGCTATATCCGTGACTGCCAGAACATCGATGGTGGTTTTCGATACATGACGAGAGCAGGAAGTTCCGCCTGGCCTCGAACCGCGGCGGGTGTGGCGGCACTCTTCTATGCCGGAATCTACGAGGACAATTCGATCAACCGAGGACTGGGCTATCTGATCCGGACATCCCTTCCCGGGAGCACTCGTGTTCGAGAATCCCATTACTACTACGGTCAGTACTACGCGGTCCAGTCGATGTATCTCGCGGGTGGAAGCTGGTGGCGCACCTGGTGGCCTGCGATTCGAGAGACTCTGTTGAGAAGACAGTCGGCAAACGGTGGATGGCTCGACCACCACATTGGCGGCGCCTATTCAACATCGATGGCCCTGATCATTCTTCAGATGCCCAAGAGATACCTGCCGATTTTCCAGAGATGACCAGAAAACTTCTGACCACTGTCGTCGTCCTCATGCTCTGCACACCGATTGCAGAGGCATTTGGAACGCCGCGATTCAACGCGATTCTCCTGGACGAGTCGCCACGCACCGTCAAACTCGGAACCATCGAGCCGACCGGTTCCGATCTGCTCGACGTCGATGAGGGCTGGTTCACGATCCAGCCCGGAGGTTGCCTCGCGGTCATTCGTCAGGATCCCTGGACACTTCGACCGTCAAGGATGCGCATCACGCTCCATGATGGTCAGATCTTTCCCGGAGAACTCGTCTTCGGAGACCAGGACCGGATCCAGATCGATCATCTCTGGATGCGCAAACTGGACATCCCCATCGACCGGATCAGTCTGATCGAGTTTCGATCCGGTACGGAAGTTCCACCTGGTGAATCCGATCGCGTCGTCCTTGTGAATGGCGACGTCTTGACGGGTTTCATTGTTTCCATCGACGACAAGGTGAGGATCGAGACGGGACGTGATGAGATTCGGGAAATCGAACTGCCGATCGATCGCGTTGCCGCGATCGCATTCGCTGGCGAGTCCCCACCCGCTTCCTGGCCACAGATCTGGATGCTGGATGGCGTTCGCATGACGATTCCACGAGTCGGAATAGATGCGTCGGGCCGTCTGGATCTCGACCCCCATGAATTCATGCTTGGTGACTATGAACGGTTGCCGAATGCCGACGAACTCGTCGCCTTGATTCTGGATGGCGACCGGTTCACACCACTCGGCAATCTCCCGTTGGACGTGATCAAGACATCGGTTGCCAGAAGAACCAACCCACCTCCTGTCCGTCAGGATCCAGGCGCCCCGATCGGGCTGACGAACCTGCTTCTCGGTGGACCTGCTCGCTACGACTTCACGATTCCCGATGGCACGATTCGTTTCAGATCGGTTCTCGAGCGACCTCGAACAAGCAGACGCTGGCCATCCCCGACGGTCACGATTTCACTCGGTGATACGGTGCTCTGGACAGGTCAACTGGAAGATCCCGTCGATCTGGACCTCGACTGCACTCAGGTTGGTGGGTCCGGGCGGTTGTCGATCGACATCGCCTGTGGGTCACAGGGTCCCGTCCACTGTGGAGTCCGCTTGATTCAGCCGATGATTTTCCAGAAGACGGACTGACCCACCGGATCCGGTCAGCTGTTCGAAGTCTCACACAGCTTCGTGAGTGCGTCCCGCGCCAATCCCTGGTCGATCGCGGCTGCGGATCGCTCGACACCTTCACGGAGATCCGACACCACATCACAGGCGAGCAACGCTGCGGCCGCATTCAGAAGCGTCATGTCTCGAGGCGGCCCTTGTTCAGCGCCATCAAGGACATCACGCATCATGGTGGTGGCGTGATCCAGATCCCTGGCCGTGACAAGTGCAATGTCGGAAGTCTTCAGGCCGACATCTTCCGGCTGAATTCGCCAGGTCGATACGCACCCATCATTGACCTCCACGATGGTGGAAGGTGCGGAGATGGACAGTTCATCCAGACCATCATCCGAATGCACGACCAGTGCCCGTGTTGTTCCAAGCCGCTTCAGGGCTTCGGCAACAGGTTGCTGATAGACACCGTCCCACACCCCCATCAACTGTCGACCTGCGCCTGCAGGATTCGTGAGGGGTCCAAGGAGATTGAAGATGGTGGGAACACCCATCGATTTTCGAACCGGCATCACATGCTTCGTCGCGGGGTGATGATGAATGGCGAAACAGAAGCAGATCCGGGCATCTTCCAGACAGCGTGCCTGGATGGACGTGTCCGCATCGACATTGATGCCCAGTGACTGAAGTGCTTCGGCTGATCCCCTTCCCGTTCGGGACCGGTTTCCATGTTTTGCAACAACGGCACCTGCACCCGCCGCGACGAGTGCTGCTGCTGTGGAGACATTGAAGGTCTTCGGAGCGCCTCCCGTTCCCGCGGTATCCAGGATTCGATCATGATCAAGGGAAGACTGAACAGGTGTCACATGCCTTCTCATGACGGTGGCGGCACCTTCCAGTTCCTCGGGAGTCGGCAGCCGAGTCGCCAAGAGGGCCAGGAATGCTCCCATTTCACCGTGGTGGACATCACCTGTCATCATCGATTCAAAGGCGGCGGTCGTCTGCTCGACGGTCAAGGTTCTGCCTTCCAGAAGAACCTTGAGCATCGGCGTGAGATCTGCAGTTCGATCTTCACGAGCGAATTCGGAGGGCTTCATTCCATCATTCTTCATGGTGCTGTCTGCTCGTGGATCCGTTGGAGAGGTCTTGATATCCCTATCATGACACCTGGGAATTCCTGCTGTGGTACAACCCCGCAGCCACGGAGTCTTCAAGATGCTGCTTGCCGAATCCTACCTTCATACGCTCGATCCGTACGTCATCCAGTTTGGTGACGGTGGATTTGGTATTCGCTGGTATGGACTCTCCTATGTGGTGGGCTTCATCATCGCATGGGCCCTCATCAAATGGCTCGCCAGGACAGGTCGAAGCCTCGTGTCAGCGCCGTCCGTCGGTGATCTCATGATCTACGCGGTCCTTGGTGTGCTGATCGGAGGTCGTCTGGGATATGCGATCTTCTACGATCCTGCACTGTTCATCGAAGCTGCACGCAACCAGGCTGGGGAGATCGTGATTCCATGGTGGGCACTGCTTGCCATCAATCAAGGTGGCATGGCCAGTCATGGCGGGATGATCGGTGCGGTCCTCGCGGTTCTGATCTTCATGAAGCGAAATGGATACCACCCCATCTTCCATGGTGCGGATCTCCTCGCATTCGTTGCGCCACCAGGTCTGTTTCTCGGTCGACTGGCCAACTTCATCAATGGTGAACTCTGGGGCCATCCCGTCTCCGACCAGACCACCCCCCCCTGGTGGAGCGTCAAGTATCCAGAGGAGGTTCTCCAGGGATCCATTGATGTCGATCGACTCCGTTCGGTCATCCCTGGTGATCAGAGTTTCCTTCCCAACGTCGTTCAATCACTCCGTTCCGGTCAGACGGTCGTTGTCGAAGAAGTTGTTCCAAAGTTGACCGCGTACTATCCGTCCCAGTTGTTCCAGGCGCTCGCCGAAGGACCGGTTCTGTTCCTGATCCTGATCGCCGTCTGGTGGGTTCCCCGCAAGACGGGCGTCATCATGGGTTCATTCCTCTGCAGTTACGGCGTACTCAGGATTGTCACAGAGCTGTTCCGACAACCGGATGAGGGCATCGCATTGACACTTGGTCTGAGTCGTGGACAACTCCTGAGTGTCTTCATGATCCTGATCGGACTGGTCATCATCCTCCTGGGCGCCATGTCGAAGGGGCCACGGATCGGAGGACTGGGTCGACCAGTCGTGGATCACTCCGCCACTTCGGCCTGAGACCCGGGCTTGGTGAAGATCAGCACGTGCTGCTGTGGAAGGTCGTCGTAGGTCGTCACCCACCGGAAACCGGCTGCTTCGAATTCATGACGCGCCTGGATCTCGGACATCTTGTGATGCGGCTTGATCAGGACAGTCGGATCCTCGGCCCGGTATTCGACCAGCACGACTCGACCGCCGGGACGAAGTGCCTTGTAGAGCGACTGCTTCATTTCCCAGGGGTTGGAGAACTCGTGATACGCGTCGACGAAGAGGACGACATCAATTGAATTCTCCGGAATCTTGGCATCATCGATGGCGCCAAGAACGGTCTCGACGTTCGAGATCCCCTGTTGTTCCGCATTCTGTTCCAGAATGGCGTTCATCTCGGGTTGGATATCGACCGCAACGACCTTGCCATCGGGAACCTTCGGTGCGATTCGGAGGGTGAAGTAACCGGTTCCCGAACCGATGTCGGCGACGACGTCGTCACGATCAAGTTCCATCATCTTCATGAGCAGATCGGTTCGTTCCTCCTGCTCGCGTTCCGGACGTTCAAGCCAGCCAGCACCAAGGTGACCCATGACCTGCGAGATTTCGCGGCCCATGTAGATCTTTCCGATTCCGTCATAGGCAGGAGGCGACTTCTTGAAGTAGAGACGGTCCGGATCGACATGGACCAGTGGATTCGACCAGTCCCTTGGATCGTTTGCCAGAACGAAGGTCGCCTTGGAATCGCTTGTCGACATCGACAGGATGGGTTCATCCGTGGAGAGCGGCAGATCGACCCGTGAGGTCGAGAGAATGCGACCTCCGGTCGCGATCACATCGGACAGGATGACTGGAAGATCTTCCGCCTTGGTCGACTGTGTACCGGCCGCGGCGCCTGAAGGATCACTGACCAGAATGATCTGGCACGGTGCTGCTGCAACGGTCACGGTGCAGAGCACCATCCACATTGCGATTCTGGAAATCCACATGGTCAAGACCTCATTTCCTTCAGGAATGACAGAGTTGGCACCACTCGGCACCAAGTGATTCCAGGACGTGCTTCAGGTTGAGTCCCCGTTGCAACTGATCCTCGGTTTCACTGATTCGATTCGCCAGGGCCCACAAGTGCCGTCCGGATTCCTGGTCATCCGGTCCAACGGTTGCGAGTCGCCTGCGGACATGCGAGCCGAGCAGCCTCAGAATGATGGCTGCAGCCTGCTTGTTGGCCATGTCCTTGCTGGCCTTGCTGTTGGCTTTCACGACTTGCTCGGATCGTTGGTTGATGAACTCAGCGATCCGGACACAGAAGTCCTGGTTCCATCTGCCGTGATCAAGATCATCGAGAATCGCCTGAAGCTCGTGGGCATATTCCGCCAGTGAGGTTTCCTCGGCGAGCATCGCCATCCCGGGGGCACCATCCGCCCACTGCACGATCCAATCGACATTCGACACGTCCGGCATGGTCTGCGAAATCCACTCCCGGATTTCATCGTCCAGAAGTGGACCGAATCGAACATGTTCACAACGACTTCTGACGGTCTGCAGAAGACGCTCCGGTCTCGAGGTGACCATGACAATCCAGGTATCCGGTGGTGGTTCCTCGAGGGTCTTCAGCAGTGCATTCTGTCCGGAAGGATCGATGAGTTCGGCCTCATCGAGGATGAAGACCTTGCCTTGGCCATAGTGGCTCTTGCGCCATGCAGGCGCTTCCCGCATGACACCGTCATCGGTGTGGCCACCAATGATGCGTTCCCGAAGCAGATCGATGGGAATGTTCATCTGTTTCCGTGATCGCAGGGTGCTGGTCTGGGCGAAGGCGGCATCTTCCTTGCGGATGATGTGCAGATCGGGATGGGATTCCGACTCGAGCAATGTGCCTTCCGGTGAAGCTAGCGCGGTCTGGCCCAGTCCGAAGTCATCCGCAGTCGACTGCGGATCGAGGATGGTCCGGGCGAATTCACGGGCAACCGTGAATTTTCCAACACCTGGTGGGCCCGACAGGATCCACGCATGGTGGATGCGACCGGATTGGATCGCATTCCGGATGGTGTTCAGTGCAGCTTCATGGCCGATGACGGCAGACATGTCCGCGAGAATAACGTCCCTCGCCTGCGTTGGGGTGAGTGCAAGCCGAAACGGTGATGAACTGGGGATGAGTTGCTGATCACCAATAGGTTCCGGGGATGCATTCCAACAGAAGAAGAATGTGGCCTCTCATGGTCCCACTGTCCATCGCATTCCTCACAGGAACAGCCTTGGGAAGAACACCGATTTCATGGTGGTCCTGGTTCATCCTGCTTTTGTTTCTGGGAGTCGTGACGATTCTGCGAGCCAGAGGCATTCCATTCTGGATCTGTCTCGTCGCCATGATTCTGATCGGTGCTGGTTGGAGTGGAATGCAATGCCAAACACTGCATCGACAGGATCTGCTCATCATCAGTGGTCATGCCACGGATCCGATTCTGGCGAAATGCGAAGGCACCGTCCTGTCGATGTCAGGTACCCGGATGCAGCTTCATGTAACGAAGTGGATGACATCAGAGAAGATCATCCAGACATCGGGACGAATCACTGTTCGGACGCCAGATCATCTGAAACCTGAACTCACCGGCAAAGCGATACAGGTGATCGGTTGGATCAATCCAGTACCGGCTTCCTTCCGAGACCAGACAGACTGGTTGACCATCGCCATTGACGGGGGATATCGAGGATGGATGAAACTTGAATCATGGCAACTGCTGAAGGTGGTTCAAGGACAAGAGGCCAGTACCGTATCGTTGAAAAGAAAGATTCAGTCATGGGCTACATGTGTGCTCATGGCTGAACCTCTTCCAGCACATGGACCTGTCAAGTCACTTCTTTCCGCGTTGCTTCTTGGTCAGCGTGATGACCTGTGGAACAAGGTCGCGGCTCCATTTCAACGACTGGGCGTTTCTCATCTTCTTGCCATATCAGGCATGCATCTCGGGATGCTGGTCGGTATGGCTGTCTTTATGGTGCGTGCTGGAAGAGACAGGCGTTCGTGGCATGGATTCTTCATTCTTGGAGTCATCGTTGCCTACATGTGCATTGTGGAATTGCGTCCACCGATCATTCGGGCAGGCATCATGACGGCCACGGCGTGCATCGGCCTTCTCTTTCAACGACGATTCAGTGGGATCGGACTTCTTTCCATGTCATTGGTTCTGGTCCTGGCATACCAGCCGGGACAGTTGACCAGACCTGGATTCCAGTTGAGCTTCATCGTGGTCGCTGGTTTGATTCTTCTCGTATATCCAGTCAGAAAACGTTGGTTCGGTTCATCATCGACAACGGAATCAAAACCCCTTGGGGTCCTGAAGGAATGGTTCATCAATACATTCACCGCTTCCACGATCGCCTGGGTGGTCTCCATTCCGATCGTGATTGGACACTTCGGTCAGTTTTCGATCGCATCCGTACCGATGACCATTGCCTTGACACCTCTTGTCGCCCTGATTCTCGCCCTTGGTTCACTCCGTATTTGCCTTGGAGAAATCCCGTTGATCACCGATGTTCTGGCGGTGTTGATGTCGAACCTTGCACACTGCTGCCTTCACATCACCAAGTTCGTTGATGAATGGCCCTTGATGTCAATCGAAGGGATCAAAGCCAACTGGACATGGGTTTGCTCCGCAATGATCTGGATCGTGTCCTGGTGTCTTGCCGAGAGGTTGAGATATCTTCTGTGGCCCTCGTTCACATTGATTCTTGCCTGGCTCCTGTTGATGCAGGTCGCCTCGGGAGATGGGTGAGTGCTACTATTTCATGATCAGAGGAGCTCACCCATGCCCGCTTCAATCATCCGCATGCTGCTGTTGACCGGTACCGTCCTTCTGGCTGCAGCAACACCACTTCCCGGAACATCCGAGGCCGATCAGCCCAGATTGCCGGATATCAGATTGGAGCCGGTCTTCGGAAGCATGTCCTTTCAGGCCCCCGTTCAGATTCTGCCCATGCCTGGTCAGGAGGACACCTTCGTCATCGTGGAGCAGCGCGGTCGACTGATTGCCAAGGGCACGGATCCCAAGTCGAGAAAGAAGCTCCTGATCGACATGCGGGATCGGGTTCGCATGAAGCATTCCGAGGAAGGGTTGTTGTCCGTCGTCTATTCCCCGGATCAGGCAACGGATCCGAAGATCTACCTCTACTACAGCGTGTCCAAGCCGCGCCGAACCATCCTTTCCAGAATGGATGTCAAGAAAGACGGCACCATCGACAAGGCCAGCGAGGAAATCCTTCTTGAAATCCCGCAGCCCTATGGCAACCACAATGGTGGAACCGTGCTCTTTGGACCTGATGGCATGCTCTATCTCAGTATCGGTGACGGTGGATCGGCCAACGACCCCGAGAATCACGCGCAGGACCTCTCGGATCTTCTGGGAACGGTCATTCGGATCGATGTCACATCGAAGGACGCACCGTATGCAATCCCTCCGGACAATCCCTTCATCGAAGCCGAAGGCGCTCGACCGGAGATCTGGGCCTATGGGCTCAGAAACATCTGGCGCATGCATTTCGACAGGGAGACCGGAAAACTCTGGGGTGGCGATGTGGGCCAGAACAAGTGGGAAGAAGTCGACATCATCGAACGCGGTGGCAACTACGGTTGGCGACTTCGCGAGGGCAAGCATGATTTCCGACCGGTCGATGGTCAGCCAACGGATCTGATCGAACCGGTGATTGAATATCCACGCAACGCCGGCCAATCCATTACCGGTGGCTTCGTCTACCGAGGTGATGACATTCCCGGTCTGGAAGGTGCCTATCTCTTCTCGGACTACATGACCGGACGCCTTTGGGCTGCACGCGTGCAGGACGGCAAGGAGCCTGAGATCCGTCAGATCCTGAAGGGTTCCCCCATGGCCGTCAGCTCATTCGGCGAGGGGACCGATGGAGAACTCTACATCTGTGGATTCTCGAGTCCCTATGCCCGTGAAGGTGTGATCTATCGAATCGCACCACGCACTGTCCGGTAGCGACTACTCCTCACCGGTCACGGCGATCTTCACGACACGCTCCACGATCGGCTCGTCATCGAGTTCCCATCGTGGAATCTGCTTGCCATCGACGAAGATCGATGGGAACGAACGAAGTCGCCATGATTTCGAACGAACAACATTCGTCCGGATCAACTGCATGACCTCGTCACTGGCCATCATGTTGATGAAGGCGTCGCGATCAAGACCCAGACGATCACCTTCAGCAAGGATCTCCGGCATGGTGACCTGCTGTCCCGATGCCAGCAGGAACTCGATCATGCCCCAATAGGCTTCCTGTCCGCCAAGCTTGGCGGCTGCGATCACGGCCTGAGCAGCAATACAGCTGCTGGGGAATCGATCCTTGAACTCTGCTCGGATGTTCTCGTTGCAATCCGGATTCTTCGGGATCGCATGGATGTCATAGCGGATACCGGGATACTTCTTTCTCAGCGCTTCGATGCGCTCATGAAGCGCCTTCGTCCTTGGATCGGTGTAGTCGGCATAGAGAATGATGCTGTGTGGTGCACTGGAGACGCCCTTGGCGACACCGAGTGAATCGGGGATTCTCTTGACCGGTGCATCTCGCCAGTCTTCGACGTACTTCACCACTTTCGTGGGAGGCGCCTTGATCGAACCATCATTCCGACCAGCTGCGATGTCCTTGGCGAGCTTGTCGACGGCCACATCCAGACTGATCGGAACCTGCCACCATTTCAGCTGGACTCCGTTGATGAAGATCATGGGTGTGAAGTAGACACCCAGCTGGCCACCGATCGCGATGTCCTCCTGGAGAAGCGCTTCGACGGCCGGGCCCGTCATGATCTGCTGGAACATCGCCGGGTCCAGTCCGAGTTCCCTGACCATGTCCGGAAACTCCTTCTGAGTGAAACGACCCCGGACTTCGAAGAGCATCTCATGGGCTTTCCAGAAGGCCTCTTCTCCTCCAAGGATTCCCGCAGTCTCCGCAAAGCGCGCTGCCCAACAGGCATTTCCATGAAGCGTTCTGTTCACATGTGGGTTGCAGTCCTGATTGAACGGGAAGTGCCGGACGGTCAATGAGACATCGTCGCGGTTCTTGAGAATCTTGGCGATCCTGGTTTCATAGCTCTTGCAGTCGGGGCACTGGTAGTCGCCGACCATCACGATCTGAATGGGTGCATCAGCTGGTCCAAGTCGATAACGGCCGGTGAAATCATTCGGGTTCTCGACGACCGATCTCTTTCCACGGAAGGTGATGCCATCACCCTCTTCGGCTTCGGCATTGGATCCTTCGCCAGCATCGTTCACCGCCTGTTCCAGTGGGTTGGCGCCACCCGAGAGGGTTGCCTTGAGGATCGCATCCATGTTGGCTTCACTGGCAACCCTGTTCATATGGGCTGCCTGAGCCTGTCCGCTCACAAGGAGACCCGTGACGATGATCCAACTGAAGATGAACGTGATGAAAGCAGGCATGGGTGATCCTTCCGTTCGCTTGCTGCGGCTTGATTGACCAGCACATTCAAGCGTGATCCAGAATGCAAGATTGGCGACATGTGCAGTGATGCAGTATGGACAGAGTTTCCATTCAACGAGGATGACGATGATGAAAAGCAATGAGAACAACATGCCCAGACGTCCGATCCAGAGCATGAGTCGAGACACACCCGGCCAGCAAGCCGACCAGGCGGCGATCATCGCGATGAAATACGTGAATCCCATGTAGGACGTCGGCCAACCGATTCCCGGGACGCTTCCAAAGAAGCCCCGGGACAGATCACCACAGGCGCTCTGCTCACCACATCCAGGCAGCACCACACCCATCACGCCCATCTCCTTCATCATCAGGAGTCCGGAGGCCACTGCTGCGACGATCAGGAAGACCAGACCCAGAATCCACCGCAGCGTGTCACCTGCAGTCGCATTCATGGTGTTTGAAATGGTCTGATCGGCAGCCATGATTCAGGCGGATCTCCTCGCTGAAATGGAACGCGGCATTCTACGCTTCATTGCATGAACCACGGCGATTTCGCATTCAAGGGGTCCTGACAGGGACCAGAGCCTACATCCGTTGCGGTGCCTCGATTCCCAGAAGCCCGAGACCATCCTCAAGGACCCTTCTGGTCAGATCACACAATCGAAGTCGCGATCGACGAATCCCGTCATCCTCTGTCTTCAGGACGGGACAGGCCTGGTAGAAGCTGCTGAAGGTCTCGGCCAGTTCATGGAGATAGCCGCAGAGGCGATGGGGCTCGAGTGTTCGAGCGACATCCGAGACGGTGTTGCCATAGCGGAGCAGGACGAGCGCCAGTTGTCGTTCGGTCGCATCATCCAGCGTCATTCCAGAAGACTGAAGATCACCTTCACCACTCTTCTCCAGAAGTGAGCAGATGCGGGCATGGGCGTACTGGAGATACGGACCGGTATCGCCCTCGAAGGCGATCATGCGGTCCATGTCGAACACATAGTCACGTACGAGATCGTTGCTGAGATCCGCATACTTCACGGCACCGATTCCAACGGCTCGACCAATCGCACCGATGGCATCAGCATCCAGTCCATGGGTCGGCGCAGACGGGTTCTCTGATCGCGAAGCCACTTCACGTGTTCCACGCTCGATCGCTTCGGCAAGCAATGAGGCGAGGGTGAGATTGGTACCGCTTCTCGTCTTCAACGGCTTCTTGTCGGCTCCCATGATCGAACCGAAAGGAACATGCACGAGTTGGACGTCGTGGTCATCCGGAGTTCGATTCCATCCTGCCAACCGAGCGGCATCGAACACATCCTTGAAATGGTCACGCTGCCTGGCATCGACGACGTAGATGCATCGATCCGCACCGGTATCCCGGGTTCGGTGTCGCAGCGCGGCAAGGTCACTGGTGGCATAGAGGAAGCCACCATCCCGCTTGCGGATCAACAGGGGTCGTTCTCGGTCCTCGAAGTCGACGACCAGAGCCCCGTCATCCTCGCGACACAGTGATGCCTTCTCGAAGTGATCAATGACCGGCTGAAGCTTGTCGCGATAGAAGGATTCACCACGATTGTTGTCCGGGCCCATCTGGACGTTGAGCAGATCAAGCGCCTCATAGACCGCCTGCATGGTGACATCGATCAGTTTGTTCCAGTCACGAACGAGTTCGTCATCACCCTGTTGCAGTGCGACCAGGGTGTCGGACGCGGCTGCTCGTGCTTCTTCGGCACCGGATTGCTGTGCTTCGAGTTCAGCAACTCGATGGGGTCCACTGTGTCGTGTTCGCGCGGCTTCCAGCCCCTTGGCATCACCCCGAGCGCGTGCCTGGGCATCTCGATAAGCCACATCAAGTTCAGTGAGGGTCAGCGCGTCGAGATCCGTTCCATTGGTTCGAAGCGTGTGGAGCACCATCGCGATGGGAAGCCCCCAGTCACCCAGATGGTTTTCTCGAAGGACATGCCGTCCTCTGCGTTCCAGCACGCGTGCAAGGGAATCACCGATGATCGTCGAACGAAGATGGCCGACATGCATCTGCTTGGCGACATTCACACCACACAGGTCAACCACAATGGGTCGTGGGTCGTCGCTGGCTTCGACGCCGAGCTGTTCGTTGTCCATGTCACCCAGGGCATTGGCCAGGGCATCCGTCTTCAAGCGGATGTTGATGAACCCGGGACCGGCAATCTCAAGGTCTTCGGCAATGGCCTCCAGATCGACGACCTCCACCAGTTTCTGGGCCAGATCACGTGGGGGCTGACCCACACGCTTGGCGAGTCCCATGGCGGCGTTGCACTGGAAGTCCCCCAGTTCCGGATTGGCGGTATTGCGGATCAATGGATCGGAGCCGGCGTAGTCATCGCCCAAGGTGGCCACGATGGCTTGCTGGAAGGCCGAGCCGATTGCGGTACGGGGATCCCCGGCTGGTGACGTCGATGTGCGTGAAGGCCCTGTGGACATGGTTGGGAAGTATACCGGTGGGCGTCAGGACGCCTCCTTATGGGGCTGCCTTTCAGGACTGGCAAGAGCGGCCGTGGGATCAGTATCATGGGACCCCCAATGGCAAAGGCAACCACAGAACCAACCACCGTCCTTGAGAAGGTCGATCGCTGCGGCGACCTGCCCCACCGTCCTCGTGTCCTGCTTGGAAAGATGGGCCTGGATGGCCACGACCGTGGTGTGAAGCTCATTGCCAGGGCCATGCGAGACAGCGGCATCCATGTGATCTATTCCGGTCTCTGGCAGACGCCACGAAGTCTGGCGATCGCGGCCCGTGACGAGGATGTCGACTGCATCGCCGCTTCGATGATGAGCAACTCGCACAACGTGCTGGTTCCCAAGCTCATCGAGGAGTGCCGCAACGTCGGTCGTCCCGACATGACGATCAACATCGGCGGCATCATCCCTCAGGAAGATGTTCAGGGCATGCTCGATGGTGGCGTGAATGCCGTCTTCCATACCGGTACGACCATGCAGGACATCGTCGATTCGGTTCGTGCGGCGACCGGTCCCTATGACAATCTGTCTTCCGATGACAACTCGGCCAATCTGGCCCGAACGCTGTCACAACTGGTCACCGGTCAAGACGTCGCTTCGGCTCCACGCAAGCGACCCGCGAGAGTGATCGGTCTGACAGGCTCACCAGGTGCCGGCAAGTCGACACTGGTCGCCGCCATGGCCAACGAAATGCATCGTGCCGGTGAGAAGGTCGCCGTGGTCGCCTTTGATCCGATGAGTCCGATCACGAGTGGTGCGCTTCTGGGCGACCGACTTCGTGTCGATTTCAACGAGGTCGATCAGGACTGCTTCTATCGCAGCTTCGCGATTGTCGGCGAGGACTACGCCCATCTGCCCGAGATCATCGAGATCCTCGGTGGTGCGGGTTGGGACCGTGTCATCGTCGAGACGGTCGGTGCTGGTCAGAGCGACGTCGCCATCCGCGAGCACGTGGACATGACCGCCGTCGTCGTCGTTCCCGGCATGGGTGATTCGGTGCAGATGGACAAGGCGGGCATCCTGGAGATCGCCGATGTCTTCGTCCTGAACAAGGCCGATCATGCCGGTGAAGCCAAGCTGGCCCGCGAGCTGCTGGACATCAGTACCGGACGCCCGATCTGCGAGACGATCGCGACCAAGGGCCAGGGTATCGAGGATCTGGTGAAGGCCCTCTTCCCGACCGGTTGAGCAACGACCTCCAGTACAATCCCTGTCGATGACCGGAACCCGTACCGCCCCAGTGATGGAGACGCCCTCGCAGCCCGGCGGTCCCGTGACCGAACTGGCCCGCGACATGCGCCTTTTCGACATCACCATGGTCGGTGTGGGTGCCATGATCGGAGCCGGCATCTTCGCGCTGACCGGCATCGCCGCCGGTCACGCCGGTCCCGCCCTCATCCTCGCCTTCTGTCTCAACGGTGTCCTCACTCTCATGACCGCCATGGTCTACGCGGAACTGGGCAGCGCCATTCCCGCCGCCGGTGGCGGTTACCTCTGGGTGCGGTTCGGCTTGCCTGGACCCTCTGCATTCCTGGCTGGTTGGATGGACTGGCTGGCCCATGCCGTCGCCGGTTCGCTCTACGCCGTCATCTTCGGCACCTACATCGTCTGGGGACTGCAGGTCATCTTCGGACTCGGTGAAGCGCCAACCGGTGTCGATGGTCATGGCTACGGAACCCTGTTCGGGATGGAAGCCTGGCCCTTCGCGAAGGGACTCACACTCTTCATCTGCATCGTCTTCCTGTGGATCAACTATCGCGGCTCCAAGGAAACAGGCAAGGCCGGCAACATCATCACGGTCGCCAAGATCATCGTGATCGCGATCTTCATTGCCGCAGGACTCATCGCCATGCTTCGGGCAACAGGCAACGTGGCGGTCTCCGAAACCTATGTTCCGTTCATGCCCAATGGATTCAGCGGTGTTCTGGTCGCGATGGGCCTGACCTTCATCGCCTTCGAAGGCTACGAGATCATCGTGCAGGCGGGTGAAGAGGTCGAGAATCCCCGACGCAACATCCCCCGCGCCGTCTTCTACTCGCTCCTGATCGTGATCCCGATCTACATCCTGGTGGCCATCGTGTGCATTGGTGCGATGCGCATCCCCGAGGAGGTCATCGCGGAAACCGGCTGGAGTGCTTCTGAAACCTGGCGGTATCTCGCCGGCCTCGGTGAAACCGGTGTGGCCGTTGCAGCCAACGAGTTTCTCCCCTGGGGGCTGGGCGGCATCCTGCTGGTGATCGGGGCCATCCTCTCGACCATGAGTGCGCTGAATGCCACGACCTTCTCATCGACCCGCGTGTCCTTTGCGATGGGACGCGACCACTACCTCCCACAGGGCATGGCGAAGATCTCATCCAAGACGAGAACACCCACCGTCGCCCTCATGGCCAGTGGCGTCATCATCATCGTCGTGGCACTGGTACTGGACGCCGAGCGTGTTGCCGGCGCGACCTGTGCGATGTTCCTGCTGGTCTTCGCCGGCGTGAACATCTCATCCATCACCATTCGCCGGAAGTACGGTGACAAGCTTCGTTACGGCTACGTCGTTCCCGGCTATCCACTGGTTCCGATCATTGCTGCCGTCGGACAGGTCGCCATCGCCGCCTGGTTGCTGGCATCCCAGCCATTGACGCTGGCGCTGACGGCAGGCTGGATCACAGCCGGTCTGATCGTGTACTTCTTCTATTCAAGCAACCAGGAACACGAGTTCCGTGCTTCGGCCGTCGCCTTCGAACAACCACCGACGACTTCGCGGGAATCGAACTATCGCGTACTCGTACCAGTTGCGAACCCACAGACAGCCAAACCGCTGGTCGATCTGGCAACCCGCCTGGTGGCGCCTGATTCCGGTGACGTGATTGCATTGAATGTCGTATCGGTTCCGGAGCAGACCCCCTACTGGTCAACGGAACGATTCGTCGCAGAAGGTCGAAAGGTTGTCGAGACGGCAACCCAGTCCGCGGTCGAATCCGGTCATGACGTTCGGGGACTGGTCCGATTGAGTCGTGATCCCGGCCGTTCCATCGCCGACACGATCCGGGACCGGAAGATCAACGCACTCGTGATGGGATGGAGTGGACGTCGACATGGACCCAAGGCCAGGATTCTCGGTACGGAACTCGACACCGTGCTGCGTCAATCCGACGCTGATACGGTCGTTCTTCGTGGTTCCGTTCCGGAGATGCCCGAGCGGATTCTGATTCCAGCCGCCAATCCACGTCAGGCCCAGTTCGCCATCCATGTCGCGGAATCCGTTGCCGGACCATCGACCTGGATCGAGATTCTTCGCATCCTTCGAAGTGACGAGAAGGAAGATCGCGTTCGCGCGGATCTCCGTTCGGAGATGTTCGCGATCGATGATGACTCGGCGCCGCTTCGCTCTCCCAACCTGGGCCTCCCGATCGATCTTCGCATGGAGCAGTCATCCGATGTCGTCGGAACGATCGCACAGGCAGCCAAGGCATCCGATCTCTTGATCATCGGTGCTGCAGCGGAGAGTTGGCGACAACGTCGTTCCTTTACACCTTTGCATCGAGCCGTGGCTGCCGCATGGGATGGTCCACTGGTTCTGGTCAAGCTGCGAAGCGGCCGAGCCCGCTTCACGACGCAGCAGGTCATCGACTTCATGACATCACGGGAGCCCGAGTCATGAGCCTCTCCGATCTTGAAAAGATGAAACTCCTCAAGCCGGAACAGGAGTGGACGGGTCATGCCCAGGGATCCGAGGTCCAACCGGTGCTGACTGCCTTGACCAGTGCACTGGGTATCACCGGCTGCATCTTCATGTGGCTGGGAAATGGTCACACCATGACCTGGATCGGCCTGCTGATGTTTGCGGTCTTCCTCGGCTCATTCACATGGGTGAACCTCAAGGGTGTCCGCAAGTCCTGATTTGCCTGCTAGGATCCACCATCACTTGAGGAGATCGACGTGAGCGACACGAATACTTCCGAGACGTCCCCCACCGGCCCAGGCAAGGTCCTCATCTGGCTCCTGCTGGTACTTGGCTTCGTTGGTATCGGCATCGCCATCTACTTCATGGGCCCATGGCTGCAGGATCAATTGAACTCCGCACCGGGCGCAGACGCGGGCGCACCAACCACGCAGACGACTGCTGAATAGTCTGTTCAGTCGACCGAGTCCCGCTGCTGAATCTTCACATCCCAGAGCCCACTCAGATCGGTCGCAGACTCGATGTTGTTGCATCGATCGATGATCGTTGCGGCATCATCCATGGCCAAGGCCCCCAGCAGTGAGGCCTTGTGCATCAGGATGTCATCCAGGTCCGCGGTGGTATTTCGTGCATGACCGGATGGATACATCACCAGACCACTGTCGTACTTGGTGCCGTCCGCCATCTCGATCACCATCGAGGTCGGAATGCCGTCCGGGTAGCGGTCGTCGTATTCCTTGCCGCCGTGCTCGAAATCAATCTTGTCCATCAGTTCCCGTGTTGCCGGATTGGCGATGGCTTCACGCCCGTAATCGATCGGTGCCAGCATGAGGAGCTTCCACCACTCGTCGTTGCCATCAGCGATGGAACCACTTCCCTTGGCGGCGGCATGCTCGATCGCCTTGCGCAATTTGGTCGAGACGATGTAGACCATGGAGTGATCGGCACTCTGACGAGTCTTGGGTTCGCGCTTTGCCGGATCACCGATGATGCCGAAGGCCGGCTCGTAGGCGACGATCGTGATGCCCTTGATGGAAGCAGGATTCTCCAGAACACCCGGGTTGGCCGATACCAGATCGATGAGACCCTGCAGGGCGCCAGCGGACTGATGCTCATAGAGTCCCAACTTGAAGTGCATGCCCATGACTGCAAAGTCATCTCCGGATGTGGAGAGCACGAGGTCGAACGGGCTGTCGCCATCAGTTGGTTCGAACTGTCGCCAGATGGCTTCGGGGTTCCGGAAGATGTCCTTTGGACCGATGAATCCCTTCATGGATCGCTTCATGGCCATGATGGCGACTTCCGTGCTGATGGCAGCGGAGGCACCCTTGGAATCGGACAACTGCTTTCCGGCTCGAATGGCACGCCATGGAATGTAGTGCGCGACCACCATTCCGATGGCGGATTCGATCTGTTCAGGCGTGGCTCCCAGCATGGCACCGTAGACGGCTGCGGAACCAATGGCACCGTGAACGACGTGATCGATCTTGTAGCTCTTGAGACTGAAGACTTCCGAGAGTCTGCCACGGATTTCATCCAGGCAGATCATGCCACGCAGGGCAGTGGCGCCGTCCAGGCCCGCCACCTGGGCGGCGGCAACGGGAACAGCGTAGAAATCGTTGTGGCCGAATTCACCGGCGGTATGACCGAGCGCCGGGTTGTAGCCGAAGTTGGTTCCATTGCTGTCCCATTCGCGAACAGCACTGGCATTGGCCAGAATGGCCTTCTCAGGCGAAACGCGTTCAGTCGAACCGAAGACGGTAGCGCCGCCATCAAGTGGATAGGTCAAGGCCTCTTCACGCAGAACGACCGGAGCATTCGTCTGAAGCGCCAGAGCCGAGAGACCGCAGAGCACGCTGTCCGTGAAGAACTGGATGGTTCGATGCTTGACGGCATCGGAAGGATCACCCGACTTCATGAAGTCACAGGCAAACTGGCCGATTCCAAGGGCCTGGTTTTCGTTGCGGGCAAGCGTGACGCTGGTAGCTGTGGCGGTACTCATCGCGGATCTGGTTCCGTTCGGGTCAGTTGGCTGACGGGTTGTTGTTTACGAAAGAAAACGTTCGACGTGATCGACTTCATCAGTGGATCCCATGACAACGGGAATGCGTTCATGAAGCGAGGTCGGCTTGATATCGAGCAGACGGCCCTGATTTCCGGCAATGGATCGTCCACCGGCCTGCTCGATGATCATGCTCATCGGCATGGCCTCATACAGGTAGCGGAGCTTGCCCTCCGGGCGGTCATCCGTTGGCGGGTAGATGAAGACACCACCCTTCAAGAGCGTTCGGTGGATGTCGGCCACCATGGATCCGATGTAGCGGCTTGAGTAGCCGTCCTCATGGGCCCACTCGAGATACGAGCGATAGCCAGCAGGGAATCGATCCACATAGGCCTCGTTGATCGAATAGATCTTCTGACTCGTGGGAATCATGAGATCTCGCTTGACGAGAACAAACGCGCCGATCGAGTGATCAAGGACGAACATGTCGACGCCCTGTCCGGTTGTCAGGACAAAGACAGTGGATGATCCGTACAACACGTATCCGGCTGCCACCTGTTTGGACTCGGGTGTGAGAATCATGTTCTCAGGCGTGCCCTTTACGCCATCACCCAGTCGAACAACACTGAAGATGGTGCCCACACCCACGGAGACGTCCAGGTTCGAGGATCCATCCAGAGGATCGAACAGGACGGCATACCGTCCTCCGTCGTCATGACTTCGCAGGACCGTCGGGGTTTCTTCTTCCTCAGAAACCAGTGCACCGATGTTCGCCCGGCTGCCGAGGCAGGATTTGATGATCTCGTTGGAGATCACGTCCAGCTTCTGCTGCTGTTCGCCCTGGACGTTGTGTTCACTCAGCTCCCCGATGACATCCTCGATCCGGGCCCGACGGACCTTGTTTCCGATGGTCTTGGTCGCCAGTGAGATCGCGGACAGGATCCACGTGAAATCCCCCGTCGCCCCCGGGTGGTGACGCTCCTCGACGAGCACGTGGCTCTGGAGGGACATCAGGTTGTCATCAGTCCATGGCATGTCGTATAGGATGCCCCGTCCGCCGGCGGATCGCCCGTCGGCAACAGTGCAGATGTGAATTGTAACGATCCTTGCCTGCCACTTGGCGGGACCCGCCCGGGAGACCTATTCAATGAGCCATTCAGTCATTCTCGCCGCCCGTCGTACTCCAATCGGCCGTTTCATGGGTGGACTCAGCCGGGTCCCCTCACCTCAACTGGGTGCCATGGTCATCCAGGCGGTCCTCGAGGAATCCGGCGCCTCTGAGCATGTTGATGAATGCATCATGGGCTGCGTCCTCCAGGCCGGGCTCGGCCAGAATCCGGCTCGTCAGGCCGGTCTCAAGGCCGGGCTTCCACACACCCTGAATGCCCAGACGATCAACAAAGTCTGTGGATCGGGATTGCAGAGTGTCATGCTCGCTGACCAGTCGATCCGCGCCGGAGACAATTCGGTCGTCATAGCCGGTGGCTTTGAGAACATGTCGGCCGCGCCGCACATGGCTCATGTCCGCGCGGGTTTGAAGTTCGGAGACGGTGCCCTCATTGATCACATGGCCCACGATGGATTGACGTGCGCCTTCGAGGAATGGGGCATGGGGTTCGCTGCCGAACATACGGCTGACAAGGTTGGAATCACACGTGATGACATGGATGCCTTCTCTGCACGTTCGCATCAACGTGCCGCCGAAGCCACGGAGCAGGGCTGGTTCAAGGATGAGATCCTGCCGCTCGAAGCCAAATCAATCAAGCAGAAGGCGGATGTGACTTCGGACGAGGGTGTCCGCGGTGACTCGACCGCCGAGGGTCTTGGCAAACTGCGTCCGGCCTTCAAGAAGGACGGCACGGTGACCGCAGGCAATGCCTCCCAGATCAGCGATGGCGCCGCTGCCCTCGTGGTCGCCAGTGCAGAGGCGGCCAGCAGCATGGGGGCAACTCCGCTGGCGCGCATTCTCGGATCCCATACACAGGGTGTCGAACCGAAGAATCTGTTCGAAGCTCCTGGAATCGGAATCGAAGCGTTGCTGGAGAAGCATGGACTCTCCAAGGACGACATCGATCTCTACGAGATCAACGAAGCATTTGCCGCACAGGCACTGGCAAACATCCGTTATCTCGGACTTGATGAGAACAAGGTCAACATCTGTGGTGGCGGCATCGCCCTGGGACACCCGATTGGTGGTTCAGGTGCACGTGTCCTGACCACACTGCTCCACCAGATGAAACGCATCGATGCCAAGCGCGGCATCGCAAGCCTCTGTCTGGGCGGTGGCAATGCGGTATCGATGCTCGTCGAGCGAGACTGAGTTCATCCGATCGGTATGGTCAGGATCGGGGCTGAATTCGCTTTGTCATCGTCACTGATCTGAAGATTGAGCAGTTCGATGGCGAGGGTGAAGGTCCGCTTGGACGACAGCTCCGAGTCATCGATGTAGAACCAGTAGCCACGTGTCTTGACAGCAACCCAGGCATGCGGAGGCGGGTTGTTGGCTTCATGCACATGGAGCGCGACATCCAGGAATCCCTCGATCACCACGTCGTAGATCTGTTCATCCGTACCCGGCAGGACCAGTTCCGCCTGCAGATCTCCCGGTGGAATCTCGACCGCGAGACTCAGCAGATTCATCACGCCGTAGAACGATCGCATGCGAACCCGAAGGCTGTCGGTCGATGATGTCGGTGGATCCTGGAACTTCAGATTGTCCAGCCAGTAGAAGGGTTCTTCCGGATCAAGGTTCAACAGATTCATGACGACCTGACCGGCTTCGGAAGCCTGTCCATCCTTCGAGATCCAGATCACCGGTTCCAGTTCATACGTGTGCAGCGCCCAGTCGTCACTGCCTGGATCGATCGGTCGCCATCGCTTGCCACTCTGGATGGCGGCCAGGTAATCGGATGGCTGCAATTGGTCCTGTGAAACCGTTCCGTCATAGTCGTCATAGGCCTTCAGAAAGCCACAGACGATGTCATTCTCTTCCTCAAGGACATGAATGGCGGCAAGCAGTTCACCGAATTCCGGATCACCCGCTCGGGTCGGCAAGGTTCCCGCAGCGGTGTAGCTTCTGACGCCATTCGCATTTTCGACCAGCAACGCAAAGATGTTGTCGAGTCGATAACCCGCACCTGACAGATACGCGATCGTCTGTGGATCAATTGGACTGAGCAACTGCTTGGCGACTTCTTCGCCCTGACGAGGCGTGATCGAGATGGTTGGATTGTCCTTGAATGCCAGAGACCCTTCGACACCCCAGCTCGCCGGCCCCTGGATCTCGTCGAGCCAGCCGATATCACTTCCAAGTCCAGTGGTCGTCTCGAACTGCGTGTTGATGCTGGAGACGGCGACGAACTGAGGCGCTTCGGCATATCGCATGCGGACGATGTTCAGAAGGAGTTCCTCGTTCATGACCTGTCGTACGGCTTTGTTGTAGTCGATGTGCGAGTTGATGATCAGGGTTGGTCCGTTCGTGCAACCAGCCGGGAGAACCATCAACACCAAGAGCACCAGTGATCCGATCAGTTCGTGAGATCTCATGAAAGGCTCCTCGAAAGCATGGTAACTCCTGAAGTCTTCATGCAATCCACCGGCTCATCAGCGAGCATCACGCCATTCCAGTACCTTCAACACCATGTCACCACGCCGCCGAAGCATCCTGACGATCGTGGGCCCCGGTCTTCTCGTTGCGGCCACAGGAGTCGGAGCCGGCGATCTGGCGACGGCTGGATTCGCCGGTTCCAAACTCGGAATGATCGTGCTCTGGGCGATTGTCCTCGGGGCTGCGATGAAATACGTGCTGAACGAAGGTCTGGCACGCTGGCAGCTGGCGACGGATACGACGCTTCTTGAGGGCACCAGGCAGCGGATCGGCGCCTGGGCGATCATCATCTTTCTCATCTATCTGATTCCGTTCAGCTTCTTCGTGGGTGGTGCGCTCATTTCCGCCCTTGGCGTCGCTACGCACTCGATCATCGGCTGGCCGGTCGACCCGTCGGTCGCCAAGCTTGTCTGGGGAGGTGTTGGAAGCGTGCTGGCGACGATTCTCGTGCTCAGTGGCGGCTTCAAGGTCTTCGAGCGTGTGATGGCAGCCGGGATCGCCGTGATGTTCGTCGCCGTGATCTGGACGGCGGTTCGGTTGGGGGCGGATGCCCAGGCCATGGTGCAGGGTCTGATCCCCCGCCATCCAGGAAATGGTGAACCGCTGGAATGGACGATCGGGCTCATTGGCGGCGTCGGCGGGACCGTGACTGTTCTGTGTTACGGCTACTGGATCAAGCAGGCGGGTCGAACTGGCATGAGTGAAGTTCGCGCGTGTCGACTCGATCTGGCAGTCGCCTATATCGCAACGGCGTTGTTCGGTGTGGCCATGCTCGTGATTGCCAGTGGAATCGAAATCGAGGGCAAGGGAACCGGGTTGCTCGTGAAGCTGTCCGAGCGACTGAATGAAGCGCTCGGACCAGCGGGTGCGATGATCTTCCTCATCGGTGCCTGGGCTGCGATCGCCAGCAGTCTTCTGGGAGTCTGGCAATCCGTTCCCATGCTGTTCACCGATGCCTGCCAGGTTCTCCGATCATCCGGGCGTTGTCCGATCGAGCATCTGCCACGAACCTGGACCTATCGCATCTTCCTGTTGCTTCTGGCCAGTCTTCCGATGCTTCAGGCCGGTCTCGGCTTCGCAACAGTCCAACGCATCTATGCGATGGTCGGTGCATTCTTCCTTCCGCTGCTGGCAATCGTCCTGCTGTTCCTGAATCGAAGGCGTTTCATCGGAAAAGCCTCCAACAGACCGTGGACTTCGATGGCCCTTCTGGGGGTGCTGGCCTTCTTCGCATGGGCTGCCATCGCCCGGACCATGGGCTGATTGCCACCTCAGTGCCCGATGTCCTCCGCCCAGAGATCAGGCTTCTCCGCCTGGAGACGCTCCATGAGGCTGACGCATCGATCGCAGTCCGCATGGATCAGATCGACCCCGGCTTCCTGAAGCCACGATTCAGCACCCTGAAAGGTCCTGCACTCGCCGATGACGACCCTTGGGATCCGATAGAGCACCGTCGTTCCAGCGCACATCGGACAGGGACTCAGCGTGGTCACGAGCGTCAGCTCATGCCAATCCCGCCTTCGTCCAGCCTGCCGAATGCAGGACATCTCCCCATGCGCCGTAGGGTCTCCGGATTGCACTCGTTCATTGTGACCACGGGCGACGATCTGGCCATGCCGATCAACCAGGACGGCGCCAATTGGAATGCCACCTTCGGACCAGGACTTCTCAGCCTGTTCGATGGCGGCATCAAGCCAGGGCCGCCATTGCTCCGGGTTCAACGTCACGAGCCGGATTCAGCAGAGGCCTGCTGGAGTTCGGCCGAGGTCCGCTTGAGCTGTTCTTCGTTGAATCGCCAACGATTCGATGCGACGACATGCCATGGCTGGAAGACATAGGACTGCAGTTCCAGTGTGACGAGTTGAGCTGGCGAGGTCCCGCGTGGCACGGTCATGTCGACCATGGCCTTGAGACCGAACATTCGGACCGAACGAATCTCGATGCCATCTGTTCTGGATGCATCGGTCTCGAGTCCGTTCAGTTTCAGTTGCTCTGCAACAGCAGCATGAGCGGCATCGCCCATGCTTGCGGGCAGACTGAAGATGACCGGTTCCTGCTGTGATCGGAAATCCTCCCGTGCCACACACCACTCGATGGCGGTGGCGATCACTTCGGGAATGGGAGCGTGTGTCGCCTGGTCGATGGAAGCCTCACCTTCAAGTGGTGGGTAGGAGGCGTAATTGGCACATCCCGTGGCTGCGAGAGACACGAGGATCACTGAAAGGGCCGAAAATCGAAACATGCTCTGCTCCCTGTGAAATCGCCCTTTGAAGGCGTCATTTCTTCAGTGTATCAACAGGCGGACCCTCAACTGCACGTCTATACTTGACCACGACTTATGCACCATCGAGTAGTCATTGGTATCACAGGTGCCTCCGGTGCCGCCTATACGATCCGCTTCATGGAGCTCCTGGCGCGGCTTGGTATCGAAGTCCATGTGGCGGCCAGCGCCATGGGCCGTCGCCTGCTGTTTGAAGAGCTTGATATCCGCCATTTCACCGGTGAAGCCATGCTGGGCCCGGAACTGGCCGATCAGGTCGTCATTCACACCACCAATGATTTCGGAGCCACCATTTCCTCCGGCAGCTTCCAGCATGACGGCATGGTCATTCTGCCCTGCTCAAGCAATACCCTGAATTCGATTGCGGCGGGGCTGACCGGGACGCTGATCCAGCGTGCGGCAGCGGTCTGTCTGAAGGAGCGGAGGAAGCTGGTCATCGCCCACCGCGAGTCCCCGCTGAGTCCGATCGACATTGAAAGCATGAGCAAGCTCAATCGCGCAGGTGCCATCATCGCACCGCTGTCTCCGGGCTTCTACATGCTTCCCAAGACGCTTGATGATCTGGTGGATTTCATGGTCGGTCGTCTGATGGATCAGCTTGGCTACGACCACAAGTTGCCTGTTCGCTGGAAGGGCAGTGCCGACAAGCAGGACGTCAACCCGACGGCGTCTGGGCTTCCTCAATCCGACGCATGATGGTCCCCGCCGGAGGTTCGACCAGAAGAACCTGGTCCCCTTCCACCAACTCACTCTGAATCTCCGCGAAGAGTTCGGAGTTCCTGTTGACCTTGACCGGGAACTCGACGTAACCGTTGTCTTCAAGCTTGTAGACGAAGACATGCCGACCACGACGGTGGATTGCCTGAACGGGAACATAGAGCGCCGCCTCGACGGTCTCGATGTGGATGTTCGCCTTGACCCGCATCGAGGGCTTGAGAACGAGTCCGTGTCCCTCGGTGATCACGATCTGGACGCTGTAGTCACGTCCTCCCGGATCCCGCCATCCGCCGTCCTCCGCGAGAACACTGACACCGAGGACTTCACCGTCGATGATGGCATCTGGAATGGCATCCGTCTTCATCACCACCGACTGACCTTTCTTGATCAGACCTGACAGGGCTTCATTGACCTTGACGCTGGCCGCCATCCGTTCGGTATTCGGAAGCACCACGATCAGCTGGTTTCTGTAGAGATTGCTTCCGACCTGCAAAGGCGGATCATCATCACGACGGCGGCGATCCACCGTGGATCCATAGACGACCATGCCTTCTGCCGGGGCATTGACGATGCATCGTTCCAACTGGAGCTGCCATTTGCTCAGGCGTTCCTGCTTGGATTCGAGGGTCTTCTTCGCCGCTTCGACGTTGTCCTTTGCGGTACGGACCTCCGCATCGGTTCGCTTCTGGACACGCGTCATCTCGGCAATGGCCTGATCGCGATCCGATTCCTTCTGAAGCTGGTCCTTGAAGAAGGTGTACTTCTCGTACATCTCGTTGGAAAGTCGCGCCTTCGAAAGCTCGGCCTCCGCCTTGATCATCGAGATTTCATCTTTTTCGAGTTCATCCTGCGAGATGAAATCCTTCTCTCGCAGCGTCAACGACTTCTCGTACTTTTCCTTCAGCCGGTTGTAATCCTTTTCAGCCGTGCGGACGGACAGTTCATTCTGTTCCCGGGTCGTCCGGACCTCGCCCTCCTGCCAGGCCTTGAGTGCGAGCTCGGACTGGTCGACGGTCACCTGTGCCTTCTGGACACTCGAGTCTCGAAGCTGCTTGGCGATCTCGTAGGTCGCTTCGCGATTGCGAAGCGTGTTTTCGGCGGCAACGACATCCTCTTCGATGCCCTGGATCTTCTCGAGAACGTTTTCGTCATCGAGCTTGAAGAGAAGATCACCTTCCTTGACCGTCGTTCCCTCATCGATGATCTCGGTAATGGTCGCCTGACCCTCCAGCTCACATCGGATTTCAACCTGATCCATGGCGATCAACTCACCGGACGCGGGGATGGTGATGTCGAATTCACCACGCTCGATCACATGCAGATCGGTCGCCCCGACCGTCTCCGGCTGCCCCCCGCTGCCAGTGGACATCCAGGCGACACCCACGATGAGGATGGTGGCCGCTGCCACGAGCATGATGCCGCTGCTGGTGACGCCTCGGTGGGCATGACGAAATGGGGTGAAGTCGGGAGTCATTGGGAAGTGTTCATTCAAGCAGGTGGATCGTCATAAGACAAGTTTTCTGTCGGTTCCAACTGCATTCCGGGAAGAATTTCCATCATTCCATTCGGCTGTATGCGGAGCTGGCCCGTGGAGAGCAGGTACTCGACGATTGAAATCTGGAGATTCCGGAAGGCCCGGGCCCGTCCATCCTCGGCTCGCTGAAGATCCTGAATGGCCTGGAGCTGGTTCAGAACCTCGACCCGGTCGGGGTCCGCATCATTCGCCTGGATGGCCAAGGCCGCGATTTCGACATTTCTCTTCTGGATATCCAGATCGAAGATGTTGGCATCGATGTCCCGGATGGACGCTCTGATTTCGACCGCGGCTTCGTCGAACTCCTGAGAGAGCTGCAGTCGCTGTCGTTCAAGGAGAACCTGGATTTCACGAACCTTGAGTTTCTCGATCTCACGATCCAGAGGAATGCCGAGATTGATGCCGACATTGAAATCCGTATCGTCGAACTCGGGGACGAAGCTGGTGTTCCCGTCCTCATCGATCTCGGATGGAATCGCCACGCGGCCGACGATTCCGAGATCCGGCAGGAGCTGGTTGCGGGCATTTCTCAGTTGTCGCTCACGATCGACGACCCGATCCCGGGACGTCTGCAGATCCAACCGCCTGGCCAGACCGGAGGCAATGGCATCGGACATCTTCACGGTCGGCGGGTCGATGGCGAAGGCGACATGGTGGATCCGAAGTTCCTCGTCAATCGGGTAGTTGATCTTGACCTTGAATTGATCGAGTTCGAGCCGATAGAGCTCCCATCGCTGGGCCTGGTTGGATTGCTCCTGAAGTGCCTGGTTCTTGGCCAGCGAAGAGGCGCTGTAGTTGACTCGACCAGCCTCATACAGAGCCTGTTGACGGTCAGCCACATGACTGGACAGTTCAACGCTCTTGCTTCCGTTGGCGATGGCCTGTCGACGCACGAGAAGATCGAAGTAATCAGCGACGATCTCGAAGAAGTACCGCCTTCGAAAGTCCTCGAAGGCTCTGGCGGCATAGGTCAGATCACGTTCCGATTGAATGAGATTCTCCTGCGCGATCGGACCCGCGTTTCTCAGCAGAGGAATCTCGGCGCCGAGCACGATGGTGCCGGAGGAGATCGAATCGAGTGAACCGTCATTGACGGAATTGTGAAGTGTCTTGGCAAAGGAGGCGAGATACTGAGCTGAAATCTCACCCCCATAGGGCAATCGTTGGGTCACCGTGAACTCGTTGACGATGTCCATCGAGGTCTCATAGAGACCGGCATTTCCCGACCCGTCAAGATCGAAGCTCACCGTATCGAAGAATCGCGGTCCCCACAGGTGCCGTTCCATCAGCAGTTGCAGGCATTCGATGACGTAGGACTCTTCGGCATATTGGTACTCACGACCATTCTGGGTTGCCCACAAGAGACATTCCGCAAGCGTCATGATGGGGCTGTTGGCATTCTCCTCCTGGATGGCCTCGAGTCGACTGATGACCCCGGAGATGTCGTCCATCGATGTCGCCACGAAATCGAAGGTCTCACCTTTCGGGTTGTAGGTCGGTGGCTTGGGTGCATCCAGTGTTCCGTCGGAGAGGGTCTCATCCGCCCAGCCACTGGTCTCAGGGGCCGCGTTGGCATCGATGCCGCCCGAGGTGTCGTCCAGAAGTGCATTGACATGCGTGTCGATCTGGGAGAACGACGAGTAGCAGCCGCCAACACACAGGGCCACGCTCGCGAGGGCCGCGATCAAAGCCGGTTGTCTGCGGGATGGGGTGATTCGGACCCAAGACATCATTCAGGGAGCTCCATGCGGTCATCATTCTATTCGCCCAGCCACAAATGTCGCGTTGACAAGTCGTTGATGACTCATTCCAGGCAGAGAAGGCTCACTTCTGTGCTATATACATGTTCAGGAAACCCATGGCTGAACAGAAGAACACCCTCTTTGATCGACCCGGCGGCTATGCCATGCCGACCGGTACCGCCGAAGCCAACCGGGCATCAGCCCGCTCCAAGGCCCCGATCGTTCTGCCCGGCGACAGTGAACCTGTCCATGTGGCCGCCACACAGGTCCCGGAACCCAGATACCGAGAGGACAACCCGGATACTGCCGTGTATGTCGGGGACTGCCGGGATGTGCTGCCCAACCTTGCCGAGCACGGTACGGTCGACCTCGTCTTTGCCGACCCACCCTTCAACTGGGATGTGCCCTATGACGGATGGAAGGACGACATGTCCAGAGCTCAGTACGAGCGATTCACCTATGACTGGCTGGATGCCTGTATCGATGTCCTGTCACCGACGGGCAGCCTCTGGGTGAACATTCCGGACGATACGGCCGCCGAGATCGTGCTTCATCTGAAACGACGCGGGCTCACCATGATCAACTGGTGCGTGTGGCACTTCCGATTCGGGCAGTGCAGGCACTCCTCCTTCATTCTCAGCAAGGTGCATGTTCTGTACTTCGCCAAGTCTCCTGAGGAGCGAACCTGGAACCCGGACGAGATCCTGGAGCAGTCGGATCGAGCCAGCATCTACAACGATGCCCGCACCATGGCGAAGGAAAGCAACAAGGGAATGCGTGTCCCCATGGACGTCTGGTACGGACCGTATCTGGGCAGAATCCAGGGGAACAACAAGGAACGACGGCACGGACACCACAACCAGATACCGGAGGCCTATCTCGAACGCGTGATCAGGGCATGCTCGAATCCGGGCGATCTGGTGCTCGATCCATTCCTCGGCAGTGGCACGACCGTGACGGTTGCTCGGGCCCTTGACCGTCGTGGCATCGGCGTGGAGTACTCGGAAGTCAATGCAGAAAGTGCCTGGGACCGGATCAAGAACATCGGCATGGTCAGAACGGGAACCGTCGGCGCTTCATCGGCCATCCACTCGAAACGTGGAGGTGGAAAGCGATCGAAGAAGGGCTCCGGAGGTACATCGTGAGCGTGGATCTGCAGCATCCGGAGCAGACCAGTGCGCTGTTCAAGACTGCAGCTGAAGCCATTCTCTCGGATCCGCGTCGAGAAGGGTCCATTGTTCGACTGCCTGCAGTAGGCCATCTGACCATCAGTGGCGACCTCCATGACCAGGTGATTCACCTGGACAAGATTCGAGGCATGGCCGATCTGAAAGCCGGACAGGATCGGCATCTGATCCTCCAGGAACTCATACACGGTCCACGGCTGACCCATGGCTGCGATCTCTCCTATCGCATGCTTGCCAAAGCCGCGCAGGATGTCCTCACGTTTCCGGGCCAGGTTCATGTGATGCTCGGAAATCACGAACTCGCCCAGATGACTCGATCAGGAGTGAGCAAGGGCGGTGGCAACAACGTCGAATTGTTCAATGATGGATTGGGCATGGTCTTTGGAACGGAATGGACCATGGTTGCCGAGGCCATCGATGAGTTCATCCGGGCACTGCCGTTGGCGGTCATCACGGAGAGCGGTCTGTTCTGCAGTCATTCACTTCCTGCGTTGAACACCATGCATCGATTCGATGCATCCGTGCTGGACCGTGTTCCGACAGCAGAGGATCGGATCGGACCCTGGGGCGCGGCCTACCTCATGGTGTGGGGACGCATGTTCACCCGTGAGCACCTTGAGTTCCTGGCGGATCTCTGGAAGGTCTCCATGTTCTGCGTGGGGCATGCCCGGGTTGACATGGGCGTCGAATCCCCATTCCCGACGATCGTGGCCATCAACAGTGATCATGAGCGCGGGGCGGTCATTCCCTGGAACCTTGCGGAGCCACCGACCACATCGAAGATGATCGAATGTGCGAGATATCTGCAGACCATCGGGAGCCCGGCCGCGTGACGCAACCAGTCCCTGCAGTGCTCGCGATGGAAGTCTCCCAGCGTCATGGCGGTATTGCACTGCGATGCCCCGACGGCACCATCGTGCAGAATCGACTGACCTCGACGACTCGTCGTGGTGACGCATTGATGCCGGCAATCGAATCCATGTTGATGGATGCACAGGTCTCACCGCGTGATCTTTCGGGCATCGGTGTCACCATCGGACCCGGTGGATTCACAGGTCTTCGAATCGGACTGGCCGCGGCGAAGATGCTCGGTTGGGCACTTGAGATTCCGATCGCCTCTGTTCCGACGGCGCTGCTTGCCGCCGAGACGGATCGCGAGTCGGAGGCCAGGTACGCCGTGGCATTGGCCAGCAAGGATGACACGTGCTGGCTGAGCTTGATCGAAGGCAAGCAAGGTCATCGGGCCCTGCTCGAAGGTGCTGAGGGGGGCCGCCTGGTGCACGCCGATGCATTCCAGACGGGGCTTGAAGGCGTCACCTGCCTTCTGGCCGACGATCATCTTCCCGATTCGATGTCCAATCATGGCCTGCCGGCTCGTGCACCTGACTTTGATCCAGTCGTTCTCCTGAAGATCACCGAGCGATTTCTGGCCGAAGGCAGGACAACAGATCCCCTGGATCTCCTCCCGATCTATCCCCGAGACCCCGAAGCCGTCAGGCTCTGGGACGCCCGAAAAAGCGGGTGAGGCCCGCTCAGGACCCTCCAGTACCTGATTTTTCTGGTTTCTTTCAGCCAATCTTCAATCGGGTGCCACTTTCGGCAAACCGGTGCGGGATCGGAGGTTCGGGCTGCTTATGGGCCTTGAGCGTGGATTGGTCTCAAAAGAGATCACACGAGTTCTGCGACTCGGCTGAATAGGCCGCCCCCATTGACCGATTGATGCATTGACCCGGTTGGGAGATCCCGAGGGGGACGGCACCGGCCGGGACATGTTTGTCTTCGGAAGTGGAAAGAAAGGAACGAGACCGATGGAACCACTGCAACGACTCATTCAGGATGCTGCAACAGGCGAGATCAAGGCGGATCGGGCCTGCCTGCTGATCCTCGGAACAGATGACGAGACTCGTCGGCAACTGGTGTCTTCGGTTGAATCCACCGGACATGTCTGTCTGGTGACGGATTCCATCGACGAAGCGCGAAGCATCATCGAAGCGCATGATGCCATCGATGCGATGCTCATTGACGGAACGTCTTCGGATCGTGAGTCGCTTCGCCTCATCCGGGAAGCGCAGTCGCTCCGTCCATGGGTTCGTTCCATGGTCTGGTCCAGCAAACTTGATCCAAGCTTGACAGTCGAGGCGATCCGGGAAGGCGCCTCGGACTTCCTCGTGCTTCCAGGTGACATGGATCGTCTTGATGCACGTCTGGATCAGATTCTGGATCGGGTCCGTGCCGCTCGCGACAACGAGAAGAGAATGAACAATCTTCTGGATACCTGTCGCCAGCTCACCGAATCCCGCGACGAGATGTCCGAACAGGTCGACGTTCTCTGCAACGATCTGGCATCCGCCTATCGCTCCATGCGGGATCAGATGTCCGATGCGGTCATCGTCAGTGAATTCAAGACACTCATCAGCCAGGAACTTGATGTCGAGGACATGCTTCGAACGGCACTGGAATACATGCTTCGACGCCTGGGACCGACCAATGCGGTCGTCTATCTCCCAGAAGCCGAAGGTCGATTCGGAATCGGCGCCTATGTGAACTACGACATGACCGATCGCGATCCGATGCCGCTCTATCGGGCACTTGGTGACACGCTTTGCCAGTCGCTCAAGAATGAATCTGGTCTTGTCCGTTACGAGGATGGCGAAGCATGGGCACGTGCCAATGAAATCGATGCGGATGCCCTCAAGGATGCCGAGCTGATCGCATTCGCCTGCAAGCACCATGGTGAGACTCTGGCGATCATGACCTTCTTCCGGGATTCATCCTTCGATGATTCGACGGCAGGACTCCTGGACAGTCTTCGGAATGAACTGGGATCGCAGCTGGGTCGGATTGTCCGGATCCACCGACGCGGCCAGGCCGAATGGCCGCGCGAACAGGCGGAAGACAACGACAACAGCAATGGATTTGAATTTCCTGACGACAGCTCCGAGTGGGGAGACATGGCGGCGTAGGGGCAACATGCCGCCGACGACGAGAAGATTTGGAGGGGAACCACCTGTCCGGTCAACCGATCGGGCAGGTGTTTTTCATTTCATGATCAACGACGAGCGCCACGTCGCGACGGCTTGGACGCCACGACGGCGCCGGGATCCCGGCCGGCCAGCCGGATTCGCCCTGTTCCACCCAGAACCTGGTTCAGCTCGCGCAGCACTTCCGGTCGGGGAATGACACGCATGCCCGCCTTCATTCGAATGGCGCCTTCAGGACGCTGAATTCGAAGGTAGACGGCCGCGGGATGCGCCCCCCCTGTCGTCCTTGCAGCGCCGGCCTGCTTCAGGACACCGGCCGTCATCTCGATTCTCTGCTCGAGTGAGACGCCATCATCCCCCAGCATGTCGAGTTCCATGGATTCGGTCAGGTACTGCCCAACCTGATCAGGCGAAAGCAGCCGATCGATGATCAGTTGGGTTTCTCCGTTTCGTTCATCCACACGGGCGGATGCGATCACCACCGAGTTGACCTGGACAAGTCCGCCGTACTTTGCGAAGGCATCCGAGAAAATGACACCCTCGATGCTTCCGAGTCGATCCTGCAGTTCGACGATCGCCATGCGGCTTCCAGCGGAACGACCCTTGTTGACCGTGATGTTGCGGACCTGGGAGATCAGGCCGGCGACGATGACCGGGGTTCCCGGCCTTCTGAGCTCGAGATCTCCAAGCGTCGCGGAGACATACGGTCTGAAATGATCCGCATATTCGTCGGTTGGATGTCCCGACACATGGAAACCCAGAACCTCGCGTTCGTATCCGAGCGTTTCGAGTCGACTCCACGCCGGAATCGAAGGCAGGGATGCCGAAGGCGCTTCGGATTCCACAGGTTCGCTGCTCCCACCCCCGCCGAAGAGATTGCCCTGCCCCTGTTCCCGATCACGCGCCTCGCGCTGACCGTACTTCAGAGCTGATTCAAGCGCAGCGATCATGGGTGCGCGTTGTTCACCCCCATGAAGCGAATCCATGGCCCCGCTCTTGATCAGCGATTCCAGCGTCGCTCGATTGACAGCACGCGGTGGCACAGTGGCGCAGAGATCGTGAAGTGAATGGAACGTCTGCTCCTTGCGTGCCTCGATGATCGCATCGATGGCGGCACGACCAACACCCTTGATGGCGGAGAGTCCGAACCGGATTCGTCCATGCGCGGCATCATGCGGTTCGTCCTGGTCATAGACCACCGTGAACGTCGCATCCGATTCGTTGATGTCCGGTGGACAGACCTCGACGCCTACATGCGGCGCGTCTTCCGCATGATCAGGCAGTCTGACGAGCCGACATTCCTCGAGATAGGGCGCCCAATCCTCGGTCTTCTTGGCCTGTGATTCATAGGTGAGCACCGCGGCCATGTACTGAACCGGGAAGTACGTCTTCATGTAGGCCGTCTGATAGGCGATGATCGCGTAACCGGTCGAGTGCGACTTGTTGAAGCCGTAGCCGGCGAACTTGAGAATGAGATCGAAGAGCCGTTCCGCTTCCGATTCACTCATGCCCTTTTCGACGGATCCAGAGATGAATTTCGATCGATTGGCATCGATGATGGCTTCTTTCTTCTTGCTGATCGCCTTGATGAGGGTGTAGGCGTCGCGAAGTGGAACACCACCGAGCAGATGCACGATCTGCATGACCTGTTCCTGATAAACCATGATGCCATAGGTCTCGGAGGTCAGATCATCGACGATTTCCTGAACCGTCGGAACCGCCATCGAACCATGTTTTCTAGCGCAGTAATCGTCTATCAGCTCCATCGGACCCGGCCGATACAGCGCATTGGCTGCAATCAGATCCTCGAGTCTGTCCGGTTTCATCTTCTGAAGAAGCTGTCGCATGCCACCCGATTCAAACTGGAATACGCCAGCGGTTTCGCCTCGACAGAACAGGCCGAAGACAGCATCGTCATCGAACTTCAGTCGATCGAGATCAAGTGGATGCGACCCGTCGCCCGGCGTACGTCCCACGGCTTTCCAGATGGCATCTTCATCCAGTGTCTGTCGCACGTTCTTGAGTGCCAGCTCAAGGGTGGAGAGTGTTCGGAGACCCAGGAAATCCATCTTGAGCAGACCGACCTGCTCGCAGGTCGGACCATCCCACTGGGTCATCACGTCATCCGAACCGGAGGCCTTGCAGAGTGGAACGATCTGATCCAGAGGGCGTGTCGCCACGACGACCCCGGCCGCATGGACACCACTGTGTCGCGCATGATTCTCGAGTTCATTGGCGGCATCGATCACGTCCCGTGACACAGGACTGCCTTCGTACTCCTTCCGGAATTCATCGGACTTCTGAAGTGATTCATCGATGGTGATGTTCAGATCATTCTGCGGAATCAGGTTTGCGAGCCGCTGGCCTTCCTGCGGTTCCAGGCCATGAACCCTTGCGACATCCTTGATGGCTGCCCGTGCCTTGAGACGACCGAAGGTGATGATCTGGGCGACGTGGCCGTACTTCTCGCGGACGTAACGAATCACATCCGCGCGACCATCCTGGCAGATGTCGATATCGATATCGGGATACTCGCTTCGATCCGGATCCGTGAATCGTTCAAACAGCAACCCGTAGCGAACCGGGCAGGCATTCGACAGGCCCAGGACATAGCCGACCATCGTGCCGACACCGCTGCCTCTTGCACTGGCCGGGATACCACGCTGTCTTGCCCAGTTCACGAAATCCCAGACGATCAGGAAGTAGGCACTGATGAACTTGTCGGAGAGAATCTTGAGCTCTCGATCACATCGCGCCTGAATTTCGGGCGTGATACCGTCCGATCCATACCGCCAGATCAGACCGGCCTCACAGAGATTCCGGAGTGCTCGGTCACAATCGGCTTCAAGAGTCTTCTGATCGATCTCGCTGTCCGATTCGGCATCCCATGGATGGAGTTCGAATCGACTGCACCACGCATTGAACCATTCCGTGAGATCACCGCCGTCAAAGACCGGGGTCTCTTCCGGACCGGAAACCCGGACCACAGGGGCATGGTTGGCTTCGAAATCGATGTCGACGTTGCAGCGATCGGCGATGCGGACGGTGTTGTCGACCGCATCCGGATGATCCTCGAAGAGCGCCCGCATCTCTTCAGGCGACTTCAGGTACAGCTCATGGGGGTACAGAAGTCTTGATGTGTCATCACGCGTCCGCCCCATCGAGATGCAGCAGAGCGTGTCATGGATCTCATGATCCTCACGATTGAGGAAATGGACATCGTTGTCGCACACCAGCGGAATTCCAAGCATCTCCGAAAGCTTGACCAGATGGGGATTGATCGCATCCTGGTCGGCGACACTGTTCCGTTGAAGTTCGATGTAGAAGCACGGATCACCATGCTCGTTGGTACCGAACGTGTCTCGGTGCAGGGTGGCTTCCGAGACGGCGGCTTCCCAGTGCGACTCGTTTCCGGTCTGCTCGTACTGCACGAGATGATGCGCAATCGAGCTGCCGAGATGGCCATTGATCGCGATCAGGCCATCGCCCCACTGCGTCAATGTTTCGAAATCCATTCTCGGTCGGTGATAGAAACCGTTGGCATACGCGTCCGAGCTGAGCTGCATCAGGTTGGCCCAACCCGTGTTGTTCTCGGCGAGCAGGACCAGGTGATACCCTCCGTCCTTGCCGCCCGTCTTGGTCCTGTTGCGACGGTCACCCGGTGCGACATAGGCCTCGATGCCCAGAATGGGCTTGATACCCTCGGCCTTCGCTGCGCGGTAGAACTCGGCGCACCCGTAGAGATTGCCGTGATCGGTAATGGCCACTGCATCCATGCCGAGTTGGGAGACTCGTTTGATGAGTGGTCTGATCCGGTTCCCGCCGTCCAGGAGGGAGTACTCCGTATGCAGATGGAGGTGTACGAATCCGTCGATGGCTTCAGTGCTCATGATCGTTGCGGCATCCTGCTCGAGTCATCCGATCATACCGCCACGAAACGCGTACGCGAGCCTCTTCCCGAAGGAACGCTCTGGCCCTGTGGATCACCTGCAGGGTTGGGTATGATCTGTGGATGGACGATGGATCACGAACTTCAGGACCACAGCCTGGCGGCCCCTTTCCGGGCGGTCCACGCATTCGATTCGTGAACCTCGGGAGCGACCGGATGGCGCAGGCCTTCCAGGCGGCTCAGGGGCAACCCAACTGGGTTGTCCGGATCGTCGTCCTGACGTTCCTGCTGGTCATCGGCATTCCGATCCTGCTGCTGCTGCTGGTTGCAGGACTGGCGGCTGCGATGGTCTTCATGGTTCTCTCGACCATCAACTGGATCATGGTCCGTCTCGGTGGTTCCACACCAAAGGATGACGGTCGCCGGAATGTCCGTGTCATCAAGCGCGACTAGAAGCGGACGCTCGGATTCAACCGAGTGGCTCATCCCGCGTTTCTCGTTCAATCAGATCCAGAAGTTCCCGGCGGAGTCGGGATGTGACGGGTCCAACGGTTCCATCCGCGATCTCACGGGTATCGATCCCCTCCTCGCCTTCTTCGGTCCGTGTTCGGAAACGAATGGCGCGAACGGGCAGAACCTGCCAGCTTGAATTGGTGAGAAACGCTTCGTCCGCAGCCAGGAGATCCTTCGGCTCGAGATTCATGACTTCGACCGGGATGCCGGCCGCTTCAGCGCATTCCATGACAGCCGCTCTCGTGACCCCCGGGAGGACTGGTGGTGGATCGGTTCCGGGTTCTTCATCGCCTCGGGCGAGTGGTGTCTGGAGGACGCCATCGCGAATGATGAAGATGTTGCTGACACATCCACAGGCGAGATTCGCCGCAGGATCAAGCCAGATGGCTTCACTGGCACCCATGAGACCAGCCAGTTGCAGCGCATGGATTCGGTTCCAGTAGTCGAGCGTCTTGTGTCCGGCCAGGGGTGTCCATGGATTGGCCCGGCCCGGTGCCAGACTGACCTCGACACCCTGTGAGAAGAACGTCGGCGGGTAGGCCGTGGGTGGTTGCGCAACAATCAGGACCGTGGGATCAACATGACCATCCTCGGAAGCCTGAAGCATGTTCAGATTGCCCCCGGTGACCGTGAGCCGGATTCTGGCTTCCGACATCGTGTTGTGAGCCAGAAGTCGTTCGGCGGCTTCGGCCAGCGGTCCCGCCTGCAGGCGGTTGGACATCAGGAGCGTCTTGGCCGAATCGACCAGTCGTTGCGTGTGAGCTTCCACTCGGAAGATCCGCGCATTGCGGGCGGTCATGGTTTCGAACACGCCGACGGCATGCTGAAGACCGCTGTCGAAGACGGAGATGCGTGCATCCGATTCAGGAACGACTTCGCCGTTGAGCCAAACATCCATGGGTTGAGGGGATCCTTTCGAACGATCGGGCCAGATTGACTTCGAGCAGGTTACTCGCTGGACCAGCCTCGTACGAGCAGTGTGTCTTCGGGCAATGATTCGATCTGCAATGTCATCACATTGCGATTGTCCATGGAGATCCGGATTTCAACATAAGGAAGCTCCACTTCCTGGTCGGAGACGGCGACGATTGAGATCGCTTCCTGATCAGCGGAACAAAGATCATCGACAGATTGAATCACGGCTTCGCGGATCGTGCTGTCGGCCCAGCGGATCCGTTCGGGCGCGTTTCCGGAACACAGATCACTGATGAGACCACGGACCCGGCTGGACATGTCCGTGAGCGCCTGCCGTTGAGACCATTGGGACCAGGCCAGAATCAGGAAGGCAACGACGATGATGATCACAGGCATCAGTGATCGTCGATCCCTCGATGAGGATTGAGCGGGTTGACCGGATTCCAGTTTGGGTGTTTCGAGACTCAGGGGATGTCTACCTGATCGGCGTACAGGACATAGGAGGCATGTGAGGAGAACGGTCTGTTCAGGGCCATGTCCACCTTTCTCGTGAACGGATAGGGAACATTGGGCCGGGCATTCTCGATTTCGATGATTTCCGCACCAACCTGATTGCCATGCTCGTCGAAGAAGGTGATGGCGATTCCGATGCTTCGAATATCCGCCGATCCATTCAGAAGACTTCCCGAGATGGTCATCTCGGAGTAATCCAGTTCCCGGTTGCTTGGAATCGTGACGGCTTTGAATCCGCCATAGCGTGTCGGTTTGTACTGGATTTCCTTGCCGTCTTCGCCATCTCTCGGTCCATAGAAGAACGCGGAACGAGAGGTGTAGACATCCTGACCAATCGGTCCAAATCCACGTTCGTCGTAGAGCCGTTCAAGATCATTGAGCTTTCTCGTGGCATCGAGTCGTTGCCTGGCTTCTTCACGAGTCTTTCGACGAGCTGCATCCTGTTCGCGTTTCTCACGGATCGCGTCGGCTCGTCGTTGTTTTCGAGTCTCCTCGACCATCTTCGTGTATGACTTGAAGTCAGGTCCATACGTATCGTGCTCAACGATGAACTGCTTGAGTTCATCAAGTTCCTTCTGCAGGGCGGACGAGGCGAGTTCGACCTTCGCCAGCGATCTGCGGACGCTCAGCAGTTCCGCATAGGTCTCCAAAAGGGCCGGCCAGAGAACATCTGCCTTGGATTGTCTGGACAGACCGCCTTCCTGGAGTCGCCAGAGCGCCTGGGCCGCATCATTGACGTCTGTTTCAGCCGGTTCGACTTCTGGCTTCGCCTCGTTCTCGTTGTCTTGGTGAACGACTTCCGCCGAGGGCGTTGTGGCATTGATGTTCTTGGCGTCCTCAATGGACGTGATACCGGAGACCATCGACAGGATCAGGATCATGTGTGTTGTCATGGCAGGCACTCGAAACGACGGGGTTCAGACTGACGGAACTCGAAGAGAAACATTCCTGACAGTATGCGCTCAGGAGGGTGTTGCGTCTGGAACAGGCTGCGAAACCGCATCGGAATCCGATTTCTGTGTCTCTACAGGTGTTTCAGGTGTTTCTCGTGACGTGGCTGGGGCGTCATCCTGTGTCGACTCCGCGCCGTCCAGCTCGACGGTTTCCATGTCAGTCGGCAGCGGATCCCCTTCCTCGATCTCGGTCGCTTCGCTTCGGAAGGCGCGGGCGCGATCCACGAGCGCCTCATGCGATTCATCCCGGGGCTCCAGATCGAAGTGCCATTCAACATGGCTGGTCGCCTGGAACGGCATGACTTCGAAGACAAGATCCGGTCCTGGCAGATCCCAGACGGGCGCGGTGGCCTTCTGGCTCGTCATGAGCGGTTCCATGTTCTCACGCTCGATCCGTACGTCATAGGTTCCGTAGTGAGTGAAATCGACGGTGAGTGGTGTTCTGCCGACTTCACGGTCATTCACCCAGACGAGTGCGCCTGCCGGCGTGCTCGTGATGGACAGCTTTCGTCTGATGCAGCCTGTGGAGGCGATCAGGAAGATTCCGAGCAGAGCCAGTAGGAAAGTCCGGGGCATGCCCGGAGTCTACCACTGGCAAGGAAGATCGGCTGCTTCAGTCGAATTCATCGCCACGGAAGGTCGACGCCAGGTAGGCCTCCCGAACAGCCGGATCATTGATGATCGATTTGGGATCACCCTCCCGGAGGTTTCGTCCCTCATGAAGGATGTATGCCCGGTCGCAGATCCGAAGAGTCTGTTGAACATTGTGATCCGTCACGAGAATCGCAATCCCTTCCTTGGCCAGCTTGCGGACCTCGGACTGCAGTTCCTCGACCGTATGCGGATCCACGGCTGCGAACGGTTCATCGAGCAGGAGCAGTCTCGGCTCGGTGATCATGGCACGTGCAATCTCAAGTCGACGACGCTCGCCGCCAGAGCAGGTTCTCGCAAGGTCGTGACTCTTGCTCACCAGTCCGAACTGTTCAAGCAGGGCATCGCAGCGTCGCGTGCGGGCCTCGGAATCCATCGAGGTCGTCTCGAGGATGGCCATGAGATTGTCTCTGACCGACAAACGCTGAAAGACGCTTGGCTCCTGGCTGAGATAACCGATGCCTCGTCGGGCGTGCTTGTACATGGGCAGATAGGTGACATCCTCACCCATGAAGCTCACCTTGCCAGCTTCGGGAGTGATCATTCCGATCACCATCCTGAAGGAGGTCGTCTTGCCGGCACCGTTTCTTCCAAGGAGGCCGACGATTTCACCGGGACCCACCGAGAAGCTGACTTCGTCGACAACACGTCTGCCGTTGTAGCTCTTGACCAGATTGTTCGCGACGAGCATGCTCATGAAGACGAGGCCTCATCGGCGGACTCGGCCTTCACGGGCCTGGCATCCAGTGACCAGCTGTCTGGATGAAGTCGATGCGCGATGATACCGATCATCGTGTCGAGGCCCTTGTAGATGTGGGCATCCAGCTTGATCCGGGTTCCATCGGTATTCACGATCCAGCAGATGGACTTCGCCATCCATCTGGACATGTCGATGTCCGCAATCTGATCGGCTTTCCAAGAAGCTTCCGGCATGTGGAAGGTTCCGTCCGGATCGAGTCGGTACTTTCGTGATCCCGTGGAAAACAGGGACCAGACGTACCACGGCACAAACGGAAGGCAGAGGATGAACAGCCACTGGATCGGTCGATCGTAGTCGCTTGGAGGCGTGGCTTCTCCATACAGTTCCAGCGCAGCATCCGATTCCAGTCGTGCCTGTTCACGAAGGGCCGGCCAGTCTGTGGGTGAAATCTCGTTGGGTCGTTTGATGCCGTTCCTGTAGACGACCAGAGTCGCTCTCCAGGCATTCGCATCGTCGGGCGCATCGTCTGGAAGTGGTTGGGCGAGCAAGGCGTCCAGCTTGCCGACGGTTTCATCGACCATCTTCGTCTCTTCACCAGCGTCGATCGAATCGAGACTGGAATGGACGTCACGGGAAATCTCGCCTCGCTGATAGTTCCGTGCTTGCGCCGGGATGGCCCAGACGTAGTCGTAGATTCCCCAGAGACCCAGAACGAGACACATTCCAGCGACGAAGAGCGCTCGCAGGCTGAAGCTCGGTGCCACGGCCGCATGCAGCGTCTGTTCCGTTCCGGAATGCTCGTTTGGAGTGGTCTCTGTCATGGGTGCATCCTTTCCCGGTTACATGGTACATCCCGGGCGAATGGCTCTTTACTGATCCTGAGCGGCTTCCGTGCAGGTTTCCGCCAGGGCCACGTACACAGGGTCGCAGTCAGGCAGTGCATCGAGACATCCGAGCAGGGTGTCGATTCGGCGATCAACCTGCTTCGTGGGGTCCACTTTTTCAAGAGCGGATTCGCCGAGCGCCTCAAGACCGGATTTGAACCAGCTGGTTGACGGCTTCGCTTCCTTCGTTGGCGGTTCGATCTGCACCCTGACCGTGGTCCCGGGTGCAATGGCGACGATTGGAATGAGACCCGTCTTGGTCGTCGGTTCCCTGCAGAGCACGGCAATCGGAACACCTCGATCACGTCCGTGCTGGATGAGTCTTCTGGCGTCGGCACCCACCAGCGGTGGTTGCACGAGATATCGACCTGGAGAAAGCTCCATGGTCTCCACCACACCATCATCACAGATCCGAACGGACCCCCGGACAAGCGCCTTGCGACGAATGGCCTGACGGCACTGTCGAACACCTTCGACGATCTCGATCATGCCTTCCCAGTCGTTCCGACTGCGACTGGCCGCGAGTGCCTTGAGGAAATGAGCTTCTGCCGTGAACCAGGATTGCTCACGCGCGGCATCCAGTGCCCTGTCAACCTGACCCTGGATCTGCTTTGTCCTATTCATTCAATCGCCTCGTTCACTCGCCTTGTCAGGCATTCTCATGATCATTGGACGGAAGCGACCCGGCCAAGCCGTCCAGCAGTCTGTTCCAGTACATGGCCGAAGCTTCCAGATCGGCATGAAGTGACTTCCGAATGGTATCGGTCGAACCGGACCCCATGGCTCGACGAAAGTCCAGTAACCGTTCAGACAATGAACGTTGTGCCATCTCGACCTCGTCGAGGATGCCACCTTGAAGCCGTTCAGCCATCTCGACCACCATTCGAGTCCCTTCGAGGAGTCGTTGCATCAATTCGGTCAGTTGGGGCCTCAGCTCATCGAGGGTTTCATCCTGAAGACCCTCCATGATCGGAGGCAGGGCATCCATGACGGCATCAAAATTCGTCCGTGCCTGACGGATCGATTCATGACCGTCTTCCCGGCAGCCATCGGCATCGGATTGAGGCGTTGGTCTGATCACGGTGGCGTTGATTGACGTCAGGCGGTGATTGCTTCGGACACTTCTTCTGCAACCGCCTCCGTACCGAAGGACATCCTGACACCACCGTTGGGGACGATTTCCATCACGAGTGGAATTCCCGCGGTGATCAGGAGGAGCCCCTGGTCCGGAGATTCCGAATCATGGAACAGCGTCTTGACCAGTTCGCAGACAAGGTGGAGATCGCCGGTATCGCACAGAAGTGGATCGCGTGTATTCAGTTCGACTGTGGCAGCAGCATCGATTCTCTGCCACTCCTCATTTTCCGCCAGTGAGAACGCGACGACATCGAAGATGCTTCTCCATCGACCCACCGGGAAGAGAATCAGCTGGTTGTGATGCAGCTTGTGCAGGATGTTGTCAATGACACCCGGCATCGACTCAAGGGAAAACTCGACGACCTGCGCGCCTTTCAAGGGTTCGACTTCACTGCCCGGGACGGCCAGGTGTCTTCTTGGCGCGGATTCGTCCACCATTCGAAGGAATGTGTGGTCGTCGTCCGGTGATTGTCGCTCGATCCCGTGCTGCACTAGCAGCTCGTTGACCTCTTCAACGCTGATGAACTCCACGTTCAGTCACTCCATTTGCCAACAACTGGCAGGATCATCTAAGCGGATGAACGCTCAGAACGCAAGCGACCCTCTTGATCCGGCCTCTGGAAATCCTCTCCAGTACGGCTTCGGATAGTATCTCTCGATCTCAGGAACCCGCCGTGAACACGATCCTCTTCATCTGTACTGGCAATACCTGCCGCAGCCCGATGGCCGAGGCCATCGCTCGTTCCGTCCTCGATGGGAAGGACACGTTCGTTGCATCCGCTGGAGTGGCGGCCGGTGATGGGGCCCCTACTTCCCGGGAGACGCTCCGGGCACTTGAAAGCATGGGAATCGAGTATCAGGGTCATTCGACCCCCCTCTCGGCTGAAATGATCCGCAATGCGGACCTGGTCCTCTGCATGACGCGAAGCCATCAGGACGTCGCGCGACGTCTCGTGGAGGGCGATCCTGATCAGGAGGCCAAGGTCCTTCTTCTGGATCCTGACGGCGATGTTCCGGATCCCATCGGACAGGGCCAGTCGCGATATGACGAGCTGGCAGAGTTCTTCTCGAAGATCATCCCGGATCGAGTCGCCGCTCTCTCCCAGAAGAACTGAACGATCCTTTCCGGTCAGGCCCCCGTCCGGGCCACGAGTTCGGAAAGCAATCGGACGCCGTATCCGGTCGGGCCCACGACATGCAGATCGTCACGCTTGTCCACTGCACTGACTCCAGCGATGTCGAGATGCGCCCACGGCACATCGTCGTCCACGAAGTAGCTCAGGAAAGCGGCCCCCTGGATCGGATGCGCATTCCGGTTCGGGCCCGAGTTCCAGAGGTCCGCATGCTGTGCACGCATGAACTTCCGATGCGCTTCCCAGAGCGGAAGCTGCCAGACACGTTCGCCCGTGGATTCCGCTGCTTCTTCGATCTGGTTTCGGAACGGGGCATCCTCACACCAGAGACCCGCACAGAAGTGACCCAGTCCGACGACAACACCGCCCGTGAGGGTGGCGACATCGACGATGGCGGTCGGTTTGATCTTTCGGCAGGTCCATGAGAGCGCATCACCAAGAATCAGACGACCTTCTGCGTCGGTATTCGTGACCTCGACCGTCACGCCATTGAACATGGTGATGATGTCGTCCGGTCGATAGGCGTCACCACTCACCAGATTCTCAGCACATGGCAGAACGCCGAACACATGGACGGGCAGCTTCAGTCGGGCAATGGCGATCATCGCGCCAAAGACCGCGGCGCCACCGTTCATGTCGTATTTCATGCCCTTCATCGTGTTGGATATCTTCAGCGAGTATCCACCACTGTCGTAGGTCATGGTCTTTCCCACGAGCGCCAGTCGATGACCCGGGCGTGGTCGGGCGGGCTTGTGCTCGAGAATCATCATGCATGGCTTGTTGGAGGAGCCGATGCCGACATTGACCAGACCGCCCATGCCCAGACGTTTGGCTTCGGCAAACGAGATCACACGACACTTCATGCCATGCTTTCTCGCAGCGGCACGAGCCTGTTGAGCGACCCATGAAGGGACGCAGATGTTGGGCGGTGTCGCGGAGAGCCTCCGCGATTCATTCGTTGATTCCGCCAGGATGATGCCGCGACGCATGCCGCCTCTCACTTCCTGACAGGATGCACCCAGCGAGAGCGACCCACTGGCAGGCTCGTTCGTGCTCGCCTTGCCATCAAAGAAATCCACTTCCCAGTTCGCCAGCACCATGCCTTCGGCCAATGCCTGACCGACGGATTCGGGGTCTGCGATCCGGCGAGGGATGGTCAGATCAAGCTGGACGTCCAGGGCCTGGATGTCCATGGCGTGCAGTTTTCGGACCAATCGTCCACCCAGTCGTCGGATCGAATTCAGGTCGATCGTGTTCTGATCACCCAGGCCGACCAGGAGGACGTCATCTCCCTCGACAACGACATCACCTTCCTTGCCTGAGAACATCCGGGATTTCATCGCCTGGCGGATTCGGGCACCATGAGCCTCGTCGAATGCCACCAGAGGCTTCGGCAGTCGAGTGGTTCCGGTCGGCAGGCCGACCAGCAGGGTTGATTTGCGGGGTGATCCAGTCCGAATGGTGCGGTACACGGGTATCTCCTGCCCGATGGATGGGCGTATGCGAGTGATGTGTGGCTCATCATCGACTACGCCGGCTTGTCTACTTCAGTGCGGGCTACCATGAGGCTCATGTCAGCCTCCAGCCGAATGACGGATGCCGCCTTCAACAGGGCCCGAGAAGGGCTTCGGGTTCTCGAGGACCTTGCCCGATTCATTCTGGACGACGCGAGGCACGTTGAAACTCTCAAGAAGGCTCGTCACGCATTGAGCGACCTGGCATCCCAGTGGCCTGGTCTCTCGATGGTGCTCTCGAGGAATACCGCCGGGGACGTCGGAACGGACATCTCAACCACTGCCGAGGGCACCCGCAGGGATCTGCGTTCCGTGGCCGCGGCAGCCGGACGTCGAGCCACGGAGGCACTTCGATCGCTGGAGGAACTCGCCAAGGTGGAGGCGCCTCATCTGGCTGGAACCATCGAACGCATGCGGTACGAAACATATGACTGTGCCGGTGAAATCGAGACGGCGTTGCCAGCCCGCCAGTCACCCCACTGGGGCGTGTGTGTGCTCTTGACCGAGTCCAGATGTGTTCGACCCTGGCTGGACGTGGCTGAAGCAGCCATCGACGGCGGTGCCGAGTGTCTTCAGCTCAGAGAGAAATCGCTTGATACCCGGACGCTGCTTGATCGAGCACGACGTCTTGTGGATCTTGCACGACCCAGGGGCGTGGCTGTGATGATCAATGATCGGCTGGATATCGCGCTCGCCTCCGGTGCGGATGGCGTGCATGTGGGTGCCCATGATCTGTCCGTCTCCGAAGTCCGCCGGATCGCCGGGAATGATCTGATCGTCGGCGCAACGGCCCGAACCGCCGAAGCCGTCGAGGCCGCGATTCGTGACGGGGCCTCCACGATCGGCGTCGGTCCAATGTTCGCATCATCGACCAAGCCACAACTCGAACCGATCGGACCGGATCGACTCGAGGCGCTGACCCGGACGCTGGGTGACTGTCCACACCTGGCAATCGGAGGGATTGATGCTTCCAACGTCGCTCGTGTTCGTGAGGCAGGTGGTCGTGGGATTGCGGTATGCGGCGGAGTCTGTGATGCACAGGATCCCGCTGAAGCGACCGCGATTCTGGTTGCCGCCATGAATGAACCTCCTGGCAACCACATGGCTGCACGTCCAGTGAATGGTCATGCGTGACCTTGAATTCCTGGTTCTCGGGTCCGGGACATCCGCGGGTATTCCCGCGATCGGATGTGACTGCGAGGTCTGTCACAGTGAGGATCCGAGGGACAAGCGTCTGCGGACCTCTGCCGCGATTCGGTTCACGGACGCACAGGATCAGCCTCGCACGATTCTCATCGATGCCTCCCCGGATCTCAGGCAGCAGGTTCTTCGTGCAGGGATCGACCGATGCGATGCCATCCTCTTCACGCACAACCATGTCGATCACACGTTCGGCCTCGATGAAGTCAGGCGATTCAACATCACCATGCAATCGCCGATCGAGATCTATGCCGAGCGACACACCCTGGATCATCTGGATCGCGTGTACCGGCACATCTTCCAGAGAGATCGAAACGTCAATGATTCCTTCGTGGCCACTCTGGTCGCACACCAACTGGAACCGGGCAGGACACTCGATCTCTTTGGATTGCAGGTGGAGCCCATCAGGCTCCTGCACGGCAGGCTTCCGATTCTGGGCTTCCGATTCGGCACGGACGCGACCTCACCCCATCTGCCTCTGGCCTGGTGCACCGACGTGTCCTCGATCCCTCCGGAGAGCTGGACGCGGCTGACGGGACTCCAGACGCTCTTTCTCGACATGCTCCGGGAGCGTCACCATCCCACCCATTTCAACCTTGATCAGGCCATCAAGGCCGCCAGGACCATCGACGCGGGCCAGACCTGGTTCATCCACATGGCCCATGAGATCGGCCACGCTGCGACGGAGGCCACCCTGCCAGAGGGCATCCGCCTTGCCTGGGATGGCCTGAGACTGGCTTCCGACGGGGCCGAGCCCACGTTGGATCCCCCCGGGGAGGCGGCCCGGACGCCGTCTTGTTAGACTCCGCGGTTCCATGGCCCAGATACGTGAAATCAAGAAGCGAATCGGGGCTGTCCAGACCATCGCCCGCATCACCAAGACGATGCAGATGATCGCGACGGCCAAGTTCACATCGGCGCTCCAGCGCGCTGAATCCTCCAAGCCCTACGCAGCCTGCATCGATGACATGGTGCGTCAGGCCGCCACGGCTGCTGGAGAATACGAGTCCAAGCTGATCTCCGGTCCTGACCAGAAGGTCGGCAAGGAACTGGTTCTCGTGATCTGCTCGGATCGCGGTCTGTGCGGTGCGTACAACGGCACCGTTCTCAGGACGGCGTTGAACTACATCCGGGATCTCAAGAGCAATGGCATCGACTACGACCTCGAGGTCGCAGGCAAGAAGGGCCTCGGTTACTTCAAGTTCCAGCGGGTCGATGTGGATAATCGTCATGACATCGGTGACAAGCCGAGCTATGAGGACGTCGGTGCGATTGCAGCGAGCTACATCGAGCGATACATGGCCGGTGAGTACGATGCGATCCGCATCATCTCGATGCGATTCGTCACCACCTCACGTCAGGTTCCCGAGATCAAGCAGCTGCTTCCCATGGCGGAGACAAGCTCTGGCGAAGATTCCGAATCGACGGGTTACCAGCCTCAATACGACTTCCTCCCATCCGCCCGCGAACTCCTGGACGAACTGCTGCCTCTGACCGTCAAGACGGCACTGCTTCAGGCATTCAACGAAGCGGTCGTGAGTGAGCAGATCATGCGAATGATCGCCATGAAGGCTGCAACCGAGAACGCCAAGGAATTTGGCAGCACCCTCCGTCGTCTGTTCAACCGGGCTCGACAGGGTCAGATCACTACCGAGCTGACCGAGATCGTCTCCGGTGCAGCAGCACTGGAATAGAACCTGGAGCTGATTGCCGGATGAGTCTCTACACGGGTCGAGGCGATGATGGATGCACCGATCTCTTCGGCGGCGGTCGCGTACCGAAGCATCATGGTCGTGTCGCCGCGTATGGCGCCGCAGACGAGATGAATGCCTTCCTCGGGCTCGCTCGATGTGCCTGTGAAGATGTGGATGAGCGACTCTCGGAGATCATCAATCTGCTTCAGGACAAGGTCTTCGTACTGGGCGCCGATCTGGCCACACCTCCGGGTGGTCCCCATGAGGACAAGATCCCGAGAATTCAGGCATCCGATGTCGAGGTCCTCGAGGATCTGATTGACGAGATCGACGATCAGAACACTCCGCTCAAGACCTTTGTCCTGCCAGGTGGTTGCGAGCTTGCCGCACGGCTTCATGTGGCACGAGGCGCATCCAGACGATGTGAGCGTGCCGTGAGCATGCTGAACCATGAAGATGACTGTGGTCGAGACATCATGGTCTGGATCAATCGTGCCAGCGATCTCCTCTTTGCCATGGCTCGCGCAGCCAATCGTCTTCGAGGTATCGAGGACATCCCATGGACGGCCTGAGTCGGTCGTCGTTCTCACGCAAACTCACAGGACCGTCTCTGAACAGTCATCGTGTGATGTCCAGCCTGAGGGCCGTGTCTACGATTCATCAACCGGTCTATTCGTGGGGTTGAATGGACAGCCTGAAATCACTTGCCTTCGCGCTCCCCGCGGTTCCGGTGATCGTGCGATCCTCACCCGGCTTGAGGACCCAGCCCTCCCAGATGGCGGTTGATTCGTCCAGTGGAGCGCCTGTACTTGAGAACCACATGAAACGCGTCTGAACATGGGCTGCATCGTTTCCGATGTTCTTCAGAATGACCTGTGCCTGAAGTCGATCTGTGAACCTTCTTGCCAGGATGCCTTCGATCTGGATCCGATTCTCCAACGATGCAGCCAGTTCAATTCTTGAGGAGTCCACCTGAGTCCGATGAGGACCCTCTTTGACCGTCGAGCAGCCTGCCATGCTCAGCATCATGAGGAATGACAAGAGAAGCGAGCGTCGTTGTTTCACGTGAAAACTCCTGATTGGTAGCAAACGGGTCAACAGCCATGGCTTCCTGATCGTTCAGGGACGTCCCTGCTGGTACTCCAGTAGTATCCAGAATCGGATTCCGGATCAAGGCGGTTGAACCCTTGGCCCGGGAACCGTACCCTGCCGCGATTCCAGCCAACACTCCGGCTCGTCACCCCGCCAACAAGCCCCCAAAGGAGAGGCACCATGACCATTCGAATCGGAATCAATGGATTCGGCCGTATCGGCCGCCTGGCCTACCGCGAGGCGATTCGTCGAGGTGGATTCGAGGTTGTCGCGATCAATGATCTGGTGCCGGCCTCCAATCTGGCCTACCTGGTCACGTACGACACGATGCACGGACGCTTCACGCCGGCTGTGCAGGCTGAGGGAGATGTCCTCGTGTGCGGATCGCATTCCACGGCCTGTTTCAGTGAACGCGATCCAGCAAATCTGGGCTGGGGCGATCTTGGAGTGGACTACGTCATTGAATCAACGGGCCTGTTCACGAAGGCTTCGGATGCGGCCAAGCATCTTGAGGCAGGCGCCAAGCGTGTTCTGATTTCTGCTCCGACCAAGACTCCCGATGAGGTTCCCACCCTGGTCTACAAGGTCAACAGTGATCAGTACGATCCGGCGAAGCATCCAATCGTTTCCAACGCGTCCTGCACGACAAACTGTCTGGCTCCGATCACCAAGGTGATCATGGACTGCTGTGGACTTGAAGAAGGTCTCATGACGACGACGCATGCTGCGACAGCGACTCAACCAACACAGGATGGTCCCTCCAAGAAGGACATGAGAGGCGGTCGAAACGCCTACATGAACATCATTCCTGCAAGCACCGGGGCTGCGAAAGCAGTCGGACTCTGCTTGCCGGAGGTTCAGGGCAAACTGACGGGCATGTCCTTCAGGGTTCCGACGGCGGATGTCTCTGTTGTCGATCTGACGTTCCGCTCAGAGAAGCCAACCAGCCTCGAAGCGATCAGCCAGGCCATGAAGGCGGCGTCCGAAGGATCCATGCAGGGCGTCCTCGGTTACACCGAAGACCCTGTTGTCAGCAGCGACTTCCTGAGCGATCCTCACAGCAGCATCTATGACGCGACAGCCGGCATCGAGTTGAATGACCGATTCTTCAAGGTCGTCAGTTGGTACGACAATGAATCGGGTTATGCGACACGATGCATCGACATGCTGGAAATGATGGCGGCCCTGGACTGAATCCAAGCGGATGAGAATCAGAGATTCTCACACGGACCGAAGGTATCGATGGCTTCCAGCAAGTCTGCGATGTTCACGATGCCGTCATGGTTGACATCACCCTGAGGACCATCGGTGCCCCATTGGGCGACGATGACCAGGATGTCATCGATCTCGACGATGCCGTTGCCGTTGATATCGGCCGGGCAGACGCACAGCGTGTTGCCGCCATTGTCGACAAATGGGCCGATGATCTCGTCAGGTGCGTTATCACAGAGCGTCGAGTCGGTGAAGATGATCGGTTGTGAACCGGCCACACTGCGGACACCACCACCCGAGTTGAGCGCTACGTTGCCGGTAACAGTGCACCCCAGCAGGTTGAGCGGATACGCCGTCTGTACGTTCTGCCAGGAGATGCCGGCACCATCGATCGAGGTGTTGTTCACAATGCTGCAATCCTGCATGGAATGGCCCTCGCCGTTCACGATGTGGATGGCGCCACCCTGAAGGGTCGCGTGATTGCCCTCGAAATGACAGTTCTCGAAGGTACCCAATCCGTTGATCATGACGACAGCCCCACCATTGGCCGAGGACGAGCAATTGGTGAAGTCGCAGTTGATGAGTATTGTTTCCGAGGTTCCACAGTGGATCGCGCCACCGAATCCCGAGTGGCAGTTGTCGAAGATGCAATCCTCGATGACCGGCCTGCCCTGGAGAATTCGAATCGCACCACCAACGATGATCGTCTCGTCGAAGCCGACGGCTGTTCCACCATCTGCGTTCTGGAAGGTGAATCCCTCGACCCGCGCAGGTGTATTGCAGAACAGCATCGAGACCAGACTCTCATTGGTCTGCGATCCGTCGATGAAGGTGACGTCTGCACCATCCGTCGACTTCAGGATCATGTTCTTGTTGTCGAAATCAAGCGGTCCGTAATAGGTACCGGGGCCAACGAGGATGGTGTCATCAGGGGAAGCAATATCCAGTGCTTCCTGAATCGTCGGAAAATCACCGGGGACATTCCATGTCTCCGCCATCGTGACACTCGATGCCATTCCAAGGACGACACAGTATGCAAGAGCCTCAAGGCGACCATTCATGACGCTTCCTCCTGTTTTCTCTTGAATTGAGGCATCGTACTGGCAGGCGAATCCAGTTCAATCAGGAAATCGACAACTCCCAGAACAGACTCGTACAGATCCCTTGGCAGCCTTCTAAGGGGCTCCCGGTTTCGACGACTGATCTGAATTCCGAAGTTCCTCAAGGGCCTTTTCCAGCTGATCAAGACGCGAAAGAACGTTCTTGTTTTGATCGACGATGAAGTGATACCGCTGTGTTGCGGTGCTCGGGATGTCCTTGGGCGTTCGAAGGAAGATGCCGGCAAGGGCGCCTGCGAAGGTCGCAAAGAGGCCGATTCCCACGCACATGATCAGGACAGCAAGGATACGACCGCCTGGGGTGATGGGTTCGAGGTCTCCGTAGCCAACGGTTGATGTTGTCACAATTGCCCACCACGCAACATCTTCCGCTGTCTTGATACTGGCCCTTGGATCCTGCATCTCGTAATGCAGTACGCCAAGACAGCATCCGACGATGATGAGCGTACTGATCAGCATCAGGATGCTGACCGTCGATGCAATTTTGTCTCGAATGAAGACCTGAGACAGGATTCTGAAGGATCGAATGACTCGGAGCGCTCGAACGACCGTTGCCAGACGGAAGAGTCGGAAGGGGCCGATGATCGGAATGGATGATGCCAGGTCCAGCAATCCCCATGTGAAGATGTATCTCCACTTCCTCTTCGAGAGAACGATGTGGCGGATGTAATCGATGAAGAAGAGGCCGCAGAAGATGATGTCGAAGAGATTGAGCAGCTTCCGGATCTCATGATCCGGTGGCATGAACAATTGCCAGACCATCATGATCAGGGCAACGATGGCAATGACCGCGATGTAGAGGTCATAGGCCTTGATCGCGTGATGGTTGATCTGTTGAACGGGTGTGCTGTCTTGGTCTGACACGGTCGATCCTCGAACCGGGCTGCTGGATCATGGAAACCCCGCAGGGTGTTCAGCTGCCCCGGTCTCCATTCATCGGCTCGATGGCATCCCCGACTCTGATTTCGCCCGTCTTGATGATTCGGCAGTTGAGACCGGCTCGGTGGACCAGAGCCGGCAGAACGGGCAGACCAGTCCGTTCCTGCAGGGTCTTGCAGGGCTCGCACAGACGCATGCCCTCGAGCTCGACACCGCCGATCCGGATACGGCTCCCGACCAGTTCATTCAGGGAGATGCCTCGCGTGAGAATGTTTCGACGAGTCATGGATGGCGGGAGCACCTGCCCGGTTTCCTTCTCGAACCATTCAAGCTGTTCGATTTCGATGAGGGTCAGTTCCTGATCGGGCTTTCCATCATCCCGTGACCAGCTGCCTGCCGACCGATATCGATCTCCCTCGAGGCCTTCTCCTGCAATGGCCTGAACGATCTCCCTGGACACCATGGGTTGACCGGCCACCGGCGCGATCCATATTTCAAGCACGTTCGACATCACAACGATTCTACAACGTGCATGAACCGACAGTCCCCTTGCCGCCTGACCCGGCCTGGCTCCAGATTTCGATCAGATTCCGGTTGCACGACACGGGAATCGGCGCAAGCTGTGAACGTTGATGGTGGGTCTGCCCATCAGGCTGTTTGACGGCCCTCGGTCATCGCCAGGTTCGAGAGAGAGAATGGGTGCGAGCCCGACTGCGGGTGAAGCCTCCCGCAGTAAAGGAAAACAGCCCGGCGTCCAGGGAGGCCGGGCTGTTTGTTTTCGATTGGAATCTGCCAGTCACGCTTCATGACTCGCAGTCGACTCTCAGACGAGTTCGGGGAAGGTTTCGCGAACGACCTCCACGAGATCCTTCACATGACTCACGGATTCGTCCATGAGCACCTTTTCATCGGAGTTGAGATCGATTTCGATGACCTGTTCCATGCCGCCTGCGCCAAGGACGCAGGGAACGCCGACGAAGTAACCACCGACGCCGTATTCCGCGTCACAGTAGGCCGCACAGGGCAGGATTCGCTTCTTGTCCTTGATGATCGCCTCGGCCATCTGGACGGATCCGCTGGCGGGTGCGTAGTAGGCGCTGGTGCCCATCAGCTTGACGATTTCGCCACCTCCGACCTTGGCCCGATCAACACAGGCCGTGATGGTTTCATCGGAGAGAAGCTGATTCACGGGAATTCCATGAACGCTTGCGAATCTCGGCAGTGGAACCATGTCGTCACCATGTCCACCCAGAAGCAGGGCCGTGACATCTTCTACGCTGCAGCCGATTTCCATTGCGATGAAGGTGCAGAAGCGGGCAACGTCCAGGCAACCGGCCTGTCCAAGAATCCTGTTGGTCGGAAAGCCTGTCGTCTTCCATGCGGTGTAGACCATGGCATCCAGAGGGTTTGCGACAACGATCACGACTGAATCAGGTGCGTGTGTGGCGATCTGCTCGGAGACACTCTTGACGATCTTCACATTCGTCTGAATAAGATCATCGCGACTCATGCCGGGCTTGCGAGGAAGACCTGCGGTCACGATCACGACATCGGATCCAGCGACATCCTTGTAATCACTCGTACCGATGATGTTGGCATCAAAGTTCTCGATCGGTCCACAGCAGGCCAGATCAAGTGCTTTGCCTTGCGCTACACCGACCTTGTCAGGGATATCCACGAGGACGACATCCCCAAGCTCCTTGGCAGCGGCCCAGTGGGCACAGGTGGCTCCGACGTTTCCAGCTCCGATGACGCTGATCTTGGCGCGACGCATGACGGCTCTCTTTCAAATGGTGCTTGGTTTCTCTTCCAAAACGGCGGATCCCTCTTCAAGGATCCGCCGTCCAATGGGCCAGGGGGGACTCGAACCTCCGACCTCACCCTTATCAGGGGTGCGCTCTAACCAACTGAGCTACTAGCCCGGGCGAACGCGACAGGATAGCACATCGAAAGTCAGCGGGCCGGGGGCAGGAATCTGCCCCCGGCCCGGGTGGAATCAATGGGGTTCTCTGACGGCCTCTACTCGCAGGGGACGCCGAAGTCGGAGAGGAACGCCAGGATGTCGTCCACGGTGATGATGTCATCACCTGTGATGTCACAGTCGCTGCTCTGGCCATAGTCTGCCAGGAGTGCGAGCATGTCGTTGACATCACGGACATCATCGCCATTGCAGTCACCCTCGCAGTTTTCCTCGCTCGGGATCACCGAGATGGTGAGCGTTCCGAATCCGGTATCGCCGGAGTTGTTGCCGATCCTGAACCAGTAGCTGGTGCCTTCGGAGACCGAGTAGATGAAGGACGACTCGCCACATGCGACGGCCTCGAAGTTGCCAGTCGGGCAGCTGCCTTCATAGAAGCCGATCTCTGGAGAGAAGAGCGTACCGGTGACGGATGCCAGCATGGTGCCGTCATAGAGTGGATCGAACTTGTACCAGACGTCCTGGCCGAAGGTGCAGGATTCGGTGTAACCACTGTCGGTTGCATTCTCGGTATCGAAATTCGTATTGCCTTCTCCAGCAACTGCTGCATTGTCACAATCATCATTCGACGGTGGCGTCAGGCAATTCACATCAGCGCAATTGACGTTGTCGCCCTGGTACTCACCACCGACATTGGCGCAGGTTGCAGAAGTCTGGTTGGGCACGCACTGATCATTGAAGCAGCAGGCGCCGGTTGGCTGATCGGGTCGAATGCTGAAGATCTCGCCATTGAGATCACAGACATAGAGCTCGCCGTAGTAATCCTCACCGAAGCTGGAGATGGCGCCGATGGCACCCGCGTTCGGTGTCAATTCACTGGTCCGCTCCTGGTAATCACTGACGCTGGAACCGTCATATCGAAGGGTCCAGATCTGATTCGAGCAGTAATCGCCGAAGAAATAGGTGCCATTCATCCAAGGCATGCTGCTGCCGCGATACACATAGCCACCCGTGATGGAGCAGCGGAAGGGACTTCCGCCGTGGCTGTATTCCCAGATCGGGAAGGTCATGGTGGCACTGCTTGGACACCCACTGGTGTTGTAGGAGTTGTCGCCTTCGTAGCATCGCCAGCCCCAGTTTTCACCACCTGAGCTGTTGGCGGGCTGGAAGTCGATTTCTTCCCACGCATTCTGTCCGACATCGCCCATCCAGAGATCGCCGGTATCCCGGTCGAAGCTGGCTCGCCAGACGTTACGAAGGCCATAGCTCCAGATTTCATCTCCGAACGGGTTGCTTGGAGGAATCGTGTACGGCAGGGAGCTCACGTCGATCCGGAGCATCTTGCCGAGTTGGTTGTTGAGATTCTGGGCACGATTGCCGGGATCACCGCCGGAGCCACCATCACCCATGCTGATGTAGAGGTAGCCATCGGGTCCGAACTCCAGCCATCCTGCATTGTGATTTGAATACGGCTGCGAGATGGAGTACACGACCGTCGCGGAAGATGGATTCGCGGTCTGTGGATTCGAGCTTGAACGCTGATAACGAGTGATGAAGCTCGTGTTGCTGGCCGTGTAGTGGACGTAGAAGTAACCGTTGTTTTCATAGTCGGGATCGAAGCACAGGCCAAGAAGTCCCTGCTCGGATCCGGTGTTCACACCATTGACGGAGAGGAACGTACTGATCAGAGATCCATTGGAACGATTGAGAATCTTGATTCGACCCGTGGAACCCGATCGCTGTTCAACGACGTAGATCCAGTCGGGGTTGACACCATCATGCGTCACCAGAACAGGACGACTCAGACCGGTCGCCAGCCTGAAGCTGGTCATCGACTCACCACCGGCGGAGCGGATCGGAGCAGGCATGCTTTGGCTGGTTGGAACCAATGGTTCCGTTTTCCTGGTTGGCGTATCCAGCTGACTTGTGGCAGCCACGCAAAGCCCCACAACGGCCACCCCGGCAAATGCTCTCTTCAACATCGTGCTGGTCCTCTCCTTGGGCCCTCTTGGGGCCATCAGTTCTGTTCACCCAAACGGTGGGTCTGGAGCAACGGGAATACAACTGCTCCAATGATCATGTTCGGCCCGGTGGCCATGAGGTGTTCCTCCCAATCGTGAGGGAGTTCCAGACCACTCAGCGTAAGCCGAGAAGCACTGCCGGGCAATGCGTTTCTAGGGGCTTGAGGCCGGATATGGCATTCAAATGCCTGATTGATCAATCAGAATCGTTGGATGCGGCTTTTTGGGCCAGAAATCGACCTACCCCACTGAGATTCATCGACAGGAGCCCCTTTGACACGTACTGGTCAAAAAACGACTCCTGGATCCCATCGGCGATCGCGGATTCCAATAACCATGTCCGATAGCGGCTCATCCTCGAGGTCTGATCCGCTTCGGTGGCGAGCACATCGGCGATGAAGATCTGATGGGCCTCCAGATCGGCTCGAAGACGTCCCAGATGGGCCACGATCTCAGGGCCCTCGAGTCGTCCACCGTGGGTCAGACAGAAGCGATTCCAGTGACCTCCCTCGAGTCGATCAATGGAGCTCTGCCACGCCTCCGGCCTGAATTCAGGTGGTGGCATTGGCAGGGAGATCCAGTGGGTCCCCGGAAGGAGCATGGCGGCCGCATCACCGGTGAAGATCGTGGCGGGTTCCTCATGCTCGAGACTCCAGGCGATGTGATGGTCTGCATGGCCTGTCGTTTCCACGGCCTTGAAGGTCATGCCGGCGGTTTCGACGGCATCACCGTCCCGGATGGCATGCACGGTGTTTGCAGGGCAGGGCTTCAGGTCACCCCAGAGCCGATCCATGTCGTCTCCGTAGATCCGTGTTGCGCTCGCCAGCAGTTTGGCGGGATCAACAAGGTGCCGAGCACCTTTTTCATGAACATGGACCGGAACGCCGAGTTCAGCAAATCGCCAGGCACCTCCGGCATGATCAAGATGGATATGGGTCAGCAGAAGTGATCTGAGTTCAGCCGGTGCCACGCCCAGCTTCTTCAGACCGTCTTCCAGTACGGGCCAGCAGCTTTCAGGGCCCGATTCGATCAGCACCCAGCCATCAGGTCCTTCGACAGCCCATGCGGCGATTGCTCCGGGAACACCCAGATAGTCGAGATCGATTTCGTGCACTTCGATGGACATGTCGGGGCATGGGTCAGTGACGGATGGGACGTCTCCGCGGCGGGCGCTGCTTCTCCAGTGGAGGCGGCGCACCTTTCTGAAGTTCCATGTTGGCTTCGGTCCACGCTTCGAGTCCTCCACGAAGCGTGTAGATGTCCTTCAGTCCATATTGCATCAGCGTCTTGCTCATCGCGTCGGCCAGAGGGTCGTTGTACGTATCCCCGTAGACGATCTTGGGTCCATAGCCTTCAAGGAACATCCAGTTGGATGACACGCTTGAAAACGGGATGTTGACGGCACCGGGGATGTGCCCGAGCACGAAGTCGGGTTCCCTTCGGGGGTCCACCCAGATGCCCGGGAGCGGTGATTCGAAGATCGAGGTCGTCGGTGGCCGGACGATGTATTCACGAGCCTGCGCAACATTGAGTTTCACGATGTCCTTGTCACTGATCTCGGGTTTGCAGCCCAGCGAGGGGATGATCACCGCCACGGCGGTTGCAAGCATCGCGAATTTGACCAGCAGCTTCGGCATGTTCATACGGATCCTTCCAGAAGTCTTTCGACAGGCTGCAGTGTACGATGACTGACCGATTGCGGAGGACACACACATGCCAACACTGTTGTCAGCCATCCTGGCCCTCCTGTCCCAGCTGGTTCCCATTGTTCCCGATCTGTCTCAGGAACAGCCGCCGGCCGTGAAGATGGAGGTTCGCCCCTGTTCCGGTGCGACGGGTCCGGATCAGTGGTTGATCTTGGCTTGCACGTTGAGTGTTCCGGACGGTTGGCACATCTACTGGAAGAACCCTGGAGCCTCCGGCATCCCGACCACGATCGAGGTTCAGGCACCCACTGGATTCACAGTGAACCCAGCGGTCTTTCCACGACCCTTGTTGATCAACACACCTGCCGGCATGACCTATGGCTACAAGGGTGAAGTCACCCTGCTTCAACCCATCCGGACTCCAGTGAGCTGGAAGGATCCGGGCAGGTCACCCGAGTTCACAGTTGCCGGTGACTGGTTCGTCTGCAACAAGCAGCAGTGTTTCATCGGCAACGCCGAACAACGCATCACCTTGCCATGGAAGGACGGCATCGTTCCGCCCGAGCAGTGGGCCATCGAGTTGATGGAACAGCGGATCTACCCCAAGCCCCTCCGACTGCGGCCTGGTACTTCAGCGGAGATCCGCGATGACACACTGATCATCAAGGGGCCGCCGACGAAATCCAGTGGAATCGGTTTTTTGCCCGATCCCACGCCCGGGGTCGTGATGGGTGTACCAGTAGACCGATCGAGTGCGGACGCCCTTCTGGTTGAGATTCCGCTTGAGATCCAGCACGAGAACATGCTGGGTGAATCTCCTGTGGCAAGAGGTCTGCTGACTTTCGGCGAGCAGGCTACGATGTCTTCCTATCGAGTCTCGGTACCGATCGAGGCTGTTTCAAAAGAAATTGAAGTGTCAGAAGAACAGAAGGAACAACCATGAAGCTCAGCAAGATGATCATGATTGCGATGGCTGCTGGTGCGTTGGCGATGGGCTCATCCAGCCTGGCCTGCGACTCCTGTGGCTGCAAGGCCAAGAAGGCATCGCCAACCAAGGAAGCCCCTGCCAAGGCAGCCGCTCCCATGAAAGCCACGATCGGCAAGAAAGCGCCTGATTTCGAACTCGTCGACATCGACGGCAAGAAGCACAAGCTTTCCGACTACGCGGGCAAGATCGTAGTCCTCGAGTGGTACAACCCGGACTGCCCCTACTCCGGCAAGTCATCAGGCCAGAGTGTCCACAAGCGAGGCACCGTGAAGCGCACTCACGATGGCGTCTCCAAAGCGGATTCCGACGTGGTGTACATGCTGGTCAACAGCACGTCCAATGCACCCAAGGATGCGATCGTCAAGCGATCGAAGGAATCCCGTGACGAGTGGAAGCTGAAGTCACCCATCCTCGTTGATTACGGCGGAGCCGTCGGCAAGATGTACGGCGCTCGTACGACACCTCACATGTACGTCATCAACGGCGATGGTGTCCTCATCTACGAAGGCGCCTTCACCGACAATCGACGCGGCGGTGATGATGAGACCAACTATGTTGTCGGTGCCGTCATGGCAGCAGACAAGGGCGAGAAGTGCGAGCCTGCAAGCACGCGTCCATGGGGATGTGGCGTCAAGTATCCACGCTGATTCGACATCATCCAGTACGACACAAGACAGTCGGCTGCCTCAAGGGGCAGCCGACTTTCATTTGGCAGATGTTTCGGTTCGAGACTAGAGGTTCAACGGCACCAGGACATAGGTGAAGTCTCGTCCCGTTCGCAGAACACCCGGTTTGTTCGATGACTTGAATTCCAGCAGGACCTGATCGGTATCGATGACTTTCAAGGCATCACCCAGCAGGTTCGGATTGAAGTTGATTTCCAGTTCGTCACCTTCCCAATCATTCAGCGGAAGCTGGATGACGGCTTCACCCATCTCAGGTTCGTGACTGGAAAGCGTCAGCTGCTCATTCTCGAATTTCATGCAGACGCTGCGTGATTCCTCGCTGGTGAGCAGTGCCGCACGCACGATGGCTGACCGGAGCACTTCACGGTCGATCGTGCATCGCTTGTCCTGATCCTTGGGAATGACGTCTTCAAAGGGCGGGAATTTGCCTTCGACCAAGGTCGTTGTCAGGGTGGATGGGCCGGTGGCCTCATCGACATGGAATGTCACATGATGGTCGTTCACCGAGATGGAGACCGTGGTATCAGCCGACCGGACCAGCTGACGCACCAGACTCAGGGCCTTGCTTGGAACGATGCATCGCCGATCGCCTTCGCCTTGTTCACAGTCACCTGCGGCGACGGCCAGCCGTCGGCCGTCGGTCGCGACGAACCGGAGCTTCTTTTCCGTGCGATCGAAGAGGACTCCGTTGATCGCATACCGACTGTGTTCGTCGGCAGCTGCAAAGAGGCTTCGAGCCACGAGTGGGACCAAGGTGCCACCTTCGACAGTGCAATCGACATCATCCGGATTGAATTCGGGGATCTCAGGGGCTTCGGCAGGGTCGTATCCATTCAGCTTGAAGTTCGAACCTTCCGAGACGATCTGGACATGGTGCCCTTTGCCGTTGAGTGTGATGGTCGCGGAATCACAAGCTCGGATGATCTGGAGAAGCTTGTTGGCGGGAATCAGCAGCTCGCCGTCCTTCTCCACTTCGACCTTGTCGAGTACGAGACGAAGAGACGCTTCGGTGTCCGTGGCCGCCATGGCCAACTGACCATCCTGGGCGGTCAGACGAACACAGGTCAGGACTGGAGTCGGTGTTCGCCTTGCCACGACACCACCGACGACGCCAAGTGCGTCGGACAATGCAGCTTGATCACAGATGACCTTCATGTACGTGCTATTCCTTCTATCGGCGCCGTTGGAGCGCACGGAGTCGAGTGTAGCATCCGGACGAGGTTCGAGTCTTCTTGGTTGCCCTGCAGGGCAGGGCGTGCGATACTCGTCCGCTTCAGCCGATACGCGTCGCCGGGGGCCAAGGTCACAGCTGATGGTGGCGATCGTGAACCACCTTCTGGACCCGCCCGCGGGGCCGGAAAAAACCATCTTTGACCTGAGAAAGGCCCTCCATGTCATTTGAAGCAGCTGTTCACGCCAAAGCCGTCAGGCTCAACTCCCTTGCCTTGACGATGTGTGGACATGCTGGCAGCGGGCATCCAACAACCGCCCTCAGCCTTGGACATATCACGACTGCACTGATGTATCACGCCATGCGTTGGTCCCCGGAAGACCCCGGTTACCCGACCGCTGATCGCCTGGTGCTCTCCGAGGGGCATGCCGTCCCCATCGTCTATGCCGCATTCGTGGATCTTCAGGCAATGGTTGGCCAGCCGGGCGAGTACCGGCCTGCCGGTGAACAGGATCTCAACGGATTCCGCTGCACCGATTCTCCGCTGGACGGGCATCCCAATCCTCGTGAAGGCTTCACGTTCTTCGACGCCGCAACCGGTTCACTGGGTCAAGGCCTCTCGGTCGCGGCCGGTCTTGGAATCGCCGCTCGTGATGATGAGATCGACCAGAAGATCTACTGCATCATCGGAGATGGTGAAGCTCGAGAGGGCCAGATTGCCGAAGCACTCGATTTCATCGTTGAGCATCGACTCCTGAATGTGCTTCCCATCTTCAACTGCAACGGTTACGGACAGTCCGCCACCGTGAGCATGCAGCAATCTCCGGATCGAATCAGAGCCAAACTTGAAGCCACTGGTTTCACGGTGATTTGCATTGACGGTCACGATCCCGAAGCCATCAATTCCGCACTGGAAACGTTCAAGAGCGGCCCTGAGCAGCCCATGGCCATTGTCGCCAAGACCGTGAAAGGCTGGGGCGTTCCATCAATCCAGGGCGAAGGTTGGCATGGCAAGCCCGTATCGGGTGAAGCGCTTGAGCAGGCACTCGGAGAGCTGGCGGCAACAGGTTCGGCGTTGTCCGGACAGGGCTCACCGGATGACATGATGATCTATCCACCAGAGTCCTCCACCCGGGGTGAATCCACCCGGTGCGAGGTGATGTCCATGCATGAAGCCATGCAGACTTGGGACATGGGCAATCTTCTGGCATCGCGGCGTCTGGCCACCAGAAAAGCCTTCGGCCTGGCGCTCCGTGCGATCGGTCAGGCCGATCCGGATGCCTATGCCCTGGATGCGGACTGCAAGAACTCGACCTTCACTCAGACCTTCGGAGATGACCCGACGCTGGCGAGCCGGCACATCGAATGTCGTATCGCCGAGCAGAACATGGTCGGAGTGGCCAAGGGTTTGGCAGCAGCCGGGAAGCGACCCATGTGCGCGACCTTCGGCAAGTTCGTGACGCGTGCCTACGACCAGATCGAGATGGCCATGAACAGCGGAGCCAACATCAAGGTGATTGGCTCTCATACGGGCATCTCTCTGGCAGCTGACGGCCCCAGTCAGATGGCCTTGCCGGATGTCGCATGGTTCCGCAGCCTTTCGACAGCCAGGAATCATGCCGGGAATCCGGGCTGCTACGTACTTCAACCATCTGATGCGTGGGCCGCCTACGGTCTGACCGTGGCGATGGCTGAATACGACGGGCTCTGTTACATGAGAACACACCGCCCGGATGTCGAATTCATCTATGACAGAGCGACCCGCTTCGAGCTTGGTGGCATGGAAGTGCTGACCGAGGGGCGTGATCTGCTGGTTGTCTCGGCCGGTTACATGGTGCATGAGTGCAACAAGGCCCTGGATGGCATGGACAAGATGGGGATCGATGCCTCCCTGCTGGACATGTACTCGCTTCCATTCGACGAAGACCGCTTCCTCGATCTGGCCAATGAGAACGGCGGCAACATCCTGGTGGTGGAAGACAATTACGGCGGTGGTCTGTTCTCTGCGGTTTCAGAAGCCTGTGTCAAGGCTGGCGATGCCTTCACGGTCGTTCCACTTGCCGTGAACAGCATCCCCAAATCAGCCCGCAACGAGGAGCAGATTCTGGAGCAATGCGGCCTGACGCACGAGTCCATCACGAATGCCGCTGCCGCCATGGTCGGGCTGGTCAAAGTTGGCTGATGGTCCGACTCCGGCCCTATGATGCAGCCGGTACGTTGTTCCAGAGACTTGATCCATCCTTGACATGAATGAGATTCGACGAATCCGGTTCGCCCTGCTGTTTCTCCTGACGATCATCGCTTTGATGAGCTGTCAAGGAACACGTGACGCTGCACGCCAGAACGATCAGGCCGAGACCGAACAGACCCTGCTGGAAGCTGCCGGCAACAAAGCCAGTGAGGGTGACTACACCCAGGCCCTGGCCATCTTCCACGAGATCCTCGAAGAGAATCCAACATCAAGCGATGCCTATCTTGGCATCGGCGACGTCTACCTCGAACAGGCGGACTACGTCCGCGCCGAACCGGCCCTTGCACGTGCAGCCAAACTCTCGCCCAGGAGCTACGACGCGCAGTTCAGGCACGGGCTTGCATTGCAGATGCTGGATCGTTTCCTCGAAGCCGTGCAGGCCTATCACCGGGCGTTGACGATTGATCCGGAAAGTGCCGAGGCGAATCGCAACCTGGCTTCGGCATACCTTCGTCTGCAGGAACCACGCAATGCCTTGCCGTTTGCCAAGCGTGCGGTTGCGATCGATCCCGCGGATGGCACCGCCTGGGTCAGTCTGGGCGCCGCATGGGAAGGCATGGAGGACTGGACGCAAGCGGCGGATGCCTACGTTGCGGCATCCGAACGCATGGAGCCGACGCCCGAATTGATGAGAAACCTGCTTCGCATGCTTGCGAAGCTGAAGCGTTATCGAGAAGTCATCTCGACCGCGGAGACCATCCAGCGGTTCGGTCCGGATGCCGAGGCCCTGGAACGTTCCGGGTGGGCATCCTTCAGACTGGGTGAATATGACGTGTCCCTGAAGTCGTATCGCGGTGCCGTCACGGCAGATCAGGACATGTGGCAGGCCTGGAACGGGATCGGTGTCAACAGGCTCAACGCCTATCTGTTGAGCAATCGAGAGGACATGGACGCCTTCCAGGAAGCCGGGAATGCCTTCCGGCAGTCACTGCGTGCCAACGGCGATCAACCCAAGGTGATTGATTTGATGCTCAAGTACCAGCTCTAGGTGATCGATGCCTGGAGACCTTCAGCCGGAGATGAATGATGCCTGATGCCAAGCTGCTTGAAACCTTCGAGTCTCCGACATCGGAATCCTTCCTGATCGAGCACATCCATGAGGAATTCACCTCGGTCTGCCCGCTCACAGGACACCCCGATTTCGGGCGAATCACCATTCGCTACGAGCCGAATGATCTCTGTATCGAGCTCAAGAGTCTCAAGCTGTACTACCACTCGTTCCGGAATGAAGGCGCGTTCTACGAAGCCGTGACCAACCAGATCCGGGATGATCTGAGGGACTGCATGTCGCCTCGATGGCTGGAAGTCGTGAGTGAATGGAAGGGTCGCGGTGGCATTCGAAGCTGCATCACCGCAACGGCAGGCGAGGATCTGTGAACATCCTCTTCGCCACATCGAACCCTCACAAGATCGAGGAAGTCGAGGCCATCCTGGCTCCCCTCGGGTTTCATGTTCAATCGCTCTCCGATCTCGACACGATTCCTCCGGAACCCGTCGAAGATGCAGACACGTTCGAGGGCAATGCCCGGTTGAAAGCGAAGGCCTATGCCGCCGCGACGGGTATTCGATGTCTTGCAGATGATTCTGGTCTCGAGGTCGATGCCCTCGAGGGCAAACCGGGCGTGCATTCCGCCCGATTTGCGGGCAGCCAGGGGGATCGGGCAACACGGGATGCGGCGAACAATGCGAAGCTCCTTGATCTCATCAAGGATGTGCCCGAGTCCGGACGATCCGCCCGGTTTGTCTGTGCCATGTGCCTCTCGGATCCCTGCGGGACGATCATTGCCGAGACCAGAGGGACCTTCGACGGCGTCATCACCAGCGACCCCAGCGGCGACAACGGGTTCGGCTACGACCCCCTGCTCTATCTTCCCGACCGACAGTGCACCAGTGCCGAACTCGCTCCCGATGAGAAGAATGCCCGATCACATCGTGGCGAAGCAGTTCGGTTGATGGCATCCAAGATCGCCGCGACCTGAGTGGAACCGTCCGTCCCGTCAATCATGTGATGCGGAGGGCTCGCCATGTCGCATGGTGATGATGACGACTTCGGCTGGACAGTTCATTCTCAGGGGGAACCAGGCACCGACTCCGACGGTGACGAACATCCGATTGTCTCCGATCTCGTAGAGTCCGGCAGACCGTTTGTGTGCGAACGCCATGTTCGCATCTGGTTTGTTCCGTCGCGCGATCTGACCACCATGGGTATGACCTGACAGCGTCATTGGAATTCCAACCGCGGCCGCATGATCGAATCCCTTCGGATTGTGGCAGAGGAGAAGATCCGGTCGGCCGCTCTGGAGCATCCGGTCGATGCGATCGGTGCATTGCTTCGGTGTCCTCGCCCAGTCGACACCACCAATGCGGAAGTCGTGACCCTGTCGACTGACGGTCATCGTGTCATCTCTGAGAACATGGATCCCGGCTTCAGTGGCCACACGGGCGACCGCTTCGCCATCTTCCAGCTCGTCATGATTTCCAAGAACGAAGAAGTTGCCAAGAGGTGGATTGAGTTCCACGAACGCCCGTGCCAGCGGCTCGACACCCATCCATTCGAGATCGACGAGGTCACCCGTATTGCAGATGATCTCCGGAGATTCGGAGGCGAGGGCCTCAACGGCCATCATCGCCTTTTCCAGATTCATCAGATCACCGAAATGGAAGTCGCTGACATGTCCGATGCGCAACCCGTCCAAGGCCTTCGGCCAGGACGGCGTGGAGATCTCGACGTGTCTTTTGACGGGCTGCTGGGCATCGTGTTTTCGTTTGAGCCAACCACCCGTGAGCCGGTTTGCCCCGAGCGTGAACACGGTGTGACGAACCTTGGCCTTGCGGAACTTGACGCTTCGCTTTGGCTTGTCCGGCTTGCCGGGAGCGTTGGAACGCTTGCTGCCCATGTGAAACCAGTCCTTGGTCCGTCTTCCAGGCTCAGAAGCGGATGGTTCCGCCGATGAAGAGCCCCTGGAAGTTCGGATTGACCTTCCAGTCTCCATCTTCGAGCGTGTACTTCTCATATCGATAGCCAATCGAGGCGGCGATGTTTGGCGTGAAGAAGAATTGAGCGCCGCCTCCTGCCTGCCACATCAGACCTCCATCCGCCGGTGTCCCGCCGACACCAACCAGCGCATGAACACGGATGGAATCCATCCAGGAGACGAATCGACTCATGTCGAATTCAAAGTCCATGTTCACTCCACCCCATACGGTCCACCAGGCATGTCCGTTCGAAACAGTCTGGTTGAAAGTGGACAACGACTGGTCGATATCCAGCCAGGAGACGCCTGCATTGGGGCCGACGCCGAGTCTGACGGGATGTTCCTTGGTCAGTGTTTCCTTGCCAAGGGGATTCCAGGCACGCCATCGCACTTCAGCTGCGACATAGGACATGTCGAATGACGAGGTGAAATCAAGACCTGGTGTCAGGAGGACGGATCCCCACCGGGAGACTTCCTCCGCCGTGGTGGATCCGGAAGTATTGAAGGTCGATCCGGCGATTCGAACGGACCAGTCACCACGTGCGATGATGGCTTCACCGCGAAAAGCCGGGACCAGATCCGTAAGGCCCAGCTGCGTGTCCAGTCGGAGATCCGGCGCATTCCCCGGACCGTTCGAGGCATCGCCTCGCAGTCTCATGAGCCAGACACCAGGTGTGAACTCGAATGTCAGCTCCGGAGTCTCGTCGGTCAGCACGGTCTGCTGTTGTCCGCGGGCCTCGTCGCCGGTGGTCTGGTCATCGACTGTCGTCGTCGATGCTTGCAATGGGAGAACGGCTGCAATCCACAGGAAGGACTGGATCATGAATGGTTCCTTCAGCCTTTTCGAAGTGGCCGATTGTTGAGGGTGACCTCGCCCGAGCCCTTGGTGACCTCACCGATGATCGATGCTCGTTCACCCAGCTTCTGGACCTGTCGGAGAACGGAATCGGCGAATGCCGGTCGAACGGCGAGGACGAATCCGATGCCCATGTTGAAAACCCGGTACATCTCGTCGTCTTCGATGGCGCCGTGATGCTGGAGGAACTCGAAGATTGGAGGCACCTTCCAGCTGCTGGTATCCACATGGGCATCCACATCATCCGGGAGCATCCTGGACAGGTTTCCTGGCAAGCCTCCGCCCGTGATGTGGGCCATGGTCGAGACGACTTTCTTGACCCGGTAATGGCTCAGTACGTTGACGATGGTCGGACTGTAGATGCGGGTGGGTTCAAGCAGGATTTCACCGAGGCTTCTCGCATCATGACCGTGGAAGGTCTCGTAGTTCCGATGCAGATCAAGCGAGGCGTGATCGATGATGCGACGAACCAGTGAATAGCCGTTGCTGTGTACACCACTGCTGCCGAGTCCGATGAGGACGTCTTCCGGCTGGACACGAAGTGGATCCGTTGCGCGTGCGAGTTCGACGACACCGACGGCGAATCCTGCAATGTCGAAGTCACCTTCCGCATAGATGTCGGGCATCTCGGCGCACTCCCCACCGATCAGCGCGCATCCTGCAATCTCACAGCCGCGGGCGACACCAGAGACGATTCTTGAAGTCGTCTCGGGATCCTGCTTGTGAAGACCGAGATAGTCGAGGAAGAACAGAGGTTCGGCACCCTGCACGACGAGATCATTCACGTTCATGGCGACACAGTCGATGCCGAGGGTGTCGTAGGCTTCGAGATCGGCGGCCAGCTTCACCTTCGTGCCGACGCCATCCGTGCAGGCCGCCAGGACCGGGTCACGGTAGTTGCGCTTGAACAGCTTCTCGTTGAAGTCGAGTCGAAAGAGACCAGCAAAGCCGCCCATGGGTCCCATGACACGAGGGCCATGGGTCCGCTTCAGCGCCGCTTGCATCATGGCTACAGCCCGATCGCCAGCATCGATATCGACACCGGCTTGTGCGTAGGTCAGTCCAGATGGGTTGGGATCATGCGAGGCCATCGGGTCAGTGTATCCATGCGTGGCCTGCAGGAGGGGCCCTGAAGGCGTCTGTACACGGGTGATCCACGATTCCTGTCCGAACTCCACCGAGATTCTCTTGCCCAGAGCCCATTTCCGGGAGATCCTGAGATTTGCGGTGAGATGCCACGGGGGCTGGACGCACAAGGGATGAGAACCCCCATGTCCGCCTCGAACAGCGGAGAGAAGGAGCTGCGCCCATGACAAGGCTGCCAGTTGCCGTCGAATCCAAACGACGGACCAATCTGTATCAAGCGATCGGATGGGTCCTGTCCATTGTTCTGTTCGCGTCACCCGCCCTGGCTCAGACACCTCCCGGTGATTGCCCAGGTTTCGCGGATGTCGTCGAAGGCGAGTCCTGTGGCAGCCAGATCAACTCTGGTTGTGATTCTCCCAATGGCCAATTCACCGAAGCGGCCTGTGGCGATCTTGTGTGTGCCACAACCTGGGCTGACAACGGTTTTCGAGACATCGACTGGTATCGACTTGAAGTGCAGGATGACAATGACAGTGGAAGCGACGAGTACGTCCTCCAGTTCCATTCGAGCGTTCCCCTGCTCGCGCATGTGAAGACCAGTTGCTTTGATCCACCCGTTGAAATTGAGGATTGCACGTTCGATCCTGCAACCGGTGAGTGGATCATGGAGATGGTTCTTTGCGCACCCAAGTTGAGCGAGCTTCTGATCCGTGTACAGCCGGGTTTCCAGGGATCCGGTCCGATTCTGGACGGCATTCCCTGTGTCGGCGGTGGTTCGCCGTATTACTTCACGGTCACATGTTCGGATGACTGCGATGAACCGCTCTGTCCGGAATGTGTCCGGGCACCAGAAGGCATGGTGGCCTGGTGGATGATGGATGAAGAAGCGGGTGTCACCTCATCCGTGGATGTCGTCGGCAATCACAACGTCACCCACAATGGTGGTGTCATTCCCGGTGTTTCGGGTGCCGTTCAGAATGGCCTCCTGCTGGATGGCATCAGTGGACATCTTCGAACCCCCGATGCCGCTCCATTGAACTTCGAGTCCGGTGACGACTTCACGCTCATGGGCTGGATCAAGGCGGATGGTGGTGCCAGTGGCACGAGAATCCTCTTCAGCAAGTTCAACCTCAATGGATCACCGGTTGGATGGAGTCTCGGACTGCTGAACGACAATCGTCTCAGCCTGCTCATGCGCGATCAGTCGGGCGGATCCGTTCTGGCGTCTTCAACATCCCCGGTTCCGGCGGATCGTTGGGTGCATGTGGCGGTCTCCATCGATCGGGACAGTCCTACCGGCATCCGGTTCTATATCAATGGATCCGGCGAGGGCACTGCAGATCCAACGTCGGCGGCGGATGATCTCGTCAACAGTTCGCCGCTCTACCTCGGTGCGCTTGAGGATCCCAACGGACTCTCACGTTTCTTTGATGGTGGTCTCGATGAGATGATCATCGTCGACTTTCCGATGTCGTCCGACTCGATCATGAAGATCGCCGAGGCGGGTTGCGGCGGGTTCTGCCGCCAGCGATTCCACGTGACCCGCTTCACGCCATTCTGTGATGGTGCGACTCAGACCGTCGCAGCGATCACCATCTTCAATGACCTCGACGAAGCTCGCTCCTTCGAACTCTTCTTCGATGGGGTTCCTGCGAACGGCACGGACTGCGACATCGACGGGCCCGTCACCTTCGTTGCCGATACCCAGAATCCAATCGAGGTTCCAGCGCTTGGTCAACGGGAAATCAAGGTGACCATCACCAAGCCGCAGGGCATGGTCGAAGATGCCGAGTCGGGTTGTTGGCGAGGCATCCTCAAGGAAGCCGGTCGAGTCGAGGATCTGGAAATCCGCCGCGGTTTCGTGATCCAGAGCAACTCGATCTGCGTCGAGCCACTCGGCCTTCCGATGGGCGTCCAGGCGATTCCGATCGGAGAGATCACACCGTTCGAATTCGCCGTTCACAACACGACGCCGGATCCTTACGAACTGATGTGGAAGATCAGAGCGGTTGATTCCGTTTCAGGCATTCCAAATGAATTGCTGCGGTTGAACATGGAAGAACCTGGAGATCCGGTTCTTGGCATGATCAATATCCAGGGCAACGGCACGGAACTGGTCACTGTGGATGCCGAATGGATGTTCACTCGGAACCTGCAGTCCAGCTCGACGAAGGGCAAGGTGACTGACGTCATCATGTACGAGGACCCCGGAAAGATCGAGCCCGACCAGGGACTCGGTTCAAAGGGCGGCGAGGCCACCGAGCGATCGCTCCAGACCGACTGTGATCCGAGTGATGTGGATTGTGATGGTGATGTCGATGTGGACGATCTGCTCGAGCTGCTGTCCAACTACGGAGACTGTGAAGATCCAGCGGATTGTCCGGGCGATACGGATGCCGACGGTGACGTCGATGTCGACGATCTGCTTGCCCTTCTGGCGGTCTACAACTCCTGAGTGATCCACATCGCCCTGTCCAGGCGACTCTGGCGGCGGATCTCCGCAGCCTGCTAGACTTGTCGTTCGGCCTCGACGAGGCCTCGTCTGTTCCAGCAGGGAGTGAACCATGTCAATCCTCGTGGATGGCTCGACCAAGGTCATTTGCCAAGGCATCACCGGCACATCCGGCGCCTTTCATACCAAGGGATGCCTGGACTACGGCACCAAGATGGTCGGCGGTACCACGCCGGGCAAGGGTGGCACCACCGATGCCAACGGCCTTCCGATCTTCGACACGGTCCAGGATGCAGTCGATGCAACTGGTGCCAATGCAACGATGATCTTCGTTCCCCCGCCGTTTGCTGCAGACGCGATTCTCGAGGCAGCCCATGCGGGACTGAGCGTGGTGTGCTGCATCACGGAAGGCATTCCCGTTCAGGACATGGTTCGCACGAAGCAGATCCTTCGGGAGTTTCCCGATTGCTGTCTCATCGGCCCCAACTGTCCCGGTGTCATTACACCCGGAGCCCGGGTGTCCGGCGAAGGGTCATCAGCGACCTTCAAGGACGGCTGCAAGATCGGCATCATGCCCGGGTACATTCATCAGGCGCCCGGTGACGCGCCTTCCGGCAAGTCGGTGGGCATCATCAGTCGAAGTGGAACGCTGACCTACGAGGCCGTATGGCAGACGTCGGCGATGGGCCTTGGGCAGACAACCTGTGTTGGAATCGGCGGCGATCCCGTTCGAGGCATGGGTTTCATCGATCTTCTGGAGCGGTTCGAAGCGGATCCCGGTACCGATGGCGTCGTCATGATCGGCGAAATCGGCGGCACGGACGAAGCTGAAGCAGGCGAGTGGATCAAGGCAAACATGACCAAGCCCGTGACCGCGTTCATTGCCGGTCGCACGGCACCCAAGGGCAAGCGCATGGGTCATGCCGGCGCGATCATCGGTGGAAGCGACGACACCGCACAGGCCAAGATGGAAGCCCTGTCTTCATGTGGCGTGACTGTTTCGGAGTCTCCTGCGGATCTCGGAATCCGAATGGCAGAAGCCCTGGGTATCGATGCCGCTCATGGGGTGACGTCTTGAACACGAAGCTGATCGGAATCGTGTTGGCGGCCATGACGGCGGCTGGTCCAGCGGGTTGTGTCACGTCTGTTCCCGGTTATGACGGCCCAGCGGTTTCCGTATCCGTTGATCAGAGTGAAGCCACGATCGATTTCATCTTTCCTTCGACGGGCTGGAAGGCCACGATCGATCGATCCAAGGTTGAAAACGACATCGCCTACGTCTGGGTTTCCGCCAACGGTGGATTCCTCGGTGGGCAGCGTGTCACGAGACAGCAACTTGAATTCAGTGATGACGGCAAGACCTTCTCATGCTGTGAGGTCTTCGTGAAGGCATCCGGCAGTTCACATGCCGATGACCACGTCCCGGCTGCACAGGCCTGCGAATGAGTTCATCTTCAGGGCGCGAGTACCGCTGCGGTCATCACGAATGGGATGGTCGCTTCGGACTCGGACTGTGAGAACTCGTCCCGAACCCGGACCTTCAACTGATATTTGCCGACGGACAGATTGGTCGGAATCTCGATCTTCTGTGCGGTGAAGTAGTCGTTCCGACGAGAACCCGCCAGATCGGTGGCGGTCTGCCACTGCTCCTTCCATACCGGGATGCCATCACGATCGGAGTAGATCACGAGTTGCTGGCTGGTCGATGTCTCCCATCGACCCGTGTCGTCGAGTCGACTCTCGAAACCATCGAGTTCCAGGTAGAGAATGATTTCCTGTCCGCTGTGGGCAATGAAGTTGTACTGCTCTTCATCGTTTCGGAGTGCCCATTCGTCGATGTCACCGAACCCACCCACTCGAGTCACCAATGATGTGTCCGACAGTTCGAATCGAGGCGTGCGACGAAGCGAGGCCTGAAGTCCACGAACCGATTCAAGGACCGTCTCCAGGATCGCTGTGCGATCATCCATTCCGGATTCCATGGCCAGGAACCAGTCCTGCAGTCCCTGCAGCGTGATGCGTTCATCCTCAGTCAATGTCTGGATCGTCTGGGAGTCGAGCGTATTGCCGGCATCCAGCATGGCGAGCGCTGCCAGCACCGTCAGATCACGCATCGGCTTGTCGCCATCATGACTTCGATCATGAAGCGCTCGTGCCAACGTCTGTGTCAGTTCGTCGATATCAGGCTGCGAATCATGAGCAGGCAACGCGGTCGTCGGCATCGAGGAAGCCGGTGGCATGCCTTGTGGAGATGCCGGCTCCGGAGCAGACGGTGGCTTGATGGTGGAAGGATCCTTCCAGGTCACGACTGTCTGAGCCGGTGTTGACCGGGGCGACGGGGACGAAGTCCGTTCAACGGCTCCGATCGCCATGCTTTCCAGGAGATCCTGACGGGCCCGTGCAGCAATCTCATCCGCAGCGGTCGGCTGGGGAGGCCCCTCGATTCCGGTTGAAGCGGGTTCGGTCAGAGTGACGCGTTCCGGCGGAGACACCGGAGCCTGTCCAGAGCCCGCCGGGCTCTTGCAGGCCACGGGCAGGCTCAGGCTCAATACTGGAAGCAGCAGTAGATGCGTTCTGGTAACTCGCATGTGTCCTCCTGACACGCTTGTGGGCCATCCTTGGCCAGTTGTCTCCCGAACGTGCTGATCTTCAGCGGGGGCACAACTCACGGACTCTATCGGCAAGGATGACGGTCAGGCCTTCAAGAGCGTGCTTGGGAGTACCAATTCCTCTTCGAAGATCCGCCTGGATGGCCAGAGCCTCCTGCAGCCGCCGAGCAGCTTCAGTCGGGCCCATCCGCTGGGCGATCTGCATGATGCGGTTGGCGGTCTGCCGCTCTCCCTTCCGGTCGAAGATGCCAGCAGCGCGTTGAGCCTGACCCGGGGACTGACCCTGCTTGAGGAGTGAGGAGGCGGAATGCAGCGCTCTCAGGAGTTCCGTGATGGCCCAGAACGCAGGGACGTCCTGTCGATCTCTTGAGAGATCGAAGATCTCCCGGATCGTCTGAAGGCTGCCTTCGGGGCCATCCAGAATCACAGCAGCCTTGATGGCCCAGCCTTCTTCCTCACGTGAGGCACCGACCGCCTCCCGGACTTCACGTATGGAGATCGCGGATCCGGACTGGGACAATGTGGCCAGTTTGGCCAGTTCACCATCCAGTCGACCCAGATCCATTCCGACTCGGCTCACAAGCAGCTGTGCCGCTTCGAGCTCGATCTCGGTTTCATAGACCTTGATGCATCGCTTCAGACACCAGCCGGCAGCTTGATGTTCGTCTTCGACACCAAGCCTGAAAACCGTCATGTGGTTGTCGAGATTGCCGCCACGCCAGGTTTCCGTTCGCAGGAGAAGCGTGGCGCCTTCGGAAGGATCCTGCGCATACTTTTCAAGCAGTTGACGTGAGCGACTCGGGCCCTTCGACTTCTTTCCGGAATCCTCGTCGCCCTTGTTGACGACAAAGCGATCAGCCTTGTCGAGGACGACCAGCTTGTGATTGTGCAGAAGGCCGACTGCACGAAGTTCTTCCAGCACATCCCCTGCCGAATCCGACTCTCCATCGAATTCGAATCGGTCGATCTCACCATGGACGGCTTCCAGCTTTTCCACGACAGCCGTGGTGCAATGGCTTCGCAGAAAGGAATCCTTGCAGACCATGACGACGCATTTCTCTGTTCCTTCGAAGTTGAAGGTGTCGAACTGCTTGGCCTTGTTTGCTGGTTTTCTCGAGCGACGCGGTGCTGCCATGACTTCAGGGTACCTGTGATCAGGGTCGAGTGGGATCCCCGTGGATCCCCGGTTAGCATGGTGACATGCTGGCGCTCGAAGTCATTCGAGGTGTCGACCAGGGTCGGATCTATCCCTTGCCGGATGGCGAACCGCAACTGGTCGGAAGATCATCCGAGGCGTTGCCGTTGACCGATCGCTCGGTGAGCAGGCGTCATGCGGAGCTGACCCCGGATGGCCATACATGGTGGTTGCGTGATCTCAGATCCGCGAACGGAACCTGGGTCAATGGCCGCCGCCTCGATGATCGTGTGGCGTTGACGCCTGGTGACGAGATCACCTGTGGTGAAACCGTGCTCCGCTTCACGCATACCGATCGGCTGATCGGAGGCCCCGCTGCCCTGGCGGATCCATCTGGAGAGATTCCTGCGGAGGGCACGGTCGCCTTGTCGAACCCCCGACCGCAATCGCCGGATGCCGCCCAGGCCCGCCTCATCAGCATGGGTGAAACCGTCGCCACCATTTCCCATGCCGTGAAGAACATCATGCAGGGGCTTCGGGGTGGCGCCGGGGCCATTGAACTCGCTCTGGCGAAGAAGGACATCGAGATGGCCAATGAAGCATGGCCCATCCTGTCCCGCAGCCTGGACAGGATTCACGATCTCACCTTCAACATGCTCGCCTGGTCCAGATCCGCTTCTGTTGAAACAGAGCCGCTTCAACTTGGACCGATCATCAAGGAAGCCATTGATCTGCTGGCCGTTCAATGCCGGCATCGGAAGGTCACTATTCAGATGGAGGGCCAGGAGGATCTGCCACCCGTACCGGTCGATGCTTCCGCGTTCCATCAGGCCATCCTCAACCTGCTGACCAACGCCATCGAGGCGATTCCCGCCAAGACCGGTCGGATCCGGGTCGTCCTGCAAGTCGACGAGCCCTGTCAGTGGGTGATTGTTGCCGTGGAGGACAATGGAGACGGTGTCGAAGGCTCGCGACAAGAGGAAATCTTTCAGCCGTTCACCTCGAGCAAGGGTCAGCGTGGTACCGGGCTCGGACTGGCCGTCACACGAAAGATCGCCTCCGAGCACGGCGGCACACTCCAGATCGATCCCGACTATTCGGAGGGGGCACGATTTCTGCTGCGTTTGCCGCTGGTCCGAGACGGGGACCCCGGCGATACGGACGTTCCGGGGTCTTCAGCAGGTACCGGTCCGCCGATCGGGGAATTCGACGACTGATCTTTCGAGGTCTGGGGCTGTACGCATTCCGGTTCAGCGTCTTATCATGCCATCCTTCCAAGGAGGCAGCCGCTCGTTCAGGGCGGAGCGACGACCATGATGGATTTTTCCACACCAGCGAATCTCGAATACCAGGCATCTCTCGGGAGCCGGGGACATCTTCCAATGGATCCCCAGGCGAATCGCGCGGCAACACCGTCCATGCAGCGTACGAGAGAGATGACGCTGGACGAACTGCTGCTCGAGAACCGGATCATCTTCCTGATCGGCGACATCAACTATTCCACGGCTTCCCGTGTGATGATGCAGATGCTGTATCTGGAGGATCAGAAGAGAAGCCAGACCATCAATTTCTACATCAACTCACATGGCGGTGCTGTTGATGACACATTGGCGATCTACGACACCATGCGTTTCATCTCCAGTGATGTTGCGACCTACTGCATCGGCCGCGCCTATTCCGGTGCAGCCCTTCTGCTTGCGTCCGGAACGGCAGGACAGCGGCACATCCTTCCACATGCCAAGGTCATGATCCACCAGCCGTACGGTGGCGTGACCGGTCAGGCGAGTGATGTGAAGATCCAGGCCGACGAAATCGTCAAGTCGAAGGCAGCCTTGAACAAGATTCTGTCGGAGCACACGGGACAGCCCGTGGAGAAGGTTTCGGCAGACAGTGAGCGAGACAAGTTCTTTTCAGCGACGGAAGCCAAGGAATACGGCCTTGTCGATGTCGTCTGCGATTTCCCAGAAGACAACAAGTAGTCGAATCGACTGCTTCAACCATATTTGAGAACGGCACCGGCATGTCCCACCTAGTTCCCATGGTCATCGAGAAGGAAGGTCGCGGCGAGCGCGCCTATGACATCTTTTCAAGGCTGCTTCGCGATCGAATCGTGTTCGTCTCTGGTCCGGTCACGGATGAGATGGCGAATCTCGTCGTCGCGCAACTCCTCTTTCTTGCCAATGAAGACGGAGATTCCGAGATCTCCCTCTACGTGAATTCACCTGGCGGATCGGTGACGGCAGGCCTCGGCATCATCGACACCATGAACTTCGTCCAATGCGATGTCGCCACCTACATCATTGGCCAGGCGGCCTCGATGGGATCGCTCATCGGGTGTTCCGGTGCCAAGGGAAAGCGTGCCAGCCTGCCGAATTCGAAGAACCTGATGCACCAGCCGCTTCTGGGCGGTGTCCTCGAAGGCCAGGCCACGGATCTGGAGATCGAAGCACGTGAAATGCTCCGTCTTCGGGAGGTGCTCTACGGCATCTACTCCGAGCAGACAGGGCGTTCCCTCGAGCAGATCGGGCTGGATTGTGAACGCAACACGTGGCTCGATGCCAACCAGATGGTGGAGTACGGTCTGATCGATCGAGTGATCCACGAACTGCCGGCCACCTCGGGATGAGTCTCTTCGGATCTCTTCGAGGATCCACAGGATCACGTTTTCTGAGCGTGGCAGCTTTGGTGATTGCGGCCACCGCCGTCTTCGGGTGCAGTGACCGAAGCCGAGCTGTGAATGCCGGTCTTCGAGATCGAATTCACGAGCTCGAGGAAGACGTGCGGTCACAATCGCTTCAGATCGAGGAGCTCGAGATTCAATTGAAGGCGACTCAAACGCCCTCGATCGAGCCGGCTCAGTCTGGCCATCCATCGATCCCTGTGGTGACCCGGCTCCGGATCGATTCGACCAGTGGTCGAAGACAGGATGCGGATGACTCTGGAAACCGACCTCTTGAGGTCCATCTCAGTGCAGTCGATGGACGAAATCGTCCAGTTCAGCTGGCCGGCACCATCCGAATCCAGGTCACTTTGATTTCAGAGGGCCAGCCACCCCTTGAACTCTACAGCGAGGAACTCACTCCCGAGGAGGTCCGGGATGCCTGGCGAGGTGGTGTCTTCGGTGGCCCGACCTGGTTGATTTCAGTGCCACTCGATGCTCGCAAGATTCCAGATGACACCAGGTTCCTCGACGTCGACATCTTCTACGACGACTTGAGAACTGGTGAGCGACTGATCTGTGGAGACAAGGTGGACATTCGCTGAGTTCTCCTCCCGGGCAGACCGGGGTACCATGAGCCCATGCGAAGGTTGAAGCTCTTCATTGCCGTATTCGGGCTTTTGTCACCTCTGGCTGGCTGTTACCGGCCTCTCTTTGATGACAAGCTGCCCCGAAACCAGTTTGCTGCCCATGATTCCGCTCGTGATGGCGAACAGCCGACCGAGACGACGGATGCATTCGGGACACCGCAACCGGCATTGAGGCAGAGGCTGATGAATGATTGATCGGTTGGGATGGAGGACGGGCCGGTTCATTTTGAAGGATGATTCCGGAGGTCCGATAGTGAAATTGCTGGAAACACCTTTCTCAGCGGGGTTTGCTTAAGTACATCGGGGGTAATTCTCCGATAGAAAGTTCGGGTGGTTTACTTGTCAAATCACAGTTGTGCCTCAATTCCGGAATGGATGCCTGTCTGACGTGACCGAGCAAGGACGCGACACTTCGAAGGCCCCGATTTCACGGCGGACCCAGATCGTTCTGGGAAGCTTCTTTGCCGCCATGACCGCGGTCATTCTGCTTCTGGATCTGAGTACCCCGAGCGAAGCAACCGGTTTCCCGCTGACCAATCTCGGCAATCTGCAGGAACGTCCTGCTGATGACCCGCTGTTCAAACTTGAGCAGTCTCTTGATCGTGATCGGTGGCAGGGAATCGTGATTCACCATCTGGGCGAACCCTTTGGAACGGCTGAGTCCGTCCACCGCCGGCACCTCGGCTGGGGTTACCAGGGCCTTGGGTACCATTTTCTCCTCGGGAATGGCAATGGTCTTGCAGATGGCGAGGTCCATGTCGGCTATCGCTGGAATCAGCAGCTCCCCGGTGCTCACGTGGTCGGTGATTCAGGGGGGCATCACAACGCCCATTCCATCGGAATCTGCCTGGTCGGGAACGGCCAGCGACGCCCCTTCAGCGATCGCCAGATGCGTCATCTGGTTCGTCTCGTCCAGCGGCTTCAGCAGGAACTGCGAATTCCAGCAGAGCGGGTTCAGCTTCACGCCGGAATCGCACCAGGGCAGACAAGCCCCGGGCGGTACTTCCCGGTGGCTGAATTCCGTGAACAGCTTCTGAACATCACGGACTGATTCCCATTCAAATCAGCAGCCCAGCGGGCTAATTCACCGGTGAAGCACGGAATCACCTGTTTTTGCGTCTGAATCGGCTTCAGTGTGCATTTCCTGCACATGAATTGAATTGAGGCGATGGCTCAGGTGGAGTATTCTGCCGAGTCTCAAGATTGAAGAAGTCCCACCCATCCGGCTGTTCAGGCCATCATTTCTCAGAGGCGGCTTCTTTCGGATTCAAAGCCTGACATGGCGATCAACTAATCGATCTGCTGTACGTATTTCATGACCAAGCTCAAGTCCATCAGTCGGTACAACATCCTCGCTCATCTGGGCGACGGTGCGCGATCCAGCATCTATGCCGTCCAGGACAGCAAGACCAAGCAGGTCTGGGCATTGAAGCATGTCCTGAGAATCACCGAAAAGGATGATCGGTTCATCGAACAGACGGAAAGTGAATATGCCATCGGATCCAAGCTGGACCACCCGGCACTTCGTCGTACGGAGCGATTGATCCGCTCACGGAAGCTTCTGAAGACGACTTCCGTGTCATTGATCATGGAACTCGTCGATGCGGCCACCTTCGACCAGCGAATTCCAAAGAACTATTCCGACATCGTCGACATCTTCCATCAGATTGCACAGGGCCTGATGCACATGCATGGTCGGGGTTTCGTCCATGCGGACATCAAGCCCACGAACGTGCTGATTCTCGACGACCTGAGCATCAAGATCATCGATCTGGGCCAGGCGTGTGCGATCGGCACCGTGAAGCCGAGGATCCAGGGAACACCCGGATACATCGCGCCTGAACAGGCTCGTCGTGGCGAAATCACGCCCAAGACCGACATCTACAATCTGGGTGCTTTGATGTACTGGGTGCTTGTACGCGAGGTCATGCCCACCGCACTGCCCCCATCCACCGGTGATGCCGCTGATGCAGCCAGCGTGAGACAGGACCATGAAATCAGTCTGCCTCAGCCACCCCACGAACAGAATCCGCGAATCCATCCGCTTCTGTCGCAGCAGATCATGGACTGCATCCAGTTGAATCCAGCCGATCGTCCGGAGTCCATGGACATCGTGGCCAACCGGCTTGAGATGATCAAGCAGGTTCTCAACGACCCCGCTGCCTCCCGCCCAGCCGTCCATTAGGATGCTTTGATGGATCTCAGGGCAACGACCATCATCTCAGTTCGGCGTGACGGAGCCGTGGCCATGGCCGGTGATGGCCAAGTGACCCTTGGTGACACCATTGCCAAGTCCAATGCCGTCAAGGTCAGACGCATCAATGGGCTCGGAGCCGAAGGTGCCGGGGTCCTGACGGGCATCGCCGGCGGCGCTGCGGACGGCTTTGCACTCATGGAGCGATTTCAGGCCACGCTGGAAGCCACGCCGACGAATCTTCTGAAAGCGTCCATCGAACTGGCTCGACAGTGGCGAACAGACCGCGCATTGCGAAGGCTTGAAGCCCTGATGATCGTGGCCGATCGATCCACCACCTTGATGCTTTCTGGCCAGGGCGATGTCATCGAGCCCGAAGATGGCGTCTGTACGATTGGTTCCGGAGGAACCCCGGCCCTGGCAGCCGCCAGAGCGCTGATGGCCAACACCTCCATGGACGCGACGGCCATCTGCCAGGCCTCTCTCCAGGTGGCCGCTGAGATCTGCATCTACACCAATACATCCATGGTGCTTGAGACGCTCTGAGGCCCCCCATTGCAGGTCGCCCCGGCATGAAGCCGATGCATGAACATGCCCACATGGTTGAACCAGATCGTCCGAGGAGGCCGTGGCATGCCCCCTGCACCAGGCGGTGCTGTGCTGAGAATCCTCAGGCAGGCCCTCAAGAGCGATATTCAGCTTGTTCGCTGGCGGGATGATGGCACCCCTGAAACGGTGCCGACGACTCTTCTGGCAGTTGATCGCACCGGGCTCGTCGCGGTCCGGCCGGATGCCGGTCTGAGAATCCGCCCTGGTGAGCCCATTGAAATCGTGCTTCAGGGTGGAGGCGGTCGCTTTCGAGGGCGTGTGAGATGTCTCGGCCACGGGCAGCTGCCCAGTGGTGGAAGTCGTCCCATCCCAACCTTGAGATTGAGTCTGCCCAGTCGTCTCGAGGGGGGCGAGCGTCGCCGAAGTCACAGGGTCAGTGTCGGCTTCGATCTGGCACCGACGGGTCGACTTCGAGACCCTGAAAGCGGAAAGCACTGGCTGGCGGACATCCTCAACATCAGTGTCGAGGGGCTTCAGTTGAGAAGTCGCGAAGACAATCCCGGCATTCTGCCTGGTGACATCCTCTGGCTGGATGCAGATCTCCCGCAGCCTGTCGGTCTACTGGATCGCCCCGTACGCATCATGAACACCCGTCGAGACGGCAGAAGTGAGCGGCATATCCTGGGGGTGGTTCTCATGGAAACGGTTCCTGAACTCTCCGAGTTTGTCCGCAGTGCGGAGATCAGACGGGCCGCAAGACTGCGATCAGCCTGATGAAGCCTGATGATCATGTCTGTCTCTGTTTTCATGTTTCCTTGAGGAAGCTTCGCGCCTTCATCAAGCGAGAGCAGCCCAAGGTGCCCTCTCAACTCTCCGAGTGCCTGGGAGCGGGAACGGGTTGCCACTGGTGTGTCCCATTCCTGGAAAAGCTCCATCGGCAAGCTCAGGCGGGAGCGGAACCGGATCTTGCGGTTTCGCCCGAGTCGTATGCCAAACGACGCGCTGCATATCGCGAGAAGAAGGAAGGCGATCAGCCTTCAGCTCCAGACAAGTCTTGATGGGCCGTGATCTCACAGCTGGCACCGGAAGCTGATTCAGCTTCGATGGTCACTTGGAGATGCTGCAGAGGACCGTCGTCCCAATGGACAGTGATCCACCAGTTGTCCCCATTGCGCACCCATCTCAGGAGTCGTCCGGATGCGACTCTTGAAACCTCGCCTCGCCCATCGGAGAGCGGGCCTTCGTAGGTCAGGTATCGCCTTCGATGATCTCCCAGAAAGATCCCCGTCATTCGTGAACCGGCTTCCAACGCTTCCAGGCGATCTTTCAGCTTGATGGTGACCAGCAGGCTGTGCTCGTCATGGGACAGCATCCAGTCGATGTGAGCATCGCCTCCCGGCTCCACATGGCGAAGTTGGACAGTCTCGGTTCCGATCATGACGGCATGGAACTCAACTCGTCTCGGATCTTGGCTGCTGATCCATTCTGCTCATCGTATGATGAATGCCATGAAGCGTATCAACAGCACGATCGTATGCCTGGGCCTCCTGGGTGCCCTGGCTCTGGGTTCCTCCATGGCGGGTTGCAGCAACCGGGTTCCGGCCGAATCACTGGCTCAGCGGGCCCATTTCAACTTCTGGGCACAGAACTGGCAGCTCTCACAACAGGAATATGCCGAACTGGTCGACCGCTTTCCCGACAACTGGGAGTATCAGTACAAGCTCGGTACCTCGGCTCTGAAGAACAACGATCTCGATACGGCAAGAATGGCACTCTCGATCGCCGAGACGCTTCGTCCACAGGATCGAGACATCGCCCTGAATCTCGCAGAGACGATGTACCGCCAGGATGACCGGGATGCGTTGTTCGGCTTCCTGGTGGATCGTGCAGAATCAACGCAGTTGTCCGAAGACTGGCTGGTTCTCGCGCGATACAGCCTTGATCTCGATGATCCTGACATGGCCCGCCTCGCGATCCAGGAAGCACTTGTCCTGGATGTTTCCGATTCGGCGGAACCCTACATCATTGCAGCCGAGCTTTCGGAACGGCTTGGCGATATCGATGGCGCACTTCAGTCTCTCAAGATTGCCTGGACACTTGAACCGGAGAACGCCCAGGTCCAATCCATGATCCGTGGACTTGGTGAAGTCCCTGGGCCGACCATGCTGGGCTCCGTCGAGATGGGCGGATGAGTTCCGCTTCGGCGCCACCGCTGCTGCAATGGATTGAACCCCTCAATGATCTGGCAAGACTGCGGATCCTTCGCGTTCTTGACTCACATGAGCTGGGCGTTGGCGAGCTGGCCAGCGTCCTTCAGCTGCCCCAGTCGACCGTGTCTCGCCACTTGAAGCGGCTGCTTGACGCGGGCTGGATTGTTCGCAGGAGTGTCGGCACCGCTGCGATGTATCGGCTCGCGACGATCTCCCTGGATGCCGCCGCCACAACACTCTGGGAGCTTGCAGACCGTTCACTGGCGGACATGGCTGTCTGTAAGGAGGATGATCATCGGGTTCGTGAAGTGATCTCCAGGCGTCGGATCGACTCCAGGCAGTTCTTCGGCGATCTCGGAAGTGAATGGGCCGAACTGAGGCAGAAGCTCTTCGGTGATTTATTGAACATCCGACCCCTTCTGGGACTTCTCGAACCCAGCTGGACGGTCGCGGATCTGGGATGCGGCACTGGTCAGACGGCAGCGGAACTTGCGCGATGGTTCAAGCGGGTCGAGGCCGTGGATCGTGAAGAAGCCATGCTGGAGGCCACCCGGAAACGTCTGGAAGCCATCGGGAACATCGGTGTCCACCGTGGCGACATCTGCAATCTGCCCTTCGAGGACAACAGCATGGATGCCTCGATCCTGTCACTGGTCCTGCACCATATGGAAAATCCCGCAGACGCTCTGAGGGAAGCTGGTCGCATCACTTCCGGCCCGATCCTGGTGCTCGACATGGTGGGCCATGACCGAACGGCCTACCGAGACACCATGGGGCACCTGCATCTCGGATTTCCCGAGGACTCGATGGTCGATCTCGCCGCCAAGGCGAACCTCGAGTTGACGCGATATGTCCAGATGCCACCAGACCCTGAAGCGACAGGACCGCCTTTGTTCGTCGCCAGGATTCAGCCGAAGGCCTAGGACTGTTCCGGTTCGATCAGTGGGACCAGTTCGATGACGTCACCGGCTTCCGGTGCTTCGTCCAATGCTTCTTCCGGTTCCTCCACGGGTTCATCATCGAGCAGGTCGATGACCGACAGATCCACGTCCACTTCCGGCAGCCAGATCCGCGTCAGGAGGTCCGTGAAGACGAGATCCTGATTGGCTCGGTTCATGGCATTGAGGCCACGACGAATCAGATCGGGTTGATCCAACTGGTGCCCGATGTACGCCAAGAGGAATCCATAATCATCGAGATCCTCCTCTCGATCGATTCGCTGACTGATCTCACGAATCGTATTCTCGAGATCCGACCTGTCAGGAAGCAGTGAGAGGTCATAGACGACATCGATCATTTCAGGCTGGAAGCCCAGCAGGCTTTTCAGTGTCAACGCAGCTGTCAGATGAAGTCCGGCACCCATCTGGCTGTGGGCGAGTCCCGCTGTTGCAAGAGGATGTCCAGGCGTGAATCGAAGCGCCCGACCGAATCGCTTTTCTGCCCAGAAGTATTCGCCGTCCTTGAGCTTCGACTGACCGGCCTTCATCAGCTCATCGAACCGGCTCTGATCTCCTGTCGCCAGGGAATCGACGCGTTGTCCATGCTTCAGAATGATGCCGACATTGTCGTAATTGAGTTCCCGTTCTTCCGCAGGCTTGCCGGTCTCATCGACCTCTCCGGGCAGACGATCATCCGGTGTTTCAGGCAACGGAAGATCGGGGCCCGCTTCCATCGATTCCTCGTCATCCGAGTCGAGGGCTTCTGCCAGCAAGATTTCTCGATCCAATCTGGGCTGGATCTGGATTTGCGCGATGTCCCGCTGGACCTTGCGATAGTCCTGCTCGAATTTTCCGACCAGATCTTCCGTTCCCGAAGGATTGAGTTCCTTGTATCGCTGGGCCATCTTCTCCATCATCGAATCGATCTGGGGAGAGGAATGTCCGATGCGATTCTTCTCCAATCGATTCGTGATGCGATCCTTCACCATGAGATCCGGTTCGAATCGCGTCTCGTAGGCGGCGCCCAATCGGATTCGGTTGCCTCGTTCCTGTTCTTCATCATCCTGTGCTCTCAGGAGATCGAATTGGGTCATGCCGAGATCCGTCGGTGTGCCTCCAGGGAAAATGGCACCCAGCCCACGGAGGTTCGAAGCCGTGTAGCGGATCATCTGCTGATCGGGCGAGAGTCCGGTGCCAACGACTCTTGGTTCCGTGCGAAGCTCACGATTGCTGAGATCGTTTCTCAGGAGTTCGCCACGACGAACATCACGAAGGAATGGGCTTGGCCCACCGATGGTGTATTCCCAGGGATCTCGATAATCGGAGGGTGTTGTTGCCCCCCGGGACTGAAGGACATTGCCTGGTTGTCCTGCGGGAATGTAGTCATTGCTCATCCGGTTGAGCTGACTGAGCGCGGAAAGGTCCGATCCGAATCCGACACGCTTCCCGGAATCGGCAAAGCTGTTCCGGAAGAACGGGCTGTAAGCGGTTCGAAGGGAATCGTTGCTGCCGTCACCCTGGAAGTACCGTGCGGAAACACCACCACCCAGTCCCCCACCATCAAAGCCGCCACCCATGGCTTCACCTTCCAGCGTGCCGGCTCTCTGCCAGTACCACGGATTGTTTCCCAGCCCTCCACCGGCATAGGAATACGCACCGGGATCCGCCATCGCCTGCTGTGAGAAGTCGGCATTCGTTGCCAGTCCAGCTCTCAGATTGGGCGCGGTCAGGCCCTTGCTCATCTGACCTGGCCGAGTCGTTCCGACTCCGGAATTGCGCGTTCCACGAGTATTGAGGTTGCCATCCAGAGCATGGCCATCACCAAGGGCGTTCTGGGCATGTGCGTGGACGGCTGGCATGAATGTCAGAAGCAGGGCGACTCCCAAAAGGCGATTCATGCGGGTCCTCCTCGGCGAACTACTCAATGACTGCGATACAACCTTCATGGTATCCCTCATCGGATCCAACCGACCCTGCTTCTGAGCAGAATCGGCTCATTGCAGCCAACGATGCGGATTTTGGGCCAGAACCCTCCCGGGGGCTGCTTGCTACCATCCAAGCCCTGTGAGCTGCTCCAAACGCTACATCTCGACACCGATCTACTACGTCAATGACCGTCCCCATATCGGTCATGTCTACACGACGACAATCTGCGATGTCTGGGCTCGTTTTCAGAGATTGCTCGGTCACGATGTGTTCTTCCTCACCGGTACGGATGAGCACGGTCAGAAGGTCGAACAATCCGCTGAAGCAAGAGGGGTCACCCCCCAGGCGCTGGCAGACGAGAATTCAGCCGAGTTTCGACGAATCATGGGAATGTTCGATCTCACCAATGACGAGTTCATCCGAACCACGGATCCACGTCATGAGCAGCAGGTCCAGGCCCTCGTCAAGCAGCTGATGGATTCCGGCGACGTCTATCTCGGAACCTTTGAAGGCTGGTATGACGCCGGTCAGGAGGAGTATTACACCGAGACGAAGGCACGAGAGGTGAATCACGTCTCCCCGATCTCCGGGAAGCCGCTCGAGCGTGCAACCGAGGAAAACTACTACTTCAAGCTGAGTGCCTATCAAGACCGGCTTGAAAGGATGTTTGAAGAGCACCCCGGCATTGTTCGTCCAGATGCGAGGCGAAACGAGGTGCTCGGTCGCCTTCGTGAAGGTCTTCAGGATGTTCCCATCAGCCGAACCAACTTCGCCTGGGGAATCGGGGTACCTGGCGCGTCGGAACATGTGATCTATGTCTGGATCGACGCCCTGTTCAACTACATCACCGCATTGGGCGCAGCCGAGCCTGGTTCGGAGTGGCATGAGGACCGCTTCGGATACTGGCCTGCGAGCATGCAGGTGATCGGCAAGGAGATCCTCTGGTTCCATGCCGTGATCTGGCCAGCACTGCTGATGGCGTTGAAACTGCCCTTGCCCGCCTGTGTCTACGCACACTCCTTCTGGATCAGTGAAGGGCAGAAGATGTCCAAGTCACTGGGCAACTTCATCGATCTCGAGCAGTTGCAGTCGTACATGGAAGCCTATGGAAGCGACGCATTGCGGTACTTCCTGGCAACCCAGGGACCGCTTGGTGCGACGGATGCCGATTTCTCCCGCAGTCAGTTCCACGAGACCTATACGACCGATCTGGTGAATACGCTCGGCAACTGTGCGAGCCGTACTTCGGCCATGATCGGCAAGTACTGTGATGGCGTCTGTCCAGAGGACACGGGCGAATGCGCAGGTGGCGGTGTCGAGTGGGAGGCCTTCACGAGTGAGCAGGTCGAAGCCTCGATCAGTTCGATGGATCGGTTCGATCTTTCGGGCTCGATTGCTGCTGCCATGACCATCGTGCGACAGGTCGATGCGTTCATCAATGACACCGAGCCTTTCAAGCTGGCCAAGGATCCCGACGCTTCAGGCAAAGTTGCATCGATCCTGTACCGATGTGCCGAGGCCATCCGAATCGCATCCTGTCTTCTGGAAGCAACGCTGCCCGATCGAATCCATCAACTTCGTGAATCATGGCATCTGGGGAGCCCAAGCGGGGAGCTTCGTACGGAATGCGCATGGGGTCGCCTTGAGGCGGGTACTCCGATCGACAAGGTTGCGTTGTTCCCAAGAGTCGAGACTTCCTGAGAATTCTTGGAGATCGATGCGATCACGCCGATAGAGCTTGTATGGGCTTGATCACCGGTTTCATCCAAGCGTCCGCTGCATTGGCAGCCGAGGCCACTCAGATCGCGGGACGCAACCGCAATCGCCAGCATGCGCTCGAGGATGAGCACGCGACTGCAGAGGCACGTTCAAGAAGAGCCGTGGATGGCGTGGAGCTTTCTGACGCGGTTGATTCGGTGCCTGAAAACACCTCGGAGCAGACCCGGCAGGAACAGCGTCGCAAGGCTGATGGTCAACCGGCTGGTGTTCGCAAGGTGGATCTCACGGCTTGATGGCATTGGCTTCGGGCAGGACAGCCAGCACGGTCTCCCCGGCCCGGACACGATCACCCTTGCTGACCTTGACGTCCACATGCTCTGGAGTCGGAAGAATCAACTCGGTGCTTGATCCGAACTTGATCATTCCATATCGCTGACCGGCTTCTGCTCGATCATCGATATCGACAGGACAGACGATTCTCCTCGCAATCAAGCCTGCGATCTGACGAACACCGATGATCGTGTCATCGTCTCTGCGGATCAGGACCAGATTGTGCTCGTTCTCCATGTGACATCGATCACTCCGGGCATCGTGATGACGACCAGGGACATGTCGATTCAGCGTCACGGCACCGTTGCATGGCCAGCGGTTGAGATGGACATCCAGGACACTCAGGAAGATCCTGATCACGATTCCCGGGCCACCCAGATCCGGATGCTGCTCATGGGATTCGATACTTGAAATGACCCCATCAGCCGGGCTCAACATCTGCTCGGTAGACCAATCAGCGGGGACGGTCCGATTTGGATCACGAAAGAACGCCATCACGGCGAACATCAGGATTCCAAGTGGAATCAGAATGCTCAGCTTGATGGAAAGCACAGGATCGATGAAGAGGACAATGCCAACACCGGCAGCAAAGACACCGAATGCTGTCCCCCATTCCCGGATGCCGTAATGCGCTAGCCTCATGCGGGGCTTCTTTGAGAGAAGATCGGATGCCCGTGATTACTCGGAAGCTCGACCAATGAAGAGGCCGATGCCGCCAGCGACCAGTGCTCCTACAGCCAGTCCCCCGGTCCAGATCCACAGGCTGCCAGCAATGGCGTCCGTCAGGATCGACGCGGTTCCTTCCAGTTCCGAAGCGAGGACAACGAGGAGCACGATCATGGCAACGAGTGCACCGATGCTCAGGCCAACGCTGAGGCCAGAACCGGCACCGTCGTATTCTTCCTCCACCATCATCATGGGTGCGGCCCCACCACTGGCTGGTGCGGCTGACGGTGCGGCGCCAGGCTCGGCGGTCTCTGCCGGTGAAACGGCTTCAAACAGTCCAGAGGCATTGGCAGGAAGCTCGAATTCATCTTCTCCCGAGTAGACCTCTTCCAGAAGTTCCGCACCCAGGGAGGTGTCGTCGGATTCCCGCGTGAGATCAAGCAGGCCACTGCCGGAACCGACTGATTCCAGAGTGAGGTCTTCATCAAGTTCTTCGCCGAGCTGGGTCTCTCCAGCGTCATCTCCACCGAAAGCGGAGACGCCGGAGGCCGAGCCACTCAGATCAAAGGCGAGTCCACTTCCAGTGCTGCTCGCCATCGATGGATTGGACGCTGGAGATTGTGACTCGTGTGGAATGCCGGTCGATGAACCGGTCAGTTCGATCAGGCTATCTGATGAGCCCGATGCGTCATCACTCGAAAAGCCAAGGCCTGTTCCACCATCATTGGAGAGATCGAGTTCGATGCTGCTGTCATCAACATCGGAATCCGTCAGCAGATCGATCTGCTCGACCTTGAAGATGAGTTTTTCACCGTCGCGAAACTCCTGGATCTGACCGGATGTGACCATGTCATTGATCTCATCGGTGGTCTTTCCGAGCTTTTCGCAGACCTCTTCAATTGTGTAGAACATCTTGGCCATGTCAGGGGCTCCCGGGTCCAGAAGACTCTCCAGTGGACGGTCTCATGGTCGACCACCGGTGAAACCGTGAGAGTATCCGCTCTCGGTACCAGCAGCAACGCCTCAGGCGGTTCCGCGGCCGATTTCCGCACCATAGGCATGGCCTGAATCAGGCAGGAGTCGATTTCAGGCGAACCAGGATGTACATAGCCAGCCCCAGCAGCATCAGTGGGATGATGAGGCCCAGAAGGAGGCTGACCCACGGCAGGTGGGCCAGAAACGGGGCTGCGAAGATCCCGACCTCATCAGCATCAGAGATCCCGAGCGTCATTTCCCAGTCCCATCTGAAGCTGAGCAACGCCAGATCGGGGCTCATGGTCCCCCATCGTGTGAAGATCAGATTCAATGCGACGGCTGAAACGAGGCTGATCAGAAGCAGGCTGACTTTCCACAGTCGGGACATGGGGACATCGTAATCACCAATCGATCTCCAAGCGGCTGATCAGAGGTGTTGTCACATGTCCAGCGGAGTCAGTTCGAATCGACCTCGAGGAGTCGAAAAGGCTGCTCGCAGTCTCAGCAGAATCGAGTTCAGACGCTGCGAGACCCTGGATTCCGAGCATCCGATGACGACACCGATCTCTCTCATGGTCATGTTCTCGTAGTAGTAGAGGACCACGATGAGCTGATCTCGTCCATCCAGTTCCCGTGTCAGCCAGTGACGCAGGTCGTCTCGACTCAGATCGTGGAGTGGATTATTGGACGGATTCCCGTCAGCCATACCGGCCAGTTCAGAGTTCTCGTGACTGTCATCAGCAGAGGACGCCGTGACCGTACTGAAGGTCACCATGGCAGGCGGCCTCGCTGCGGTCAGACTGACCAGGGCATCCTCCAGAGGCAGGTCCAGAAGATCTCCCAGCTCATCCACATCGGGCATGCGACCATGCATCACCTTGAATCGCTCCATGACGGAGCTCACCAGGCGAGACCGTTGCCTGACCTGTCGTGGAATGTGATCCTGCTCACGAAGCCAATCTCGCATGGATCCGATAATACGCAGCGAGCTGAAGGTCTCAAACCGGGTTCCTCGATCGAGCTCATAGCGTTCGATCGATCTCATCAGGCCGAGATAGCCCTGCTGAAGCAGATCATCGACATCAATTGAAGGTGGCAGAGAGGATCGAAAACGCTCTGCAATGAGCCTCACGTGCTGCTCCATGTAATGGGCAACCAGCTCGTCCCGAAGGTGTTCAGAAGGACTGGTCTTGTATTGCCGCCAGGTCTCCTGGATGGCCTCTCGATCCCGTTTTCGTGCTGAACGTCGACCTTCTCGAACGCTTGGACCGCACGCACGTCCATGTCTCGGGGCGTCGTGGGTTTTTTGAGGCGAAGTTCGACCTCCGGTCGCCGCGGGGCGACCTTGGTAAGCAGTCGTAACCGTTTTCATGCGTGCACCGTCCCTGGCTTGTCTCTCTCTTCTCTGCACAGGAGCAGCCATCCATGGCATGCTCCCAACCAATACACATCGGCAAGATCTGAAATTCTCGCCAATGTGCTCTGAAGACGCTCTCAACGGCGATTACAAGGCCGTTCAAGGGCCTTGATGACGGAGGATCCTTGAGGAACCGGACATCCGATCGAATCAGTTGGTCAGTGCCGGGATGGCAAACTGCACAAAGAGCACCAGCACGATCCCAAGCGCTATGACACCAAGAACGATCTGGGAGGTCATCAGTGTGACTTGCCACCAGTACTGCTTGAGATTCGGCACTCGGATGGCCTTGTAGGCCATGGAGAGTCCAAAGGCCAGAGGCAGCAGCAGCAGGTACCACCAGCTGTGAAACCAGTTGATCGGCTCCATGAACGGGATCCAGGCCAAGCAACTCATCGATCATCCTTTCGACGTGCTGGCCGGTCATCCCATGGTTGGGGGTAGAAGGCGTCCAGAATGACAATCAGATTCATCAGGCCCCCGAGCGTGATGAACAAGGTGCCCAGAGCATTCACGTTGCCCAGGCCGACCAGTTGAAGACGAAGCGCCTCCGGTCGAGCCTGGATCAATGTTTGATTGAGGAAATTTGCAACGAACGTGATGGGGCCGTTGAAGGCCTGGCCAACAAACCAGATCTTGTCGTTCTTGAGATCAACGGCATCCAGTCCACCGACAAGCAGACCGCAGATGAACAGGAAGAGGATTCCGGCCATGACCAGAAATCCTCGATGACGCTGTCCGAGATAGACATGTCCGAGGCCCGGGAAGATCCATGCCAGCAGCCCAGCCGTGGGGTTGCAGGACCGTGGTTGTGAATCGGCAGCTTGTGATGCGGGTTGGGTCATGCGGGTCAATCGTTCTTTTCTGGCGATTCAGCGTCTTCAGACTGGAAACCAGCCCATCTTCGGACCACTCTCTGGAGAGGCTGGCCCGCAAAGCCGAGGATCATCCTAGCGGGCGAAGCCGAACTCCGGTTCGGTATCTGCTGTCGTGAAAGGTAGGCGTAATGACGAAAGACCCCAGCACCAACCCAAAGGACCCCCGATCGTTGAATGTTGTTGATCGACGCAGTGGTCTCAATCGTCGCGATACCAATGAGCAGACCTCGGATACCAACCTGGAGAGGCGTCGGGGCCCGGGACGGCGACGCAGTGATTTTCTTCGATCTGCTGAAGAAGGCGAGATGACTCAGGAGCAGTTTCTCTTCGTCCAGGCCATTGACGCCTTCAAACGAGTCAACGGGAAGACATTCCCGACGTGGACAGATGTCCTCGAGGTCATTCGCAGACTGGGTTATCGCAAGACCCTCCCCAGTGAACTGTCGCTTGGCAGCAAGGCGGAGGATTGGACGGAACGCCCGGACGCACACAGTGGCCTGGAGCAGGTCAGTGATGATGCTGCCTAGCAGCCATTTGAACGGCAGCTCTAGCCGTTCTCTTCATACCAGTCCGCATTGATCTTGATGTACTTCTGCCACTCCTCAGGGAGATCTTCCTCAGGAAAGATCGCCTGAACGGGACATTCATCCACACAGAGCCCGCAGTCGATGCAGGTTTCAGGATCGATGTAGAGCATCTCGAAGCCTTCGTAGGTGCTCTCATCCTTTGTGGGGTGGATGCAATCAACCGGACAGACATCCACACAGGCCGTGTCCTTAGTTCCGATGCAAGGTTCAGCGATGATGTGGGTCATGACTCTTCGTCTCACTGGGGGGCATTGCTGAGGGACAGAACATTTTAAGGCATCAGAGCCGAAAGTCATCGGCTCTCAGCCAGGAATCTCGGCAGTTCCATTCCAGAACCGGTTATCAGCCATCTCCAAAAAGCCCGAAGGCCGACCCAATGGGTCGGCCTTCAGACGTATTCGATCGGACACCCGTCCTAGCTCCTGAGCGTTCCACGGTCCTGGAGCACGTGTCCTGGAGAGCTTCGGCTCAGCGGCGGCGACGGGTTGCTTTCTTACGTGTGGCCTTCTTGCGAGTGGCCTTCTTTCGAGTGGCCTTCTTGCGAGTTGCCTTCTTACGTGTGGCCTTCTTGCGAGTGGCCTTCTTACGAGTGGCCTTCTTGCGAGTTGCCTTCTTACGAGTGGCTTTCTTGCGAGTGGCCTTCTTACGAGTGGCCT
>PAAJ01000032.1 GCA_002702575.1 Phycisphaerae bacterium | reverse complement strand
ACACCTCCAGGATGCAGGACTTCATGGGCCCGGACGGGCCTACACTCGTCGGGATACACACCTTCGAGGACGAGAAGTCGGNCGTCGACGATGCCGACGGGATCTACGTCGGAGGGGGGAACTCGTTCCTCCTCATCAGGGACCTCCACGACAGGGGCCTGGTGGGCCCGATCAGGGACAGGTCCCTGGCTGGGGCACCCTACCTGGGCGTGAGCGCGGGGTCCAACGTGGCGTGCCCCACCATGATGACGACGAACGACATGCCGATCGTACTGCCTCCGTCGTTCGAGTCGTTCGGGATCGTGCCTTTCCAGATCAACCCGCACTACCACCCGGGCAAGGTCCTGTTCATGGATGACGAGGAGCTGTCCAAGCACTACGGGGAGTCCAGGGCCCAGAGAATCTCGGAGTTCCACCAGCACCACGACACGCCGGTGCTCGGGATGTGGGAGGGCTCGTTCGTCAGCTGGGATGGCAGAGTGGGCAGCCTCACCGGAAGGGCGACGGCATTCAGGACCGGCGAGGACGCCGTCGAGATGGGAGANGGCTCCNCCTTCGATGCAGATCTGATGCCTTCTCTGCCTTGAGCCCGGTTCGCTAAGCGTTCGAGAAGGACCAGTCGTGGAGGGACAGGATTCCGTCGACAAGGTCGTCCGTCGTGATCATGGGCCTCTGGATAAGGGCGTACTCCGTCCACTCGACTATCGCGCCCCAGTCCCCCTCTCCCAGTACTATCTCGACCAGCCTCTCGAGGGTGAGGGCGACCTCCGTGTTGTTCTCGTCCCTCCTCTCCATCTCCACCCTGGAGATGGCGTCCGAACGCCTTGAATCGTCATCCTCGGTCGCCGATGTCATTCCTCTTCCTCCCGATACGGAGTGACTGGCTCGTCCGACCAAACGTGCAGGGGGCCCTCCTCAGCTAGCCTCGGAGAGACCTCATCGCCATCCAGAACCCTGGCCCTCTTGATCCCGGTCTCGGAAAGCACGATCGCCTCTGAAAGGATGGATGATCCCACGTAAAGAGAATCCAAGTCCGTGGAGCTCCAGTAACTGGTCAAGGGACTGAGATGCGTGTGGCACCAGTGCATCGGGATCCGAGCCCCCTCCGGCATTGACAACTCCACCCGATGGGCGTCACCGACATCCACGAAGATGGAGTCAGAGGCGTCTGTGATGACTGAAACCTCCCGCCTCATGTCATTGGAAATCTGCCAGACNGACCTCCAGTCGCCCTCCATGGCATGGTGGGCGATCGTCTCCCTGATGCATTCGTCTACGGGCGCCTCGCCAGAGGCCCCGGCAATCACGACATGCCGAGTCAGTAACGACTTCCGGTGTAGCCTGGGGACCACAGCCGGTCTAGGGCCCGGAGGCTCCCTCAACCGGATCTTGGTTATCGTCCCGCCAGTGAGGGTCTCCACCCTGGGATCCGGGAGGGCCGTCTCCTCCCCCAGTACTGACCTTAGGAGCTGGATCAGCCATTGTGCCCCCATTGCCGCAGCCTGAAGGTGGCCGAACTGTATGTTGCCCGATTCGATGGCCCCCTCTGCCTGGCATGAGGCGGATGGGTGATCCGGAGTCAGCAGCCGAACCTCATCCGGGTGTGTCGACGAGTCCAGAAGGATCGCAGAGTCCCCGGACACCCTTAGGTCTACGAAAACCCTCCCCGATTCGTGGATCGCCCTTCTGGCGTGGGGGTTGTCCACAGCGACCACCACTACCTCGCTGACAAGGCTCAGGTCCCCTTCGCTCCTGACGTCGGAGGGCTTGGCGACCAACCTCAGATCTGGGCCCAGGAACGGCTTCAGCCTCGTTGCCAGAGCCCTGACCTTCAGGGAGCCGACGTCGGATGGTTCGAACGCCTGGTGGTGGAGGTTCCTTTCCTCGACCGTGTCGGAGTCGTGTACGCAGAAAACGATCCCCCCAATCAGCTTGGGCAGGGGGCTCGAGTGCAGCGCCCGGACAGCCGCTGCCATCAGCCAACTGCCTATGCCTCCGCACCCAACGACGTCGATTACGAGTCCTGTTTTCTGTTCCATATTCTCACATCTTTGTTTGTTTGGGCCCCGCATCGAGGTCTCCCGATGCGGGGTTTCCGTCCGCCTCACGGCGTCAGTGGCCGCAAGCGGCCGTGTCGGGGGGATCTACCTCCCTAGCAGAGTCCACCAACCAGTGGGCGGGATAGCGTCACTACCTCGTTCTCGCCAGCCGAGTTCCAGCGCTCNGTGAACGCCTGGGTCCCGGGTGTCGTGAGAGCGCCTCCAACGAAGCACCACATGCCGGGGTTCGCGTCTACTATGTTCAGCAATCCCTCCATGTCGGTGTTCGGGTACTCGTCATGCCCATTCAGGTTGGCAACTCTGACCGTTCTAACAATATCAGTCATCGTCATACCTCCAAAATCTCGTCTTTCTACAGCCATCCTCTTCCCGCCCCCTCGGTTGGTCGGAAGCAACCAATTACGCCAATTACGGCGAAGTTAATCTGAGATTGTCCTGCAGGGTATTTATAGTGCCGAAAACCCCTCCCCAATTCGAGAGAGATGCCGACGATCCCACCCAAAACGGCCGACCAGGCGTCCCTGATCGACACCCCCGGGGGGTGCGGTGCCGTGATCCGCTACTCCTTCGACCACGACAGGATGGCCAGGGAGTACGGCGTGATCCTGTGCGGGACCCAGTCCCAGGCCATCGACGGCAAGAGGACCTGGTTCCGCTGCGAGTCCTGCCTCTCCGCCGAAAAAGCTTAGGTGCTCCCTCTCGGGGAATTCTCCGATGGGGCAGCGCGGGCGACACACCTTCTTCGACGCCTGCGCCGGCGTCGGTTGCTTCCACATGGGGATGAGGGACTCCGGATTCGACTGCGTGGGCGCCGCCGAGCTCGATGCGGGCCTGCAGCAGAGGTACCCNTCAGCCTTCGGCGAGGACCTCCCGATGTTCGGAGACGTNCGNAGGGTGACCACCACGAAGGCCTGGAAGTCCGCCGAGCCCGGCATGATGGGCTCGGTCATGGTAGCCGGGTTCCCGTGCACCCCCTGGAGCAAGTCAGGCGACCAGTCGGGCAAGAAGCACGGGGCCGGCACGGTGTTCTGGAGCCTGCTCACCATGATGGACAGGCTGGAGTCCCCCGCATTCGTTTTCGAGAACGTGACCAACCTGCTCGGGGACAGGCACCGCAGGGTCTGGGCCGAGATGAGGAGGGAGCTGAAGAGGAGGGGGTACCACGTCGGATACGAGCGGATCAGCACCAGGGACGTCGGGATCCCCCAGAACAGGAACAGGGTCTTCATCGTCGGTCGGAAGGCGGATGGGCCAGGAGAGCCCGAGGAGGGCTACTTCGCCGAGCAGTTCCGGCAGATCAAGTCACTCGATGCAGGCGAGAGGCCCCTCGACGAGGTCATATCGCCCGGCCCATGGGGACGGGGGCTCAGCCAGACCCACAGGGAGGCCCTGGAGGTCTGGGACCAGTACCTCGGGTGGACGCTCGAGGACAACGGGATGATCCTGGAACACCTGCCCAAGCCGCTGTGGGGGATGGAGGCGATCTACGAGGACCAGTACGACATCACCCGGCTGCAAAGTAAGATCGACGATGCCGGGGGAGGGCCGGTGGGCAAGGAGGGGCTCCTCGAGGCCCTGAACCCGAGCATCGCCCATGTGGCGAGCCAGCTCGATCCGGACGAGATCGTTCGCAGGTTCCTGCCGCCGTACTACAGGAAGGTGGCACTGGGGATGGCGGCGAACTACTCCCAGAGGGGGGCGTTCGCATTGCGCTCAAGGGCTCACATGGACCACCTCAAGAAGTGGGTCAGCGGCCACCACTCGAGGGGGGCATGGGACGCCTGGTACTCCAGGCTCAAGTCGATGGACCCCTCCTTCCAGAAGTTCGAGTACCACGTCGCGAGGGAGCCACCACCCGACACCCGTGGCCTATCCGGGGACGAGGCCCTGATGGCCAGGTTCGGAGGGCACCTGGTCCAGTTCAGGAGTTCGGGGGTCAGGGTCAGCCGCTCCAACAGGTTCCCCACCCTCGTGGCCATCGGGCAGGTCCCGTACACCGGGAGCCCCGAGGGTGGGCTCAAGCAACCGTCCTGGGAGGCACTAGCGAGGCTGCAGTCGATCCCCGAGGGGGACATCAGCAGCAAGAGGGACCTGTTCGGGAGCAACGGGGAGCCGGTGCGCAGGCTGGGCAACGCGGTTAACGTGGAGATCGTCAGGCAGATCGGCAAGCGCCTCCGCGCCGAGCTCGAGGCATAGCCCGGCCCGGGGAGAAACCGAAAGCCGCTTTCCCGCTCGATATGAAGGCCCATAGGGCCATTCATATCGCCTCCTGGGGCGCCTCTGGAGATTTACCGCATCCATTAAGAGCCCCCCAGTCCGGAAGACCTGATACTCGTTCTGAAGACACATGGCCGTGCCAATGTCACGGTCGTCGGATGCAGGAGTCGATNGCNATGAGTGAAATAGCACAGCTGACAAGAAGAAACGTATGCCATAACGTCGGACGCCGAACCAAGGGTAGCTACCAGCTGGGGTTCCTCGATCCGGTGGGCTCGTTCCTGCCGATGTACCCTGGCAGGTCCGACACCGACTCCAGGCGCAGGCTCCTGGACCACGTCAGAGCGGGGATATACACCCACTTTCGCTTCTTCCCGACCCGGACAGTCAGGGAGGCCTTCACCAGGGAGTGCCGTGACTACCACCTTCTCCTAGAGATGGGGATAGACAACGCCATCCACCCCAGGAGGCCCAGGAACCTGTCCTACGAATGCCCCTACTGTAAGGGGGGTGCGTCCCTTTGACAGGCGAGCCGACAACCCACGCATCCCGGAAGGTGTCCTACGTCCACCTGGTAAAGTTCCTCGAGTCGATGATGGACCACGGGGTCAACTTCGACGATGGCATCCGCGAGCTGATCGACAATGCCGTCGACGCAGAGGCGGACGAGATCTGGGTCCTTCTGAAGAAGACGGAAGGCGGCGTCTGGCAGGTGATCGTGGCCGACAACGGCTGCGGGATCCCACTAAGCTTCCAGGACGAGTCGGGACAGGAGGTCGACGGCATACCGTTCGTGATGGCCTTCGGGAACAGGGGCAGGACCAGCGACCCGAACGAGAGGACGGACACGATCGGCAGGTTCGGGCTCGGGCTCTCGCTAGCCCTGGCTGCCATGGCCAGGAAGGACGGACAGGCCTGGGTTTACACCAGGAGGAAGGACAAGGAGTCTGGCGAGGTGCTCGACGACAAGTGGAGGAGGTGCTGGTTCAACTACCAGGACATAGACGATAACAACGGCTACCTCCCTGACGAAGAGACGATCGACTCCCCCCCGATAGTCGGGTGGGACCACGCCGGGACGATAGTCGTCCTCGACATCCCAAACCCGGACAGGAGGAGGCTTTCTCCAGCCAGGGATAACCTCCTGAGGCACGTCGGCAGGACCTACAGGCACCGCCTGGCGGATGGCCTGAGGGTGAGGGTCAGCACAGACTCCACTGGGGCACCGGGCCAGATGAGCCACAGGTTCGCCGAGATCATCGACCCGCTATGGGGCATCCCGGGCTCCAAGGAGCTCCAGAGGCTCGGACCCTCTGCATCAGTGGAGTACCCCGTTGAAGACATCGTATTCGACGGGGAGGAGGGAAGAGAGGAGATACGCCACCCGATCACCGGCGAGCACTCTAGGATCAGCATCAGGATGGCCAGGCTCAGGCCCCACATAGTCGAGAGGAGGCTCTTCGGCAGTTTCCAGGCCACCGGGAGGGGGGCCCTTGCGGATAACCGCAAGCGGAACAAGGTACTCAACGAGTTCCACGTCGGACGCCGGCAGCAGGGCTTCGACCTACTGAGGGAGGGCAGGGAGATCGCCCGATCCAGCTCCTTCAGGCTCTACTCGAAGGCGGGGGACAAGAATTACTTCCACGGGGAGATTGACTTCGACCAGGGCCTCGACGAACTCTTCTCGGTGCAGGCCAACAAGAGCAGGTACTCCATCGACGGAGACCTGCTGGACCTGATCAGGGGAAGGGTGGAGGGAGTCTTCACGAAGTTGAGAGAAGACCACGAAAAAGATATGGCTCTAGGCCAGGGAGATGACGGAGAGGAACCCGATGGTCCCGTCGACAGGATCGTCAGGGCAGCATCCCCCAGGCTCCCGACCCCCGGTTCTTCCCACTCCGAGGAGGGGGCTAGGATCAGGGAGAGGAACCTGGAGAGGGCGATGGACCAGATCAGCGCAGAATACGACGAGCCCATAGAGGAAGCCAGGAAGAGGGCTGACGCGGCATCGCGCAAGGCCATCGAGTGCTCAGACGAGGACCTCGCCGCCTCCCACAGGATGGAAGCCGAGGAGGCCGAGGCCGAGGAGGCCGCCCTAATCGAGAGGAGGGAGGAGTGGTTCGGCAGGGTGACCAGGATTTGGGAGACCAGACAGCCCGTCAGGATATCCAAGGAGCACCTCAACCACGGCATAGCTTTCGAGGTGAGGGACAACGGGGACGAGGCGCAGGTCGTCATCAACACATCCTCCCCCTTCCACAACGACGTCTACTCGGCAGTCGATGGCGACGGCAGCGAGAGGAAGAGGGCGGCACTCGACCTCATGCTGATGGCCATGGGCTACGCGGAGTTCATCCAACTGAAGATGGATCCCTCGTTGGCCGGCTTCTGGGAGGATGCCCGTACCGACATCTCGCTGAGGCTGCACCAGTACATCGAGGCCATGAGGGAGGGGGGTGATGGCGAATGACCGAGAGGGACAGGAACGTCCGGATCGCCAACACCGGTGTGATGATCAGCCAGATGAGGAGGCTCGGGGTCAAGCTCGTCAACGGTTTCTTCGAGCTGGTCGACAACTCATCTGACGCTGACTCCAGGACCATCTGGACTCATCTGGACTCCGGGCCCGGCCCATGGAGGCTCATCGTAGCAGACGATGGCTGCGGCATACCCGAGCATTTCCAGTCCGATGACCCCGAAATCCCACCTGGGACCGACGGCATAGTCCACGCACTCAGGTACGGGGGGAGGATACCCCTGCCGACCATCAGGCCCTCCACCGGCAGGTTCGGCTTCGGACTGACCCAGACCTCCTTCTGCCTATGCGACAGGACCGTGGCATACTCCAAGACTCCCGGGGGGAAGTGGAGGAGGGCGGTCCTCGACGTGGAGAGGCTCCTCGCCAACCGAGGGGAGATCGACCTGGACGACCCACGAGACTACGATCCAGACTGCGGGACGCCTCCCGAGGAGCACCTACCACCCAACTGGAGGGAGCCTCGCAGTGGCACCATAATCGTCATGGAGAGCATAGTCAGGCCAGGGTGGAAGGACTCCAGGCCGCTGATCAAGAGGATGAGGAGGGACATAGGGAGAGTGTACCGGGACCCGATAGCCTCGGGGCTACATGTGTTCCTCTCATCGACATGCGGCTCTCCTGATGGAGACGGCTCCATGGTGGAGGCGAGGGACCCCATGATGGCACTCGCCGGCACTCTTGACGCCGAAAGATTCGGACCACCCCTGGAAACCAGGGGGCCGATCGAGATAATCCTCGACGGGAGGGACCTCAAGGGGTCTCCAGAGGTCATCGACCCATCGACCGGGTTGCCAGCCGTGATCCGCATAGAGATGGCTGTGGCCGATCCGCAAAGTGTCACATCATCGTTGAATCTCTCGGATTCGGCGTCGGGGCGATCATCCCGAATTCTATCCGAGCACTGGTTCTCTTCTAGGGACCAGGGATTCAGCATCGTCAGGGGGGACCGGGAACTCGCCAGAGGACTCGACCTCGGACTCTACACCAAGACCTCCAACATGAACTGGTTCAGGGGGGAGATCAGGTTCCCCGTCATCCCCTCGGATCAGAGCACGTACCTTGACGGCCTATTCGGGGTCAGGACGGACAAGACAAACGTGGACATAGACAAGAGGCTGGTGGACTCCATCAGAGGCAGGATTGGGACGATGATAACTCAATTGAGAACATCCATAGACAGGCATCGTAGATCGAGATCGAGATCCAGGACGATGAGGAAGCCCGTGGTCCGAATGGCCGAGCTGCACTCCAGCCGGCTCAGGCCACTATCTCCCAGGAGGAGCAGGAGAGCCGAGCAGATCCAGTCCCTGAAAGAGAGGAGGATCGAGCGTGAGAAGCAGATCATCTCCGAGGTAGACTCGGCCTCCGAAGCACGCGTCGCCAGGGCAGCAACGAGGGTTTCCGAGGCCAGGGCGACGGGAGTGGCGAAAGAGATCGCGTACGCCGAGAAGGAGGAGGAGAAAGTCAGGATGGAGTCCGAATCGAGCAAGAGGATCGTGCGAAACAGGTTCCAGCACGACGCATTCTTCAGGAGGATGCAGAGCCCCCTCGGGAGCGACGAGATCTACCTGGCAGAGGATTTCCACGACCAGATATGGGTGACCCTCAACGAGAGCACCCCCTTCTTCAGGGAGCTGTACGAGGACGCAGCCGTCAGCAGCGGTGAGCCAGAGGTCCAGAGCCTCCTGGACCTGATGCTATTCTCGATCGCGTTCGCGGAGAAGAACGACTACGAGTACCACAGCGAGGAGTACCGCGAGTTCTGGACCCGCGCCAGGAGGGACATATCCCGTATCGCCAACATCCTGGTCGGCAAGATCGGCGAGGAGTTCGGCGACGACGGACCGGATCCGAACGAGGGAAACCAGAGGCCGCATGGCGACACGATAACCAGGGCACTCGCACGTGTATCAGTTAGTGCCAAGGTCGATCCCCCCGAATCCAGGGGCAGCCGCCGAGACGGCGGTACGATCACCAAGGACTGGCTGGTCAGCGTCGCTAACTTCCTCGAAGTCGATGTCGACGGAGCGAGAAAGCAGGATGTGGTGCGGAGGATACTCGCGAAATATAGCATGCCGGTGCTGGAGGATGTCTACTTCTCCACGGGCAGCACTGTGACCCTACCCGCGTTGCACGTGATAGAGGACATCTGCTTGGGGAAAAAAGCCGACAGCGTCAGTTCAGGTGGTTTTTCCACGATGGACCTGAGCAGCCCTATCTCCGAGGCGGACTTCGATGCCATGATCGAGATGAACGTGGCCATCGCCGAGCTGGAGGAGGAGTGATCCGTGCTCGTGCCCGCCGATCCCTGGTCAGATTCTCGCTCAGTTCCGGGATACTGCAACACACTCGTCTCGAGCGACAGAAAAACCGGTCCGTATTTTTGCCCAGGATCTTGTGGTTCTGTTACAAAAGGAAGCGGATTTAGTTTAACCTCTAAAGTAAATTTATTCACTAAAAACGATGTACTGCAAAGATGCATGCCTAATTTAGGGGTCATAACTACAAATTTTGCCCACGACATTGTGACCTACTCACAGAAGCGTAAGGTTTTTGGACTATGAGAGATGGCCGGGTAATACAATGTCGGCTAAAGATACCCAATATGGCTCGCTTTTCAGTGATGAGAGGCTGCAGGAAGCCACCTCGCAGGCCCGTCACGGACAGGCCCAGCTGCTTGGTCTCATAGCCAATCACAACCACCGCACCATCACGAGGTCTGATTGCGTTCCCCGTTTCATCACTCAGAGTGCGTGGTCCGAAGCCAAAGACCGCGCCGTCGAGGAGGGATTCCTCATCAGATTGGACGAGGACAGCAAGGTCAGATACGCTCAGGGGAACCTCCCCGAGGGCATGGGAATCATGCATCACGCATGGGTGGGGCAGACCCATCTGTTCGCGGCATTGGAGGGCGGACACCTCCTCGACTCATCCCCTGACTGCGAGTCTCTCTGCGTCGTCCACTACACGGCTGTAGCAATCGAGGTGATGAAGATCCTAGAAAG
>PAAJ01000031.1 GCA_002702575.1 Phycisphaerae bacterium | reverse complement strand
CAGGCAGCTCATGAACTGGATTTCCAGAAACCCCTGAACGTCCACTATGATGCGACCTCACTTCAGGAAGGAACTCGCATCATGTTCAAATTGAATCAATCGGTACTGATCGCACTCGTCGCCTGCCTCTATCTGCTTTCAGGCTGTGACCATGATCACGATCATGATCACTCCAATGGGCAAGGTTCGAATCCATCACAGAGCCATGATCACGATCATGATGACCACGACCACGATCATGATGACCACGACCACGATCATGATGACCACGACCACGACCACGATCATGATGACCACGACCACGATCATGACGATCATGATCATGATGACCATGGACATGCACATGGCCCGAGCCATACACATACGGTGAACTTTGACGGAACGGAACTCTCGATTACGACTCAGGGCGAGCCACATCCGGGCGTGGAGCTCCATTTCGAAGCCCGCTACGTCAGCGGCGATATTCCAGAGAACATCCGTGTCTGGTTTGGACCCAAATCAGGTGAAGGCGCGATGAAGGTGCTCGCCCATGTCCACGATGATCACTGGCATGCCCACGTCGAATGTCCTGGAATGATCACGAACTCCGATGCCATGTGGATTGAACTTGAAGGCACGGATGGAAACCGCACATCCAAGGCCATCCGAATGCACTGAAGTCGGATTCGGATTTCAGTTTGTCTCTCCCTGCAAGGAACCGATGCCTTGATCGCTGACAAGTTTTTCCCAGGCTTCTCCTGCGCTGTCTGATGGCGGATGCAGATCAGTGGCACAACATTGTGTGATCCTGGAACAGGAATCCGAGCTTTTTCGAATCGACGACCACTTCGTCTACAGTGAACTTTGATGTACATCGGGGGATGTCATGGTCGAACAGAATCGAAAGGTGATTCAGTGCCAGTGCGGCTATGACCGATCTGGCCTTGATGAAAATGCACTTTGCCCGGAATGTGGCCTCCTGAAACTCATGTCGCCAAAGTGGCACAAACGAGTGCGACTTGATTGGCGACACTGTCATTCTCGATGCATCAAGACCGGATTTGTTCTCGCGATCGTTTCATGTGCATTGGGCTTGGCGAATGCAGCCATTGCGATCTACAGCACGATCTACCTGATGACCCCCGGATTCAAGGGAGGCACTGCCGGTTTCATCCTTTTTTTCCCACCCGCTGTCTGGATCGTCATCCAGCTACCGATCGCCTTTCTGACATTGATCGTCACGAATTTCCCGGCAGAAAAGACGAAGCTGAAGAGATACAGTGGATTGCTGATCACCATCAGTTTGTGCATACCAGTCATTGCGATCGTTCTCTCATTCGTACTGGTTTTAGGACTGGATTAACAAGGAACAGGAACCACCCATGAGCCGATTACATCTGATCAGCAGTCTGGTCTTTCTCATAGTCATGACCAACTTCACGGGATGCACCAATCATCGTTCCACACAGGTGGCGTTCCTCAATCCCGGCACTGTTCTTCCAGAGGGACTCCCCTTCTCTGAAGCTGTTCGAGTCGACGACACGCTGTACCTCTCAGGCCTCGTCGGCGTGAAACCGGGCACCATGGAACTGGTCTCGGGCGGCATTGAAGCGGAGTCACGTCAGACCATGGAGAACATTCGAATGACACTCGAAGCACATGGCGCTTCCATGAATGACGTGGTCAAATGCACCGTGATGCTTGCGGACATCTCGGAATGGAGTACCTTCAACGAGATCTACAGGACCTATTTCACAGATCATTATCCCGCCCGCAGTGCCCTTGGAGCCAATGGACTGGCGCTTGGTTCACGAGTGGAAGTCGAGTGCATTGCCGTGATCGACCACAGATGATCGTTCAGAGCATGAAGAACCCCACTGACTTATGCCGCTGGTACCATCACTTGAGATGTTCGACTTCAACACGCTTGAAAAGAAGATCGGGACCGAAGACACCCTGTGTCTCTGTGGCTACTCCAGGATGGGGCTGGCCGATGATGTGCCCTGTCCTGAATGCGGCAAGATCACCATTGCGCGCTACAAGGGCAGCTTTTCACATATCGCCTGGATCGGATCGATCATCTCTCTGACGATCGCCGGGGCCGTCACGCTTCTTCAGATCGGGCTGCTTGTTCATTACGAATGGACAAATGGAACGCATGGCGACGGGTTCATGCTGCTGCCGGCATTGCCCTGGCTGTTCGTCGTGCTCCCCATCTCCGGCCTCTCGATCCTGTTGACTGTGATCAGCGTGTTGCAGAAGGAAGTCAAACGTCGATCCAGGCGCATTCTCATAGTCAACCTCATTGCAGTCACACTGCTGCCAGCCATACTTTTTTATACTCTGATGGCACATGCCAGATGGCCATGATGGAATCTGCTGATAGTGCTACCCACTGAATCCGCTCAGGAGTACAAAGCAATGCCAATCGATAAGATCTCAACTGGCCTCAAGGTTCTCTGGATCATCGGCTGCACAATCTTCGGGACAATCGGTGGAGCGATCTTGATCGGGGGCCTCTCTTCGATTCCGCTCACCATCCTGGGTGGCGTCTTGGGCCTGGTTCTGGGCTTCCTGGCCGGCAGATACATCCCGTGGTACGAGTGGTTGATCAGGTGAACAGATCGGCATAGTGCCGATACCAGTCACTCTGGAATCGCAGATCCGGATCATGCCGCAGTTTGGCCTCAAGGAACTCCCTGAACATCGGATAACAGGTCTCGACCTGCTCCCGCGTAGCCCAGCGGTGATAGGTCAGGAAGAATCGACCACCGTGCTCGATGACCCGATCGATGATGCGGCGAAAATCAGCCTGAGCCTTACGGATTCCTTCAGGCGTGTGACTGATATGCAGGTTGCACACGATGCAGACACTCCGCTCGGTCGCCCATCTGAGAAAACTGTCCGTATCCGGCTCGATGAAGCGGATGGTTCCATAGGTCATGTCGACCTGATGCTTGATGAAATCACGTCGCACATCCACCATCAATGGAATCAGTGATTCAGCACGGACATAGATCTCGGTGATCATCTCCGTTTCCGACTTTTCGGCGACAGCTTCGTTGTAACCCTCGAACACGTTCGAGAGCTGATGCGCGTCGGACCAGTAGACCTGGCCGGACGTCCCGAGATAGAAGTGCTCATACTGGCTGAATGCCTTCGCCTTGTCCGTCCTGGCCAGCTGATAGAGCGCAGCCCAGTCCGATGGCGCCATCTGCTTCTTCTGTTCGGGAACCGGCGTGTCGGCCGCCACAGGCTTGTAGCAGGAAAACACACCAGGATGGAACTCCTCATCCCCTGCCAGATCGATCGAGTACTGGCAATCTCCATAGATGAAGCCTTCATCCATGGCGGCTTCGATCCGCGGAAGCAGATTTCTCACGGCGATGATCTCGACCATTCGCTTGACAACCTGCCTGGGTACGAGCCTCAGGGTCACATGCGTGACGACACCGAACAGGCCGTAGCCACCGATCGCGAGCGAGAAGAGCTCCGAATTCTGTTCACGACTGCACTCCAGGTGATCGCCGGCATGATTGATCATCCTGAATGACTCGATGTCACTGTTGAATGGAGGAAACTTGAGTCCACGCCCATGAATGTTGGAGGACAGCGAACCTCCAATGGAAACCTTGTCGATCCCGGTCTGCTTCTGTCGTACGGACCACACCGTCTCCTGACCATCCTGGTTCTCATGGAGATACCGGATCAGCTCGGGCCACATGATGCCGCTCTCGACTTCGATGAGACCGTTCACACGATCGAACTGGACAATCGAATTGAAGGATCGCATGTCCAGATGGATCGTATCGGTACCGAATTGCTGCCCCCCCATCGAATGACAACCCCCGGCGATCGACACCGATATCCTGCGACGAGAGGCTTCCTCGATCGCACTGTGAACAGCTTCAATGGTGTTCGGCATGAGAATCGAGTGCACCTGAGTACGGTTCACACGAGATTGAACATCGTTGACTTCAGGCATGTGATTTGCCTTTCGTAATAGCTAGAACCGTGTTCTCACCCAATGCCAGTGTTGCGTTTCGATTCGATTCGATCAACAACTCCAGCCTGAGTTCCTCGGGCGTCCTGTGTGATTCCAGACTCAGGCCACACTCTGCCAGAAAGGCCTGAAGGCGATCGGGCCTGATGCCCCAGGTGAATCGCTCATGGCGGAGTGCAAGCCACCAGGACGTGACACGTCGGGCATTCCTGAAGTCAAAGCATCCCGGACGACTCTCCTCCATATAGGTGAAGAGCAGAGACGATCCAGGAGGTTGATTCGCAATCGAATTCAGCAGCTCCCGTACGGAAGCTTCGGACAAGTACATCGTGATTCCTTCAGCAATGAAGAGCGTCGCCGCCTCCGGGTCGTGACAGGCAGAACGTTTCAAGGCGGACACCAGAGTCTCATGCCCCAGATCGGCGGACAGAAACTCGATGTCTCCCATGGGAAGCGACATGGCATCCACGATCGATCGCTTCAATGCCTGGGTTGCGGGATGATCGATCTCGATCACCTTCAGATCAGGATGTTCAACCGAGAGCCTCAGGCCGAGTGTGTCCAGACCGGCACCGATGACGACCAGCTGGCTGGTCTTGTCTGCGATTGCTTTTCGAGCCTGCGCTTCGATGAAACGCTTTCGAAGAAGCTGATGCAGATAGATCCCGGGAATCGCACAGCGCTGCATCAGACCGGCCTTGAACAGAATCCATCTGCATGCCAGGCGACGCCATACAGGACTGTCCACGTTCAGTGAACACCGAGTCATTTCGATGGTGTAATCGCGAAGATCCCCGGGAACCTCGACATGCAGTTTCCTGCTTCGGGAGACCCAGTAGATCCCGTTGGAGACGAATCTCGCAGTATGACTTGCCTGATCCCGCTTCATGTTGATTCAGTCTCTCCTGCCCCGAAGCCTCAAGAGTCGCTCGAAGATCAACCGGATTGCCCACCTGTTTTTCGAGCGGATCGTGTCCGAAGAGTTCGTCCGGTCAATTGTTCGTATGCCTCCGCCAACAGAATCGTCAGCCAGATGACGGCGAAGACCAGAGGCAGTGGCCCCAACCAGAACAAGAGTGTTCCAAGCGGTTGATAGACCTGTCTGATTCCCAGAAAGATCAGAAAAGCAAGCCCTCCGATGATGCCCAGAGAAAGAAGAAAACAGAGCGAGCCGATGATCACTGCTTCAACGGTCGGTTTCCGACGTCTGATCTTGCGCCTACCCATGATCAGAGTGTAGAACATTCCAATGGAGGGCCTGAAATTCCGATTCTGGTCGAGGTTCCGCAGGGAATTCCTGTTGCGAGAGTTCCTATGATGGTCCTCCACTGACCAGGAGCATCCATCATGATCGACATCGGCAAGAAGGCCCCCGCATTCAATCTCAAGGACCAGGCCGGCACGGCACATCGACTCAGCAGCTACGCCGGCAAGACCGTCGTGTTGTACTTCTATCCCAAGGATGACACCTCGGGATGCACCAAGCAGGCCTGCCAGTTTCGTGACGATCTTCCGAAATTCAAGAAATCGAAAGCCGTGATCCTTGGAGTCTCACCTCAGGACGTCAACAGCAAGGCGAAGTTTGCCGGAAAGCACGATCTGAACTTCCCGATTCTCGCGGATGATGATGCGAAGATCTGTGAGAAGTACGGTGTCTGGCAGGAGAAATCCATGTATGGCAAGAAATACATGGGAGTTGTGCGAACGACCTATCTCATCGGACCGGATGGCAAGGTCAAGCACCGCTGGGACAAGGTGAAAGTCCCGGGACATGCTGAGGAAGTCCTGGAAGCCGTCAAGTCCATGTGATCCGATCGAGCCTGAAATTCCAGGTGATGCAATCGAAAAACACCTCTTCGTGTCGGATCAATCTCGAACGATCCGGGAGCCGATGATCTACACTGGAACCTCATCAGGAGATCGTCCCCGTGTTGAATGATCCATCATCCGGCAATATCGATGCCCAGCTGCAATCGGCACTGGCTTCAGGAGATCTTGGACGCGCCTTGCAGATGGCGATGTCGATCGTCCAACAGCAACCAGAACATGTCGAGGCCAACCTTGCGATTGCCAAGATCCGCCTGAGGCAGGGACTCTGGTCCGAAGCGGAAGCCGCCACGAGAGTCGTACTCAATGCGCGACCCGAAGATGACTCGATCCTCATCATGATGGCCAATATTCATGGGGCCCGTGGCCAGACCGAATCCGGAATCGAATGCTGTGACCAGGTCCTCAAACGCAATCCCGGTGCGACAGGCGCCCTGGTGACACGCGCCCAGCTGCTGGAACGATCAGGTGACGTGGTGGAAGCGATCAAGGCACTCGATCGTCCGGAGGTGCCTGATGCGGATCCGGTCGCAGGCATGCTTCGTGCTCGATGCCTGATTCAACAGAAGCAGCACACCAAGGCTGTCGAGGTTCTTGACGAATGCCTGTCGAGCTGGTCTCTGGAAGCCCCCGCTGCCGCAGGCCAGCGTGCACGACTGCTCTTGCTGAAGGCCAAGGCCCATGATGCGATCGGTCAATACGACGATGCCTTTGCAGAGGCAACCGCTGCAAAGCAGCTGACACCTGTTCCGTTTGATCCATCAGCCTATGTCGCCGAGGTGGATCAGCTGATCCAGACCTTCACGGCTGATCAGATACAACCGCTCCCCGAGTATGCGGCCAGCGAAGCCCAGCATGTCTTCATTGCCGGCATGCCTCGATCGGGAACCACACTGGTTGAGCAGATTCTCGACGCCCACCCTGAAGCCGTCGGTGTCGGAGAGGCCAAGGAACTGCATATCTGCGCAAGTCGACTCCAGAACATCATCGGTGCGTGGACGCCCTGGCCGTCCTGCGTCAATGGATTGACCGCCGACCTCCGGAGACAGCTCGCGGCATCCTATGAACATGCGCTTCTCCAGCATGGATTCGAATCATCGAATTGCTACGTCAACAAGCACCTCTACAATCTGAGGCTGCTGGGTCTGATCGCGATGTTGTTCCCGAATGCCAAGGTCATCTTCACCCACCGGAATCCAAGAGATGTCGGAGTGTCCTGCTACCTGGGCAACTTCTCTTCCCATGTCCACCCTGAACTGCAGACAGTCGAGCATGTCGCGCTCGCGATCGAGCAGCATCAACGTCTGATGGATCACTGGAAATCCGTCCTGAATCTGCAGTGGATGGATGTCCAGTATGAAGAGATGATTCGCGACCAGGAGAAGATGACCAGGGACATCGTTGAATTCTGCGGTCTGCCATGGGACGATCGATGTCTTCGATCCCATGAATCCGGCCGAACGGTGATGACCCTCAGTTACGATCAGGTCAACAAACCGATGTACACGACATCGATCGATCGATATCGCAACTACGAGAAGCACATCCCGTCGCTCATGGCGATCGAAAACGGCTGAACCATCCCATCACGGTCATGGCTCAACGCCTGAACAGACCGACGATCATCAGGACGATTCCGATCAGGAACACACCTGCGACGGTACCGACCACGGCACCGATCACGAATCTGACTCCTAGAGTCGCCGAGGGCATCACATTCCCGAGGACAGGTGTCAGAATGGCCAGTCCGAGTACGAGACCGATCAAGCCACCGATCAGTGATGCCAGATTGTCCTTCAATCGTATCGAAGGCAGACAACCGACCTTGTCGGTCAGGGTGTCATAGGCATTGGATCCCTGAACACTGCGGGATGATGGAGACGCCTGTTGTGGTGCCGCTGGCGGTGGAGGCGGAGGGGAAGACTTGGACCGATCTGGCTGGGTGTCTGTCATCTGGTGAGTCTCCAATTGTTGAACTTCACGTGCCCGGGATCGGATCGAGTCTCAAGCACCTCTGGTCTTCCACTCGAGATTGGTGATGCGGACCATTCCTGGAATCAGAATGAGATCCAGGATCCAACCGATCAGGAAGACACCACCTGTCAACAGATAGATCACACCACTGATCGGACGACCAAGATAGAACCGGTGGACGCCGAGCAAACCGAAGAAGAACCACAACAGGTACGCAACAGGTGTCGATCTCATCGGTCTTCATCTCCTGTCGACAAGGCTTTGAATCGAGTGTACAGCGAGCGAATCGTCGCGGGTGTCGTTCCACAGCACCCCCCGATGATACTCGCTCCAGCATCGAGCCATGTCAGGGCATGCTCGGCATATCGTTCAGGGTCAATGGCATCCGTACAGACCCATCCCCCCTCCTCATCAGCGTGTCCCACGTTGCCATACGCCGCGATTGGCATGGTGTCCGGAAGCAGCCCCCTGAGGTGCTTCACCTGGTCGGCCATGACTGTCGGAGAAACGCAGTTGATTCCGATGAAGCGAGCCTCGCCGAGCGAGGGCAGCAGCTGTGAGATCGGTGTCCCATCAAGCAGATAGCCGATGTCGCCATTCGAGCTGAGACAGAAGCTGATGGCCCATGCATCATGAGCGTGCTGCATCGCCGCTTCCGCAGCGGCGATTGTTTCGTGAGCGGAACACATCGTCTCGATCAGGACCAGATCCACACCCGCATCAACAAGATGGCGAATGATGTTTGAATGTTCTTCACGGCAGATACGGGCGTCCGGTGCAAGTTGCGGACTGTAGCAGTCCTCCAGCGGCGCCACTCCGCCCCATACGAATGCTTCTGGTCGACATTCATCACGCGCCTGCCTTGCGATCGAAACCGCCATGTGAGTCAACGATTCCGCTCGATGACCGAGACCGGCCTTGGCCAATGAACGCGCATGGGTCCGGAACGTGTTGGTAATGATCGCGTCGGCACCTGCCTGCAGATACGACGCATGAACTTCCCTCAGAACATCCGGAGCCTCGTCCATGACACCGGCTGACCACAGCGGCATTCCGACATCCACGCCGCGACGATCGAGTTCGGTACCGGTAGCGCCATCAAGCAAAAAAGGAGATTCAAGGAAACTTCGAATCATCGCAAGGCATTCTAGCGTGTATCTTCTTCCTGCAATCCGGTGCAACCTGACGGCATGGTGACCCGTAAAAGACAACACAGACACCGCGAGACCGCATGACAGTGAACACACTGAATCTCGAAGAACAGAACACTCTTGCTTCGTACATGCCGGTATTCGTGCTCACGCTCTCCGCGTGGATGCTCACAATCACCGCTGACATCGCCCTTTACTGGATTGTTCCCGGATACAAGGATGTCTTCGTACGCCACAATGTCCAGCTTCCCGAACTGTCGATGCTTCTCTTCGAAGCATCGAACCTGCCGCTGTACATCCCGGTCTTCGTGGGCATCCTGGCCACGATTGCAGCCGTCATCGGACTTGCGATCGGTTGGTTTCGTCAGAGGTTGATGATCATTCTCGCGATGATCGCCAACATCGTCATACTGGTTCTGCTGAGCGCGATGTACTACTCGCTGCATGTACCGCTGCAGACGATTGCCCATTCGGGCCCATAGATCCGCGGCGGTCCATTCAACTGTTGTCCGATTGCCGTTGTTGAATCACAGAGGCCATTCGAATCTGCCACTCGGGGTTTCGAACGTTGCTGAAATGGCGGGCGACGGACCTGACTGCACAACCTGATCGATTCCAATGGAGTGCATCAGGTCCTGAACCTTCGATGCATTCGGGTGAACCAGGCCGAATTCCACAAGTCGACAACCTGTGGGAGCGGACGCTGAAGGATGCGGTGAATCCTGCCAGTCGATGAGCATCGGAAAGATGCCATCCATGACCATGGTTTCAGGATCCGTCAACTGCCACTGCAAAAGGCGCCCATCAGGCAACGCTCTCGATCCATCCTTCACCGGTCCGGGACATGCGCCCTGGGCGACAAGAGTCTCTCTGACCGCATCAAGATCTCTGCATTTGGCAAACCAACCGATCATTCTCGCAGCAGACGGTGTGCTGAAGATCTCCGGCGTGCTTACCGACGATTCCCGATTCTCTGGATCCGGTGCGATCAGCTCCAGATAGGTCGATCCTCCCAGTGAGACCAGGGCGTTCCATGTCCCCCACCCTGGATGTCGTCCACCCATCGCCGGGCGGACACCCAGCAGTGTGTCCATGGTCTCGATGGCTTCCTCGAGGTCCGCGACGGCAAGGACAAGATGATCGATGTGACCGTGCATGATCGGCTCCTGCAATGCCTCCAGACAGTAGCGAAACGATCACGCTCAGGCCAGGATCATCCATTTCATGCTGTCTGGAGATCCCTGTTTGGATTCTCGAATGAGGGTGATATTCTGAAATTCGGACCTTGCGACAAGGGGGGAGATGACGAGATGAATCGAATCAGCTTGAGCCTGGCAAGCACTCTGCTTGGCTGCTCGATGGCATTGGCCACCACTCCGGATCAATGGACCATGTGGGTGGAAGGCGATCCACCGCCATGGGATGCCCTGAATGACTGGGTTCTGAATGGACAGGACGCCAAGCTGCCGACTGGACATCTGGTGATTCGATTGATCGATCCCCTCGCACCATCCGATCAGGGCGCGGATTACAAGCTGCCGACCTCTCCAGACGATGAGCTTCCCCCGTCACTGGCCTTCATCAAGAACCTTCGCAACAGCTTCGACGGCCAGATCTCCGTTCTTCCGTACTTCGATTCGAATACGAGTGGATGGATCTGGGATGACAACACCCCGTCGATGGACCAGTGGTTCCGGCCGATGCAGTGGACCATCAAGGCGAACGAGGCACTTGCAGCCCGTGGTGTCAGCAATGGCATCAATGCGATCAACTATGAGAATTTCGACAGTGACTCCTTCATACAGATCGATGATGCCACACTCCTGTCCTGGCAGAACCACCTGCTGACGATCTGGCCCCAGTGGGATCAGAGCTCCGGCTTCATCGGAATGATCATCAGCAAGGACAACAACTCGCTCACCAACATGGTGCGTTACACCACATCCACAACGGGTCCATATCCGGACTATCAGACGGATTACTTCCAGTACCCACCGCTTGTCGGGGGCATGGCCGAGTGCTATCAGATGTACAAGAGCTGCACGGACTACGCAGGTGGACATCACACCGTCGTGGATGTCAGCAATGTGGCTCATTCACCCCAGTGGTATCCACCCTACTCAGGTGAACAGATCTACCAGTCGTCGGGCAACTCCGCAGATCCTGTCAGTACGCTCCTGGGAACACCGACGGCCATCTGTCCCAATCCGACGCTCTCGCCGCCAGAACCCTCCACGATCGGTTTTCTGGTCGGAGTACATGCCACACCATGTGACGGCTCACCAGGACCGGACTGCATGACGGGCGCAGACCTGTCCAAGGTGACACTCCTGTTCTCGAACGACGGTGGCACATCCGGCAAGATTTTCGGGTACTGGGATGGCATCAAGACTCCGGCAACCGTGGACACCTTCAAATCGTTCGTCGGAGCCTTTGATGACGCATTCGATTCCTATTGGCAACCTGCGAGCATGCCACAGTACGGCATCTGGGATTTTGGACTGATGCCCGCAAGCTGGAAGGGATCTGCCGCAAGCTGCCCCGGGGATCTGTCCGGCAATTCACAGGTCGATGTGGAAGATGTCATCGCCATGCTGGATGTCTTCGGAACACCCGAGGGTGAAGTCAACGGAGATGGCCAACCGGATATCGAGGATCTCCTGCATATTCTGGATCATTACGGCCGTATCTGTCACTGATCATGAATCTTGCGAGCATGATCGCTCCCGGGCCGCGGGTACGCTCCGACTGCTCTTGTTGTACAGTTCCCCAAGATTCAACAGGAGCAGGCACCATGAACACCGAAGGAACACCGACTGGACAATGCAGGGCACGATCGATCCTGTGCACGGTCGCCATGGTCTTCGGCATCCTGACCATCGTCGCCATCAGCACGGCACTGGCCATTCGGCTTCTCGAGATGGGTGAACCGAAGGATGCTCAGGATTCTCTTCTTGGATTCCTCCATCTCAATGATGCTGCAATCGAAGCAGACAAGGCCCAACGACAGCTGCTTTGGATCCTGGCCTTCGTGAATCTGGGGCTCGCCATCGCTTCGACTGCACTGGCCGTGGCGGCATCGCGAACCCATTCACTCACCATCATGATGCTTCTGCTGATCTTCGGTATTGGAACGACCGTCGTGGGCTTCTATCTCGTCTGGCCGCTGGGCGCTCTGGCAGCCGTCGTCCCAATCTGCGCAGCCATCGGCCTGCCCATGAGCCGGGCCTCATGTACCATGAACACCTGAACGTCGACGGAGCTGACCAATGCACGCCACCATCGCCCCACTGCTTGGACTCTCGACCACTGCACTCGTGATCATCATCGTGGTCGCAGCCATCGTCATTCTTCTGCTCTGGGCACTGGCGGTCTACAACGGTCTCGTCAGAAAACGTCAATCCTGCAAGGAATCCTGGTCTGACATCGATACCGAACTGAAACGTCGTCATGACCTGATTCCGAATCTGGTCAGTACGGTCAAGGGCTATGCCGCCCATGAATCCGGTGTGATGGAAGAAGTGACCAAGCTCCGAAATGAAGCCGTTCAGGTCAATGGAAAGGGCGCTGGTGAACGATCGGGAATCGAAAGCCAGCTGGGTGCCAGCGTCGGAAAACTGATCGCCACGGTGGAGGCCTACCCGGATCTCAAGGCCTCGACCAATTTCCTCGAGCTCCAGAAGGAACTCGCTGAAACCGAAACGAGAATCGCGCGAAGCCGCCGCTTCTACAACGCGAATGTTCGTGAGTTCCACAATGGCTGCCAGGTGATTCCAGCGAGCATCATTGCCGCAATGGGCAGTTTCAGGATCAGCGAGTTCGACTTCTTCGAAATTGACGATGCCACCGAACGCAAGCCGGTGGACGTTCACTTCGATTCGAACCAATCCTGATCAGCCACTGCGATCCCCGGGGATTTCATCAAGCCCTTCAGATCTCCGGTGGAGGCGGCGGACCATCAATCATCGAACCAGGAAATACTCCGAGATCCCACGGGCAATCTCGGGACCTCGCAGCATGGTGACCACTGCAAGAGCGTATTCGATCGCTGTTCCAGGAGTCTGTGAGGTGACGATTCGATTGTCGTCATCGACACAGACCCGGGCATCGGGATCGAACTTGTCTCCAAGCAGCTTTGTGAACTCATCAGCCGGCCAGGACTGATCCGGAGTCCTGATCGCCAGGGGATTGCAGGTCGCCCGCGTGGAATTCGCCAGAACCCCAGCAGGCTCGAGAACAAGGGCCGGCGAGAGACAGATCGCACCGATCACTCCCTGCCTGGCATGATGCGCCTGCAGGAGCGTCCGAAGCATCTCGCTCCGGGCCAGATTCATCGCACCTGGAATGCCCCCCGCCATCGCAATCGCATCCCACGACTGGCCGGCGGCTTCCTCAAGACCCATGTCGGGAATGATGCGAAGGCCTTTCATCAAGACGACTTCAGCGAGGTCTTCGACACTGGCGACCACCACATCGAGTTCCGCGCGGCACAGCACATCACGCAGGGCGCAGAATTCGATGTCCTCGTTGCCGGTGGAGACCGGGATCAGAACTCGAATTGGCTCAGTCGTAGACGCCATGGTTGCCATGCACGAACTGCTCGTCTGCACCGGCAGCAGCCGTCAAGGCGGCGACGTTCTGCTTGGTGAAGAAGCCCTTGAAGTGATGACACCGTTCGACGTACTCGGTGATCAGAACGGAGTACTGGGAATGCTTCGAGAAGATCTGCTTGAGATCCGGGGAGTCCTTGCATTCACCCACGACATGCGCGAGGAACTTGGTGCCCTGATCCATGAGCAGACCCACCACTCGGTCGACATTCTTCTCACCCTTGCCGTCATCACCATCCTTGACCTCGACGGCCATGTGGTGCATTCGCCGGCCATAGTTCCGAACAAAGTCCTCGGTCGGCATCGGAAGGCCGTCGAAGGAGTTCAGATAGGACGGAACGTTGTTGGCCGTGAAGACCTTGGCAGGAGAATGCTTGTCATCCGACACCTTGGGATTGCGGGTGACGTTCGTGGAGGAGTTCTGATCACTGATGTTGTAGGCGCCCCAGAAGTAGTGAGGCGTCAGAGTCAGAATTTCCAGGATGGCGTGCTCACGGTCACCCATGAGAATCCTGGTGGCCAGGTGATCCAGGCCCATGACGAGTTCCATCACATTCGTGCCATCCGCCCAGTCGGCCGCTTTCTTGAGACGATCGTGCTCCTCGTCTGTGAGGACGAGCTTCTGACCGAGATTCAGCGTCTCCAGTTCAGGCTTGGAGACATCCCAGTACCCCACCTTGTTCCCGGTGAAATCACTTGGATAGGTGAAAGCCATGTGAGGATTGAAGAAGAAAGCGTTCGGCGATTCGCCTTCGTCATAGAAGCGAATGAACTGATCCTCCAGAGCCTTCCTGGTCGCTTTCACATCTTCACACCAGAAGATCTCGCCGATGTACCGGGCATGCGGCTTGGCTCTTGACATCGGATACAGCAGATTCAGACGAACAAGATCGTCCATGTAATCCTTGGAAAGCGGTTCAAAGACAAGAATCATGGGAGTCTTCGGTCGCCTGCAGTTCTTCAGGACATAGACCTTGTGCGTACCGTCGACATGGGCCGAGTGGAATCGATACGGCCCCATCACGGTCAACTCCGCCATGTAGTTGACCCCATCACCTGGATCGACCTGAATCATGACAGCGGCCATCGTCTGAAGCATGTCATCGACACCGGATGACATCCGGCGTTCATAGACCTTGGGAAGGAACTCATGGAAGAAGTCGGTGTTCTTCTTGTCACCTTCGGGCTTGTAACCAATCAGATCAAATGCGGCGGTCATGGAATTCTCCTCTGGCATCGGATCCACTGTGACTCAGTGAATCATGAGGAGAGTAGCCTGCCCGGCCACCCCGCTCAACTACTGTCTCGGCCAACACCCCTGGAGTGAACTATCCTGTCAGTCATGATCCAGAACATTGAGAACCAGAATCAGCGAAATGTCCTCGGGGGGCCCCTGACCCCATGCTCGATGGAACCCCTCACGGGCTTCTACAGGACCGGGTGCTGCGATACTGGGCCGGAAGATCAGGGCTCCCACACCGTCTGCGTCACCGTGACGGAAGCATTCCTTGCGTTCTCCCAATCGGCGGGCAATGACCTGTCCACGCCCATGCCCCAATGGGGATTTCCGGGACTGAAACCCGGGGATCGATGGTGCCTCTGCGCACCCCGATGGCAGGAGGCCCTCGAAGCCGGAATGGCCCCTCCCGTGGTTCTGGAGGCGACTCATGAAGCTGCTTTGGAGTACGTTTCGCTTGAAGATCTGACGAGTCATGCCCTCGAGGCCTGAACATCGTGCAGCGATCCAGCCCCGGGAACGATCTCGACTGTCTTGTCTTCAAGAGATTTCGGATCGGCACATCCAGGAGGTTCGACATGCTTGAAACACTCTGCCTCATCACCCTGGCCATTGGGATGACAGATCTCCCAATGGGCTGGAAGTGGGATATCGAACCGACGAATGTTCGCGTGGAGACGAATGAGTGTGTCCAATTGGGAGAAACCGGCACGCTGGTCGCTCACTGGAATGGAGATCAGTTCACCGCCCGTTTCATCCAGTCCATGTCGGAATCTGACGAGGAAGGCAACGCCAATGGACGAAGTGATGCCTACATGCTCGCCATCACGACGGATGAGGGAACGACTCAATACAACCCCCAGGGCACGATGGGAAACCCAGTACAAACCATCTTCATGTGGTCGAATGCCAAACTGGATCCTTCCCGGATCTCGACGATCGGCGTGCTCAGGCGGACAGAGCAGGGCCTTCGTAGCATCTCCCGGAATGCGATGGATCAAGCGGCATCGGAAGGCGTCGAGGTCATGCCTCTGGCGATCAAGGGAGCCCCGTTCGCATTCGATCTGCCCACACTGGATGGCAATCGTATTGCGTCAGAGGACTTGAAAGGTCAATTCGTACTCATTGACAACTGGGCGACCTGGTGTGGTCCCTGCATGGCCAAGATGCCGGAACTCAAGAAACTCCATGACACCTGGGGCGGCAAAGGGCTGCAGATCATCGGAATCGACTGGGACAGCGATATTGCAAAAGGCAAATTAGCCATCGAACGCGAGTCGCTGTACTGGCCGCAGGTCAACCCCTACGAGGTGGCACCCGATCACATCGAACTCTGGAATCAGGCTTCTGGTATCGATGCTCTTCCCTACCTCGTTCTGCTGGATGTTGACGGTACGGTAATCACATCCGGTGCCCCGGAAGACGTCATGAGCACGACTGAAGATCTGATGTATCTTCAAGAAGAAATCAAATCAATGACACCAAGTCAAATCCGTAGAGCTTTGTTGAATGTTTCAGAAAAGAAAAATGAGGCCCAAAACAATTCGCGACTAAAGGAAAACCTGACGCGGCACTTCAACATGCTCATGAAGGCCTTGAAAGATCACACTCAAGCATCACCAAATCCACCGCTCTCCACACCCCCGCTCTATACGCTGGATCAGATTCAGATGCTGGAGCAGATTCAGAAGATGTCGGAAGCAGAGATTCGTTGGGCCCTCGTCGAGACCTCGAATGCCAGACAAGAAGCACGGAATAACCGGGAAATGCAGGACAAGTTGACCATGACATTCAACATGCTCATGAATGCCTTGAAAGACCGAAGCTCAAATGGCGACAACTGAAGCCGAAGACGCATGCCTTTTGAAAAGGCTCGTTCATTCAGATCCCAAATCGATGACATGAAAAAGCCGCCCGACTCCCTGGAGTCGGGCGGCTTCATTGATGAGATCAGATCAGGATCAGCACTCGGAGCCGAAGGCACCGAGAATGGCAAGCAGGTCGTCGACATCGATATCGTTGTCACCATCGACATCGCCTGAACCACTGCCGCCGAAGTTGCCGAGCGCGATGAGAATGTCATCGACATCGACATCGTTGTCGCCATCGACATCACCCGGGCAATCACCCGTATCACATTCATCCGGCACTCCATTGCCGTCCTGGTCCTGGCTGTTGCCGTTGGCGATGTCACAGTCATCTGCAACACCGTTCTCGTTGCAGTCCTCGGTACTCTCGTATCCGAATGTGTAGGACACGCTGTCCTGCCAGGTATCACCGCTGCCACTACGCCCCTGGATCAGAGCATCGAGACTGATCGTGGAGTTCAGCTCGAACGCCGTCAAACGCGCGAGCAGAACGCCGTACTGTTCTGAACAGTCCTGGGAGGTGAACAGCTGGGCTTCGCCCTGAGCATCGGTTGGAAGGACGTACCACGTTCCATTGTCGACCGCGAGCGTGCCGCCATTCTCGAAGCTCGTCCAGTTGATGCCGACATTGCCGAGATTGTTCGAATCGAAAGGATTGCCTGAGACATCCAGCGCACCGATCGTCACCCGACTGTCCCACTCGAGATCCGGAACGAATGCATAGAAGTTGGGATTCACATCCATGGAGGTCGGACCACCATTGGCATCCTGATAGAAGCCGGAGGAACTCGAGATCAGCTTCTGCTGCACGGAGTTGCCGGCAACGGCATCGACTCGATTGCCCTGACCAACGGCGGCGAAGACATCGACCGTCCAGTTGGCCTGACCCCCACTGAGCAGGTTCGTGCCCACGATCGCATGATGCATTTCCACGAAACTGGAGGGGTTGTCACAGTTCACGAAGGCACAGTCGGTGCTGTCGCCCTGCCATGTACCACTCAGTCCGATGCATGCCACTTCGGTTTGATCGTCGAGACACTGACCGTCTGCCAGACAACAGGCGCCCTCGGGATCCGGCTGAGGACAGTTGACACTGCTGCAGTCACTGCCCTCGCCCTGGAACGTGCCGCCGGCTGATGTGCAGTCGTCATCTGACTGGTTGTTGACACAGTTTCCGGAAGCAAGGCAACAGGCACCTGAGGTGTCCTGGCAACTCACATCATCACAATCAACACCATCACCCTGATAGGTACCATCTGCATTGTCACAGATGGCTTCGCTGACCTGGGCACACTGGCCAGTGGACGTACAGCAGGCACCGGTGACTTCATCCAGGCAGTTCTCGATCGAACTCCTGAAGGTGGCGATATCTCCCTGCGAGTCCGCAGAGAAATTGTTCGCGCAGGTCAGGCTTGGATTCATCGTGTTGTTCGGACATTGGCAGTGATCCGCACCCCAGTTGTGCCCGAGCTCATGGTTGGACAGATCCGTCGCACAGCCGAAGCTGCCACAGCAGTCCGACTCGACCACGCTGTATTCGAAATTGGAACAGACGGCACCCACATAGGCGAGGCCGATGGTGCTTCCACTGAAACTCTGGCCGCTGAACAGCTGGACGACGTCATGTGGTGGGTTGTTCGTACTGTTCCAGACACTACGCACCTGCTCCAGACGCGTTTCGATCGAGTTGCTGCTGTATGGATCGTTGCTGTTGGGACGAACGACGATGCCCTGCACCTCATGAATGATCTCGTGCTGACTCTCGTACAGAAGATTGATCGAATTCATGAGTGAATTGATTCTGTTCTCGACCGCACTGGAACTTCCGTAGTTCTGGTAGTACTCGAAGTCGGTGTCTGCAACGAACTCGGCCAGCAGCACCTCACGGTCCTGGCCAAGCGGGCGAGGATCGCTCAGATCGAATCCAGGAAGCTTGAAGCTGTCATCAACACCGCAGAAGCCTTCGGGCGAGATGATGTCTTCGCCACGGTAGACCGCATAATCGAATTCGGTTGCACCACGGAACTTGCCCTCAAGGGGTTCGATCCACCATTGGGCACCACCCTCCAGCAGAACAAGCACTCGAAAACCATCGTCCTCGATGGACAGTGCCGCCTTCATGCCCGGCCAGTTCAGATCGGTCCCGCGATAGGTATTGACGGGACCCGCTGGAATCTCAAGGAGCGAACCGTCCTCCTGCTGTTCAAGCAGCTGGTAGGCATCTCCTCGAACCGAATGCAGGTCGAACCGCATCCTGGTCATCTCACCACCGAGGCTGACGGCAAGGTCGATCGATCCATTGGGTAGTTCTCTGAGAACCAGTTCCTGCACAGTGCTGCTTTCAAGACTGAGCGCCTCGTTTGCATCCAAGGAGTCCAGGCCTGACCCACCGATCGATGTGGAAAACGCCATGAGTGATGTGGACGCCAACGCGATTGCCGTCGAGGCAATGACACCACTGACACGATGGCTGGACATCAATGAAATCATCATCTGAAACATGGCCTCCTCAGCCGCTCTCAAAGAATCAAGGGATCTCTCTAGTATGGCCCCAATAACACGCCAGAAAAGCCCTCAGCAGGCCATTCACCACTTTCATTTACGGATTCAGGAAGGCTCTGGATCCCCACCAAGGGGCATCCAAGCCAGTTCGATCCGGCTGACATGGCTGGCTCTTCAGAAAAACAGCCCTGAGAGCCGCCGAGAGCCGCTTTGATCATGGATTCGAACCGTTTCCGGTCGTCCGGTCAGGTGCAAGCTGGAGGCCGCGGACGTCAGGGGGGACCAGGCACTGATGACGCCGCTGACTCGAGCCGGAGCCCTGTTCCTCCGCCGAGTCGCGCTGCTGGGACTGGATCAGGCGTAGCCCACGTATTCGACAAGCCCCGGATAGAGCTCTTCGAATCGCTTCTCCGTCTCATCGGTGAATGTCCGTTTCCACTGATTGGGTTCCGGGTTTCGGATGTGCGTGTTCTTGCTCTGCATCCGGGAGGCGGAATGCTTGATCGCGGCCTTGACCCCACGAGCCTTCTCTCTGGCAGGCAGCTCATAGAAGTCCAGCAACTTCGAGAAGATGGCTTCCTCGTTTCCGATGATGTCTTCATAACGAATCAAGAGGATGTTGGGATCATCATTCGGCCAGGTCAACATGCCCTTGAAATGCTTCTCTCGAAACTGCATCTCGGCGAAGAGGCCTTCCTCTACGCTGAGTCGCTGCAGCATCTCACTGTAGGATTCGCCCGGCAGCATGCCATCCGGAATACGGCCATTGACGGTCTCCCAGTCTTTCTCGGTGGGATCCTTCACTTCGCACCAGACTTCAGCTGCACGCTTGTGATAGTGATATCCCGAGACGATCATGTCGCGAGGATCACGAATGAATCTCGTGATTCTGTAGGGCGCGACCGCTTCCAGATCGAGCACATGATTGTTCACACTCGCCGCATCGAGATTGCGATAGGACGCCATGAATCGATTGATCCAGCTGTTGAAGTGGCTGTACCCCTTCTTCCAGGGACGTCGTCGTCGTGAGAAGATCGCCAGCATGACCCTGGCGTAGTACTTGGTCAGGCACTTGTGATACGAACAGTGGATCAGGTTGGGCTTTTGATCAGGCATGAATCGACTGTTTCCCCATGCAATCAACCGGAATAGCGAGTGGAACTGATCAGTATACTGTGCTCCCCCGGTGAATCAGAAGCGTCAGGATCAGGGAGCACGTAACGAACCATGACATTCATCGCTGGCATGCTGATGGTGATGCTTGGTGGTGCAACCGGAGCCATGCTCCGCTTTCTCACTCAGGAAGCCGGCAAGCGATGGACCTCCCTTCCGGGCTGGACATCCATCTTTGCCGTCAACATCGTCGGCAGCTTCTGCATCGGCTTGAGCTTCGGTTGGATCACGGCGATCGGCGCCGCTGATGCCGGTGATCTGCATCTCTCGAATCTTCAGCACTTCCAGGATGCCGAGACGATCAGTCTGGCGCTGGGTGGCTTCGTGACTGGATTGTGTGGTGGGTTCACGACCTTCAGCACCTTCAGTCTCGACAACATCTTCCTGCTCTACACCAGGCGTTGGCAGCTGGTCTTCAACATCGTGATGAGCGTGATCCTGGCGACGTTGGCCGCCTGGGGCGGGCTTGAACTTGGAGGCACGTTCGCATGATGCGATTCATCTCCATACTTGCCTGCATCAGCATCGGAGGCGGCTTCGGCGCCCTGGCGCGTGAAGGCACGATGAGCCTCATGCACGGTCTCGTCGGCCTGCCCGTCTTCGTTTCACTTGGAATCGTCAACGTTCTGGGGTCGTTTCTGATCGGTATCGTCTTCGGTCTGCTCGAGGGCCATCTCAGAAGAGACGGCAAGAGCAGGCTCAAGCAGGTGCCCCACGCCCAGCATCTCAATCACAACGTGAAATGGTGGCCGGACGGAGATCCGACTTTGCCTGCCGTCGACATTCTTCGAGCAGAAAATTCACTTCAAATGGCCTCAGCGTTGTTCATTACTGGATTCCTTGGTGCCTACACCACCTTCAGCGCCTTCTGCCTGTTGACTGTTCAACTGCTGCAGGCAAATCAGTGGATCGATGCGGTCATCAGCGTGGTCGGATCGATTTCACTTGGACTGATCGTCGTCTGGCTCGGGCTGCACCTTGGTGTACGAATGGTCTTGAGATCACACTCGAAATCCAAGGCCATCCGTTCCGACTGAAGAACCGTTCTGATCAGAATCTCATCCAGGCCTTGCACAGTTCAATCTGGATGCGTATCGAGCCTTCTCCGTGGAGGTGTTGCCATGACCGTATTCAGTCATCCTTCTTGACGTTCAACTTGGTGAACACCTTCTGCAACCATCTCATCTTCTGGTTGACCATGTCCTCGCTGTTGCGTTGACCGACCAGACCCATGTCTCCACACCACAGATCGTCCGGCCCCTTGATGATCGCGCCATCAAGTGGAACATTGAACCGTTCACGAATCTCGGCAAGAGGCTGCTCAAGAAGTTCAGACCAGTCGAACCCCTTCGCAACGAAGTTGGTCGTGCACAGGCCTCCTCGTTCATAGGCCCGCATCACGGTGTCCGGCTTGAACTGGTTCTTCCACAGGGGCAGAGTACTGTCGAACAGCAGGCCGACCTGAAATTGCGCGACGTACGCGATCAGAGTCTTGCCCAGATCCTGATCGATGAGCGCACCATCAAAGGCAAGCACGCAGGTCTCACCCAGAGGGGTGGTGGGATATCCCTGGATCACATGGTGCATGTCGTGATACATGAGCCCGTTCGAGAAGGGCGCATGTGGGGTTCCGGGCAATGCGAAGTCATTGTCGTGGTAGTACTTCGTGAGAACCTTGCCGAAGATGCCGTCATCCATCTGCTCATATCGCTGATAACGCTCGAGCGTTTTCCGGCAACCATCGGCATGAATCGCCGCTTCGGCGAACTTGAGCGTCAAACCGGCCAGGCTTCGACTGGCCGTCAGGCTGGCTGGTCGCAGCATGCAGATGGTCAGTTCCACAATGGCATGATGGCAGAGTCCATGCAGTTCTCTGGCGAACTTCTTGCTGAAACCGAATTCATCGGCGAGGTGGCCGAAGGCATCGATCCGAGTCTCCTTGTTCTCCTCTTCGAGGAATGGCAGGATTCCAGCCATGTTGAGAACTTCTCTGCGAAGCTCCAGATCCTGGATGATGTCTCCAGCACCTTCGATGACACCCTCAAGATGCTCAAGCTCCATCTCGACGTGAAAGAGATGATGCGCAATCGCGTTCAGGGTGCCCTTGTGGATATCGTGAAGTTCCAGACGACCTTCGGCTGTTGCGACAGCCTTCAGCAATCCCAGAATCTCCTCGGCCTGCTTTCCATCAAGTTCTAGGATCTTCTTCATGTCGATTCCATTCAGTGGCTAGACGTTGAACAGATAGTGCACCACATCCCCGTCCTGCATGGTGTACCCCTTGCCCTCGGATCGAAGACGACCGGCTTCCTTGATCGCCTTCTCGGACTTGAGCTCATCGAGATCATCGACGTGATAGCACTCGGCTCGGATGAAACCACGCTGAATATCGCTGTGGATGGCCCCGGCCGCTTCCGGTGCAGTCGCCCCCTGGGTGATCACCCAGGCACGCACTTCCTTTTCGCCAGCGGTGTAGAAAGTCGTCAAGCCAAGCAGATCATTGGCTGCACGGGCAAACGCGCCCAGCGCAGGCTCGCTGATCCCCATGGATTCGAGCATGTCTCCACGATCCGCTTCATCCAGTTCCGCAATCTCCGATTCAATCGTTGCGCAGAGGGAAACGGAAACACCACCTCGACTGGCCGCGGCTTCGGCGACCGCCTTGGCAGCTTCCGTCTCACTGGTGACGCCATCTTCTCCGACATTGGCGACATACATGATCGGCTTGGCCGTGATCATGCCGTAGCTCTTCAATAATGCAAGCTCAGCGTCGTCCCAGGTGCCCTGCCGCAGTGGCGTTTCCTCACCCAGAAGTGCACATGATTTCTCGAGGACTTCCAGGCGTTGCTTGGCGTCCCGGTCGCCACTTCGTGCCGCACGCTTCGCCTTGTCGGCGCCACCTTCGGCAACCACGAGATCCGCAAGGACCAGTTCCATCTCCAGCGCTGCGATGTCCGAGACGGGATCGGCTGGTCCCAGTCCCACATCGTCCCAGCATCGAACGACCTGACAGACCGCGTCCACGGTTCGAATGCTCGAGAGCACCGCATTCAAGGCCGTCGCGCCACCGCCATCAGGAACACCTGGGATGTCGACGACCTGCAATGTTGCCGGCACGATCTTGTCGGGTGGAATATGAACAGCAAGCCTCTGGAGACGGGGGTCGGGAATATCCGCGATCCCGAGGTTTGGTTTCATCGAGCCGACCTGGACCTCGACAGCATGTGAGGTCAATGCCTGGAAGAGTGTGGTCTTCCCCGAACCCTGTACACCGATCAATCCGCATTCCATGGTGGTGACTGCCTCCGTTGAGAGAGAACCATGGTATCGAGTGATGAGGCGGCGTTGCGGGCCGGATCAGGACGGTGTCGATGCCGGGACGAAGACCGCCAGACCGATGTCCCGTTCGACATCGTAGTCCTGGACAGGCGGCAGACTGGGATGCGCGAGAATGTGCTGCATCCACTCCGTATCCCGAAGCAGCAAGGCGACCGGTCTCTCAGACGCCTGGCTGGAAATCAGTTCCAGCAATGCCGGTGCGTCCACCAGCCGGTCAGGCTGCCCCTCGATTCCCCAGGCAACCTCGCCCGGTCCGCCGAAGATGACGACGTCATACCGGTCATAGAACCAGTTGACCGCATGCATCAGATGGGAATCCGAGATCACGAGGGTATTGGGGTCCTTCATGATGTCACCGTGCTCGATCAGGAACGCTTCGGGAGCCTTGTAGCCCCCCATCCAGTTCGTAGGAAGGAGCAACGGCACGAAGGCGAACATCAGAACCGGAGACAGCGCCATGATCAGCACGCGGCGAGTGGGCCGATTCGTTGATATGGCCATGAGATCCAGCACCGCCCATGCGAAGAACCCTGCACCAATGAGTCCGAATCGCCAGGCACCCGCCTCACCCCAAGGTGTGTCATCAACGAATCCAAATGCCCATTCAACCATGGCCAGTGCACCGATGACCATCAGAATTCCCGCAGGAATCATGGCCTTGAGGGTTCGCTTGTCGCTTCGGTGCTCGAAGCGTTCGATCAGGCCTACTGCAAAGAGAATGGCCACGGCTGGCATGCAGGGAAGGATGTATGTCGGCAACTTGCCTGAAGAGATCGAGAAGAAGATGAACGGAATGACCAGCCAGCAGAGGGTGTATCGAAGCCAGGGTTCACGGATGCTGCGACGGCCCAAGCCTGCGACCACAAGGACCAGTGCAAATGTCCAGGGAACCGCGCAAGCCAGAAGAACCGGCCCGAAGAACCAGAACGGCTCAGGATGCTGTGCTTCCTCACCACCGGTGAAACGATGGATGTGTTCTACCCAGAAGAAATAGTGCCAGTAGTCACCGTCAGCAAGATGAACCGCGATGCCCCAGGGAGCAATCACGATGGCGGCGATCAGCATGGGTATCCACGGCAGCAGGAAGATGTCACGCCAACGCCACATCCAAAGGAGGAAGGGCGCGATGACGATGCAGGGAATGGCCAGACCCAGAAAGCCCTTGATCAGAAACGCCAGGCCGCAGAAGCCGCCGAAGAGACTCAACCATCCCACCTTCGAGGCGTCCGTCCGGGCGGTCCAGGCCATGTAGAAGAACACGATGGCGCCAGTAACTGCGCCAGTGAACATCGCATCCAGAATCGCGACCCCACCACCGATCACGACACCCAGCATCGTCAGGTAGATCAGAGCAGCCAACCATCCGACTTCCGGACGGAGCTTCAGCCGTCTTGTGAACAGCACGATGCACAGGGCCGCAAATCCCATCGACAGTGCAGATGGCAATCGAATGGACCAGGAGTTCTTTCCGAAGACGGCCTGGGAGGCCGCGATGGCCCAGTATCCAAGGACCGGTTTTTCGAAATACCGAATGCCATTGAGTCGGGGTGCGACGAACTCACCGGTTGCAAGCATCTCCGCCGGAATGGCGCCATATCGAGATTCGTCAGGTGTGACGATCGGTCGGCTGCCCAAGGGCAGAAGATAGATGACGATGAAGACGATGCAGAAGATTGGAAACAGGCGAAGCATTCAGAGTTCCGTTCCTATGAGGATGTTCTGGAAGCCATGATAGGGATCTGTGAACGGGTGCAGACCAGATCGAGGAACTCAGATGGTCGACAGCACCTCTGCCAATCGATCACGGAAACGATCGAATCCGAACCGATCGATCGTCTCGTTTCGCAACGTGACCGGATCACTGCGTTCAGGCGGAACGTCTCCCCGCAGATGAGCCAGAATGGCTGCTGTCAGCTCGTCCACGTCCTCTGGATCGACTGCGGTCCCGAGGGTGCCATCGCAGAGCGGATCCATGGATCCGTCGCGGTTGCCTCCGATGACCGGCTTTCCACAGCCCATGGCCTCGAGAAACACGATGCCGAAACCTTCCTTGCGACTGGGAAGAATGAAGAGATCACATGCATTGAACAGCGGAACAATGTCATCCTCGGCAATGAACCCCGGCATGATGAGACGATCGCCCAGGCCACACTGGTCGCCCACCTCGCGAAGCTGGTCCATGTAATCGCCCTTGCCGGCCAACACGTACCGCGCCTCTGGGATCTGTTCACAGACTCGAGCCATGGCTCTGATGCCTTCTTCATAGCCCTTGAGTCGTTCCGTCGAAGCCAGGCGTCCGACGGTCAGGACCACCTTGTGGCCAGGCTCGATTCCGAGGGCTGGCCGGATCGAATCGGATGGCGATGATGGTGAGAATCTCTCTTCATCGAATGTGTTGTGGAAGACGAGCACGTGATCCGGCGAATAGTCTCCAAGCAGTTCCAGGTTGAGAGATTTCGTATACCGGCTCACTGCCAGAATGCGATGACTGTGCCCCGCAGCTTGTACTTTGGCTGGCGCCGCATCCCAGAGTTCGATGCCGTGCGTGATCGTGATGAAGGGCACCTTGAACAGACCGCAGATCCGCGCGCAGAGAGGCGTGAAATTCAGATGCCCGCACAGCACGAGATCGGGTTTTCCAAGCATGACCTGTCGGAGAAGATGACAGGCCGCCAGCACCTTGCGGATTCGGCCGCCTCGATTGCACCCGATCAGTCCCGGCTCCGCATCGACCGGCCGGTCATTGACTCCGATGACCGTGACATCGACCCCGAGGTCCTTCAATGCCCTGAGGACATAGTTGTTGAACATCTGGATACCACCCTTGTGGGCGGGATTTCGAATATCGGGAACCAGGAATACGACCTTCCGAACACTCGGCATGGGGCACAGCATAAAGGCTCCGCTCAGGGAAGGCTGATCCCCATGGCAGCCAGTTGCTGCTCCACCTGGGGTGCCCAGCCTCGGTTTGCGGCTGGGCTGGCCGGGCTTGGATGCAGAATCGTTCCCAATGTCGGCCCGTCGTCTCCAAACACCTGCTTGGCACGCTTGAAGGCGAACCCGCCGACACCGATGAGCATGCGAGGCTGCATGATCTCGACGATTTCTCGAAGTGCCTGATCACAACGTTCCAGGAGCGGGGTCCGCTCGGAGATCGGCAACTTGTCGGGTGTCCGATTGCGACCCTCCTGCTCAAGGAATGCAAGTGGGCAATGATTCCAGACGAAGAAGCGATCGAAGAACGTCTCTGATGTCTCGAATCGTTCTTCGGCCCAGCCCCAGAGGCGACGGCCGCTCACTTCGCGACGCGTGCATTTGAAACCCTGGATGGGTCTCTTGGGATGTTCCACCTCGGGACTGTCGACTGGTTCATCAATCCCGAGAAAGGTTCTGGTCAACTCGACTTCGCCGAAGGGAACGCCGGTCTGCGCCATGCCCCAGGGTCCCGGATTCATTCCCAGCAGGATCGCCTCGGTACCTGGACGGGCGTACCGCTCGAGATAACGCTCATGAGAGCGTCTCGCATACTGCAGCGGGTTGTAGACGACGTGGACAGGGTCGCTGAATGTCAACGGCTGCATGTCCCTGCACAGGGATCTGGACATGGAGATGACATCGTCTGCGATGCCGGACCGGACAGGACTCACAACCCTTCGGTCCCGCGTGCAAAGATCACCCGCTTCATCGCGAAGCTTCCGAACATGACGGTGATGTAGTAGATCACCACCGAGACGATGATGGCGTACAGCCCGCTCTTGACCTCGAACTTGACCAGGTTCTCACCCTCCGTCAGGAACAGAAGCAAGGCAAGTGCGAAGACATCGAGCATCGACCACGCCCCGAAGATCGTCGAGAGTCGCCACATGATTCTTCGGAAGGTTCGATTCATCGGGCAGAAGCCGAGGATGATCATTGTCAGCAGTCGCAGACTCGGTATCAAGATCAGCACGGCCAGCATCGTGATGCCGAACACGTAGTATTCCGATTTCAGCAACGCATGAACACTTTCATACACGCTGTAGGAGTTCTTGCTCAGGAACCAGGCCGTGATCTTGAAGTAGGACGTATGGATGGCTTCGTAAAGGGACACCGCTGCAAGCCCGAGCATCGGGATCATCAACCAGTAGATCCAGCCGGATGCCCAGTAGACCGGAGTATGTCGACCCTCCAGAGGGTCCTGCTCGCCCTTGACCTCGCCCTTGTTGAGGAACTCCAGAAGTTCGCACACCATCATGCTGCCGAAAATGGCCGCAAGGAACAGCGTCACACCGATCTTGGGAACGGCTCCGATGAAGAACTGATCATTGGAAAGCACCATGATGATCAGCACGACGAAGACATCCAGCAATGACCAGCGGCCCAGCTGTCGCAACGTGCTCAAGACCTTGTGTCGCCCCGGCCGTGTTGTCGGAATCCAGAGGACACACAGCATCATGCCGATCTTGACGAATGGAAACGTCAGGGAGAAGGCGACGATCAGGATGGCGATCGCATAGAGACCGCCCTCCCACATCAACTGGATCGTGTGTGGAATGCTGTAGTTGCTGTTGTTGAACGGAATCTCGACATAGAGAAACGGGTAGATGAGGGCGGTGATGTTCGAAGCCAACGCCGACAGAAGCAGCAGCATCACGAACGGCGTCCACCATCGCAGTTCCTTGGCAAGCAAGTGACGCTCGACGGTGCCTTCCAGCTTGTGCTTCTTCTTTCGGCCCATACACCCCTCCGGATCAGCTGCCACCTCGAACAGGCCACAGAAACCGGATTCCTTCTATGGGCTCAGCCTAGCACGGCTCCGCTCAAGATGTCGCAAGGAACCCGTGTTGATGCGGGATGAACAGGCAAAGAGACGAGAATCGGGCCATGGACATCATGCCGCCCTCCGACTGCGTTCAGTCGGATCTCAGGGGAGAGAGTCCCGTCTCGGGAATCCGCCAGATCAGAATCAAGGCGATCACACCCGCGGCACCAAGGTAGTAACCCGGTGCCAGACTGCTGCCCGTCAGATCCACAAGCCACTGGGCGATCAGGGGAAACGTTCCCCCAAGGAAAGCGAAGGCCACGTTGTAGGAGATCGACGTTCCTGAATATCTGGTCGAGGTTGGAAACAACTCCGTCAAGGTCGCCGGGTAGACGCCCTGCATCGTTCCGAGAACCAGTGATGCGACCAACGCGGCAATCCATGCGTAGGCGGGAGCCCCCATACCGGCGAGCAGAAACATCGGAACGGCCCAGCAGACGCCCACCAGGAAGGCGCCGCGGATGAAGGGACGACGACCCATGTGGTCGGATATGGCGCCGATGATCAGTGGCAGAACCACTGAAACACCGATCGAGACCGTCACGATCAGGCCCGCCATGGGCTTGGGTAAGGTGCCCTGCGTGGACAGAAACTCGCTGAAGTAGACGGTCAACGCATAACAGAACATGGCGGGAAAACTGATCAGAACAATGGCTCGAAGCAACGGTCCTCGCTGATGGCGAAGACAGTCGCGGATCGGATGCTGGGCAACGCGGCCTGTGGCCTTGGCTTTCTCGAAATGTGGAGAGACGGGCATTCGCCATCGCAACCATGCAGCGCAGAAGAGGATCAGAAGGCCTCCTGCAAAGGCCAATCGCCAACCCCAGGCAAGCAGATCATCTGGACTGAGCATCCATTCCATCAGGGTGTACACCAGTGAACCCAGAAGAATGCCGAGCATGGCCGAACTGACCGTCATGGCGCCATGCAGACCACGTCGGTTGTTTCCTGCATGTTCGGAAAGGTAGGCATTGGCCCCCGTGAATTCTCCGCCAATCGAAATCCCCTGAAGGATCCGGTACAGGATCAGCAGAACCGGTGACAGGAAGCCCACGGTGTCCCATGTCGGAAGAAAGACCAGTCCGATGGTCGGTACCGCCATGACGATCAGCGAAAACAACAGTGCTTTCTTGCGACCGAGACGGTCTCCAATGGAACCGAAGATGATGGCACCCAGAGGTCTCGCGAAATAACCGACGGCAAAGACGGCGAATGCCTTGAGAACGTCGCTGCCATCGCCTCCCGATCCGAAGAACAGGACCGCAATGGATGGCGCGAAGAAGCCGTAGATGACGAAGTCGTACCATTCGAAGAGATTTCCGATCACGCCGGCAGCGATGACCTTCCCTCGCCCCTCCGGCGATTCATCAGCAAGATTGTCCTGGGGGATCGAATCAGGCACTCGTGGATGCTACCGAACACCGCGGGATGTCGAACAGGGTGGCCATGCCCTATGCTGTGTCCAAGACGTCCGGATCGGGCGTGACAAGGAGTTTGACGTGATGAGCACGGCACATACTGATCAGGACCGACCACGTCTCTATGCCGGTGACGGCGACCGACTGCTGGAGGCCGACCGGAATACGGATCGCATCGTTCTCCTGCCCTCCTCGGACCCCAAGCAAGCCACCATCGGTGGTGGAGAAATCAGAATCCAGTGGGGCCAGAGCCTGCTCCGGGACGTGCTGGCCGGCCGATATCGAACGGTCGTCTGCGGCATCAACGACACCGACAACTCCCACGGCATCATCGGCACCCTGCTCGAGATGGTCACGACCAGCCAGTGGACCATCGAATCAGCGACGTCGTACGCAAAGGTTTTCCAGGATGCCATCGGCCTGCACGACCGTCATGACAATGAGCCCTATGTGCTGAAGTTCGATCTTGACAGCCTTCTCATCATTGCCATCCTTCGACCCAAGAACAAGGATTTCTTCACGCCGACCGATCTTGAACGTGGATTCAGGACCGTCTCGAAGATGCTCGAGAAGCGGCGTGATCGACAGGCGGTCGCGAGTGTCAGCTTCCTGGGGGCGCACTCGAACAAGCTGCGCAATGAGGACGGCAGCGAGCCACCATTCGAAACCGTGCTGAAATCCATGTACAACGCGGGCTATCGTGGCGACGTCTATCCAAGCCTGGCGATGTGGCACTCTGCGCCGACAGGCGTCTTCGCAACCTATCCATTCCCGGAAAGCCTGGACAGGATGCGAGACGGTTCTTCCTGACGAATCAGTCCCGTCCCCCATCACGATCACTCGTCCGCTGGAATCTGCGGAAGGCCGCCTGCGCCTGCTCGGGGTTCACCAGGGGGAGGACCATCACAGCAGCTGTGATCGACAATGCGGAAATCAGATAGATCTGGTTGTAGGTGACGTCGTCCTCCATCCAACCACCAAGCTTGTTACCGATCAGACGCGATGCGTTCAGCAGCGCCATGTAAGCGGTGAACTGGGTCGCTGCCACAAGCTTCCAGGACACGCCCATGAACAACGCGAAGAGGGACACCGAGAACATGCCTCCAAGTCCTGCCTCGAGAATCATGATGGTCACCATCGAGATCCCGTTGTCCCAGTAGGGCCTGGTCAGGGCGAAGATGATCCACAACCCGGCGGAACAGAGTCCACTCACGGCAGCCAGTCTTCTGGGGCCGACAGCATCTGCAAGGAAGCCGCCCAGGATGGCCCCCGCCAGACCGACGAAGGCGATGGATCCGGTCGTACCGGTATAGCTTTCCAGTTCCCACCCGAGTTCCTCCAGCATCAGCTTTGGAAAGTACACGGCAAAGAGGCCTGTACTGATGGACGCCAGCAAGGCCAAGAGCACGCCAGCAGCTGTCGGAAGCGTGAGGAAGGCACGAAGAATGTTCAACAGCGTGGTGGCAATCCTGCCGAGGGTGAGACGATCCGGATCGGCAATGTTCCGATCCGCATTCGACAGGGAGTCCTGATCTCGAGTCCGTACGACACCGAGTAGACGATCACCTTGACGTTCCCTGAGGAACAGCGGCAACAGCATGATCAACCCGATGCAGACGGCCAGGACCAGAAAGGCCGCCTCGATGCCGTTTCGAACAACGACCATTCCAAGGGCGGCACTGCCGATCGCCAGGCCTCCATAGTTGCACCCGTACATCAAACCATTGACACGCCCCCGCTCTTCCGGCCTGAGGAGATCGACTGCCAGGGCATCAACGGAAACATCCTGAAGCGCCACGAAACAATTGAGAAGGAACAGGCACCATCCAAGAGTCGATGGGTCATCCAGCAGGCCGGGTACGAGGCCCATGACGAGAAGCAACGCGATGACGATCGACTGCGACAGAAGAATCCAGGGCCGGCGTCTGCCCATGGCCGGAATGCCGATCAGATCGATCAACGGCCCCCACATCCATTTGAATGACCAGGGCAGACCGACCATGATCAGGAGTCCACTGATGGCATCTGGTGTCATGCCCTCACGAGTCAGATAGGCGATGACCGTGATGGCAATGAAGCCATAGGGAAGTCCTTGCGCCGCATACAGAGCACAGAGCGTGATGAGTCTGAGAATCGAACTGGACTGGAGGTCCCATCTCGATCCGCCGGATCGTCGTCCGATGTCAGGATCGGGCGGTGGCTGCGGCGTCGGCATACATGGCTTCCAGTTGAGAGGCGATTCGATCGACCGCGAGATTCTCAAGCACCCACTCGCGTCCCATGCGCCCCATGGTTTCACGCTTGGCTGGATCCTCCAGCAGCGGAATCAGTTCTCTGGTGATCGCATCGGCATCCTGATCGACGGCGATCCCACCACCACTGTTCACGACTTCACGCCACGTATCGACCAGATTGGTGGTCATCACCGGCGTCCCACACGCAAGCGCCTCGAACTGGACGAATCCGAAGTTTTCCTGACTTGTGGGCAGAACGAAGACATCGGCCGCCTGGTAGAGGGAGAACTTGAGGCTTCCATCAACATGACCGAGGAAATGGACTCGATCATCCAGACCTGCCTGGGCAACCTGCTGACGTAGACGGTTCACATACTGGTCATCCCCGCTGCCGACGACGGCAACCTGAACAGGATGACCGGATGCACAGAGCTTCGAAGTGGCCTCGATCAGATGTTCGATTCCTTTCTTGACATGGATCCGGCTCAGGAAGATCAGAACAGGACCATCTTCAAGAAAGGCATAGGTGTTTCGAGCCTCGTTCGGACCGGGCAGATCGGCATAGGGTTCCAGATCGATCAGATTGGGCACCACTCGTCCCCGGCCTCCGGGGAACCACTTGCCGGACTGGGCCAGCTCATCGTCTGCCGTGCAATGCACGAATGCAGCACCCTCAAGCAGGCGACGACCACGAAGCTTGAGATAGACACGTTTCTTCAGACCGCCCTGAGTCATGCACCAGTCGTCGAGCATCCCTCGGAGGCTGATGACATAGGGAAGCGAAGCCGAACGGGCCAGGGCCCCCAGCTGACTGTTGGCCGGTTCCCAGGGACCATGCAGCTGGAGCACATCCAGACGGGACATGAGCTCCGCCATCGGTTCCAGTTGAGCCCGTCGAAAGAAGCCACCGGGATAGGCAGGCGTGGGAAGTTCGAGGACATCCGGGCCATCCCCGCCCTCGAGCCATTCCCGTGGCACATCGCGGCTCATCGTCGTGACCAGCGTGACCTGATGGCCACGCGCGTGCAGCACCCGACTGAGATCGACCACGGCCCGTGGCGGTCCCCCATCTTCGAAATCGACGCGATGCATGTACTGCGCAATCCGCACGGCCATCGGCCTCCTGACGGTTCATGTGTGGAACAGCCACAACTGATCGACAGAATAGTCTGTGGAGAACTCGCATGGAGCCGGGATCGGAGCCTTTGGCCTGATACTATCCAGACATGGAATTCAACCCCTCCGATGCCGGTCAATCAAGTGGATATGAACTGCTGCCAGAAGGCACCTATGACATCGAGGTCATCGATGCCGAGGAACGAACCAGCCAGAAGGGCAACGAGATGATTGCCCTCACGCTTCAGGCTCAGCACCCCGACGGCTATTCCGTCCGGATCTGGGACTACCTCGTATCCGTCGCGGCTGCGACGTTCAAGATCGAACAGTTCTGTGCAGCTGCGGGCCTTCAGGACAAGTTCAAGGCGGGTCGACTGCTGGCTGATGACTGTGTCGGCAAGAAGCTCTCCGCCAAGATCGAGATCGAGTCGGGCCGTGACAACTATTCGGACCGAAACTCGATTCGCGAATACGTCACCTCAGGATCGACGGCCAAGGGCATTGCCACGCAACCGGGCACGACCGAGACACCGAAGCCGATCGCCGAAGAAGAAATCCCCTTCTAGGGCAGAACGACATCAGATCCAATGCACAACGCCCTCCAGCCAGATGGCTGGAGGGCGTTTTCGAACCACATGCTGCAGAGGACGTGTGCTCAGTTCCGGCGACGCCTGCGTGTGCCGGCCAGGCAACCGGACAGACCGAGAAGCGCCAACGCACCGGGTGCCGGAATCGGTGAGGCGACTTCGATATCGACGAATTCTCCCGTGGTCAGAGTAATGCGTGCAATGGCCGAGTTCGGAGCGAACTGTGTCGCATCGGTCGACGCAAAGAGCATGCGCGATGACTCACCGGAAAAGATGCCTGCGGTACCGGACCAGGGGCCGGACCACTCGATCTTTTCACCATTGGCACTGCGATCCGCCTTGGCAGGATCCTTCAGACCCATGGCGTCGAGTCTCCAGTCGACATCCGTTGTCCAACCACCGAATCCATTGCGACCGATGCTGTCGATCACGCCATTGAGGCCGGCTTCTGAACCGATGATCTGCAGATCGAAGGTCAACTCACCTGAACTGTTCTCGAAGACGAGTGATTCCAGCGTGCCCTGGAACAGCACGGCACCTGAAGAGTGCAGGATGTTGAAGTTGTCCATCTGACTGTGGACCAGCGTGCCGTAGGCATGTGGCGAACTGAAGGCATCCGTTCCACCCGTTGAAACCGAACCACCGGGGGTCAAGGGACCCGCCAGAGCGGTTCCAGTCATGATCATGGATGCTGCGGCTGCTGCTATGAATGTTGTACGTGTCATATTGGGCTCCTGTCTGAAAGCGATGAAGTCCCGGGTACAGCGCGTACACGAAGGGTGATGACCATGTGCCAGAGGACATGATCAACCCGGACATGTGCACCGGAACGACATGATTCCGTACAGATGGCCTGCGATCCTCAAGAGGACCATCTCACACGATTGATGAGAAATGGGAGAAAAACGGCGTGATCAGTCCTGATCGACGATCTTCCGCATGATGACCTCTGTTTCTTCAAGCTCCGACTTGTACTTGCGAGTACTCGCCAGACAGAGGATGAAGAACAGCGCCATGAATGCAAGCCAGAGGACGTTGGTAAGCAGGGTTGCGAACATGACGGACTCCCAGCAAGGTTCCGGAACGGACCCGCAGCCTCATCGGCCAGCCGGGTTCCGGAGAGTGACATGGTATCAGTCCGGAGAGGACGATGATCGGGCTCTTCGCCGATCGCGGCAGACGATCTCGAATCCGGCCTCCCGGAACGCCTCGATCACCTCCTCGGGCTCGTCAGTCGTGACTTCCCGCACACCCGATCGAACGAGATCGACCGCCCTGGCGGGATCATTGACCGTCCAGACCCCATGAATCAACCCGACGGATGCCAGACGTTTCGACAGGAATGCAGGGTGGTTCACACTCGTATCGAGTCCATCGACGTCGAGGCTGCGAGCCAGCGTCATGACCTGCTCCAGATCGAATGGCTGCCCCACTCGTGCCCCTCTGCCCGGACCCGCTCGCCAGAAGACCGACCATTCCGACTGCGATCCATCACCTGGCTTGTCCTCGAATGACATCAGCCACAGGATCGGTGTCGTTTGGCAGTGAACTCGACAGGCCCGAATCGTGTCGACGTTGAAGCTGATGATCATCACGCGTTCACGATCTACCAGGCTCGCCTCGATGGCCTGCATGACGGGAACCGCCGCCTCTGGACCGCTCTTGATCTCGATCACCAGCCCTTTGTCCGCAGGAACCCTGGCCAAGGCCTCCGACAGCGTCGGCATGCGGAGGCCGGCCCAGTGCGGAGACTTCCATGAACCCGCATCCAGCGTGCGGATGTCCTCGAGGGAAGCTCGGTCGATCGCGATGGCCTTGTCTGCTCGATGCGCTGAATCGAAATCATGAGTGAGCATCGGAACACCGTCACCGGACAGGATGACATCGCACTCCACCCAGGTCGCCCCATGCTCCCATCCCCACTCGAGGGCGGGCAGCGTGTTCTCAGGTGGTCGCTCGGGATGCTGGTCGCCGCCTCCAGCACCTCGGTGTGCAACGACACCCACCTGTGGAGCGTTCTCCACTGGTTCATTGAAACCACCCGGCAGAGCGATTGGTGTCAGAAACAGGCTCATGATCACGAGGACTCCCATTGGATCGTCTCCCGGTGACGCTGCCAAACAGTTCGACATGGTGCCATGCTGGCAGCCGCCCAAGGGGCCAACATGAGTTTAGAGCAGCGTAGACCGCATTCCGATTTCGGTATGCGGATTGCATGGTATCCCGGCACAGCCGACACGAGTCGGCAATCGATTGAACGAATTCTTCTCAGGAAGGAGATCAAACCCGCGGCCTGGAGGCGACTCCCGAACACGAACAAAAAAACAGCACCGCCACGTGCACAAGATGTTCGGAAACTTCAGGAACGCGGTTTTTCATGCTACTCGCCATCGACAGGAATGCCGCCGCGTGTCGTTACCGTTGACCACAAGGACATCACCCGTCACGGGACACCACGGCCAACCCGAAGGGTGCCACAGGGATGATTCATGACTGGCCTCGAAACCGAAATGGGAGGCACATGACAACCCGCTGACCAGGCCTGCCTGACCTGCATGAAAGACAACTCAGCCACGCCTTGACATGAGGGGATGGCCTCCGCCGTACGAGTCGGTCGGCGGAGGCCAGTTTTTGGCTTTTCAGACGAGCTTCATCGAGACTGAACGCTGAAACGCCCTCCAGATGCCCCCTGAAGTGACGGAACATGGCACAATGGTCCTGCACATTGATGCTCGTCAAACCACCGACATTCAGAGCGCTTGAACTCCCGTCGCCCAAGAAGCCGCTGGGTCTGCTTGGTCGCATCTGCGCGAGAATCGGCGCAAGACTTCTGAGCGTGTACAAGATTGATGATGTCTCTGCGAGCATCGTTGAACGCTGCAAGACATGTCCACACCAGCACGCCCTTGAACAGCTTCACATCGATTGGGAAATCACGGCATCGGATCTGGAACAGATTCCAGAGAACGGCCCCGTCCTCCTGGTCTGCAACCATCCTTATGGTGGCGCGGACGGCCTCGTGATCTGTGCAGCACTCAACAAGGTGCGACAGGATTTCAGCATCCTCACCAACTACCTGCTGATGTCGCTTCCAAAGCTCCGGGATTCATACCTGCCTCTGAATCCCTTCGATGAGAATGCAGCAGACAATCGCCGAACACTGAAGACTGCGATCAAGCGACTCAAGGAAGGCCAGCTCGTCATCACGTTTCCTGCTGGCGAGGTCTCCCGAAGCACATGGCGAAAATGGTCCGTGACCGATGCGCCCTGGTCACAGTCGGTTGCGACCATGGCGATTCGAGGAAACGCGACCGTCATTCCGGTCTATTTTCATGGACACAACTCGCTCGCTTTCCAGCTGGCGGGTCTCATCAGCCCGACCATGCGGACCGCTCTGCTCGCGAGACAGCTTGTCAACAAGGCCGGTCGGTCCATCCGCGCTTCCATCGGCCGGCCGATCACCCAGGAGAAGATCGCGGAATTCACCGACCGTGAAACCCTCACCGAGTACTTCCGAGGTCGTGTGTACATGCTCTCGGGCAGAAGGCGGGAATCGGATGCCTCCGTCTCACCACCAGCTCAGGCTGCGAGAACGAATCCACTCCTGCCGGAAATCACCGTGGCCGATCGTTGTGCGGATGAAGTCATGGCGTTGTCCGAACGTCAACGCCTGGTCGACAGCGGCAATCTTTCCGTCTACCTCGCAAAGAGCCGTCAGATCCCCAACATTCTTCATGAGATCGGTCGACTTCGCGAGATGACCTTCAGGTGCGTCGGTGAGGGCACTGGGAATGACGTGGATCTCGATCAGTTCGATCGAGCCTATCGCCATCTCTTCGTCTGGAACCACGATGAACAGGAGATCGTCGGTGCCTATCGCCTTGGGCTGAGCGATGAAATCATGAGAATGCGAGGCGTCAAGGGACTCTACACCTGGACGCTGTTCGATTTCGACAAGCGACTTCTCGAGACGCTTGGTCCAGCCGTCGAACTGGGAAGATCATTCATACGGCCGGAGTATCAGAGGAGCTTCAAACCCCTGATGCTCCTCTGGAGAGGCATTGCCCGCTTCATCACACTCAAGCCGAAGTACCGCTACTTCTTCGGTGTGGTCAGCATCAGCAACGAGTATTCAGCTGCCTCGAAACGGTTGATGACCGACTTCGTCTCATCAACGTGCATGGTGAATGACTACGAGAATCTGATCCGTCCTCGCAACCCCCATCAGCCGAAGCAGCCACAACACTGGGATCTCGAGAGCGTGCGGCATGCCTGCAGCGAGCTTCAGGACGTGGAGGAACTGGTCCGGGACATCGAGAATGGCAAACAGGGTGTGCCGATCCTGATGAAGCAGTATCTCAAGCTGAATGCGAAGCTCATGTCGATGTTCAATGTCGACAAGGAGTTTTCAGATGTGATCGATGGACTCATGCTCGTGGATTTCCTCGATGTCGACCGTCGGATCCTGAACTGGTACTTCGGGAAGGAAGATGCCGGTGTCTTCCTGCGGCACTACGGTCGTGACGATGAAGAGACCTCCGAGATGCCACCATCCGATGAGATCTCCGCGACCGCCTGAGCCCGGCAGACTCATGGCCTTGAGGCGAAATGAACGACCAGCTCATCGAGCTCGCACGTCCTCAGAAGATGTGACGAACCATCTCCAGACCGCATCGGAATACGGGCCGTGAATACGGGATTCCCGGCAAGTCGATGGGGTCCAGGCCGACAGGCCAGAACCCTTCCGCCGGGAAGGTGCTGATGACCGATGAACAACGTCCCTCGAAGATCCACCTCGCCGCCCCGCCATCGGGATGGCCAATCGAGCTCGATGACAAGCCAGTCCTGACCATCCGCGTCCTTCTGGATCCGGCGACATCTCGGAGTAGGCGGATCCAGGACTCGAGCAAAGTCCATCGCGACCGGTGAAGCCGCTCCGACAGTTCGAGGCGACAGTTGATGCCCAACCGATTGCAGCAGCCACCATGACATGATGGCACACGTCAGAAGAACCAACTTGTGGATCGAGTTCATGCTCGACTCCTCCCAAAAGGGCACAGGCCCTCAGGACCTGCGGCCACGAGCACATCGACCCGGATCGATCACCGCAGCATGCGCATCGCGATATGCTCAACCTTCACATGGGAGTACTGACTGCATGAAGATGACGACCGGCATAATCGGAACCCTCTGCGTGGCCACCGCATGGCTCATGACCGCCTGTCAGGGACCGGACCCCAGCTCCTTCGCCCAAGTCCATCATGGGATGAGCCAATCCCAGGTCATCAAGTTGCTGGGTGAACCCTCCTCACGGTGGGAGCCACGACCGCCCTTGAACGGTGAACCGGCACCCGACTGGTCTGCCCGATGGCAATACGGCGACACGCTCAGTTCGACTGCATCCACCGCGATCGGTCCGGATATCGCACCCGACAGTGTGTGGGTGATCGTGTTCGACCAGGCGGGTACGGTGATGGACTACCGGCCTCCAATCGAGACCGATGATGCCTTCCCGATGCGAAAACCACCCAAATGATCCGGTCTCCAGGACAGGCCGTCCGGTTCGATCCAAATCCGGAAGTGGTATGCTGATTGAATCATGACGAGCAACCCAACCTCCCAACCAGACTGGCTGACCGAAGAGGTGAAGGGGACTCATCTCTATGTTCAGCCCACGGCAAAGACGCTCAATGAAGCCGAAGGCCGATCCCTGACCGAGTACCTGAGAAGCCGCCTCGATGACGATTCGAGCCTCACGGGCGTCGCCCTTGATCTCTCGAAGGTCGAGCTCATCACCAGCCCCGCCATCGGCGCCCTGATCGTGATTCACAAGCGGCTCAACGGATCGAACCGGACACTGGTCCTCTTCAATCTGTCGGGCATGCTGGCCGAGGCATTGGCATTCCTGAAGCTGGACAACGTCTTCACCATCTGCCCCGCTGCCAAGGATGTCGAAAAGGCCCTTTCTGCACGCTGAGAGGGAATTATCTTTCGATGTCGGAGGACCTTTCGTGCGGTGCGCGATACCATGTGGAGCTGCCGACAAAGGGCCCCTGGCGACTGTCGGCACACTGTCAATTCATGCTGATCAGGAGATTCAGACGTGACAACGTCAGGTTCCGGCACCTCAACAACGACTGAAATGCCCGATATCCAGAGCGAGACGGATCGCCGTCGTGTGGCCATCGACAAGGTTGGCGTCAAGGAAATTCAGCATCCCGTGACCCTGGCGACTCCGGATGGGGATCACCAGGAAACCGTGGCGGGCATCAACATGTTCGTGTCTCTTCCAGCAGAACGGAAGGGAACGCACATGAGCCGTTTCCTCGAGGCGTTGAACGAGTACAGAACCGGGCTGAGTCCTGATCGCATCATCGACTTCTGCCATCGCCTCAGAGAAGACCTCGATGCGGAAGACGCCCATGTCGAGCTCTCCTTCCCCTACTTCGTGACCAAGCCGGCACCGGTCACCGGGCTGCCCGGCCTGATGGACTATCCCTGCCGGTTCCTGTGCGACGTCTCGGCACAGCGAGAAGACTTCATCATGAGCGTCTCCGCCGCTGCCACAAGCCTGTGCCCCTGCTCCAAGGAAATCTCCAAGTACGGTGCGCACAACCAGCGATGCCTGATTACTGCCGAAGTCCGATGCGAAGGCATGCTCTGGATCGAGGAACTCATCAAGTACATCGAGTCAGCTGCAAGCTGTCCAGTCTATGCCGTACTCAAGCGACCCGATGAGAAGCTGGTGACCGAGCAGGCCTTCGAGAACCCGAAATTCGTCGAGGACATCGTCCGGGATCTCGCCATTGTCCTCGATGATGAACCCAGAATCACCTGGTATCACATTCGCAGCGAGAACTTCGAGTCGATCCACAACCACAACGCCTACGCGGAAATCACCCGCGACAAGCGCTGAGTCGATCGTCAGGATGATGGAAAGGTCGCCTCGATCTCTCCGGTCGAGCGGTCATACTGCACACCGCTGGATTCCGGAAAACGCTCGAGACCCTCGGCCTGAAGCTGTGGTGCGTGATTCGCCTCGTAATGTCGGTAGGTCGCCCGATCAGGAAAGACATACCGAACCTCAAAGGCCGTGACGGCATCATCCAATCGCACGATCTCCGCAGAGGTCGCACCTGCTGCAAGCACATCATCGATGTGACCGTCCTTCAGCCAGTGCAGCCATTCGGCAGCCATGGCATCCGTCGCGAATTCAGCAGAAACCGTGTATCGAAACATCGATCAGGAACCTGATGTCGGTGGACAGGCCACTGGGGCTACCAGCGCCAGCCGCCGCCCCAACCCCAGCCGCTGTAACCGTTCCAGCCGCCGTTCTTGTACTTCATGGCGTACTTGTAACGTTCGGTTTCCTGTTCGGTGTTGAACTTGTGCTGCTCCCACGCGAACTTGATCCGCTCGTCGCGTTCTTCAGCCATCTGCTGTCTGCGGTCAGCCATCATCTGCTTGGAGTTGGCGACTCGGTTGGCCTCATCGTCAACAGCCTGCCTCGACTTCTCATCAAACTTGGCCTGACGCTCATCCTGGAGTCGGTTGTAACGCTCCCAGGCCCAGTCGACGAAATCCTGAAAATCACCCTTGGACACGAGAAACTCGGACATGTCCTGAACCTTGGCCATGCTGTTGTTCAGATTGACCCAGCTCTTCCGAACGACATCCTCATAGGCCGTGACACGTCTCTGATCTGGTGATTCCGGAAGACCATGCGGCTCGATCTCGCCTTGGTGCTGGACAGCGATGTCCAGGGCCTCGTCGAAGTCGATCTTGAACTGGAGATCCATCATGTCGATGACACCATCCTTGTTCCGATCGCCGAGACGCTTCTTGATGTCGGGAACGTTGTATTCGGACCAGAGATCCTGATCCTTCAGATAGGTCTCCATGTAGTCCGTGACCTTGTTGACCTTCTGCTGATGACTACCAATCGCACTGTTCATGTCTCGCAGCGCATCCATCTTCATCTCAAGCGTCGGCAGCGCCTCGTATTTGGCACGAGCGGCCTGGGCCTGCTCCTGCATGTTCTTCTGCCAGTCTGGATCCATGGCACCCTTCTCCTGGGCAAGAGAGGCGTTCGCCATGCCGATCATCACGATGCTTGTTGCGAGAAATGAAAATTTCATGATTCTGACTCGTTCGTTCCGGATGTACGTACCTTCAGGTACGGATGAGTGAGTTGAACTCGAAGCAGCCTGCGGTGAACACTACCAACCGCCGTAACCGTAGCCCCAGCCGCCACCATAGCCATTCCAGTTGCCGTTCCTGTACTTGTTCGCGTACTTGAAACGCTTGGTGTACTCCTCCATGTTGAACTTGTAGTGATCCCATGCGGTCTGGAGGAACTTCTGGTGTTCGGCCTTCAACTGTGCCTTGCGGGCTTGAAGCTCTTTCTTGGCTTTGTCGGTCTCGGCATTCTGTTCATCGACAGCAGCCTTGGATTTCTCGGCTCGCTCTTTGTCGAAGGCTGCTGCTGCAGCAGCATTCTGATCGGTCGCCCACTCCTTGAAGTCGTCGAACTTGCCCTTCTTCACCAGGTAATCGGACATGGAATTGACTTCCGCCATCTTCTCATGGAGATGGTCCCAGGAGGACTTCACGACGTCCTTGTAGGCGTCGGCTCTTCTCTGGTCAGGTGATTCGTCATCGGCCTCACGAGCCATGTTGACTTCATGCTGTTCAGCGACATCAAGTGCCTTGTCGAAGGAGAGCTTGAAGGGCAGGTCACTGGAATCAACGCTTCCATCCTGGTTGGTGTCCCCATGGACTCCAGACTCGTAGTCATCCATCATGCCTTGGTCCTTGAGGTACTTCTGCATCATTTCGATGCGGGCATTGGTCTTCCTCATGGAATCGGCCGTTGCATCGTTCATGTCCTGCAAGGCATTCATTTCTTGCTGTGCTGCACTGGGCATCTCGGCGGCGGAATCGCCGGTCGGCTGACCGTGGGCACTGAGACCCAGGCTCAGAAGAGTGATTGTGCTACACAGGAGTGTGGATTTGCGGATCATGATCCAGACCTCATTTGACTGACTTGAAGGGAATGAAAGACGACTCTGACCATGTCCTCGGGGCGTTCCCACAAGTGCCATGGCCCAAGCGTGAGAGTATAGCGATCCCACCTCAGCAAGGCCTGAACGGCGATTTCGCACCCTTGATGGTAGGCTAGTGTTTCCCCCCCAACGAAGCGTCAGGGGGGACCCCCCAACGAAGCGTCAGGGGGGACCCCTGAGCTTACAGACGAGGAATCCCATGACCACCACAACGCTGTCACGACGAGGGGTTGATGCACCCTCCTCTCCCATCCGGGCCCTGGCTGCCGCCGCTCGAAAAGCTCAGGAAGCCGGGAGAAACGTTCATTACATGAACATCGGTCAACCGGATATCGCGACGCCTCGAGGCATGATCGAGGCATACAGGAACTACGACGAGAAGGTTCTTGCGTATGCCCCGAGCGATGGCTTCCAGGATTACCGCGAAGCGTTGGCCTCCACCTACTACAACCGGGTGATCGGAGATCAGCCACCGATCACAGCGGATGACATCGTCGTCACGGTCGGCGGTTCCGAAGCACTGCTCTTCGCCATGGCGTCCATTACCGATCCGGGCGATGAACTGCTGGTCTGCGAGCCCTACTACACCAACTATCACGGCTACGCGCATCTGCTTGGCGTGGAGACCTCACCGGTCACGACACATGCCAAGGACGATTACCGGATTGATCCTGCCAAGATCGAAGCGGCGATCACCGGCAAGACACGGGGACTGGTCCTGCCGACCCCCGGGAACCCGACCGGACTCGTCCTCTCACACGAGGAACTCTGCGACATCGCCGCGATCTGTGATCGCCATGGCCTCTTCTTCATCTGTGATGAGGTCTATCGGGAGTTCATCTATGACGCCCCACTGGGAACCCTGGCCCCGTCTCTCCTCGCGGTCCCGGGTGCCCACGACCAGGCCATCATCATCGATTCCGTCTCCAAACGTTACAGCGCGTGTGGAGCGAGAGTCGGATGTCTCGTCACCCGCAACCGGGAAGTTCGCAAGGCCGCACTGCATTTCGGCCAGGCCCGACTGTCGCCGGCAACGGTTGATCAGCATGCCGCCATGGCGGCGCTTCAGACTCCGCAGACGTATTTCAACGACGTCGTGACCGAATACAAGGGAAGACGCGACACGTTGGTTTCAGGCCTCAAGGGCATCGGCATCGATGTGAATCCTCCACAGGGGGCGTTCTATCTCGCCGTCCCCCTTCCAGTCGATGACTCCGATCACTTCGCACACTGGCTGGTGAGTGAATTCGATCTGGATGGTGAGACTCTGTGCGTAGCGCCGCTTGGTGGTTTCTACAGCACCGATGGTCTCGGCAAGAATGAAGTCCGCATGGCGTACGTTCTCGAACAGCCAATCCTCAAGAGATGCATCAACATTCTGGAAGAAGGCCTGAAGGCCTACAAACCCGGTTGATCATTCGGAACTGCGTTCGGTGGACGGATCCGAATCAGGCTGCACAGTGAACTCGGCACCCGGATGCTGACGGCCGGCCCAGTGACCGATGCGTGCGATTGTGCGTCCACTGGAATCGGCGAGTTTGAGCAAGCCGTGTCCTTCGCTGCTGACCGTCATGAACGCGATGGCATCTCCGTCGGCATCGAGAATGGCCAGAGAACCCGATTCGTTTCCGGCCCTCAGGGTCACCATGGGAACGCCCTCTTCATCGCGAAGAAACATGTGCGCGCCGACACTTGGATCAATCCCCAGATTGATCCTGGGTCGGTTCCGTTCATCAACCAGAACCAGGGAACGAGCCACCAGTCTTTCGGTGATTTGATTTCCGCCATCTCGAACGATCGACGCCCGATCAAGCGAGGCGCCCGCCAGAAGCAGGATGAACGGCAGACTGCATAGGATCGGCATCCAGGCCATCCTGATTCCTCGGGTCCGTTCAAGCCTTCTCAACCGCTCTTCGACATGGTCCATGATGATCTCCTGATCCTGAAAAGGTGACTTGCGAGGGCACTGGTGTGGAATCAACGACTCGACAACCGGAATCATCGCGGGAACCGCTTTCTGCGGCTACCCTCACGACATGGACATCCGAAAGAAGCCAGACATCCAGCAATCACTCCGTCATCTGACCTCCGCCGCCGTATTCATGAGTCTGCTGCTGGGCTGCACCAGAGGTGAAGCGCAGACCGCTTCGGATCCTGAACTCACCCGCCTTCAGGGGGTCGTCTACGAGGACGAGAATCGAAATGGAGTCCGGGACGAACGTGAAAAGGGGCTGGCCAGAGTCCGCGTCTCCAATGGCCGGGATGTCGTCCTCACGGATGTGCGAGGACGCTGGTTTCTCGATGCCAGACCGGATGACACCATCTTCGTCATCAAGCCACGACACTGGATTCCACCACTCGACCAGGACGGTCTGCCGCAGTTCTCCTACGTGCACAACCCGAAGGGATCCCCTGCTGATCTCGATTACGAAGGGGTCGCACCGACACCGGAAGATCCGGGTGTCATCTACTTCCCTCTCTACAGAAATCCGATCGAGGAAGAGGGCGACTTCAAGGTTGTTCTGATGGGCGATCCCCAATCACGCGATCTGACCGAAGTCGACTACCTGGCTCGAGACATTGCAGAGCCACTCGTGGGAACCGAAGCCTCCTTCGGTGTCGGGCTCGGTGATCTCGTGTTCGATGACCTCGACATTCTTCCTGCACACAACACCGTCATGGGCAGAACAGGCATTCCCTGGTTCAATGTCTACGGTAATCATGACATGAATTTTGACGTGGCCGAGGATGCGCTCGCAGACGAGACATGGCAACGAATCTATGGTCCCGCCACGTATTCCTTTGACTGGGCGACGGCTCACTTCATCGTCCTGGACAATGTGTATTACGAGGGCAACGGCAAGTATCGTGGTGAATTCACTGAAGACGTTCTGGAATTCGTCGAATCGGATCTGGAACACATCGGCAAGCAAACCCTCGTGGTCCTGCTGATGCATATCCCATTAAGCGGTGTGCGCAATGCGGATGAACTCCTGAGACTCATCGCCGATCGTCCCAACACGGTCTCCTTCGCCGCCCACTACCACTTTCAGAAGCATCAGTTCATCGACTTCCCTTCCGACACGAATCGGNCTGAACCACATCACCATCTGATCAACAGCACGGCTTCAGGCAGCTGGTGGAAGGGCGCACCGGATGAGTATGGCATTCCACACACCATGATGAGATGCGGTGCACCCAACGGTCACACGATGCTCGGGATCCGTGACTTCGACTATGAACTTCGGTTTGTTCCAGCCGGATTCGATGACGATCAGCAGATGCATGTCTTCCTGCCCGGCTCGATCCCGCAATCCAAGGTCGCACAGACCGAGGTGGTCGCGAACATCTGGTTCGGCTCTTCGAGATCGAACGTTCGAATGCGGGTCGATGAAGGACCCTGGATGACGATGCGACGTGACGCCAGACCGGACCCCTATTTCGAAATGGCCAAGCTGTCCGAATCAATCAATGGTCAGACCCGTGGCAGGCCCATGCCGGACCCCAGCCAGTCCTCCCACATCTGGGTCGCGACCTTGCCTGATGATCTTCCACCGGGAGGTCACATCGTCGAGGTGGAGTCGACCGACATGTTCGGAAACGTCGATCACGGACATCGAATCTTCCGTGTCACACCCGAGGCGAACTCCAACCGGTGAAACTCAACATCGTCATGAAGTTCATCATCTCCGTGGGCGTGCCCATGGTGGTGATCTATGTGCTCCTGAGTTTCGCGAATTTCCGATCTCTCTCGGATCTGGTCCAGCGAGAAGGCGCCTTGCGTTCCAACGTGTCCGCCGAGCTGGTCGCCAACTATCTGGATGGCAGACTCATCACCATCGGAACCGCGGCTCGAGTCATGGTCGATTTCGCAGAGCTCGATCCCACTGCCGCTCGCAGCAAAGCGCCCCCGCTGCTGATCAAGCTTCTTGAAACCGAATCCTTGATCGATTCCACTTCGATTGCATGGGGTGATCCGACCGTTTCATTCAAGAGCGGGCAACGTGCGTATCGGCTTCAGAATCAGGTGAAGACCACCGACCTCAACACCCAGGACTTCACTCATCTGATGGAGGACTATGACCGATGCACGAAACCCGGAGGTGGATGGATCGGACCACTNCCCCCGACGGAGGACCTCGCACACCGTTGCGAGTATCTCCATCCGATCATGCAGGACGACAAGATCATCGGGCTTCTGACGGTCGTGATCAATCTTGAGGATCTTCATGACGAAGCCGCCAAGGCACTACCGGTCGCATCTCGTTTCGTGATCATCAACGATCGCTGGATCGTGATGTCCAGCACCAAACCGGAGGACATCGGAAAACCCGTCATGGACATGATCAAGGGTCCCGATCGGGAGAATCTGGAGTCCTTCCTGACCAAGATCACGACCGAGCGTCGAGCTGGGCAACGATCCAATTCGACGGCAGTTCCCATGGAATACGACGGNAACCAGTACTGGATTGCCTGGTCGATGATGGATGAACCCGATTGGATTCTGGTCGATGCGGTTCCACAGGCGGTGATGCTGGAACCCGTGTATTCACTCATTCAACGCGACACGATGATCCGCCTGATCGGAATCGCNGTGATCATCCTGGCCGTCATCATCAGCAGCCTGCTCCTGACCCGCCGATTGAGGAGACTGCATTCGGCCATGGAGATCGCCCAGGGCGGTGACTTTTCCGTACGAGTCACTCCCGGTCGTGGTCGAGATGAACTCACTCGGCTGGGCGTGGGTTTCAACAACATGCTGGAAGCCTTCACGAGGAACCGCAATGCGCTGGCAGCCGTCGAGGCCGAACGGATGGCGGTGGATCGAGAACTCGACATCGCCAGGAACATCCAGGAATCGCTTCAACCGCAGTTGCCGCCGACTTTCCAGAAGGATGCGGACATCGAGATCGCAGCGGTCAATATCGCCGCACGCCATGTCGGTGGCGACTTCTACGACTACTGGATCATGGATGACGATCACCTGGCATTCATGATCGGCGATGTCTCGGGCAAGGGGATCCCCGCTTCCCTGTTCATGGCGGTCACACGGACCACGATCCGTATGGTCGCCGGACGTGAAAGGAATCCCGCAAAGATTCTCGCCTACACCAATGAATCACTTCTGAAGGACAACAATCAGGGGATGTTCGTCACACTCTTCCTGGGTGTCTGCAATATCAAGACAGGACATCTCCAGTATGCCAATGCCGGACATCATCCCGCGTTGATCAAACCGGAATCGGGCAGCATTCGCATCGCCTGCGAGGCCACGGGAACCATTCTCGGAACATTGCCGGACGCCACCTGGACGATGGACACCATCCAGCTTGATGCCGGAGATCATCTCATCCTCTATACCGATGGCCTGACGGAGGCTCACACCGACACCGACAACGACACGATGCTCGAAGTCGAGGGTGTCGAGCANCACCTTGCCAAGCAGACCTGTCGGACCGCTCAGGATGTCTGTGAACATCTCATCCAGCTTGCGGTCGATGTCCAGGAAAGCCATCTGTTCGATGATGTCACCGTCATGGATCTCTTCAGACATGGCAACGGCACTTCTCTGCCCGCTTCTGACAATTCCAATGGGGCCGAGGGGCGGTCCTGACCGTATAGTCAGAGGATGGAATCAACACCCTCACCTCGCGGAGTCCTCGATAAGGACGTGAGCCGACTGGATGTGGACGGCACGTTCTCGGTCACGTGGACCCACCGCCTGAGGTTCACACGGAATGTCCTGGATCCGGACAATTCGCTGATCGACTCGTTGATTCCAGCTCAACCCAGGCCGATCCGGGTGCTTTCGATCCTTGACAGCGGGCTCGTGGAGGCCCAGCCGACCCTCGTGAATCAGCTGGATCGCTGGCTGACACCCCGGGCAGAACAACTCGTCCCCGCTGGACCTCCTCTGATTCTTCCCGGCGGTGAGCAGGCCAAGACAGGCTGGGACGCCTTCGAGCAAACAGCCCAAGCCATTGCCAAGGGGCATGTCTGCCGCCAGTCGCTCGTCCTGATCTTCGGAGGCGGGGCCGTACTGGATGCTGCCGGTTTCGCGGCAGCAACATCCCATCGAGGCGTCAAGGTCATTCGACTGCCCTCCACCACGCTCGCCCAGGGAGATTCCGGCGTCGGCGTGAAGAATGCGATCAACGCCTTCGGAACCAAGAACTTCCTCGGAACGTTTGCACCCCCCCATGCCGTCGTCAACGACACCAGTCTTCTGGCCAGTCTGGATGACCGTCACTGGCGAGGTGGATTGAGCGAAGCCGTCAAGGTCTCTCTGCTGAAGGATCCCGATCTCCTTCAATTGATCGAACAGAACACGCAGCCGCTGTTGAATCGAGATCTTCAGACGATGGAAGATGTGCTCATCGAATCCGCCAGGCTGCATCTGGATCACATTGTCAATGGTGGCGATCCATTCGAGAACGAGGAAGCAAGACCGCTCGATCTGGGCCACTGGTCCGCTCATCGGATGGAGGCGATCTCCGAGTGGCAACTGTCCCATGGAGATGCCGTTGCGATCGGACTTGCACTGGACATCACCTACGCGACGAAGATCGGAATGCTTCCGGAAGCCAAGGCCCAACGAGTCATCGAGTGCCTTCGAGCCCTGGGCTTCCTCGAATCGACGCCGACTCTTGATGATCCGGACACCCTGCTCCAGGGCCTCGAGGAATTCCGCGAGCACCTTGGCGGACAGCTCGCCGTCCCGTTGGTGTCCGACATCGGTGTGGCGACCGAGGTCGATGAAATCAACATGTCAGCCATGCGGGACTCGATCCGGGATCTGCGTGAAACGATCTCCTGAGACGGACGCCTTGAATCCGATCCATGGGACGCGGGGAACGCCTGGATGATCAGGTGTCGTGGTCTTCATCCGAATTCGAAATGCCCGCCACGCTTTCGAGCCGATTAGAATCAACAGACCATGCCAGATCCCATTCCATGCCCGATGACNCGCGAACAGGTTGCGGATGCCTACTTCCTGGAGCATCGGGCCAAGCTGCTTGATATCGCCGCGTTCCTTGACCGCCTTGACCGAGCCCACTCGGACGACGCAGAGGAGGATTACCGGATCACGGCCTTCCGCAGCTGCATCACCCTGCTGATCGATGGCCAGGCTGATCGTGCCATGCGGATCCTCAATGAGCTCAGCGATCAGTCTTCCGAACCCATCGATGCCGCTCCGATGAAAGGCGCGATCGGAGCACCCCCGCCAGCATGAAGTACATCGATCCACACATCCACATGGTTTCGCGGACGACCGACGACTACAGCAGGATGGCACTTGCCGGATGTGTCGCCATCACGGAGCCCGCATTCTGGGCAGGTTTCGACCGGAGTTCGCCACGTGGCTTCGAGGACTACTACAGACAACTGACGGAAACCGAGCCCGCCAGAGCAGCGCAGTACGGCATCCATCATCACTGTTGGCTCTGCGTCAACCCGAAGGAAGCGGAAGACATCGGATTCGCTCGGGAAGTCATGTCGATCATTCCCGACTTCATGGATCGACCGAATGTCCTGGGCATCGGTGAAATCGGACTCAACAAGAACAGTCGCAACGAACTGGTCATCCTCGAAGAACATCTCGCACTTGCCAAGAACATGAATCAGCTGGTCCTTGTTCATACGCCGCATCTCGAGGACAAGCTCAAAGGCACACGGCTGATCATGGATGCGATCGCCAATGCCGGTCTCGACCCGGATCGAGTTCTGATTGATCATGTCGAGGAACACACCGTTTCGGAGGTACTCGATCGAGGCTTCTGGGCCGGCATGACGCTGTACCCTGAGACCAAGTGCACACCCCAGCGCGCCGTGGATATTCTCGAACGGTACGGCACGGAACGCATCTGGATGAACTCCGCTGGCGACTGGGGCCCCAGTGATCCACTGGCCGTTCCGAAGGCCCAGGTCGAGATGCGTCGAAGAGGCCATACCGATCAGATGATTCATCGTGTGACCTGGGAGAACCCCAAGACGTTCCTGTCGCGATCCCAGCGGTTCAACGTGGAAGATGCCTGAGTTCGCGGCACCACCTACCGTCGGCTATTGCACCAATGTGCACGCTGGAAGCACGCTGGAAGAACTGCTCGTCAATCTTGAATCCCATGTTCCTGACATCCGATCTCATCTCGGCAATGACGACCGGCTTCCGATCGGAATCTGGATCTCACGAGACTGTCTCGATGAACTGATCGGCCTGGGCATTGAACCACTGAAGAACAGACTCGACAGTCTTGAGGTCGANGTCTTCACCATCAATGGTTTCCCGTTCGGCAACTTTCATGATCCGATCGTGAAGAAGCGTGTCTACGAACCCGACTGGAGCAACGCCAGCCGACTCGTCTATACCTTGCAACTGGCGAGAATTCTCGAAGGGCTGTTGCCCGCCGATTCCGAAGCAGGCATCTCTACCGTTCCGATCGGATGGTCCGACATGCGCCCCGAGGACATCGACTCCGCAACTGGACATCTGAAGGCGGCGGCCGCCTCCCTGGCAGAACTCGAAGCGAGAACAGGGACCTGTCTTCACATCGACCTGGAACCCGAACCGGGCTGCTTGCTTCAGAGATCGGAAGATGTCGTGAGCTTTTACGAGAACCACCTCCTGCGAGATGTCGACGAGAACATCATCCGAAGACATCTTCGGATCTGTCATGACGTCTGCCATGCAGCCGTGATGTTCGAATCGCAGTCCGATGTCATCAATCGCTATGACAAGGCCGGGATCTCCATCGGCAAGGTACAGGTCTCTTCGGCCTTGCAGGCCGAAGGCGGCGACACTGATCAGATGACGCAACTTGCTGCATACGCCGAACCCCGATGGATGCACCAGACCTGTATCCGGAGCGACGATCACCTCGAGTTCTTCGACGATCTTCCAGAAGCCCTGAAGCAGCATTCATCCGGCGATCGGGGCTGCTGGCGGATCCATTTCCATGTTCCGGTTCATCGATCCCGGATGGGAACACTCGGGACCACTCAGAATGAACTGCTCGATGCGATCCGACTTCTGGGCAACCGATCGGACATCCGATCCTGGGAAGTGGAAACCTATGCNTGGAGCGCCATGCCAGGCGATGAACAGGAATCCCTAGCACAGAGCATCGCCCGGGAACTCCTCTGGACACATCAATCCCTTGGAGCCGCCTCATGATCGCATTCATCCGTGGGTGGCTGGATCTCCTTCGGATCTCCAACCTGCCGACATGCATTTCGAATGTCCTTGTTGGCTGGGCCATCGGCGGTGCGCCGGATCGAACCGAAGACCTGGTCTTCATCGGAGGCGTGATCTGCGTGATCTACCTGGCCGGCATGATTCTGAATGATGTGGCCGATGCACCGTGGGATCGCAGACACCGTCCGGAGCGGCCCATTCCACGGAAGCTGATTCGGCGGGGAACCGCTGGCGTGATCGGTACGCTGGCCTTGATCGCAGCGACCGGCTCCACAGCACTCCTTGGGCCAGCGGCCCTCACCGCAACAGCATTTCTTGCAGTGATGGTCGTCTTCTACGATGTCGCCCATCGTTCCTGGCCGGTAGCGATCCTCGGCATGGCGCTTTGCAGAGCCCTCGTCTATCTTGTCGTTGCCGTCGTTGCCACAGAGGCCCCCCCGTCGATCCCACTCTTCGCGTCGATGCTGGCGCTCGGATTGTGGACTGCAGGACTGACCCTGGTGGCGCGTCGGGAATCGGGAGGTCTCCCACTCCGATGGCCCACGCTCATGATGGTGCTGGCACCCGTCATCATTCTGCTTTCCTTCCAGATCCAGAACGTGCCGCTGGTCGTTCTGACAGGCTGCTTGCTGGCACTTCAGCTGCTCTGGATCCTCGCGAAACTCCTTCAACCCGCTGGAGTCATGCCGGCCGTACTGGCGTCCATTGCGGGAATCTCTTTGCTGGATGCCTTCATCCTTGGAATGATGGGTTCACCGACATTGACATTGATCGCCGTGTGCTGTTTCCTGCTGGTGACCATCGTTCACCGACCATTGCCCGGAACCTGATGTGAAAGATCGCCCTCATTCCGTCGCGCTCATCAACATCGTCGGCCTGACCGCCGACATGATCGATGATCGCATGCCGAAACTGCAGTCATTCGCCGCAGGCTGCTCCGTTCGTCCACTGGTCCCCGTCCTGCCGGCTGTGACCTGCAGCGTTCAGTCAAGCATGCTCACCGGCTGCCTCCCGGAAGAACATGGCATCGTCGGAAACGGCTGGTACGACCGCGAGCACGCGGAAATTCGATTCTGGAAGCAATCCAACCATCTGGTCCAGACGGAGAAGGTCTGGGAAACAGCCCGTCGACAATCACCGGGACTGACGGTCGCCAACTGTTTCTGGTGGTATGCCATGCATGCAAGCACGGATATCACGATCACCCCAAGACCGATGTACCCGGCCGATGGCCGCAAGATCCCGGACATCTACACGACACCACCAGAACTTCGCGAACAACTGCAGTCAACGCTCGGTCGATTTCCGTTGTTCAATTTCTGGGGTCCCACAGCCGACATCACGTCCAGTCGCTGGATTGCCCGGGCAGCTGAAATCGTTCACGAGGAACATCATCCGGATCTGCTCATGGTCTATCTTCCTCATCTTGACTATGACCTGCAGCGATTCGGACCGGATGATCCTCGATGTGATCAGGCCATGACCGACATTGATGACGTTGCGGGCGATCTCATCAACAGACTGCAGGCCGATGGGAGACGGGTGATCATCGTCAGCGAGTACGGCATCCGTGGAGTGACCGACGCGGTCTTTCCCAACAAATGCCTTCGCGAAGCAGGCCTGCTGCATGTCCGTGAAGAACTTGGACGTGAACTGCTCGATCCTGGAAGCTCGGATGCCTTTGCAGTCGCCGACCACCAGATCGCTCATGTCTATGTCCGGAACAAGCGTGATCGAGACAAGGTTGCCGATCTGCTTGATTCACTGGATGGCGTCCAGTCGGTCCTTCAGGATGACGCCAGGAAGCATGCGGGACTTGACCACCCGAGAGCAGGTGATCTCGTGCTGCTCTCGGAGCAGGATCGATGGTTCACGTGGGACTACTGGCTCGACGATCAGCGAGCGCCTGATTTTGCCCGGACAGTCGATATCCATCGAAAGCCCGGCTACGACCCCAGAGAGCTCTTTTTCGCGCCCGGCTGGTCGGGAAGCAAGCCACGACTGATGATGAAACTCATCGCCAAGAAACTGGGACAACGCACGCTCATGGATGCGATCTCACTGGATACGCGATGCGTCGGTGGCGCTCATGGTCTGGTCGACGATGCCAGTCATGGGGTCATCATGATCGAGGGCGAACGCGACCTGCCTGACAGCATGCCGTGTACGGCTGTACATGACATCGTTCTGGAAAGCCTTCTTGAACTGGATCGGTGAGCTTGACTATCGCCAGAGAAGCAGAAGCATCAGCGCATCACGATCATCGATGCGGCCATCTCTGTTGAGATCGTTCCCATGGGCCATCTTGGTACCGCCGTCACCGTGACAATCCGAACCATCTGAACGATAGCTGCCCGCGGCGTCCTCACAGGACTGCCGTGAAACGATCAGGCAGGAACCGTCACCAAGCACACAGGCCCCTTTGGGAGCCACGGCTGTCACATGAGGCGCCTTGCCACCTGAAACATCATCATGATTCGTCAGTTGGGCACAGTCCACGAGGGTGCTGAATCCCTTGTAGCCATTGCAGACTGCACCGCCCTTGTAGGTGGCTCGATTGCGGTCGAAGATGCACGACTTCAATGATGCCAGACTGCCGTACTGGTAGACAGCACCACCGTAGTAGCTGGCACGATTGGATTCGAACCGGCTTTCATTGATCTTCGCATCGGTCCCGTCAGCGTTGTAGATCGCACCTCCGCTGTAGCGACCTTCATTGTTCCTGAATGTGCAGCCGTTGATCATCGGCTGACTTTGAACGCTGTAGATCGCTCCGCCCTTTTCGGCTTCGTTTCGATCGAAGATGCAGTTTTCAAACTGCGGGCGGGATCCTCGTGCCATGTAGATCGCCCCACCGTTGTAGTTGACATCATTGTTGATGAACTGGCAGTTCCTGATGACTGGCGAAGCACCCAGGATGAGAAGACCGCCACCAACCGCGGACTTGTCACCATACAGATCCCGGTGACCACTTCCATTCATGATCATGAAGCCGTCGATGATCGTCTCGGGCCCTTCGCCATCAAGGCATCTCAGAACACTGTCTTCCAGTTCGGTGCCATCGAGGATCACCTTGCCGTCTCCTTCACGGGCACGCAGCGTGATCGCCTTGCCCTTGAGGTCCACGGCTTCGTTCCAGATTCCTGAATTGACGGAGACCACATCNCCCGGCTTCGCCTCATCCACAGCAGCCTGGATCGAGGCCACCATCTCCGGAACCCGGATTTCACGGGCACCGGCCAGTGACGACAGAAACAGCGTCGCCGAGGCCATCATGATCAATGAGATTTTCATGGTGAAGTTGATTGAAACCAGGGGGTTGGCGAATGGAAATACTGGGGAGACCAAGGATTATGACAGCCTGATTCCAGAGGTCGATAGTCAGATCGGCAAGTTGCCACTTTTCACTCCTCACTCAGTCAAAAATGGGTCTTTGACCCGCATGACCGTCACAGGCCGACGTCCGCTTGTGCCACGATCCTCCTGGTCTGATACCCATGCCAACAGGCTTTCGGTTCGACCTTGTTCAAAACAAAGTGAAAATGACATTTCACGGATGATTGAATCGAGTTTTCGATCTCTCAGCCTCCTCATATCCCTTTTTCAGGCGATCAGGACAGCTTGCGGATCCTGGCACGGAACGTTTCAACCATCTTGGATACGGCAGCAGCCTCCTTCGGGTTCCCTCACCGGTCACGGATTCGCTACTTGATTGAAGCCTCCCTGTGGTGATAGAAGGGGTGATCACAGACCCCTTTACACATGGTGGAGAGCTCGATGGCCTTTCCACGCACGATGAAAACCACACCATTCGAGGAAGACCGATGAGATCAAACCGACGCCTTTCACGCTCCATGCTGGCACTCTCCACAACCGCCATGCTCGCCATGGCCCTGATGGCCGGTGGACTTGCAAGGCAGGACGACTCACCCTCACCGACCACTGCGGATGGGCCCTCCACCTGGACCGTCGATGCTGTTCACAGCACGGTGCTCTTTCGGGTCAAGCACATGAAGGCAGGCGCCTTCTGGGGACGCTTCAACGATCCAAGCGGCGAGATCAGCTGGGACCACACCGGACAGGTCTGCCCCAAGTTCGACATCAGTGTTCCCATCAGCAGCGTTGATTCCGGCAATGAGAAACTCGATGGTCATCTCAGAAGCATGGATTTCTTCAATGAGCCGGAGCATCCGAACATGGTCTTCAAAAGTACCGGCTGCACACCCAATGGTGTGAATCGCTGGGACATGTCCGGTGAACTCACACTTCTTGGAAAGACCAAGCCTGTCAAGGTCGATCTTGAACTGGTCGGCCAGGCGGATCTCGGCAGAGGTCATCGCAGTGGCTTTGAAGCCAAGTTCACGATCAAGCGAAGTGAATTCGGCATGGACTGGGGCGTTGAGCGAGGATCACTTGGAGATACCGTCCAGATCATCGTGTCTCTGGAAATGGTGAAGCAATAGCACCACACTGAACCCGACCTTCACGCACGGGGCCAGCTCGTGCCCTGACCGGAAGAGGCCCCACGCAGACTGCTGCAGAGGGATCGTCGACCCGGCAAGGCACCCATGATCCCGGATCACGAGGCGGTCGTGGTACCCTAGTGACATCGAACGACCCGATCCACGTGGAACGGGCCACGATGTCCAGGAAGAGGATTGGATCCCGTCGGTGTCACAGGAAACCCAACAACAGGCTGACAGGATCTTCAGCGAAGCGCTTGATCTGCCCCTCGAGCAACGTGAGATCTTCCTGACCGAATCATGCGGTGAAGACGACCATCTGCGGGATGAAGTNAACCTTCTGCTCGGTCAGTACGGGTCTACGGAAAAGGCACTCTCTTCAACAGACCCCTCCCACACGCTGTCAGCAGGTGAGGCGGAAGAAGGCGCCATTGCCGCACCCGGTGCCGGCGATCTCCTGGGCAACTTCAGATTGCTTGAACGGCTCGAGGATGCTGAACACGATCGGTTCCTCGCTGAAGCCGAAGGCTCACGGGAACGTGTCCTCCTCGAGGTGCTCACCCCCGAACTTGACAACAGCGATGTCCGGCGGATTCGAGTCGACTCGGAGATGATCACACGACTGGAACATCCGGGCTTGCTCGGCCTGCTCGAAGTCGGAACGGCCATCCTTGGAACCGGCCCAAGAGCCTTCATGGTGTCCACGGCCGGTGATCAACAGCCGATCACGCAATGGCTTGAACAGCGCAAACCCAACCTGCACTCCAAGATCAAGGTCGCCACACGGCTCGCAGAAGCAGTGGCCTTCGCACACGCTCGTGGGATTCTGGATGGCGCGCTGCACCCGGGGAGAATCCTGATCGACGATCTCGGCAAACCCCAGATCCGGGCAGTTGGCCTCCCTCGCCTGCTTCGAAGCGAACTTGAACCGGCAACCGATGGGCTGTCCTGTCGAGCCCCCGAAATGGTCGAAACCCCCTGGTCGCGGCTGGATGTCCGGGCCGACATCTTTTCGCTGGGTGGAATCATGGAATGGCTCTTCCGAGCGGAACTCGAAGAAGACCATCAGAACGCCGTTGAGATTCGGAGAATCATCGACAGGGCCCATGCCCACGAGCCCGAAGCCCGCTATGCCTCCACAGACGCTCTTCTGAACGATCTGCACCGAATCGAACAGGGTACGGATGAAGCCAATGCCCCCACGCTCTGGGACGACCTCAGGGCGTTCTCGAAGGCCCATCCCGCAGCCAGTGTGATCGCCGTGACAGCCTGCGGCCTTGCCATCGCAGCGATCGTGACACTGATCACCTTCCTCTGAATCGAACACAGGCCTGAAAAGAACAGCCTCGCGAAGGATGAACTCCTTCGCGAGGCTGACTGCTTGGACAAATTCAAAGGCTGTTGTCGCGGCGAATCAGTCGCGACGGCGACGACGGCCAGCCAGACCGGCAAGACCCAACAGCGCCAGAGCGCCGGGAGCTGGAACGGCTGCAAATCTCAGGTCCATCGAAGCTGAATCGAGGCTGATGTTGAATGACTCGGAATCCCAGATGAGTCCGACCTCTCGGATATCGGCATCGATCCCGGACAGATCAAAGCTCCAACTGACATTCACGATCGCACCCATACCCTGCCCGAAGTCCGCTTCCTGGTAGAAATTGATGCTGTAATCCATCACTGGCATGATCACGCCGGATTCACCATTCTCTTCGCCATCGGTCCAGGCAAGCATGGCGCTCATGTAATCGATTTCGGTACCCAGTGTGGCAAAGTTGAACACGACATCCTGAACATCCGTGTCGGAGTATCCATAGGTGTGGATGTTCAAAGGTCCGCCAAACGCGTACAGGTTTCCAGATCCGGCGATCGTGGCACCCGAACCGAAGTTGAAGAGCAATGCATTACCTGAGGGAAACATTTCATTCCCTGGGAAGTTTGGACCATCCATGATGCCGTCGGCGGAGGTGAAACTCTCCCATGAGTAGTAGGCGGTGTTGGCATCACCTCTCCATGCAGGAACATCCTCCACTACGAAATCTGCGTTTGCAAGCGAGCTCATGACGAGGGCCAGGCCACCTGCCGTTATGACGGAACGAATCATTTCTCTCTTCTCCTTTTCCCTCTTGGGAATGATCTCTCTCTAACCAGTCCAGCTTCCAATAACGGACAGGACTTCATCTACATTGACAAGGCCGTCCCCGTCGAAATCAGTCGGACAACAGGGACATGGGCCGAAATCACCGAGCACATTCAGCAGATCGTCGACATTCGTCGCAGCATCTCCATTCGTATCGCCCGGTACCCCGGAGGGCTCAATCACTTCGACTTCAATGATCAAGGTTGCGCCATCAACAACACCGATATCAACAAGCGGATGTTCCTTCAGCATCCAGTCAGGGTAATTGGAACTACCACCTGAACCGGGTTGGCTGGCAGGATGCAGGGAACTCACCATGACATCCAGTGTTCCGAATGACAGTGATTCGGACAGATAGCATGCGATGTACGGGTCATCGACATCGACCTCGAACGTCAGTCGTCCGAGTTCAGGGATCAGGTCGCCTGGTGTCAGTTCGTTGTTGAAACCGACTGCGAAGTAAGTCGGGTCAAACCCCTCAGTCAGGTTGTTGGAGATGTCGATCGGATCGCCATCGGCTGTGTAGCCGAGTGCGTATGTATTTCGAAGCCCTCTTGGAGCTCCAAATGGATGCTCACCGGTTTCACCGAAGGTCTCGGCATCAAAGCCATTTCGGAATCCGACGCCCGACAGACAGACCGGACGGCCCGGATCCTCATCCTCAAGGCCATCGACCTCATGAGTCTGTGGATCATCAAGGGTCGGGTCGTAATGGATGTCGTCGGATGCCGTGGCAATGTCGACAGACATGGACGTGACCCGGTACGCAGACGCGGGAAGGCCGGTGGGAATGTCGACCGTCACCCAGCCCAGCAGGACTTGGCCATCTCGGTCATCGAAGTCGTAGTCAGATCCGTAAGCCGAAAACGTGGAACCAACGCTCCGGGTCCCCGGAGTACCGTTGTACATGTAGCTCCACCGGTCGTAATCCGGTTGGGAATAGAAGCTTGAGATGGTCTCAGCACCTGCCTGGCCCACGAAGGACAGCCACAGGATTCCACCAAGAACTTTGAACCAACTCGATTTCATCTGACGTAACTCCTGAAGTAGAAAAGGGTATTCCAGTTGAGCCCTCATTCCAATAGAGGACCGCGGAAATTGCGATTGAGATTCAATTAGATCTGACGTAGGATTCCAAATTCATGTTCGCTCCAGCAGCCAAAAAACCCGTTAATGGCCTCATAAAGAGGGCTTTCAGCCTTTTGGAATTGATGATCGTGATCATCATTCTGGGGCTCCTGACGGCGATTGCCCTCCCAATCATGAGCAATCTTGAGTCCGAGGGCCGAGCTGTCCAGGAGCTCTCGGGAGCCCGGGCCACGGTGGCCGCCTGGCGAGAATATGCGGTTGATCGTGATGGTGAGCTCCTCAAGGGGTATTACCCCGATTCTGAGCCGAGCGAAGAACCTCTATACGACTTCAATGGAAACCAGATTTCTGCGGGCCCGTCGCAGGAACGATGGTTCTGGCGGCTGGCGCCGTACCTTGAGAACCCCAAAGAGACCCTCTACCCCAAGGCTCTGGAGCAGGTTCGCCGGGAATTCATCGATGTTCCGGATCATCAATACGTAGCCACGATCCACCCTGCATTCGGATTGAACTCGGAATGGGTCGGTGGCCTGGGCGAGGATCTCTCCAACGGCCTGTATGCCCTCTACGAATACGGCAACCTGAAGCGATGTCCCTGGATCCGAACCCTCTCGGATGTCAGAAACACATCGAAAATCACCGTGTTCGCCTCATCTCGCTTCGGAAGTGAAGACAACAATGCTCAGGGCGGTGTCGCTCCGGGAATTGTCGAGGGCTTCCACAGGATTGAAAGCCCGACCCACCCCACCAGCGGAACACGTTGGGTCACAGGTGATGACGGAAACACCCTGGCAACCCATACGAACAAGCCGGTCGATCATGGATTCGTATCGGCACGTCACAACGGACGAGTCGTGACTGCAACGGTCGACGGAAGTACCAAGCTGGAAACGCTGAGCGACCTTGCGGACATGCGGCGATGGTCGGATCTTGCGTGGAAACGGGACTGGAAACTCGTCGAGTAGCCCTCCAGTCCCTCCTGTCTCATCGATTGAACCTTGATGANCCTCTGAACTCATCCACGATGATCTTCAGGAAGAATCTGTTCATTGAATCAGCCAATGTGCCACCGACCGGAACATAGGCGAGATCGAGGATGAGCTCCCCGTTCCCGACAGCCTTGAATCGAAGCTCCTCGATGGGACGGGTCAAGGGCCGCTCGTCGGCGTCTCTGGCCTGAAAAAGCCGTTGGCCCAGCGGCATCAGAATGGTCTCATCCAGCTGGCCGACCAGCACCCATCGGATGTCCTGCTCGATGTTGACGATCAACTGAACCTCGAGTTCCTGCCCGGGCACGAGCCTCACCTCGGCACCGTTGCTGCCCTGATCCACCAGAATGATCGGCAGTGATGTCTTGGGAGCGGATGAAGCACAACCTGAGAGGCACGCCATCCCGACCAGAAGAATGCCGATACCCAGTCGTCTGAAACAGGCATGTAAAGCAGAACTATTCATCGATACCTCCAAATCGAATGCTATCAGGGACGTCTGCCCTGTTTCGAACCTACACTTGGAACATGAGAATCTGGCGGATCATTCATGCCCTTCGGGTGAACTTCTCATTCCTTCTGATGGCCCTGCTCATCTGCGAGGGTCTGATCGCCGTCCCCATGATGTTCATCTTCCCACCAGCCGCCCTGCTGCTGGTCTTTCTGGGGCTCCTGACCCTGGCCCTCAGCATCGTCGTCCATGGCACCCTCAGACTGCTGGACGATGCACTGGCGAGATTTCTGGGAATCGAGATGCCCCCGATCGAGGGCAACGAAACCGCCACCTGACAACGGTCCGCTGGCCAGCCGTATCATGTCCGGCTCCTCATGAATGGGAATCAAGACATGAACACCACAATCGCATCCGAACAGCAGACGGTCATTGATGACCTGGTCCAGTCCCATGGCGAAGCCATTCGCCAGAGAGCAGAAATCGGCGTGGCCCAGGTCGCCCGCTACTGGACGGCTGAAGATGGCAGCACGGATGACATGGCAGCCTTCTGCATGCAGCATTTCATTGCAGATGAGTCGGATCGCCGACGGCTGCTGGATCGACTCGAGACCACGATGTCCACGACGACCGGACATCTGCATGAAATCCGCAGGGATCTGAGACGCTGGACGGATCTCAAGGGCGACGACATGCCCGGGACGGACGATCTGCTGGCGACATTCGATCCGGCACCCGATCTCTCGGAACAGTACTTCGCTCAGAAACTCGCCTTCATGGCCATGTTGAATTTCGAACGTCCGGATCTCGACACCATGCTCAGCGAAGGGCATGACTGGGATGCGGACGAATGGGCCGCCGTTCGGATCGCCAAGGCCTTTGGTCCTCGAATTCCAAAGGAAGTTGCGGACGATGCCAGAGAAGTCGGGCACCGCGCCAACAAGTGGGTTGCCGAATTCCACGTTCCGGTCGGCAGCATGGTTGATGCAAATGGAAAGCGGTGGTTCGAGTCGGACCGCAAGCTTCTCGCACACTGGCTCATCCGTGAAGCCTTGAAGTCACTCTATGGCGAACCGGATGGCCTCCCCGGTCAAAGAGCGTTGCTGAAGGTGATGGGTCGTCATATCGATGGTTCCATTCCAAGGGCCGTCATGGAAGGCACCGCGACAGGTGACTGGGATCCAGACACCAACACGGTCGATGGACAGGCTGCCGACGAGCTTGTCGGCAATGAGCGGTATGAACGCTGGATCGAACAGTTCCATCTCGCCCAGCGGATCGATGTCCATTGCCCCGAGTACCCCACTGCATTGGCCCGGAAGTTCCAATGGCATCGTGAAATTCCCGAAGCAGAGGTCGAGTCACTGCTCGAGCAGCTTCTGTCCTCACCGGTCCGGGCACCCTTGGCGGAGCTGATGTCCGAACGACTCGGGCGACCACTTGAAGCCCATGACATCTACTACGAGGACCTGTTCGATTCCCGTCCACAGGACGAGATGAACACGCTCGTACGGGAACGGTTCGCCGACCATCACGACTTCGAGTCGAAGCTTCCATCGCTTCTGCGTGAACTCGGATATCCCGAACAGCAGGCGGACTTCCTCGGGAGCAACGTACAGGTCGAAATCGCAAGGGGCTCAGGCCACGCCATGCGACCGGGCATGCCCCAGTACTCGGCCTGGTTGCGAACCAGCAGCCTCGAGAACGAGCTGGGCTGGGCCGGCTTCGATACCGCCATGCACGAGCTTGGTCACAACCTCGAACAGGTCATCTCGACTCACTATGTCCCTCGACCGGCGCTTCGAGGTGTACCGAACACCGCCTGCACCGAAGCCTTCGCGTTCCTGTACCAATCACTCGCTCACCAGGCACTGAACATCGAACCAGATGCCGAGTCTCCCGACCCATTCCACATCGACAGCATCCAGTGCCTCCTGGCATCCTGCCAGATTGCAGGTCCCTCACTCGTCGATATCCGAACCTGGAAATGGCTCTATGCCAACCCCGAGGCGGATGCCGAGGCGTTGCGGGAGGCGGTCCTTGGAATCGCGGCAGATCTCTGGAAGCAGTACTACGAGCAGTATTTCGGCCCCGATACGACACACGTACTGGCTGCATACCAACACATGGTGGCCCATCCCCTGTACCTCGCGGATTACGCCATCGGGCATGTGCAGAGCCATCAGATTCGAAGTTGCCTGAGAGATCGTGAACTGGCTGGTGAAACCATGCGTATCTGCTCGATCGGCCGGCTGACCCCCGATCTCTGGATGCGAAGAGCCGTCGATCGAGGACTGGACGTCGAGCCTCTGGTGACCGATACAAGAACAGCACTGGAATCGCTCTAGCCAAGCAGCCCGGACACGCCGCCGAGATGGTTCAACCATCTTGCATGAAGACAGGTGACCAGCATGAAGCGAGACATTCTCCTGCTCGAAAACATCCATGTGGAGGCGGAGCCCGCCCTGAAGGATGCCGGCATCAAGATTCGTCGAGAAGGCGGAACGCTCGAGGAACAGGCCCTTGTGGATGCCATCGGTGCGAGCAGCATGATCGGCATCCGCTCAAGAACCCAGATGACGGAATCCGTGATCCAGGCGGCGCCAAACCTTGAAGCCATCGCCTGCTTCTGCATCGGAACCAATCAAGTCGATCTGAAGGCTGCCGCGAGCAAGGGCGTTGCCGTATTCAACTCGCCTTTCTGCAACACCCGAAGCGTGGCGGAGATGACGATTGCGGAAATCATCGGTCTTCAACGAGGCTTGTTCGACAAGAACTCGGCCATGCATCGGGGACAGTGGGACAAGTCAGCCGTTGACAGTCATGAAGTCCGAGGACGGACACTCGGTATCGTCGGCTATGGTCATATCGGATCCCAGGTATCCGTACTCGCCGAGGCACTCGGCATGCGGGTCATCTACTTCGACATCGTCCCGAAGATGGCCATGGGCAATGCCAGGTCAGTCGACTCACTCAAGAAGCTCCTGAGCGAGTCCGATGTGGTCACCCTGCATGTTCCGGAAACGGCCGAGACGAGGAACATGATCGACGCAGCTGCCATCAAGCGCATGAAACATGGCGCGATGCTGATCAACAACTCGCGGGGGTCGATCGTCGATCTGGATGCGTTGGCTGAAGCCCTGCAAGATGGTCGGATCGGTGGCGCGGCAGTCGATGTCTATCCGACGGAACCCAGGTCGGGAAAAGACGAATTCCAATGTGCGCTTTCGGGTCTTCCCAGCGTGATCATGACACCCCATATCGGTGGCAGTACGGAAGAAGCCCAGATCGCCATCGCCCGGGAAGTCTCCATGAAACTGGTTGGATTCCAGGATCGAGGCACCACGACCTCAGCCGTGAACATTCCGGAAGTCGAACTGCCGCATCGACGGGAGGGGCAGGATCGAATCCTCCACTTCCATCACAACGTCCCTGGCGTTCTGAGCAAGATGCATGGCATCCTCGCAGAGGGCCGGGTCAACATCCATGCCGAATACCTGCAGAGCACCGGGGATCTGAGCTACGTGATCCTGGATGTCGACCACCTTCAGGACGGCACCGTGCTCGATCGTTTCGCCGACATGGACGAGACGATTCGACTGAAGCTCCTCTCCTAGAGACTCAGGCCTCTGCGGATTCGAGCGCTTCGACGGTTGGACACGTGCACACGAGATTCCGATCGCCGAAGGGGTTGTCGACACGGTCGACCGGTGGCCAGAACTTTCGTGTCCGCAACCAGGATGCAGGATAGGCAGCCTCTTCACGCGAATAGGGATGCGGCCAGTCATCGGACGTGACGGTAGCCAGCGAGTGTGGTGCATTGTGAAGGACGTTGTCTTCCTTGTCGGCATCGCCCGATTCAACCGCCTGGATCTCACGACGAATACCGATCATCGCATCACAGAAGCGATCCAGTTCCGCCCTGGATTCGCTTTCGGTCGGCTCGATCATCAGCGTGCCCGCCACAGGCCAGGACATCGTCGGTGAATGGAATCCGTAATCCATCAATCTCTTGGCGACATCGTCGATGCGGATACCCGCCTGAGCAAAGGGACGACAATCGAGGATGAACTCGTGGGCACATCGTCCGTTTTCGTTCTTGAAGAGGATGTCGTAATGACCTTCGAGTCGTTTGGCCATGTAGTTGGCATTGAGAATCGCCACCTCACTGGCTCTCTTGAGCCCGGCATCTCCCATCATGCCGATGTACATCCATGAGATGGGCAGAATGCTCGGGCTTCCCCAAGGTGCGGCTGCCAATGCCTCGATGGCCTGGTCACCTGCGGTCTCGGGTCGAACAACGGGATGCCCCGGGAGATACGGCTTGAGGTGGGACGCGACGCCGATGGGGCCCATTCCAGGTCCTCCACCACCGTGTGGAATACAGAAGGTCTTGTGGAGATTCAGGTGGCAGACGTCTGCGCCGATCTCCGCAGGTCGACACAGGCCCACCATGGCGTTCATGTTCGCACCATCCAGATAGACCTGTCCGCCCGCTTCATGGACGAGATCGGCGATCTCCTGGATCGTGTCCTCGAACACGCCATGGGTCGATGGATAGGTCACCATGACGGCGCCCACACGATCACCGTGCTCGGCGATCTTCGCCTTCAGATCATCGATGCAGATGTCGGCATCCGTCGTCTTCACACCCACGACCTTGAACCCGGCTGCGATCGCACTGGCCGGATTCGTTCCGTGCGCAGATGTCGGAATCAGACAGACATCCCGATTGGTATCTCCACGATGCTCATGCCAGGCTCGGATCACCATGAGGCCGGCGAACTCGCCCTGCGAACCCGCNTTGGGCTGAAGCGAGACACCTGCGAAACCGGTGATGTCGCACAACCACGACTCCAGCTGCCGGAACAGTTCGAGATAGCCCTCCGCCTGCTCAAGAGGCGCAAACGGGTGCAGTCGACTGAAACCGGGCCAGGTCACGGGCAGCATCTCCGATGTCGCATTGAGCTTCATCGTGCAGGACCCGAGCGGGATCATCGAATTGGCAAGTGAAAGATCTCGCTCCTGCAGACTTGCGATGTAGCGAAGCATCTCGGTTTCTGAGTGATGGGAATTGAAGACTTCGTGCTGAAGATACGAGGAGGTCCTCGTCAATCGTTCCGGCAGAAGTTCGCTGCCGTCCAGCAAGGCCTGAAGATCGACTGATGTCGATTCGCCTCTGTTGAATGCCTCAAGGATCAGCAGGACATCCGCCTCGGTGGTCGTTTCATCGAAGCTGACACCGATTGCATGACCGTCGTCATAGCGACGAAGGTTGAAGCCGCGAGCACTCGCATGTCCCATGATGCCCTCGATCTCCTCGGGGGCCACATCGACACGAACCGTGTCGAAGAATGGAATGGCGGCTACTTCACGACCATGATGCCGCAACGCTGAAGCGAAACCACGAGCCATGCTGGCGACCCGTCTGCCGATCCGTTCCAGACCCGACGGTCCGTGATAGACGGCGTACATCGAAGCCATGATGGCCAGCAGAACCTGCGCCGTGCAGATGTTGCTGGTGGCGCGATCGCGTTTGATGTGCTGTTCACGCGTCTGGATCGCCATCCTGAGCGCGGGGCGACCATGACGATCGCGCGAAAGGCCGATGAGACGGCCGGGCATCTTTCGGACGAAGGATTCGCGGGTCGCAATGAAGGCCGCGTGCGGGCCTCCATAACCCATGGGAACACCGAATCGCTGAGAAGAGCCGATCGCGATGTCGGCATCGAGTTCACCGGGCGGGGTCGCGACGGTCAATGCCAGAAGATCGGTCGCCATCACGACCAGAACATTGCTTTCATGAGCTGAATCGATGAATGAACGCCAGTCGTGGAGTCGACCATCCGTATCCGGATACTGCAGAAGGGCACCGAAGACGCCTTCGAAGTTCGTGTCATTCGAGTCCGTGATGGATTCGATTCTCAGATCGATGCCGAGCGGGACCGCACGACCACGAAGTACGGCCAGAGTCTGCGGATGACAACGATCCGATACGAGGAAGACCCGGGCATCCGTCTTGCACAGGTTGAAGCACATGATCATCGCTTCCGCCGCCGCGGTCGCCTCATCCAGCAAAGATGCGTTGGCGATCGGCAGTGCAGTCAGATCACTGATCATGGTCTGGAAGTTCAGCAGGGCTTCCAGCCGTCCCTGGGAAATCTCGGACTGGTACGGCGTGTACTGCGTGTACCAGGCGGGATTCTCGATGATGTTCCGCTGAATCACACCCGGAACGATGGTGTCGTAGTACCCCATCCCGATGCAGGATCGACGCAGCTCGTTGCGTTCCTCCAGTGCGCGGATCGTCTCCAGGAGTGCATGCTCTCCTCTGGCGGTACCCACCGACAGAGACGTTCTGGTTCGAATGCCGGCCGGGACCGTTTCCTGCATGAGTTCCTCGAGGCTGCTCACGCCCAGGGATTCGAGCATCGACTGGATGTCCTGGTCACCGGGACCGATGTGTCGTGTCGCGAATTGTGGCGTTGAATCGAGCATGCTTGAGGGAGTACCTGTACCCGCCGAGGTGGCCATCTTCATCACGGATGGCGAACTGGTTTGTGAAGTCATTGGGAGGATGTTCCGGAGCCTGGTCCGGCCTTGCGACAGTGTATGAAGGAACCAATGGGGATCCGGGACTTGAAACAGCATCCCGGCCGATACCTCAACTATATTGCTCCGCGCCCCCTCCGGCAATGAGATCGGATCGACATCGGCAGGAATCCTTCAGAGTGAGCCAACCTTCCATGAAACCCGGTCGACTGCTGCACCTGGACGTGTTCCGAGGCGTGGCTGCGATCGCCGTGGTCTATGCACATCTGGCCGAATACGTCTTCTTCCCGCACTGGTCACCGGACTGGCAGAATGTCGCCCCACACCTGGCACCCCAGCTGGAATGGGGCCACTACCGGATCGAGCGATGGATGGCCGAAATCTTCAGGCGATGGATCGATTTCGGCCGGGTGGGCGTGATCATGTTCTTCGCGTTGAGCGGCTTCGTGATCCACTACAGCATCTCCAATCGGCTGAAACGTCCGATTGCGACCTTTGCCGTCCGTCGCCTGCTCAGGGTCTATCCCATCTACTGGGCATCCCTGCTGATGGCACTTGGACTGGCTTTCATGGGATGGATGCCGCTGGATCCCGCAACACACTGGGGGCAGTATCTGGCCAATGTCTCCCTGGCTCAGGAATGGTTCGGTGTCCCGAATGTGCTGGGGGTCTACTGGACTCTGGAAATCGAGCTCCTGTTCTATGTCTGCTGCGGCATCATGTTCGCACTGGGCTTGATGCAGAAGCCGGGCTGGCGATTCCTGGCGGCGATGGGGTTCCTCCTGATCGCGTTGGTCACGGCCATCGTCGCGTGGAAGCTGAATCGAAGATTGCCGCTGGCACCTGGACTCTCCCTTTCGATCATGTTCTGGGCCACGCTCTGGCAGGGCTGGATCATCAGTTCCAACGAGGCGTGCCGAAGACTGGCTCACCTCGGTCTGGTGATCATGCTGGTCGCCATGCCCTTCATCACGCTCATCGGATACAACCCGCCGGGTGAAGTGCTCTCCGGTGGAGAAGGCTGGAATCGATTGAGCACATACTGGACCGCCCTGCTGCTCTTCGTACTCCTGACCTGGTCCTTCCGTGGACGAAGCTGGGGACCCAAACCGTTGCTCTGGCTGGGAACCATCAGTTACAGCGTCTACCTGCTTCACACACTCGTCATGTATGCAGGTGAAGCAAGTGGTGTGATGCAGTGGATGAAGCGGTACCCACCGACGGTCTACTTTCTGCTGGTCATTGCCGTTTCCATCGCACTCGGCAGTCTGACCTGGTTCCTCATCGAACGAACGTGCACACAGCTTGGACGACGTTGGACACCCTGGGAACGATCGACGGGCAAGCAGGCCGACTGAATCNGCCCTGCCTCAGAACATCTGCAATCGTGAACGATCCAACCTCGGGCTCATGCGGTCTTCGAGACGGAACGACCGACTTCAAGGACTTCACCATCCTTGAGAGGAACCATCGGCCCCTCGGGAAGGGTCACCTCGTCGGGAACATGAATCAGGCGCATGCGTTGCTGCAGCTCCAATGGAAGCGTTGAGAGTTCCGCCCAGGTGGCATGTTTGGCCGATTCACCACACTCATGAATCACGAGGTCCGCCTCGGAAAGCCATTGCGCATGCTCCGGAACGAATTCGGTGTCGCCTGACCAGCCGAGTGTCGACGTACCGTCACTGATCAGCATGCCGACGGTGGGAACCGCATGAACGGTCCAGCGAACACGAACCTCCAGATTGGCCACTCGGGTACGGCCCTCGATCGCCAGGACACCGGGTTCGAAGTAATCGTCCAAAGTCGACTGAGGCTCGTCACCGAACTGACGTCCATCCATGGAGGGTGCCAGTCGCTCCCACATCCTGTCCATGACTGCAGGAGCCGCCCACAATCCAGGACGACCTTGATCGGGCGCCTTGTATCGCCGGTAGAACGCGAGCGTTTCAACCCCACCGGCATGATCCACGTGGAGATGGGTCATCAGCACATCATGGATTCGCCCCGGATCGATCTCGATTCCGGAGATCCGTGAAGCCTCGCGGTACATGGCCAGGCAGGCGGAGGGGCAGTCGATGGCCACGAAGCCCTCAGGCGTCTCGATCAACGCGCTGGAGCCAAATCGAGTATTGCTGAAAGCATCACCGGTCCCTGTGACGATCACTCTCATGGTTCCCATGCTCTCACAGTCGACCCCGGAACGCCAGAGGACTCTTTCAGAAGAACCCACCGACCCCTTCCACGACCTCCTGCGATGCGAGGTAAACTCCACACAATGTCAGCCGGATGGATCCCCCTGACGGTTCACAGGAGATTGCGGAATGCTCCAATCGAGCCAGATCCCCTGCTCACGAATCTTCAAGCTTCTGGTTGCTGCCATCCTTGTTGGTACAGGCAGCACCGCCATGGCCCAGGTGCCTTCACGCGCCGCCGCGCCAGGCAACTCGCTTGAGGTCCTCACAAGGCTTGAAGACAGCCTGGCCCGCCAGGACATGGAAATGCGACTCCGGACCAGCCGTGGGCAGACCACCGGCGAGCGACTGACCCTCGATTACGGCGCATCGCTCCGCTTCGGCATCGCCGGTATCGATGACGCTTTCGGAGACACCCGGACCCTCCTGCAGTACGAGGCCAATCTCTATGTGGCCGCGAATCTGGATGGTGGACACAATTTCTTCGGCAATCTTCGATTCCTCTACAACGACTACCCGCAGGGAGACTCCTTCGACGGCGATGACAGCCAGATGCTCTACCCGATCGGCAACCGATACTGGTACGAGTTCGATCTCCGCGCACTGCATCTTGCTGAAACCGGCGAACGACTCCCATTCAACATCAATGCACGCGTTGGCAGGATGTTCCTGAACTGGAATACCGGTGTCATCTTCAGCAATGACGCCTACGCCTTGAGACTGATGGCCGACTGGGAAAAGCTCGAGTTCGTCGGTCTGATTGGCAAGACGGCTCGTAGTGGTCTGTACGACTTCGACATCTCACGACCCAACTACGACGGTGACACCAATCGTCATCTCTTCGGTTTTCGTCTCGACTACGAGATCGCAACTGAATTCAAGCCGTTCGTGTCGTATTTCATCCAGCGGGACCACAACCCGGATACGGAGTCGCTGGACACCATCTTCGGGCCGATGAACTTCGACTACAACTCCCAGTACTTCTCATTCGGTGCCACAGGTTCCGTCGGTCCCCAGCTGACCTATTCTCTGGAGATCGTCAGTGAACGCGGTTCGACCCTGAGCAGTCCATTCGTCCAGCCGGCAACGGCCGTTCCGCAGACCAAGGATTCCATCGACGCGTGGGCGGGTGTGCTCAACATCATCTATGCCCTTCGGGATTCCAACCTCACCAACTTCAGCTTCACCGGCGCCTTCGGTACCGGTGATCCGGACCGCCTCTCCACATCCGGAACCTATGGCGGCAACAGTACGGGCACGACCGATCGCGCCTTCAACAGCCTGGGATACATCTACACGGGTCTGGCCTACGCACCGGACCTGGCCAACCTGGCCATGTTCCGACTGGGTGCCAGTACCGCCCTGCCGATCGATGCCAAGCGGCCTGATGCGCTTCGAATCGGTGCCGACTTCTTCTTCTACAACAAGATGGATCTCGAAAGCCCGACCAGTGGCATCTCGGGAGACAGTCACTGGATCGGCTTCGAAATGGATCTCCGCCTCGACTGGAGAATCACGAGCGATGTCAGCGCCAACGTGCGATACGGCATCTTCTTCCCGGGGAATGGAATCGAAGCGCCGTTCGACAAGGAACGTCACTTCATCTACGGAGGAGTCAGCTATGCGTTCTGATGATCTCCGCCATGTGTGCATCGCATTGGCGAGCTGCCTCCTCATGACAGCCACTGGCTGTGACCTCTTCGAGCGAACCAGCATCGAGAACTCCGCAGTCGTCCAGTTCCCCGCCAACGATGAGGATTTCGACTTCTGGGATACGCTCGCAACCCAATCCGTCGTGACGAATGACGATGCCCTTCACGGCCTGCTGTTGCTGGCCGATGGCAAGGACGATTGCGAGACCTACGAATGTCGGTATGAAGCCGGTGTTCAGAAGGGCTGGTTCGAGGGAAGCTGGGGCGGCATGCCCCCAGCCAATCAGTCAGCCAAGACCGGCTGGATTGCGGTTGCAGGCTGCCGGATTCTCGAGATCAAGGGTGGCCTCACGATGCAGTTGTTCGGAGACTCCCCCCGCTACTGCAGCCGCGAACTGACCTTCATGGGACTGCTCCCGGCCGTTTCGGAGAATGAAGCCCTGACGGGGCTTGAATTCACGGCTTTCGTCGACAATATCGAGGACCGCCAGAGGCTGGATGTGGCCCTGAAGGCCCGTGAAGCCCTCAAAAAGCAGCAAAAAGAGCTGAGACGGCAACAGGAAGCCAAAAGAATTTCAGAAGTGCTCACACCCATGCACTCCGGGGGCGTAGGTGGTACCGAGCAATCCGGTGAAGAGCCAGACTCTCCGGACCCGGATAACGCTCAGGAATCATCGGACAGCCCGTCCGAGCCATCTTCGTAGGCCACATTTGTTGGCAGGAGTTCCCCGGATGCGACGCGGAATCCTGAATTCAAGCATCCTCCTGATCGCCACCCTGATGGCCAGTGCTGCTGCATCGGCCCAGGATGGCACGATCGCCATCGATGCGCCGGATCAGAAACTGGTCCCGGACCGGTGACCCGCATCTCGGAGATCCAGCAGCGACTGGCCTCCTTCAAGGGCGCCTTGAAGGATGGGGCCAAGGCGATGCCGGAGGGCGAAAGCCGAGTGCTCCCTGCCGTGATCATGGAGGTCAAGGGTCGCTGTCAGTGGCGTGCTGATGAACAGGCCAGCTGGAAAAAGGCTGCGGTCAATGATTCCATTCGCGCCGGCGCCTGGATCCGAACCGGTCTCAACTCGACCTTGACGCTTCGGTGCGGACTCAATTCGACCGTACTCGTCGACAGCAATTCACGTGTCAGACTGCCTCAACTCATTCAGGACGGGGACGTGCTGCGCACGGTCGTCACGGTCAATCGTGGTCGTGCCGACATCCAGGTGGATCGTGTCGGACTGATCAACGACTTCTCCGTTCTGACGCCTTCCGGTTCACTGGCCGTGAAGGGCACCGGAATGGGTGTGCAGTACGACGGATTCGAAGGCACGACCGTGGTCGGTGCCCGTCACAATCGGATGAACGCCATCGAGATGCGATACTTCACCCGCGAGGGCTATGCCTGGATGATGTCGGGTGGCGCCGTCTCGACGCAATCCGTACCCAACCCGGCAACGGTCGCTGCTCTGGAAACCCAACCGGATCCATCCCTCCAGGCCTACGAATCCGAGGACTCAGGCTCGTACAACTCGGTCGCTGACCAGGCGCTGTCCTCGACGGACACGTCGACGGAGACCACTCGAATCGTCCTGGCACAGGAACAGGAACGGGTCACCGAATCGATCATCACGGACATCGAACAGGAAGTCATTGCCGGCATCCTGACGGATCAGCAGGCGATCCTGCTCGCTGCCGCACAGGAAGCGGAAGCCGCTGCGCAGAGCGGATTGCTGGACGAGGAAATCGCCGCCGTCATCGAAGAGGAAATCGAGGAGATCATCGAAGACGAGATCGATGATCACGACGACCCCGTCATTGATGAATCCATCTTCGATGCCGCTGGCTACCAGCAGTACTTCGCGATCATGAACAGCCCGAGTGATCGTGGCTTCCTCGCGGCGACGATCGTCCTTGATCTCGTCGACGAAAACACGACGCTTGGTGATTTCACCTTCATCGATCCGATCATGCCGACTACGGGCGAAGAACGACGACAGATCCCGGTCATTCTCGAGCCCACACTCAACCAGCTGGGTGGCACGGAAACCGGTGCACGCTCCGAAGTCACCGCGTATGCACCGCTTCCAGCATCCGGTCCATTGCATGACATGTATTTCAGCATGATCAACTACGGCGTGGGCAACCCACAGTGGTACACGGACGGCGGCACCGCACCGACGGAGGCCGACATGGAAATCATGCTCGGTTTCTATGACAACTACATTGGCAACGTCCCGTCACTCACGGGTCAGGAAGTCGCCTCGCGTCAGGCCTTCATGAGTTCACTCGAAGCGATCTATCAGACGCAGACCGCTCCGGGCTTCAGCCTGTATGGCCAGGAACTGCTTCAGCTGTATGTTCCGACCTACAGCGGCGGTGGGATCGGGGGCTTTGAGGGCAAGAACATCCAGATTGGCCAATAAGAAGCCCGCCACGGATCCCCGCAGACACCAACCCTTTCAATCAGACCATCCATGCGGATGATGCAGGCCGTCGGAAGGCCGTCTTCGCCTTTTTCATGGCCGAAGGCCACTTTCGAGTCATATTTGAATCGAACGGATGATGGCCCTGCACGTACAATCCTTGCAGGGCGAGCGGGTCATGGAGTTTCGATTCAAAGAGATGCGTCATCGAACCAGAAAAGCGGTTTCAGCGATGATCGTGGCACTCTTCGCCACGACGGCCGTCGCACAGGAACCACGGGATCATGGTGCTGTTGCAGGCGAACTGCCACCGATCGATCAGGTCGAGATCGCTCAGTTGCACATGGCTGCCTTGGCGGCCGCGACAGCAACCGGCCCCATCGACGCGATTGCGGAAGGGACGTCCAGAATCCTCGAGGCCGTCGTCCTCGAGGTTCGTGGACGGTGCCAGTGGCGTGAAGATGCGGAAGCTCGATGGCAGAAGGCCGCGATCGATCACCGATTGAAACCCGGTGCCATGATCCGAACCGGCCTCAATTCACATCTGGCGATGCGATGCGGCCCCAACTCGACGATCCTGGTGGACTCGAATTCACGAGTCACGGTTCCAGCCCTCGCACAGAATGGAGATACGCTCAGCACCATCGTTCAGGTCGAACGTGGACGAGCGGACTTCAAGGTGGATCGTGTCGGACTGACCAACGACTTTTCGGTCGTGACGCCCAGTGGAGCACTGTCGGTGCGTGGCACCGGAATGGGTGTGTCCTATGACGGCTTCAATGGTGCCAGTGTGTTCGGCGCACGATTCAACTCGATCAACGCCATCGAGATGCGGTACTACGGCAACAAGAAGATCTGGAGTGTTTCCGGTGGCGGCTCGACATCGACCAGGGCCAAGAACCCGACGATGAAAGCGGTCGCGAAAGCCGTCGGCGGTCGCAAGCCCCTGAACAAATCCAATGCCATGGATGCCAAGGGCGCCGTCGGCAAGGGTGGCCCGCCAAAGATTGGTGTCGGCGGTGGCCTGCGTGAAACGACACGACTCGTCCTGGGCGCCGAACAGGGTTCGCGTGAACAGGTTCGACGAGATGAGTTCGAACAACCCCGTCGCGAAGTCATCGAGGCCGAAGCGGCTGCACAGGATGCGCCGCCACCACCTCCACCACCCGACGATCCGCCACCACCACCGCCGCCACCAGAACAACCGCCACCACCAGCGGAACCGCCAGCCGATCCTCCTGAAGTACCTGTTATCGCCTTGCCTGGATACAAACAGTACTTCCAACAGGTTGTTTCCCCCACCGACAGAGGGATGTTGGCCGCCGCCATTTACCTTGATTTGGTGCCTCAAAATCTGGCAGTTCGTTTTCCTGAATTCAGCGAGCTTCCAGAGGTCAAACGTGTCTATGTGCACGACACTGTTGGCGTTGTCTACCGCCACCAGATCCCTGTTCACTTTGAACCAGCTACGCTTGCATTGGTCAGTGGTGCCAATGATCTTGGTTTAAGAGAAAGTCCCTCAGAAGGTATTGACCTACCTCCTGGTGTGAGTCCTGACCAACCAATGCTTTCGGTGGGTGATATGTATGCACGTATCTATCACTATGGCGCTACTCGCTACACTGACTGGTTAAACGAAACGGGACCGGGACCTCGAGATCATGATCTGGATGTCATGCTTCAGCATGTCGATGACTTTGCAAAGCTTTCGGCCTTCCCGGGCCCAGTGAAAACGAGAAAAGTCCGAGAGGCTTTTGCACGGGCCGTGGAACTGTCCTTGTACAACCAACCTTCCGTGGAAGGTCAGCCCCCGGGGCCTCCAAGCTTTACCCCCTATAGCAACGCGATCCTCGGAGATTATCTTCCGACAACCGTTGTCCCCCCACAGCCCTGATTGACCAAACAGTCCTTTATGAGGATGGTCAAACGTGCATGACTTGAATGGGGTCCGTACACTCCACGCGTGCCAAGAAACGCTCCCGTCCTCGCTGCTTCGCTGCTGGCTGTCCTGGTCGTCCTCGTGCTGGACTCGATCGGCGTCTTCAGAGGGTTCAACGAACGACTCATCGACACGCAGCAACGGATCTTCCCGAGAGAAGCCACACCCTACGACGAGAACATCGTTCTGGTCGACATCGACGATGGATCCATCGATCGGCTGGGCCGATGGCCATGGCCCCGAAGCACCATTGCCGATGCGGTCAATGAACTGAGACGGGCCGGGGCTCGCACCATCGCCTTGGATATCGAGTTCTCCCATCCA
>PAAJ01000030.1 GCA_002702575.1 Phycisphaerae bacterium | reverse complement strand
GCTTGTTTTCATCACAGTAGGTCAGGAGATCCTCACCCTTGATGTACTCCATTGCGAACCAGGGACGACCGGTCTCCGTGGCACCGGCTTCGAGCACCTTGGCGATGCAGGGGTGATCCATGCGGGCCAGGGCCTGGCGTTCCGCCTGAAATCGTGCCAGCGTATTGCGTGTATCAAAGCCCGGCTTGATGACCTTCAGGGCGACTTGACGCTTGACCGGCAGCGACTGTTCCGCAAGATAGACGGCACCCATGCCTCCAGTTCCAAGTTGATCTCGGATCGTGAAGTGAGCGACCGTATCACCGCGTTGATACTCTCCAGCGATCGACGGGGTCACAACATCCTTCACCGTGGACCTGTGGTTCTGCAGCAGCGATTCCACCTGATTGCGGAGCGCACGGTCATCACCGCACTGATCATCGAGGAAGGCGCCACGATCTTCCGCAGCCAGTTCGATGGCTTCCGTGAAGATGTCCTTGGCGCGATCGTAATCAACCATGTCCAATGCCCCGGTTCAATCCCCTGAGGAGGAGTCGAGGTTGGCACGGAGCCAGGCTCTGGCATGCCGCCAATTGCTTTCGACCTCTCCCAGAGGGAGCTCCAGCATCGTGGCAACCTGATCTTTCTTCAAGCCAAGAGCGAATCGAGCCCAGAAAACATCGAATCCTGTGGGATCAAGGCTCTGGAGCTGGTCCAGAGCCGTGAGCAGATCCTCGGAGTCGTCTCCCAGGCTGTCCAGATAGCGGAGGCCATCCGCCTCCAGATCAAGATCCATCTTCTTGCGGTCGCCACCCCGCTTGAGGCTCTGACGAGCCCTGGCATAGTCGACGAGGATCTGCCGCATGACCCGCCAGATGGCACCGTAGAACTCTCGATGATTCTTGAATCGAGGGGCGTTGTCGCCGCCGTGAATTCTGATCCACGCTTCGTTGATGAGCATGGTTGGCTGAAGGTCTGTCCTTGCACTTTCTCGAGCCACGAGCATCTCGGCCTGCCCACGAATCTCCTGTTGTGCAATCGCCCAGAGTTCAGATACGGCGTTTTCCTTGCCATCCGAAGCATCATTGAGCAGTCGCGTGATCTCGCCGCTGTTGGTGGTCATTGTCGACGAACCTACCACGGCCAAAAAAAGTCTTCAATCACCCGAGAAAGACAACTTGTTCCGCATCGCTCTACGCATGTTCTCCGACAGCGGCTCCAGGGGTGTACTGGGGCCTGTTGATCCTGGAAAAGGCCGATCCCGGTGGATCTGGCTGAAACCAGAGAAATGTCCTGAAAGAGGAGATGAACCATGAACATTCCTGTCGCGACGTTCGCATCACTGGCCCTCATGGCCGGTACCGGGTTGGCTTCGAGTGCTGATGGAGATCTGGAATTCCAGGCCGTGCAGTGGACGCAGGAGTCCGGAGGCAACGGTCACTGGTACGTCTGGGTGGAGCTTGCCGAGGGCTACTCGTGGTCCGCTTGCCGAACGGCTGCAGAGAACATGGGCGGTCACCTTGTCGTGGCGCCCGACGTCTCCGAACGGACCTGGTGCCGGAATACGTTTCCCGAGTCCTTCGCGATCGGTCTCTATCAGGACACCAACGCCTTCGACTATTCGGAACCAGCTGGCGGTTGGCGATGGGTCGATGGGACACCGGTCACCAACGACATGTGGTGCATCGGTGAGCCGGATGATGGCGGTGGCCAGGATTGCGCAGCTGGGTTCTATGCCGTACCGAATGCATGCGTCGCAACCGGCTTCTGCAATCAGTCCTTCCCGGCCATGCTGGTCGAGTTCTCGGAGGACTGCAACGATGATGGAATCGTGGATTACGGTCAGATCCTGGACGGCTCGTTGGCGGACGTTGATGGCAACGGCATCCCGGATCTCTGTGAGCAGACTCTGGACATGGGTGCCTGTTGCCTGGGTGGCACCTGTGTGGTGACGACAGCGGCCCATTGCTTCGATGCCCAGGGATCCTATGCAGGCGACGGCATCACATGCGATTCGGCGGCTTGTCCAACGGCCTGTCAGGGTGACATCGACGGCGATGGTCAGATCGGGGTCACGGACATTCTGATCATGATCGATCGATGGGGCGCCTGTCTCTGAACACGCGGGTGCTCAATCGCACCTCATCGAATGGCTCGGGTGAGACCACCGTCGGCACAGATGGATTCACCCGTGACATACGAGGCGGCATCGGAACAGAGGAACGAGACGATGCTCGCCATTTCATCCGTCGATGCCGCTCTGCCGGCCGGGATCATCTCGATGATCTCGGCCGGTACGTCGAAGGTGTTGACGAAACCGGGGAGAACGGCATTGACCCGGATGTCCGGTGCCCATTGACGGGCCGCCATTCGAACCATGGCCGTGAGCCCGGATCGAAGAACGGTCGAAATCGGATAGTTGTCCATCACTTCACGTGCCGCAGCACCTGATGTACAGACAATCGAACCCCGTGCGCCGCAGGCACGCATGGCGGGTACCGCCTTGCGTGCGATCCGCAGCACGCTGAGCAGCACCATGTCCAGACCTGCCCGCCAGTCCTCATCACTCAGCTCAAGCAGTGGACCGGTCGGAAGATGACCGGTATTCACCGCGACGGCATCGAGTCGACCATAGGTTTCGAGCGTGGCAGCCAGAAGGCGATCGAGGTCTTCAGCCTTCATCATGTCGCCCTGTACGGCGATGCCTCCAAGCTCATCGGCAACAGCCTGGCCCTCATCGCTGCGACTCATGACGGCGATTCGAAAGCCGTCGGCCGCCAGTCGGCGTGCACAGGCGGCACCAATTCCCTTGCTGGCAGCGGTCACGATGGCGACAGGTGTTTCACTCATGGTCATGATTGTATGGATTAGAGCTTCACTCTGGCACCGGCCTGGGCCGAGTGCAGCGTGTGATCATCACCTTTCCAATCGACGCGGCCCTTGATGATCGCTTTCCAGATCGATCGTTGCCCGACGAAGAGCGTCACGATCAGGCCCACGGGAACCATCGCGGCCCATTCCCGCGGGAGCGCGAAGCGAATCGAGCTGGCGAGGGTGGTGATGATTCCAAGCACCGAGGCACTCAGCGCGATGAGTGCGACGGGAAGCGGGAGCATCGGCCAGAGTGTCAACAGGATGTAGGGAGAGAGGACGGACAGGCACAGCAGCAGGACCAGCATCGACTGCAGAAGCAGTCTGGGTCGATGGCCGAACTTCGCGGCACCCTTCTCCATCCCCTTCAGAAAATCACGCCTGGTTCGATACCAGGTCACCCAGAGCCGATCCGAGGCCACAGCCAGTCGCGAACGTCCACCACTCTGCTGGATGATCGTCCCGACTCCGACATCGTCGGCGATTTCCATCTTGAGAGACTCCATTCCACCGGCGCGTTCAAGGGCATCACGTCTGACCAGATTGAAGGCGCCGACTCCCATGGCGCGTTCGTGGGCATCGTCATTGGCACGCCAGAGTCGAAGCGTCGACACCAGAACCAGCATCAGGACGGGAAGGCACATCCTCATGATCAGTGGGCCGCCCTCGATCCGGGGTACCAGCGCGACGTGATCCGCTTCTTGATCTTCCGCCCAGGCGATCGCGTTCTCGACCAGTCCGGGTTCGACATGGACATCCGCATCGGAGAACAGAAGCCACTCGCCTGCGGCCTGTTCGGTGCCCTGTTGCTGGGCATGGACCTTGCCCAGCCAGCCGTCGGGGAGATCGTGGACATGAATCACCTTGACCCGATCGTCTTCACGGGCCATCGCATCGATCAGCTCGCCCGTTCGATCCGTGGAGCGATCGTTGATCAGGATGAAATCGATCCAGCGTGCGGGATCACGCAGTCGGGAACGGACGGCAGCCTCGATCGCATCCGCTTCATCCCGGGCCGGGCAGATGACGCTGGTCGTGGTCGACTGCTTCGCATGACCACGAGGCAGACTGCGGACATGTCGGCATGCCGCCATGATCATGGCGGACAGACCGATCCAGGCGATGGCACCGAGGCAACCGATGATCCAGACGACGAGCATGTCAACAGCCTAGCGGCTTGAAATGACACGAGCGACGCCGAAGCGTCGCTCGTGTTCGATTCAGTCCTTCCGAGCGTCGGGAGGAAAGAGGTCCGGTCGGGTCATCCGGCTTCCGCTCGGGGATGCGCGTCGTTGTAGGCTTCCTGCATTCGCTGGGTCGTGAGATGCGTGTAGACCTGCGTCGTCGAGAGGCTCTGGTGGCCTAGAAGTTCCTGCACACTTCTCAGGTCGGCACCGTTGTCCAGCAGGTGCGTCGCGAAGCTGTGTCGGAGCGTGTGTGGTGAGATCTCTGGATCGAGACCGGCTTCCTTCAGGTACTTGGTCACCTTTCGGCGAACGGAACGTGCACTGATTCGACCATCACCCTTGTTGATGAAGACTGCACGATCACCGGTCAGTTCGTGTTCATGGCGACGACGCATCTGCAGATAGTGCTGAAGGGCGGCCATGGCATGTGATCCCAGTGGGACGATCCGTTCCCGTCGACCCTTGCCTCGAACGATCAGCGCCTGGCCGACTTCGTCGATGTCTCGGATGTCCATGCCGACCAGTTCGCTGACGCGAATACCCGTGGAGTAGAGGGTTTCGAGCATTGCTCGATCCCGGGCGCCCAGGATGGTCTGGACATCGGGGGCGGCCAGCAGCTTCTCGACTTCCTGGACACCGATGGCCTTTGGAAGTCGCTTGGCCTGGCGAGGTGTTCGGATCAAGGCCATCGGATTGCCCTGGACCACGCCTCGCCGCTCAAGCCACCTGTAGAAGGAACGCATCGTTGCGATCTTGCGTGCCATCGTCGCTGCGGAGTAGTCCATGCCGTCGAGGTGTGCCAGGAACTCGCGGATCGTCGCGGTATCCGCTGAGACGATCCGACTGGTCAGGCAGGTCGGTCCCACGGTTCCGACGACATCCGAACTGGCATTGCCTTCGGTGCATCGGCGCCAAGTCGATGACTCGGTTTCCGGATCGATGGTGTGACCATGTTCGTCGCAGAGATACTCGACGAACTGCCTGAGATCGACGCCATAGCACTTGGCGGTGTAGGGGCTGAATGCTCGTTCATCGAGCAGGTAGGAGAGGAAGTCGCCTATGACGGGAAGTGTGTTGTTCTGGCTCATTTTTGATGCTCGGTGATTCGACGGGGATCCGTGGAAGAGAAGAAGTGGTGGTGGGAAGGGAGAAGGGGAATCGTCATCAGGGTTCCGGGACGGCCTGCAGCATCTGCTGCCTGACCATGGCGACGTCAAACCAGTCGAGGGGAACACGCTCATCGGCGGCGAGCTCCGAAACGGCATCGATCAGGTTGTCTTCATCACCAAGCGTCCATTCGAAGACCCACCGTGATCGACCCTTGAAGAGGCTGATTCGGTGCGAGATGGGATCGCCGGTTGGCGGGGGGAGTTGGGAGTCGTAGGTCATGCCTGGTCCTCTGTGGCCAGGCTCAACCTGGCTTAGTAGTCGTTCACCGCGGCCAACCTCTGCTGCTCGTTGCGAAGGAGTCCTTCGAGCAGCTGGTGTGCCACGAATTTCGTGTACAAGTCCATCTTCATCAGGTAGATGTCCGTTCCGTAGACGGATGACGGATGTGTTCGGCCGGTTGCGAACATGGCCAGCGACTGGAGCGTGGCATGATCCGAGGCATCGAAGATGCCGGCGGCCTGAGCGGCGGCGCTGGGGCCCGCCCTGGATGTCGTTGTGGATTGATCGGAGAGCGAGTCCGTCCTTGGACTGTTCAAGCGATCGTCATGTGTGAACAGTTGCAGGGCGAGCCCCAACGTCGGGGGCTTGTATGGATCCCATGCCGTGACTGTTCCAACGATCAAGCCGTCCACGCCAAGCGTGTCCATGAGGGTCTTCGCATCCTCCGGTGTCGTGACGGCCCGCATTCGGAGCTTGTTCATGACGGTGAGGGTTCTGGTGACCGGAACCGTGTTGATTCCTTTCACCTGCTGGAGTTCCTCGGTAAGACAATCCGTGATCTGGATCGTGTTGGCAGCGGATGTTCCGGACTCGTTCACCAGAGGGGCCACGGCCCAGAGTGTTGTCCAGGAGTAGGGGGCTGCCAGCCTGGTGGGCTGTTGCAGATTCTGAGAGGTCTGACAGGCGGACAGGATGCCGAGCATCAGACAGCTCAGGAGCAGGGATCCGGCGACGCGACCATGGCGTCGGCGGGGTGAGATGGACTGTGTACTTGTCATGGCATCCTTGCCCAGTGGCGGGCTCCGCCCGCCGTACGTTCCGCTTCCGTGCGGAATCCTGTGGGGCCTCCAAATCGGCCTTTCCAGGGCTGTAAGGGCCATAAGGGTCCCGTCCAGCACCTCTTGATCGACCATGAAGCCCGGACAGGGACAAAAATATTCTCGGAACTCCCACCTTCTTCGGGTGTGATCCTGAGGGCTGTAGGGGCTGGGTTGATCGATGGGGAATCCGGGGCGGCCAGGGGGGAACCGTCCGGATCTGCTCTAGCTCGTTTCGGTCCACTCTGCATCGACCTATCAGGCTGTCCACACGTCTTCCAACCCGCGTCAATGCATCGGGATTGGGGTAGAATACGTCGTTCTGGATCGCGTAGCTCAGTTGGTAGAGCAACCGCCTTTTAAGCGGTAGGTCCTGGGTTCGAGCCCCAGCGCGATCAGTGTTGATTTCGTCTTGTCTTGAGGACTGTTCGGAGGGGCATCGAACGTGCTGCACGCCAATTGGAGTGACGGACGTCTTGTTGTTTGGGCCGAGTCCCTTCGTCGCTTCCTTCTTCTGACGGATCCTCAAGGTTCTCAACCAGCTGAACCCGATCCGGGCAACGAAGTGGTGGAACATCCCTTCGCGATGCCCGTGGACGAGCTTCGCGCAATTATTGCCGCTCATGCACCGCATGCGGTGAGGGGATCCATCGAGGATTCCAGCGTGATCATGCAGCTGCCCCGGGATCTGCTCGGGCCCTGGCCGAGTGATTCACTGGCCAATCTGGTCGGTGGCGTGGAGTCCGTGGACATGCCCTCGCTGGGCGAGTTCAACGTTCCATGCCTGTCGATTGATGCGGCAGATCTGATGCCTCTGGTGGTCGTGCTGCTGAGGGCGACTCGAAACCAGGGCGCCAAATCGGGCCTGCATCTGGGCCCCTCACTGGAGTGGTGGAAAGCTGTCGGGTTCTTCGCCCTCGATCTGATGGTTGATCAACGCTTCATTCCGACACTGCGTCAGGATGAGCGTGCGGCACTGCATGCATCCTGGAGGCCGTGGCTTCATGACGAAGAAGTCTGCAGACGTCTGGAGGCGATTCTGCTCTCCATGCCACCGATCATCCGGGCTGTTCGAGATGATCTGGGCGAAGGCGCCTGGCCCAGACTGGAATCCGCATTGGTCGGCATGGTGGATGGTCACATCCGCCGGCTGCTGATGGACGATGATTTCGTCGAAGCCCTGGACGAGCGGGATCCGTCGGATCCCCATGTCGCCTGGTTGTCCGGGTTGCTTGCGGAATCCAAGCAGATTCAGAGAGATGGCGAAGCCGGTCGCTCGCTGTTTCGTGAGGCGAGACGCTGGATCTCACGTCTCGATGACATCGGTGCGGACCTCGAATACCGTCTCTGGTTGAAGCTCGAATCACCACCACAGGGTGAATCGGAACCATGGAAACTGGATGTCGGTCTGCACTCCGCCACCGATCCCGTCCAGCAGCTGACCGCCGAGGATGTCTGGACCCAGACCCCCGAAGCGCTTGGCAGTCATCGCGAGGATTCGGTCGAGCCACAGGATGTTCTGGTCACCGAGCTGGGACGGGCCGCTCGGCTCTACCCTGTTCTTGAACCGCTTCTGAATGAAGCAACGCCTGCCGGTTTGACACTCGATACGGCGAATGCCGCACAGTTCCTGTCCGAATACAAACCACTGCTTGAAGAAGCAGGATGCATCGTGACCGCGCCGTCCTGGTGGAGCACCACCGATGGCTCGCTCGGTCTGCAGCTCTCCATCGATGCCGATGAGCTCGAATCGATGGGTGAGGGTGCGGGTTCACTGTCCGGCCTCAACACGATGGTGGCGTATCGATGGCAGGTGGCCGTCGGTGATCAGCCCCTGTCACTTGAGGAACTCAAGCGACTGGGACGCCAGCGTTCACCGCTCGTACAGATTCACGGCAAGTGGGTCGAGATCAATCCGGAACAGGTCGCCAAGGCCGTCGCTTTTCTGGAACGCTCCGAAACCGATGAACGAAGCATGCGACTGATCGAGGCGCTTCGAATGGCTTCCGGTGGCGAGGATGAAGAGACCGGACTGTCCATCACAGGACTGGATTCCACCGGATGGGTCTCGGAACTGCTGGGTGACGGTACCTGCACGTGGATGGAACAGATCAAGCAGCCTGAGCGGTTCGCCGGTTCCCTGCGTCCTTATCAACTTCGTGGACTGGGATGGCTTTCGTTCCTGGATCGTCTTGGCCTGGGCGCCTGTCTGGCAGACGACATGGGACTCGGCAAGACCGTCCAGTTGATCGGTCTGCTGCAGTGGGAACGCGCAATCGCCGAGGCGGGAACGAGCTTTGATCCCACGCTTCTTGTGGTTCCGACATCGGTGATCGGCAACTGGCAGCGGGAGTTGGAGCGATTCGCTCCGGAGCTGGACGTGTGCATCCATCATGGTCCAACCCGTCCAACCGGTGAGGCCTTCTGCGAAACCGTACGGGACATGGATGTCGTGATCACGACCTACGCACTCGTCAGTCGGGATCAGGATTCCCTCCAGGCCCAGCCATGGCACCGCGTCGTTCTCGATGAGGCGCAGTACATCAAGAATCCGCCAACCAAGCAGACTGCCGCCATTCGCAGCCTGGATACGCAGCGGCGCATCGCTCTCACGGGTACACCCGTTGAAAACAGGCTCAGTGAACTCTGGTCGATCATGGAGTTCTGCAATCCGGGTTATCTCGGAGAAGTTGCGGACTTCCGTCGTCGCTTCGCTCGACCGATCGAACGTCATCGGGACAGTCGACAGGCGAGCCAGTTGAAGAAACTCGTCCAGCCGTTCGTACTTCGTAGGCTCAAGACCGATCGCACCGTCATCAGCGATCTTCCCGAGTGTGTCGAAACACGTGAGTTCGCCACGCTTTCACGTGAACAGGCCGTGTTGTACGAGCAAGTCGTGGACAAGATGCTCGGCAAGGTCGATCGAAGTGACGGTATTCAGCGACGTGGTCTGATTCTCTCCATGCTCGGCAAGCTCAAGCAGATCTGCGATCACCCCGCACTGGCCGACAGTGGTGATGACCTGGCCAATCTGGTCCGGCCCGATGGCGAGGATCTCAGCAGTCTCTGCGCACGATCGGGCAAGGCTCAGCGGATGATGACCTTGCTCGAGGAAGTACTCGCCGCAGGTGAGCGTGCGTTGGTCTTCACGCAGTATCGACGCATGGGTCGACTCCTTTCAGCGATGATCGAACATGATCTCGGTGCCGAATCCCTGTTCCTCCATGGAGGAACACCGGTTGCGAAGCGACAGAAGATGATCGATGGATTCCAGGCGGAGGAATGCAATACGCCGGTGTTTGTCCTGTCACTGAAGGCCGGGGGACTCGGGCTCAACCTGACGGCCGCCAATCACGTCTTCCACTTCGATCGTTGGTGGAACCCTGCCGTGGAACGCCAGGCGACTGATCGAGCGTTCCGAATCGGCCAGAGTCGTACGGTCCACGTTCACAAGTTCGTATGTCTTGGAACGCTGGAAGAACGTATCGATCAGATGATCCAGGAAAAGACGGCGTTGGCGGAGAACATCATCGGTTCCGGTGATGATTGGCTCACCGAGTTGAGCACCGGTCAGTTGAGAGAAGTCCTGATGCTTCGTGCAGATGCCTTGGAGGTGGAGGCATGACACGATCAAAGGCTGACAGATTGCCTCCCGCAAGCGGAGCGAAGAAGAGTCGTCCGCCTCGAGCGGCCAAGTTCGATACCGACATCGCTGTTCTGGAATCCTCTCCTGTTGCGGGTCCCTGGCTGGAGCGACTGAGAGTGCTGTTCTCGCCGGAATCGATGGACCGCGGTCTGGAGGCGGCTCGATCCGGTCGTGTCCGCCGGATCGATATCGAGCCCGGCGCGCTTTCCGGACAGGTGCGATCCGAGGAAGGCGATACCCGAAAGATGTGCCTGGAGATGGATCTCATCAACGACATCACATGGGATCGACTCGTGGAAGGGATGTCCGGTGAGGCCATGTATGCAGCGTGTCTGCTGGAACGACAGTGGCCACCGGAGATGGATGCCCTGTGTGCGAGGTTCGGAGTTCCTCTGATTCCCGATGAATCGGAAACGCTGACGGTGAGTTGGGACGGCGATGGTCATCCCGAACATTGGAGGGGGGCGGCGCTCGGTTGGCTGGCAGCTGAACGGCTTGCCAAGGACCCGCTGCTCATCCTCGAGATTCGTGGCCAGTACGTGGAAATGCTCTCGGATCGACTTCGCCAGCAACGCACCTTGATGACTCGAGGCGGTGCGGCAGCGCATCCGGAACCACCACTCAATGCGGAGGTGCTCACAGGCGCGCCGTTGTCCGAGTGCGTGGAGCGGTTCTGGCGTGTCGGATCAGGGTTCAGCGATGCTCAGCGTCCGGCGGTCATCGACCACGTACCTCATGCGCTGCTCCGAAGACTCGGGCCCAGCACGATGTCCGATGGCAAGTTCCCCCTCTCGGGACTGCTTGCCACGATCTACGACACGGTGGCCGATGATGCGAAGCAGATCCAGGAGGATCCCGGCAGGGTTCGTGAGATCACTTGACGTGCTTGAGTCCACGACGCTGATCGCGGAGGCGACGTGCCTTGCCGACCCGGTTGCGAAGGAAGTAGAGCTTGGCTCGGCGAGCATCGCCACGACGGACGACTTCGATCTTCGCGATGCGAGGTGAGTGCAACGGGAAGATTCGCTCGACGCCTTCATTCGCGACGATTCGACGGACCGTGATGGTTCGGTTGATGCCCCGTCCCTTCTCGGCAATGAGGACACCCTGGTAGACCTGGATACGTTCCTTGTCACCTTCGATGATTCGAACATGCACATCGATCGTGTCGCCAACGCTGAAATCGGAAAACTCTTCAGCGGGCTTCAGCTGATCCTGGGTGACTGATTCAAGGATTTCCTGTCGGTTCATTTCAATTCTCCAGGCCGGTTGGCCTCAGTCGACATGGGTCTTGGTGCCCAGGGGTCATTGGGTCGGGTCGTTCTCGTTATCCAGAAGATCCGGTCGGCGATCTCTGGTTCTCTGTTCCATCTCGGCTCGTCTCCAGGCATCCACGGCACCGTGGTCTCCACTGATGAGCACTTCAGGGACATCCCGGTTCTTCCAGACCCGAGGCCTGGTGTAGTGGGGGGCGTCCAGCAGTCGCGTGCCCTCTTCGGTGTGGAGTGTGAAGGAATCCTCTGCAGCCGAATCATCGTGCCCGAGGGCACCGGGGATCAGTCTCGTGATGGTGTCTGCAAGTACGAGGGCGGGAAGTTCGCCGCCACTGAGTACGTAGTCACCGATGCTGATCTCCCGTGGTTGCAGTTCCTCGATCACCCGTTCATCAATCCCTTCGTAGCGTCCCGCGATCATGAGGAGGCGGGGGTGGGTGGCGAGTTCCTCCACGATTGTCTGGTCGAGTCTCCTTCCTTGTGGCGAAAGCAGGATGCGCTCCGCCGGTGTGTCGTCCATCTTCTCGACTGCCATGACCGCGTCGTACAGCGGCTGACAAGTCATCACCATGCCGGGGCCTCCACCGAACGGTCGGTCATCCACCCTGTCGTGCTTGTCGGTCGTCCAGTTCCGGATGTCGTGAACGTTGTAGGACACGAGTCCGTTCCGGGCTGCCCGGCCGGGGATGCTGGTCGCAAGGGCGCCCTCGAACATCTCCGGAAACAAGGTCAGGATGTCGAACCGCATGACGGGAGAACCCAGCGTTCGTCAGGCGGTTCCGGCGATTTTCTTCCCCGGAGTGGGGTCGATACCGCCGCGCTTCAGAAGTGTACGAACGGTGTCGGATGGCTGGGCGCCGACGCTCAGCCAGTAGTCGATCCGTTCACTCTTCAGTGAAAGCTGTTTGTCTTCAGGGGCGACCGGGTCGTACCAACCGAGTTCTTCGATCACTCGACCGTTACGCGGTGCGCGCCTGTCCATCGCATTGAGTCGGTAGAAGGGGCGGTGTCGCCGTCCCATTCGCTTGAGTCGCAGTACGACCATCGGGCTCCTCCTGTCTTGGCACACGGCTGGGTACGTTGCCGACTCAAGTCGGCTTGAAACGCCCTGTCTACCCGGGAACCGATTGGAGCCATCCATCGGTTGTGGGGGATCGACTTCGCTGCGTGGCGAATCAGGGATTGTAGGGGAGATCCGGTTCGGATCCAAGTGCCTGATAACGGCCCCTTGAGGGCTCATCCGGTGAACAGGCCACCCACGAAGGTGGCATAGTCCCTTGAAATCCGCATGGTCCAGAGGAAGGCGCCGTCGGCGATTCCACCCCAGAAGATCAGCAGGAAGAGGAACAGGCCGGCAAACTGGGCCTGCGGATGTCGATAGAGCTCCCGAATCTTCCAGGAGCAGGATGCCAGGATCCTCGAACCATCCAGTGGTGGCACCGGGATCAGGTTCAGCAGACACAGCACGAGATTGAGCCATCCCCCGATGAGCAGAAACAGTTGGCCCTGTTCCTGCCAGCTCGGTTCGACCTCATTGGTGGGTGGCGGACCGGAAAGCCCGGCCCAGACGCCGGAGGCGGTCAGACACGCGAACGCCAGCAGGATGTTCATGGCAGGTCCTGCGGCAGCCACGATCGCATCGCCCCAGCGACGATGGCGGAACCGGGATGGATTGACCGGCATCATGCCCCATGCGATCCCGATGGCCGCAAAGACCAGCAGCGACAGACCGCCCATGTGGACGATCGGGTTGGCGGTCATCCGACCGAGTTCCCGAGGTGTCATGTCACCTTCCCAGATGGCCGCCCAGCCATGGGCCAGTTCATGCATCGTGATCGAGAAGAGCACCCAGAAGATCCACGCAACCAGCATGATTGCGCCGCCGTTGACGAATGCGTTGTGGACCCACCAGCCAGTCATCTGTTGCTCAGGCCGCTCCGGCTTTCTGCCGTGCTTCGAGATCGATGCCAAGCTGCACGAGATGCACCTCGGGGCCGTGAGGTTTGCCTTCCTCTTCCTTCAGTCGCTTCATGGCGCCTGGATTGGCGTAGCGATTGAAGATCATGGCTTTCACGGTCCCCCACATGCCTCCAAAGCTGGAGAAGGTGTGATCCACGGCCGTGGCTTCATAGCCTGAATGGACCATGCAGTCGCGGCATTTGGGATTCCCAGACTGATGGCCGTAGTTCGACCACTCGACTTCATCGAGCAAGGCCTGGAACGACTCGGTGTACCCCTCCTGAAGCAGGTAGCAGGGTCTCTGCCATCCGAAGATGTTGTAGGTCGGATTGCCCCAGGGTGTGCAGTCGTACTCGCGCTTGCCCATCAGGAAATCGAGGAAGAGTGGTGATTGATTGAATCGCCACCGCTTCTTGCGGTTCGAGAGGATCATCTCGAAGAGGTTGTTTGTTTCACGACGGTGCAGGAAGTTGGACTGGTCGGGCGCCTTGTCGTAGGCATATCCCGGGCTGAGCATCATGCCCTCGACACCGACATCCATCATCTTGTCGAAGAACTCCCGGACCGCGTTGGGATCGGTGCCTTCGAAGAGCGTCGTGTTGGTCGTGACCCGGAAGCCCTGCTTGACCGCGGCTTCGATGCCCACAATGGCCTTGTCGTATGTTCCGTCCCGGCAGACTGCGAAGTCGTGTTCGTCCCGCCGACCGTCCAGATGAACCGAGAAGGTGAGGTACTTGCTCGGTTTGAACGTTCCCTTGTCGAGTTCCTTCTTGAGAAGGATCGCATTCGTACAGAGATAGATGTATTTCTTTCTCTTGATGAGTTCCTGCACGAGCTCGGCGATGTGAGGGTAGAGGAGCGGTTCGCCACCTGGAATCGAAACCATGGGAGCACCGCACTCGTCGACGGCCTTGAGTGCATTCTCCAGTGGCATGTCCTGCTTGAGAATGTGCGCGGGGTACTGGATCTTGCCACAGCCCGCGCAGGCCAGGTTGCAGCGGAACAACGGCTCCAGCATCAGTACCAACGGATACTGTTTGCGACGCTTCAATTTCTGCGTCAGCACATAGCTGGCAACAGTCCACATCTGTGAGATTGGGACGCCCACGGTTCCTCCTGACAACACCTGCTGGCAAGCACGGGCTGACCGTTCATTTGCTTGCCTTCAATCCGAGGTGAGGGAGCATGTTAGCAGCCCCTCTGGAAGGGTCGCCAGAGGGGTTCCCGGAGGGATCTGGGGCGGAATGGCAAAAAACACGCGACCCGGCAAACTCATCCGAACCCGGATCCCCCAATTCGGGTACCGACTGGATGGGAACGCTCTCTCTCCATTTGAAGGCCGCTGGAAGCCCTCTGGCAGGGCCATCAGCAGGGTCGGGTATCATCAACCGCCTTCGCGGCTGGTATACGGGCTGTGATGAGGTTCAAGGGGCCGCATTCAAGGCTTCGGACCAGACGATGGACCAGGAGATCCCGTTGGAAGAACGAACGGACGAGGCCCTGTTGGAAGCCCATATCTCGGGCGACGACGACTCTGCGTACGAGGAACTCCTCGGTCGATACGCCGATGAGCTGGTGCCATTCCTCACACGATTGACCGGTTCGAGAGCTGCTGCCGAGGATGTCTTCCAGGAAACCTTCCTGCAGATCCATCAGTCAGCCAGGACCTTCGATCTGTCCAGACGATTCCGCCCCTGGCTCTACACGATCGCTGTGAACAAGGGGCGTGACTGGCATCGACGCAATGCTCGTCGAAAGGCGGTTTCGCTTTCCGCGAACCTGGGTTCGGATGAGGACGGGAGCCGCATGGCTGACCTGCTTTCAGATGACGGGCCGATGCCGGGTGCCAGCCTGGAAGTTTCCGAACGAGTCGAGGCGGTCAAGACTGTCGTGGACAATCTTCCGTCACATCTCAGAGAAATCCTGCTTCTCAGCTACTTCCAGCGTATGACTTATAACCAGATAGCCGACGCACTCGAGATTCCTCTCGGGACCGTCAAGAGCAGATTGCACAGCGCCGTTGCCACGTTTGGGAGAGCATGGCAGCATCATGAGGCGAATGAATTGGGAGATGGTGCCAGTAATGGATGAACATGGAACCCCATCGGACACAATGGGCGAACTGACTCCGGAAGATGCCGTTCTGCTCGATCAACTGATCGAGAACGGATTCAACCCGGAAGCACTGGAAGGTATCGACGAACAGACCCGATCACGGGCTGCTCGTCTCGTGGCCGTAATGGGCCTCATGGACGACTATCCAGTCGAGCAGGTGACGTCTGATCAGAAGGAATCACTGGTTGCCGCGACGATGGCCCGCATCGATCGTGCCGAGGCCGAACAGCAGGATCGCATGCGACTGGATTCAGGTGGTCGACTTCCACGACTCCGCCTGCGTGAGTTCGTCGCCATTGCGGCTGTTCTGATCTTCGGACTGGCCATCATTCTTCCCATGATCCGCAGCACATCCTCCCTGGAGAACACGGACGTCCGCACGGCCCGTCTCTTCGACATCTCGAAAGCCCTGAGCGCCTTCGAAACCGATCATGATGGCCAGCTCCCTTCGATGCAGTTGGAGGACGCCGGTTTCCATGACGCCATCGGCCACAGCCCGAGCATGCTGGATATCAGCCCATGTGGCGACTACGGACTGGATGAGAACGCGATCGATGAGGCCAAGGCACAGTTCAGTTTCCACAGCCAGCAGTCGCCGAAGATCAATCGGGTCAGCTTCCCCGGTACGACGGTCATCATCTCGGATCGCAATCTCTACCTCGAGCGTGTTCTGGATGGCGAGTCCATCCCGGATGTCCAGCTCCAGCCCCTCGTTCTCATGAGCGACGGCAGCGTCAAGGCCAGCTCCTGTCTGTTCTCCCAGGATCACATATGGGACTGTGATCGGCAGCGAAAAGCGGGTAAACCGGTGATTGAGATCTTCCTGATCCACTCCAGAGGCCCCCAGGGCTCCAGCCCCACCTCGAACGATTGACACCCGGCAGGGGAACGCTATCCTCAGGGACTCGGCCGACGTCTCCAGGACCTCCCGGAACGCCGGCCAGCGTGTCTTGAAGTCACTGAAGGTATCTGAAGGCTCCGGAGTATCCCATGCCAAAGAACAAGCCAAACAAAGGCCTGCTCAAGCGAATTCGACTGACCAAGTCGGGCAAGGTGAAGTTCACTCGCGCCTTTGGTCGCCACAAGCGAAGTCACAAGACTGGAACACTGCTTCGGTCCTACCGCCGTCCTGCCTTCGCGCATCCGGCTGACCGTCGTCGTGTTTCTGCCATGCTGCATCAGAGAATCAGCAGCGGCAAGAAGGTCACGACAGAGCAGAGCCAGGACTGATCGTCACGTAGAGATTGAAAGTCCTCCGGGCCGGGATTCAAGAGTTCGCTTTCGCGAGCCTCCGTGTCGGGAATGAAGGAGAGGCGTCATGCCACGCGTACGCAAAGGTGCCGCGAAGAATCGGCAGCGAAAACGAATCCTCAGAGCAGCACGCGGCTACTGGGGTACCAAGAGTCGTCACAAGCAGCAGGCCAAGGTCGCCCTCATCCGGGCCGGCCAGTTCGCCTATCGCGACCGGCGAAACCGTCGACGTGAATTCCGTCGCCTCTGGATCACCAGAATTTCAGCAGCATGCCGCATGAGAAACACGCGATACAGCGTCCTCATCAACGGGCTGTCCCGTGCAGGCATCAAGCTCAACAGGAAGATGCTGTCGCAGATCGCCATCGAGGACCCCGCAACGTTCGACGCTCTGGTCGAGCAGGCGTTGGCTTCGACGACGACGACCGCGGCTGCAAACTGATCGACCCCCGCACATGACCCGCTGTCGACGGGCTTGGACGAGTTCCGATGCTCGCCCCGGACTGCGGTGCGCCCTGATCAGGGATGTCCGTGGGCTGGAGCAATAATTCGAAGTCTTGACGCAGTTCTCTCTAGCCAGCGCGATCTAGTCTTGTGTACTGTGCCGCCTGCATGATCGATCCTGCCGATTGCGGCCAGGACGGAAAGCATGGCACGGCGAGCGAGGAACGGGAATGAGCAACGCTGAATTTCTGACGGAACTGCATGAGCGTCAACGAGCCTTTGATGCGCTGGAACCAGAGATGGAAGTCACCGTGCGTGATCCGGCGATGGATGTCGAAGGCTTCGTGATGGTCTGGTCGACGCTCGCTGTCGTCGATGGCCCCCTGGGTCGAGTCGGGAAAGGTGGAACACGTATCACACCGACCGTGACCAAGGATGAAATCGGTCGACTGGCTCGGACGCAGACTCTCAAGAATGCAGCGGCAGGACTGGCAACGGGCGGCGCCAAATCCGGACTTCGTGCCGATCCGAAATCGCCCGGCTTCGAAGCGCAGTATCGACGGTTCGTCAGGTTGACCTGGCCATGTCACTACGACAATGGCGGTCCCTGGGGTGGACTGGGCTATGACCTTGGTGGCGACCCCTCGCATTGCCAGTGGGCCATCGATGAACTTGGAACAACCCGTTGTTTCACAGGCAAGCCGGTTGAGCAGGGCGGGACGGATTACGACGCGGAGGGCATCGCAGGTCTCGGTGTCGCGACCGCCGCCAGCAGCTGGTTGGAACGCCAGTCGACCGGGCCCAAGGGTGCTCGTGCATGCGTGCAGGGAATCGGCGCGATGGGCGCTGCAGTCTGTCGCTACTTCACCGAACAAGGTGGCGAGATTCATGCCATTGCGGATCCACGGATCGATGGTGCATGGCGACTGAACAAGCCACTGGGCGGTGGACTGCTTGATGCGATTGCGGCAATGGATTTCGTGAGCATCCGAGAGCATCTTGTTGCAGAGGGTCACGCGCCGTTCGACATGGACGACATCCTCTGGGAGGAAACAGACGTGCTGTTCCCCTGTGCTGTCCAGGACGTGATCGACACGGACAACCAGGAGCGAATCCGGGCGAAGGTCGTCGTTGAAGGTGCGAACAATCCGTGTACGGCGGCAGCTCGTCATGCCCTGCACGAACGAGGACTTCCGGTCGTACCGGACTTCATCGCCAATCCAGGTGGCGCCATCGCGGCGAGTGTCGAGATGACCTCCACGGTGACCGATGAAGAGAATGCGTCCACTCGTGCCAAGGTCGTGGAGGCCAAGGAAGTGACTCAGCGGCTGGTTTCACAGAATGTCGGTGAGGTTCTCGACATCGCCGATGGCCATGGTGCGTCACTCGTCGATTCGGCGAGCCTGCTCGCCCTGAGAAGAGTGCTCGGCAGCTGACTTGCCGCTTGAATCTGATTTCGGAAAGCGCAGAGGATCATGAATCCGCCCACCATCGATGACATCCGTCAGGCGCATGATCGCATCCGGGATCGCATTCACAGGACTCCCGTGATCACGTGCAGCATGCTCGACGAGATGTCGAATCATCGTCTGTACTTCAAGTGCGAGAATCTGCAGGGGGTCGGCGCTTTCAAGCTCCGAGGCGCCACGAATGCCATCGTCTCGATGAATGACCAGGATGCTCGAAAGGGTGTCTGTACCCACAGCAGTGGCAATCATGCCCAGGCACTTGCGAGAGCGGCGCGAGACCGCGGGATCCCGGCCTGGATCGTCATGCCTGTGACGGCGCCAGTCGTGAAACGCCGAGCTGTCGAAGGCTATGGCGCAACGGTGATTTCATGCGAGCCGACCCTTCAGGCCCGGGAGGCGTCGGCTGCGAAGATCGTCGCGGAGACAGGCGCCACCTTCGTCCATCCATACAACGATCCCCGGATCATCGCCGGCCAGGCGACTGCGGCCATCGAACTGTTCGAGGATGTCGGTGAACTCGATGCGGTCATCGTTCCAATCGGCGGTGGAGGACTGATGTCCGGGACGTGCCTCGCGATGACTGCTCTTTCACCATCGACTCGGCTCATTGGTGTCGAGCCTGCCGGTGCAGATGATGCGGCACGTTCACTTGCAGCCGGTGAACGGCTGCCGCAGACGAATCCGAGGTCCATCTGTGACGGCCTGTTGACGACGCTTGGTGAATTGACCTGGCCCGTGCTGCGAGATCATCTCGAGACCATCATGACGGTCGAGGATCAGCAGGTGATCACGGCGATGAAACTGCTCTGGGAACGCGCCAAGACGGTCGTGGAGCCCAGCGGCGCAACACCATTGGCAGCAGTGATGTCGGATGCATGTCCACTCCCTGCCGGCAGCAGGGTGGGTCTCATCCTGACAGGTGGCAATGTTGATCTTGAGCGGCTGCCCTGGAGGATGTCAGGGTGACATCATGCCTGCCAGAGGCTCTTCCATCGATGGCTTGCCGCCGACCCAGATGGTCTCCGCATCGACGATGAAGAGGCCTTCGTCATTTCTGTCCCGAACCTTGCCATCGACCACGATGAACTTCAGGGATTCAAGACCACCAGCACCCTTGGCAGTCGTCTTGATGGGCCGGCCATCCGGATCCACGAACTGAATCGTTGCCAGGCCTGCCTTGAGCGCATCCGGATCTTCACAGCAGTAGTCCTGGGGAACACTGCAGGTTCCGCACAGCAGCTCGCACGACTTCAGTTTGGGATCAGCCGCCATGAAGATGGCCTGTGTTGCAATGAAGGGCTCCGCCTTGCCGCCAACGCGAGCCAGGAACAGAACCTCTTCGCCGGCCTTGGCATCCTTCTTGACATCGGCAAGATCCTTGACGTCCGTCGGCCGAGTCGTCGTGAAGTGAGTGTTCGGAATGGAGACCGTCTTCGCAACGGCTTCTGTGACCTTGTTGGATTGTCCGGAGTTGTCATCTTGCTTGTCACATGCAGCCAGACAGACAACGAGGCAGGCGAAGAACGTTGTTCGTAGCATCATCTTGAATCTCCACTATCAGGCGATACGTCAATCATAGTTGGTTTATTCACCGGAACGAAGGGCTTCCGGTATGGGTTTGGCAAGACATCTCCAGGCTGGTACCAGTGCACCGAACAGGCCAAGCAGCAGGCCTGAAAGGAGGCCAAGTGCGAGTACGGCTGCCGTGATTCGAATCCCGAAGGCACCCATCGAAAATCGAACGACTACGCCATCAAGAAGCCACCAGCCAATGGCACAGGCGATGATGGCACCGATCGACGTGGCCAGAATGGATTCCTGGATCAGCGAGAACAGGACCGCGGATCTGGAATACCCCAGGGTCTGGAGTGATCCGATTTCCCGGACTCGACTGGCAAAGGCCGCATACATCGTGTTGAGTCCACCAAGCACGCCTCCCAGTGCGATCAAGGTCGCTGTCACGATGACCATCCACTGGACGGGTCTGAAGAATGCCGCCAGTGCCGCGTAGTAGTCGGTCTCTTCCATGGAGATCAGCTCCAGATCGAGACGTTGGGCGACGAAGGCATCGAGGTCATCCGGGGTGGCCGTCTCACGCCGAACGACAACACAGGACAGGGAGTCTCTCTGTGCGGTCACTTGCAGATCGGTCAGAGGGACCCAGAATTCACCTTCGATCACACTGCCATTGGACGCCATCAAACCGACGACCTGATAGGACTCGTCATCCATTCTGAAGGACTGACCGATGATGGTTTCGGGGGGATCGAATCCCATGCCCGCAGCGGCGACCCGGCCCGAGGCAAGTTCATTGTTTCCGGAAACAGGCAGGCGACCATGGGTGATCACCACGTCCTTGTGAACCATGAACGCAGCGGGTTCAAATCCCCGGACGACTGCAAGCTTGCCATGCGCATCTTTCGGAGCATCCGCAGGAAGCAGCGGCATGGCCAGATGGATTTCCGGGCTGATGGCATCCACGCCGGCGCGCTGTCGGATACCAGCCACGCTGGCGCCGACAATGCCGGTCGTCCTCATCGGAATTTCACTTCGTTCGATGCTTTCCTCGCTCCCGGCGCCAAGCAGGATGATGTTCTGTTCATCGCCGCTGGCCTTGAGGGATTGCTTCATGCCGATGACGAATCCGGCAGCTGACAGGACCAGGAGCACCACGAGAACGCTGCCTCCGACGCTGAGGACAAGACGCAGGGGTGAACGGCCAAGGTTCCGTGCGGCGTATTCGAATGGAAGAAGTCGCATGCGTGGTTCCTCAGATGGCTCGGAAGGCGCTTGAAATGTCATGTCGTGCCAGACGGATCGCTGGAACGATTCCCGCAAGAAGACCCAGCAAGATTGCAGCGAAGATCCCGAGCGCTGGTGCCAGCCAGCCCGTTGCGATCTCGACATTCAGACCTTCCATGGTCAGGCTGAAGTGTCCAAGCCGGACGGTCAGCCAGGCCGCAAGCGCACCCAGGATGCCACCCGCGAGACCAAGCAGGGTGCCCTCGATGATCACCATCCAGCCGATGAGACCACCGGTGTATCCGAGTGTCTGGAGCACGGCGTGGTCGCGTACACGATCACGCATGGCCAGAATGATCGCGTTGGCGATCAGGGCAAAGACGGCTGCAAGTGCACCCCATGCCAGCATCCCGGCGAAATCCACCAGTTCGATGATGTCACTGGCGGCTTGACCCACAAAGGCCTTTTCCGGTCGAGTCGATGTGGGATGTTCATCGTGCGCGAAGGTCTCGTCGATGTCCGCGGCAACAGTCTCGAGCCGAGTTGGATCGTCGACGGTCACGTTGAACTGGGTGACGATCGAGCCCGTGCCACCGCGACGGGCGGTTTCCTGCAGAAAGGGGAGGTGGACCCAGGCCACATTGCGATCCTGTGGATGGTCGCTCTGGAGGATCCCGGCGACAAAGACCGTGATACCAGCAGCACTGAACCGGTCACCGACATCGATACCACGCCGCTTGGCAAGTGATTCGCCGACGATCGCCCCGTCTCCACGTGATCTCCAGCTTTCACTGGATCCTTCAATGATCGTGCTTTCCGATGCCAACGCGTTTTCGAGATCATCACGAGGCACCCCTCGGAAGGTCACCACATCGAGCGAAGCTCTGCAATTCGATACGAGGATCTGCATCGGGACCACTTCATTCACGCCATCAAGTCGTCTGATCCTGTCCTCGTAGAACTGGGGCAACCTGCTCGAAAAAGGGCAGAATCGATTTTCGCGATACACGACGAGGGTGGCATCTCCAGCCTTCACCTCGGTCGCTTCTCGAACACCATCACGCATCGCTTCGACGATGACGAAGAGATACATCGCTACGGCAATACCGAGAATGGTGAGGCCGCTTCGCACATGGCTTCGACGGATCTGTTTCAGCACGACGGGAATCATTCTGAGATGACGACTCATGAGGATGCCTCCACGGATTGCTCGACCAGTTGACCCTTCTCGAGATGAAGCGTCGTCCGGGCCCAGTCGGTTGTTCTTGGATCGTGCGTGACCATGATGATGGTTCGACCCTGCGCCTGATTCAGTCGAGCGAGCAGATCCATGATCGCGGTACCGGTTTCCCGATCCAGATCACCAGTCGGTTCATCGGCCAGGAGAATCGTGGGTTCCGTGACGATGGCTCGCGCAATGGCGACTCGTTGTTCCTGGCCACCACTCAGTTGTCTGGGATAGTGTTCATGCCGATCGGAGATGCCGACGGCATCCAGTGCTGCTCGAACTCGATCATGACGTTCCCGTCTCGAAAGATCCTGAAGCAGCAGTGGAAGTTCGATGTTCTCGTAGGCCGTGAGCACCGGTACGAGGTTGTAGAGCTGGAAGATGTAGCCCACATGTTCCGCTCGCCATCTTGCCAGAGCTGATCGTGATCTCTTCTCGATCGCTTCACCACCGATGACAAGGGAACCAGCGGTCGGCCGATCAATGCCCGCCAGCAGGTTGAGCAGAGTGGTCTTGCCTGAACCCGAGGGGCCCATCAGGGCGACGAAGCCACCGGCTTCAATATCGAGATCGAGATCCTTGAGTGGTGTGATCTCTTCACTGCCACGACGGTAGGTCCGTGTGAGTTGTCGGCATTCGATCAGGGCCATCTCAGTCCACCTCCATGATGACACTCTGGCCATCTGTCACATCATCCAGAACGATTCGGTCGCCTGCGGCGAGGCCGGAGACGATCTCGACCCATCCATCGATTTCACCAGAACCTGTTTTCACCTGTCGCTGTCGAACAGTCCCGCGGTCACCTTCCATGTTCTCGATCACCATGATCCGATTGCCGTCTCTGATGGCATCATTCGGAACGAACGCACGGGCGATTCGACGTGTTTCGCCGCGGTTGATCTCAGGTTGCAGGATCCGAACTCTGGCAAGCATGTCGGGCTTCAGCAGTCTGGATGGTTCATCGATCCGGATCTTGGCTTCCACCGTGTTCTTCTGGAGATCGGCGCGGTGCAGGAATCGACTGATCGTTCCCTTGAAGNCCTTTCCCGGCAGAACATCGACGANGATTTCGGCAGGATGTCCGATGTCGACACGGGCTGCCTGGGCGAGCGGTACATCAGCTCGAATCTGCAACCGTTCCGGATCGTACATGTGAACGACATGCGCACCGTGCTCGCCATTTCCGAAGTTGATGACACTTCCAGGGGATGTGAGTCGTTCCATCACGATGCCGTCCATCGGGCTGACGACGACCATTCGTTCCAGTCGAAGGGCTGCTGAATCCCGGATCGCCTCTCCTTCCGCAATCAAGGCATGGGCATCGATGACATGGGCTCTGAGGATGGCTTCCTCAAGCTGGAGTTGCTCGACTTCAGCTGCGGCGGCTTCCAGTTTCTTGATCAGACGTTCGACAGGGCCTTCAGCAACAGCGCCACTCTCCACAAGCTTCTTCTTGCGACGAACCTCGTCCTCGAGGGCATGCTGGTTTGCGACCGCCTTTCTGACGCGGGCGGGAAGTTGTGCAAGATTGGCTTCTGCGAGCAGCAGATCGGTTTCCAGATGCTTCAAGGAAGCCTCCGCCCGCTTGAGATCCAACACGGCTTCATCATCGACCAGCTGCGCGACGGGTTGTCCCTGCTTGATTTCCTCGCCTTCAAGGACGAGGACATCCTCGACGATGCCCTCGGTCAGGGCGCCCGCAAACACGCTGTATGGATCCGCTTCCACCCAGCCGGGCGCCTGAACAGCATCCTGTTCCGACTCGTTTGTCACAGGTTCAGTCGTCTCGACTTGGCGCATCACGACGGCAACAGCCCGAACCTTCTGAGCCGGTTTGAGCGCCGACCAGCTGGCCAGAATCAGAATCGTGACGGCGGCCAGGATGATGGCAATCGGAAATCCGATTCGCAGCATCCATTTGCGGGCAGGCATGGGGATCTGTTCGTTCATGAGGATGGCTCCGAAGCCTTGCGTTCGGGACGCGATTCGATTTCAAACTGGGGAACGGTGTTGAGTGATTGATCGAAGCTGCCACCGACGGCCTGACGAAGCATGCACATCGCCTGCATNGTCNTGAATTCCATGCGGACAAGTGCCCGCTCGACTTCAATACGCTGCCGTTGGGTCATCAAAAGCGTGTTGAGGCTGACTTCGCCCTCCGAATAGGCGGAATCACTTCGCTCCTGCGCACGAACCGCCGCATCCAATTGTCCATGGCGAATGATTTCAGCTTGAAGCCTGGCATCCTTCAATTGGTTGTAGGTGGTCCGGACTTCCCGTTGTGCCGTTTCACTTGCGGCCAGAAGTTTCATCCTGACCTGCTCGAGANGCGCCTTCTTGCCGGCAATCGCCGGATCTCCGTTATCAAGGATCGGCAGTGTGATGGTTGCACCTGGAAGGACCGCTTCACGCCCACTGAAGTTGTCCCAGTAGTCAAGTGAGAAACCAACCTCCGGAATACGCCGTGTTCGGGCGAGGCCCAGATCGGCTTCGACCACTCGAACGGCTTCCAGGGCGGCCGCCACATCCAGTCGGCCGACCGCAGCCATTCCAAGGAGTTCGGTTTCATCTTCAGGGATATCCCAGCTTGGTGGGAGTTCGCCGATGGCTTCCCATGAAGTTGAAGCATCCGGTCGTCCCATGGTCGCCAGCAGTTCGAGCTTGGCTTCCAACAGGGCGTACTCGCTTGCAACCAGTGAGGAAACCGCTTGTTGATGATCGACTCGTGCACGATCAACATCCAGTTCAGCGAGTTCACCTGCCGATTGCATGGCTTCCACCAGCTCGATCGTCTTCTGAGTGATGTCGACGTATTGCCGGTCCAGGGCCAGAAGCTCCTGAGCAGCCAGGACTCCGGCCAGTTCGATCCGTGTCTTGGCGAGAACATTGACGCATTGATTCACGGCGTCGTAGACCGCAGCACGAAGTTCCGCTTCTGCTGCCTCGACCCGCCAGGGATTCTTCCAGAGCCAGCTGAGCATCTGGATGCCCTTGAGGAACAACGGCGATCCGGAGAGGCCATCAACGGCGACCCCGATACCAAAGGCAATGGTCGGGTTCGGCGGCAGTCCCTGTTGAACATATTGCGCTCGACGCTCCACGATGACGGCAAGCGCGGCGCGCAGTGTGGGATCACCTTGAAGCGCGACGGATACGGCGGCGTCGTAGCTCAGCGGCGCCATGCCGTCCCAAGCCGGACTCTCGCCTTCCACGGGNAGCGACCAGGCAACGGCTGGATCAACGGTGCTGCTGTTTCGAAGCGCCATCTCGGCAGCCATGTCGAGTTCACGATCGGCATCGAGACTGGCGCAGCCCGTGATGAGCAGTGCCGCAGTCGTCATGGCGATCAGGATGGGGAAGCCCCGAAGGGCGTACTTTGAATTCATGGTCTTGGTTTCTCATCAAGGGTCCATACAGAAAACGCGCGCAATGATGCCAACGCGATTCGGTGAAAGACGATGATGAAAAACTAGACCTGAAGAATGACGTTGCCACGCAGCAGGCTCGCCACATCGGCAATAGGCGGGGGATCGTCCTCGAACTGGAGCCCGACCGATCCCGATGTCTCTTCACTGCATTGATTCTTCATGACCTGGGCCATGAGGATCGGTGTTCCAATCGTGTCGATCGGAGGATGCCAGTCGAAAGCATGGGCCGGCGCCTTGAGGCAGCACTGGCACGTTGTCATGCCCGAGCATGGATCCAGAGGGGCGTTCTCTGCAGTTGCGGTTTGGCAGTCAGTGCTGCTGCAGCATGAAGCGACTTCGACAACAACTGGCTCGGNCACACAGCAACTGCCGCTGCTGCCGAACATGCAGCAGCACAGTGGCATCGCCATTGCCAGAAGCAATGCGATCATGCGGTGAACCAAGCCTTTTCGATATCGATTCATGGATATTCCAATGTACGACTCACCAGCAGCAGAAGCAAGGAAAGCTCGGCTATTCCCTCTTGAAACGCCCTGCAACGTGCTTTCGTCGAGTCATTACCGGCCAGGGATTCGAAGGGGGTTCAGAACTATTCCCGCTCGGAACGTCGACGTTTGAGTTCGGAATCGATGAACCCGTCCAGGTCACCGTCGAGCACGGATTGAGGATTGCCGACTTCGTGATTGGTTCGGTGATCCTTGACTCGGTTGTCGTAGATCACATACGAACGGATCTGCGTTCCCCAACCACGGTCAACCTTGCCGCCGGTTGCGGCATCGAGTTCGGCCTGACGGCGTTCCTCTTCGAGTTGCTCAAGCTTGGATTGCAGAATCTGCATCACCTGTCTGCGATTCTGTCCCTGATCACGAAAGGTCGATGAGACCACCATGATGCCTGTGGGCTTGTGGACCAGTCGAACAGCGGACGCAACCTTGTTCACGTTCTGTCCGCCCGGTCCGGACGATCTGGCGAACGTCGTGATCTCGAGTTCATTCTCATCGACCGTGACATCCGATTCCTCGAATTCGGGGATCACATCCACGGTGCAGAACGAGGTCTGACGTTTGCCCTGTGCGTTGAACGGGCTGACACGCGCCAACCGGTGTGTCCCACGTTCACAGGACATGTAGCCGAAGGACAACGGGCCCTTGAGGTGATAGGACACTTCGGAGATGCCGACTTCCGATCCGTGGACCTGGGAAATCTGCTCGTACTTCCAGCCCTGCTGATCCCACCAGTAGCGATACATGCGATCCATCATCGAGGCCCAGTCATCCGCATCATTGCCACCATCGCCTGCCTGGATGGCCACGAAGCAGTTGCGATGATCATGCTTGCCGGAAAGAAGCGACTGGAGCTCGACCTTCTCCATCCGGCGGGTCAGCTGATGGAGGTTTTCATCCACTTCTGTGAGGAGTTCATCGTCACCGGCTTCCTTGGCGAGTTCATACCCCACCTGGGCATCCTCGAATTCACCGATGACGGCTTCAAGGCCCTCTGTCTGGGCCTTCAAGAGCTTGAATTCCGAAATGACCTTCTGGGCGGCTTCCTGGTTGTTCCAGAAATCCGCTTCGTTCATCTTTTCCTGCAGCGAGTCTCTCTCATTGACCTTGGAGTCGTAGTCAAAGAGAGTCACGGATGGTCAAGATCCGCGCCTCGAGGTCGTCGATCACAGGTTGATGAGCGTCGTAGTGCATGGGCGGTGAGTGTACAGCAGACCCGCTCGGATTGTTCCATGGGTGCTGGACTGGCGGTATCCTCCCCGACATGGAGACCGAGATGACACATGCGATGAACCTCTCGAAGCGTGCCCTCGGGGTGCCTGCTTCACCCACCCTGGCGATCACGGCACGAGTCAAGGAATTGAAGGCGGCCGGAGAGGACATCATCGGATTTGGAGCCGGTGAGCCCGACTTCGGCACACCTGAAGTCATCTGTGATGCCGCCGTGGAATCACTGCGTTCGGGCCAGACCCGTTATGCCCCGACGCCCGGCACGCCGGAGGCGCGTGAGGCGATTGCAGACAAGTTGCGTACCGAGAACGGCATCGAATGCACAGCGTCCGACATCATCATCAACAACGGTGCGAAATTCACGGTCTATCTGGCATTGCAGGCGATCGTGAATCCCGGCGATGTCGTGCTTCTGCCGACGCCTGCGTGGGTGTCCTACAAACCAATGATCGAACTCGCAGGCGGAGTTGTCCGGGAGATTCCGGCCGGGCCCGACTCCGATTTCAAGATGACCGCTGACCAGCTTGAGGCGGCGATCGATGACGATGTGCGTGCCATCATTCTCAACAGCCCGTCCAATCCATGCGGCACGATGTACTCGCCCGAAGAAGTTCGGGCTCTGGCAAAGGTGCTCGAGGCGAATCCGCGTGTAGCGGTCATCGCCGATGAGATCTATGAACGGCTGGTCTATTCGGATGAGCCCTATCTCTCCATGGCCAGTGTGCCCGCAATGGCGGAGCAGACCATCACGATCAACGGTCTGAGCAAGACCTTCGCCATGACGGGCTGGCGGATCGGATATGCCTGTGCGCCTGGAAAGAACGGCGAAGTCATCAAGGCGATGACGAGGCTTCAGAGCCAGATGACGTCCTCGATCACGAGCTTCCTGATGTCCTCGATTCCAGCGGCTCTGCAGAAGGCCACGGCTGAGGTCTCTTCCATGCGGGACACCTTTGCCAAGCGAGCGGAACTGATTCATGGACTGGTCACCCAGTGGCCAGGGGTGTCCTGTCCTCGGCCGACCGGTGCCTTCTATATTTTCCCGGATATCTCCTGTTGTTTCGGGAAGACATCCGGCGGGGGGGTCCGGATTCAATCCGCCATGGACTTCGCTTCAGCCCTGCTCGATGAGGCTGGCGTGGCCGTCGTCCCGGGAGAAGGCTTCCTGGGATGTGGGGTCAACCATGTTCGGCTCTCCTTCGCCTGTTCGGAGGATGACATCCACGCAGGCTGTCAGAGGGTCCGAGAATGGCTTGATCGCCTCACGTGAGGCCTTCAGAGGCCCTCAGGGAGCCTCTTTGTCGGCTTTCTTTGCCGTCTTCAGGCACTTCCACTCTCGCGTGCGAAGCTGGGGGACGCTACACTGCGTGATTCAGTCAGAAAAGCACCAGAGAACGAGGAGGGGGTCCAACAGGCCCCGACGAGGATTCCATGAGCCTCACGCTTGAACAAACACGAGAAATCGTGAACGAACACAGTCGTGGCGACAAGGACACCGGTTCACCGGAAGTTCAGATCGCCATCATGACCACCCGGATCCAGCAGCTCACCGAGCATCTCAAGGTCGCGAAGAAGGATCACTCCTCTCGTCGTGGACTGCTCATGCTCGTTGGCAAGCGCAATCGTCTGCTCCGCTACCTTTCGCGGACGCGACCAGCTGACTACCGGGCGCTCATCAAGAAGCTCGGCCTGCGTAAGTAGGCAGGCGAGCTCAAGCCAACTGGCCCGTTGCCGTGAACGACGGACGGCAGTGGACAAGGTGCAGTCGGTGAACTGGTCCTTGTCTCCTGCCCTCTTGAAGATCGGTGCGTGGCCTTCAATGATCCGTATGCGTTCAGCAGTACGGAATTGCATCGCCGATCGAATTCGGCAGGAGTCTGAACAATGAAAGAATGTCACGTAGAGCGTGAAATCGGTGGACGCATGATGCGTATGGAAACCGGTGTGGTCGCCAAGCTGGCCAATGCCGCAGTCCTGATTTCACATGCTGATTCAACCGTGATGTGCACGGCCATGCGAGCCGATCCACGTCCAGGTCTGGATTTCTTCCCGCTTCAGTGCGACTACCGTGAACGGACATCCGCAGCGGGCAAGTTCCCCGGCGGATTCCGCAAGCGTGAAGGCGCTCCCAACGAGAAGGAAGTGCTCACGATGCGGATGATCGATCGTCCGATCCGTCCGCTCTTCCCGGATGGTTTCATCGACGAGGTTCAGGTCCAGTGCTGGGTCATGAGCCACGATGGCCAGAACGACACGGATGTGATTGCCTGCACCGGTGCTGCAGCAGCACTGCATCTCACGGACGCTCCCTTCGAAGGTCCCGTTGCCACCGTTCGTGTCGGCCGGATCACGACCGAGCAGGGTGAGCAGTTCGTCCTGAACCCGACCCAGGCCCAGATGGAGTATTCGGATCTTGATCTCGTGCTCTCGGGACACTGTGACGGCGTCAACATGATCGAAGTCGGTGCGGCTGAAGTCCCCGATGAAGAGGTGCTGAAAGCCATCGAGTTCGGTTATGAGGAAGGCGTCAAGCCGATCCTCGAGATGATCAACGAGCTTCGCGAGAAGGCGGATGCCCCCGAGAAGCGCGTTGGCGAACTCTCGCTTCCACCGGAGGACATCACTGAGAAGGTCAAGGCAGTCGCTGGCGACGAGATGACCACGCTCCGCAAGATTCCAGGAAAGACCGAGCGGAATGAAGCGATTGGTGCACTTCGAAAGAAGGTCATTGACGAGCACTTCGCGATTCCGGAGAACGTCTCTTACGGCGAGCACCGTGCAGCGGAGGATCGTCAGCGTTGGGCACGCGAAGCCTTCCGTCAGCTCGAGAAGAAGACCACCCGTCGACTTGTCGTTGATGAGCAGATCCGTGCGGATGGTCGTGATTACACATCCATTCGTCCTCTGCGAATCGACACGGGCCTCTTCGCTCGTACGCACGGCTCCTCCCTGTTCCAGCGAGGCGAAACACAGAGTGTGGTGACGTGCACGCTCGGTACCGGTCGTGACGAGCAGATCGTCGACGGTCTCATGCCGGAATATGCCAAGAAGTTCTACCTTCACTACAACTTCCCACCGTTCTGCGTGGGTGAGGCTGGACGAATCATGGGTCCCGGTCGGCGAGAGATCGGCCATGGCGCACTGGCTGAACGATCCCTTCTGGGCATCCTGCCGGACGTCGAGGATTTCCCCTACACCGTTCGCCTGGTCAGTGACATCACCGAGTCCAACGGTTCGTCATCCATGGCCTCCGTCTGTGGTGGCTGCATGGCACTGATGGATGCGGGTGTCCCCATCAAGAACACTTGTGCAGGGATCTCCTGCGGCCGATTCAGCAATGACTCGGGCAAGGTCGTTCACGTCACGGACATCATCGGCGAAGAGGACTTCTTCGGTGACATGGACTTCAAGATCTCCGGAACGCGGGAAGGCATCACCGGTATCCAGCTGGATCTCAAGGCTCGCGGTCTCTGGTTCGACGAGATCAAGCAGATCTTCGCCCAGTGCCATGATGGCCGTATCTGGCTCATCGAGCAGATGGAAGCCGCATTGAACGGTCCACGTGAGAGCATCTCGCAGCATGCACCGCGAATCATCCAGCTCACCATTGATCCCGACAAGATCGGCAAGCTCATTGGTCCTGGTGGCAAGACCATTCGAAGCATCCAGGAAAACACGGGTGCGAACGTCGATGTGGATGATGACGGTACCGTCACGATTTCCAGCACCGACGGTGTTTCCGGTGACAAGGCACGTGCCGAGGTCGAGGCCATCGCTGCCGAGATCCGAGTCGGCTCCGTCTACGAAGGCAAGGTCGTTTCAACCAAGGATTTCGGTGCCTTCATCGAGATCGCTACCGGTACGGACGGCATGTGTCACATCTCCGAACTCGCAGATGGATACGTCAAGAACGTCGAGGATGTCGTCAAGATCGGCGATGTCATCAAGGTCAAGGTCATCAACGTCGATCAGACTGGCCGCATCAAGCTGTCCCGCAAGGCCATCCTTCTGGATGAGGCCGAAGAGCAGGGCGAAGATGCCAAGGGCAAGGAGCCTGTCGAGGCTTCATGATCGTCCACTGAACAAGGAGGACCGGTCGTGGATGCGACCTGGTTCATCATCGGCATCGGAGCGGGCATGGTTGCGACCGTGCCCGTTCTGTTGTGGGCGCTGAGACGGGCGACTCGACGGGCTCGTGAAGCCGAGGGCGAGTCTCGCCACAACCAGCGTCTTGCGGAACTCGGTGCGATGACCAGCGGTCTCGCCCATGAGATCAAGAACCCGCTGTCGACCGTGGGCCTGAATGCTCAACTGCTTCAGGAGGATCTGGCCCATCTCAAGATCGACGAGGAGGAACGTGATCGACTCGTTCGTCGCATCGAGACGCTGCACAGGGAAGTCGATCGCCTTCGTGGGATTCTGACCGACTTTCTGGAGTTCGCGGGAAGAATCAAACTCGATGTTCATCCGCAGGATGTTCGCGGGATCGTCGAGGATCTCGGCGACTTCTATCATCCTCAGTGTGATCAGGCCGGCGTCGTGATGCGTTTGGACATTCAGGATGAACCGGCCATTGCCGATGTCGACGAGGGGATGTTGAAGCAGTCGCTGCTCAATCTCATGCTCAATGCCGTGCAGGCGATGAGATCCACGGAAGGCGGAGGATCCGATGAGCTGATTCTCAGGGTGTCTTCGGAGGAGGACCGGGTTCTGATTCAGGTCGTTGATACGGGTCCGGGCATTCCTGAGGACATGCAGCAGGAAATCTTCCATCCCTATGTCTCGGGTCGCAAGGGGGGCACGGGGCTCGGGTTGCCGACCGCGCGTCGAATCGTCGAAGAGCACGGGGGCAGGATCGTCGTGGATTCCGAAGCTGGAAAAGGAACGGCCTTCACCATTCAGCTGCCGGCTGCCGGACCGTGATCGGTCTTGCCGCCGTTGAGCTAGTCGCCCAGAAGATTCTGGCTGTCAACCACTGCCTGAGCAACATCGATGAGTGATTTGCGGTTGTTTCGAGCCTGCTTCTGAAGCATTCTCATCGCATCCGGTTCCTCGACATTCTTGCTCTTGACGATGATCCACTTGGCCTGTTCGATGATCTTCCGTTGCTCCAGCCGAATTCGAAGCTCATCGGTCTCTTCGTTCTGCTCCGCCCAGTCCTGGTATCGAGCCCATGCCACTTCGAGGCTGACATGAAGCTGGTCGCGAGTGACCGGTTTGAGCAGGTATCCGAAGACACCGATCTTGTTGCCGGCCAGGACGTACTCCGGATCCGAATAGGCGGAGAGGATGACTACCGGGATGCCGAGTTCACCGAAGATCTTGCCTGCGGCTTCAAGTCCATCCATTTCAGGCATCCGGATGTCCAGAATCGCCAGGTCGGGATGTTCCAGCCGGCACAGATCGAGGGCCACCTGACCATTCTTGGCGGGGCCGATCACCTCATAGCCAAGATCCTCGAGGTTCGACCGCATGCCCGTTGCGATCATGTGTTCGTCATCGGCAATGAGCACACGCTCAGGACAGCTGCTGGTTGACGCTGTGTCGGCTTGGTTGTTGTTGGAGCTGGTCATCCGGGACTTCATTTCGCAGATACATGGCGTCGAAGCAACGGCTCTTCCGGGAGCCGGGAAGTCCATAGTGTAACCGTGTCGTCAGCCGACCTCTGGAATGCCGCTGGAGGGGTCAGGAGCGAGTCAGTGTGGCTTCAATCGAGAAAATCACGGGCCTTGAGGCGTTCAGGTACATAGGTCTCGGTGACGTATGAAATGTCCTTGGTGATCAGCGATTCGACTTCCATCTTGAAGCCGTTGGCAAGCATCGTTCGAATTTCCTTCTGCCAAGGCTTTCGATCGAGGAACCATGGATAGTCCGCGATCTGCTTGGCTCTGGCAATGTCCCGGTCGTTCAAGGCGATTCGCACATCGGGTGAGAGGTCGCACCGGTCATAGTCATCGGCACGGATCCCGATGAACTTGGCATCCGGAACAGCCATGCGCTGGCTTTCGAAGGCCAGGTTGATCGAGCCCTGCTTGATCACGCTGTAGATGTAGTGTCCCCATGGATCGCAATCCAGAAGACAGTAGATCGGAAGACCGAGTTCCTTGTTGAGCCTTGAAAGAAGTCTGCGAACACCTCGGGGGGGCTGACCGGATCCTTCCGTGAGGATGCAGTTGTGTTCCTCCCAGAATCGATCCTCGTTGAATCGACTCCACACGGTGTCCTTCTCGACATGGAGAACGAAGTCCGCTTCGCATTTTCCAAACTGGATCACGCTGGGTTCACAGATGCTGGGGATCGCATAGCCGCCTGTCCCCATTCGTCGGCAGTCAATCTCATCACCATTGTCCGTCACAGTGATGTTGCCGACCATCGTTCCTCGCTTCTTGGCGAAGACATGCAGTTCCTCTCTCAGGCCATCGAGGGTGACTTCCAGATCTTCGAGAATACCGTCGGATTCAGACTGATCGTTGAAGGTCTTCTCATTGGTCCCTTCGATGGTGTGCAGTGACATGTAGTACATGCCACGAAGGCTCAAGGTCTTGTCGGCTGCAATCAATTCGCGACATCCCTTGGAAAGCAGCACGCCCTGCATGAACTTGCGGGCTTGTCCGACATTGAACAGCGTTCTTCGTTGAGTGTTCTCACCCATCTCAAGAATGCGTTTTCGCTGATTGAACTTCATGTTCGACACGGATCGAACGGGAATGTCCAGGAAGGGATCGTTCTGAGCAAGGCTCGATTTGACGATGCCGTCGACCATCTTCTCGATCTTCGCCGTTGTCTCTTTGTCGCGTTTTTCCGAGACGGTCCGTCGGGTGGTCTTCTTCCGGGAACTCGCCTTCTTCGAAGCGGTCTTCTTGGCAGCGGTCTTCTTCGAAGCCGTCTTCTTCTTGGTTGTCTTCTTGGCCATGTGGGAAACTCCAGCCGGGCATCAGCCGGTTCGGCGAGTTGTCTTCTTTTTCTTCTTGCGTGCCTTGGTCTTCTTCTTGCTGCGAGCAGAAGGACTGGCCAGTCGAGTGCCCTCGAAGAGATCACTCTGAGGCCCTTCGTCATCGATGTCGGGGATGGCGTCCTCGATGATGATGACCTGTTCGTCATCATCGAGCCGACTGGAGCGATCGATGACCTTGCCATCCTCGTCCAGTTGGGTATCCGCTTCAGCGGTCTTTCGGGCGGCCTGCTTCTTCAAGGCTTCGTAGATCTTCTCGGCACTGGTTCCGGTCACGGATTCGCAGGCATTGGCAATCTCACCGATGTAGCGTTCAAAGACGCTCCGGCGTTCGGCTTCCTTCTTCATCCGGGTCCGGCGTCTCAGATAGATACCGAGCTTGCGGCCGCATTCCTGAAGCGCGAGCTTCATTTCCTTCCGGATCTCGTCGTAGTCCGCGATGGCTTCCTTCGACTCGCTCGTGAAGGGAACCCAGACACTGGCCATGTGAATCAGGACGACGAGCGGGCCCACGGGCATGCCGTTGCGTGGTTGGGAGAGGCCATAGTTCTTCCATGAGGTCTCCATCACGGCCTTGAAGGATGAACAGGCCGACTGCTGGTAGAGCAGGGGAACCCTGTTGGCGAACCGGAGCACGCGTGCTGATTCCTCGGATGACAGCTTGCCGCCGTAGGCAATGGCGACTTCGATCTGGAAAGGGTTGCCTCGGTAGACGGCGGGGGGCCTGGTCGCAGCGGAAAAGAACTCGGCCTTCACTTCCTTGAGAAGACCGGCCAACATGGCTCTGGAACCGATTGGAACCAGGCAATCGGTCGGGGGTGCCATGATGGTGGTTTCCTGGATCGCCTTGTAGAGCGCCTCGGCTTCATCATGACCCATGGTGCTGATACGGGTTCGCGGCGTCATCGTCTTGCCGGTCTTCTTGGCGGCTACCGTCACCAGCTCACTGGCTTTGCGCTGACCGACTCGCGAGAATTCGTCCTGCAGGAACGCACTGACACTCTTCGGCTCGGTCCGTTCGAGCATCTGGATCAGGGTGCCGAGTTCGATCCCCTTCGGGTGTGGTTTGATTTCCTTGGCTTCATCTGGAAGCTCATCTACACCTCGTGGAAATTCGATCGTCTCATTGGCTGGATTGACATAGACGAACCAGGCATGGGGATTGGCGATCGCCGTCTGCTCCAGGTACTCGTCAACGGATTGCTTGCCCTTCTGGTAGCGAGCCTCCAGTTCGATCGTCACCATCGTTCCGTGACCCTCGGGGAAGTGCTTGTCTGCATTCGGCACTTCCTTGTCCGAAACCACCTCAGGTCGATTCTTGGAGGTATCGATCTTGAGCGTCACCTCGTGAGCCGGCTTCCGCTTGATCTTGGAGATGATCTTGAGGGGCTTGCCTGTGGTCATCAGGCCATACATGCCTGCTGCTGAGATCCCGATGCCCTGCTGGCCACGGGACATCTTCATCCGATGGAACTTGGATCCGTAGAGCAGCTTGCCGAAGATGTTGTCGATCTGCTTCCGGACGATCCCGGGCCCGTTGTCGCGAATGGTGACCTTGAAGCGAGTTTCCTCGACCTGAAGCAGAGTCACCTGGATCTCCGGCAAAATGCCGGCTTCCTCACAGGCATCGAGTGCGTTGTCCACGGCTTCTTTCACAGTGGTCAGCAATGCCTTCCGCGGGTTGTCGAAACCCAGCAGATGCCGGTTCTTTGCGAAGAATTCACTGACCGAGATTTCCCGCTGTCGAGAGGCCATCTCCTCAGCGGTTGCCCGGTTCTTTCGTTTGGTTTTTGCTGCGGCCATTGCCATGTCCCTGCGGCCCGTGTCCATCCATGGAGAGGGGAGCAATGCTCACCCGTGTGTATGAGCGAGCATTCCGTGCCCGCCCTCAGCGGAATCACTGTACCAAGCCAGTCCCGGAAAGGTCCGGTATTGGAGAGTGGATGCCCCGTGATGCAGATGATTTCGCTAGAATCCGCCCCCTTGAGGTCGGATTGTCCGGCCCGAATGCCCGAGCTTTCCCTTTCAGAACCTGGAGCCATGTGCCATGGAGACGACCCTCATCATCCTGAAACCCGATGCTGTCCAGCGTGGTCTGATCGGCCGAATCATCAGCCGTTTCGAGGACAAGGGCCTCCAGGTCGTCGGTGCCAGGCTCATGCAGATTTCACCGGAGCTGGCTGGCCGTCACTACGAATCCCATCAAGGGAAGCCTTTCTATGAGGGTCTGGTCAAGTTCATGACATCCTCACCAGTCGTCGTTCTGGCTTTGCGAGGCGTGGGTGCCATCGCCATCTGCCGGAAGATGATGGGTGCGACGTTCGGATCCAATGCGGAGCCAGGCACCATCCGTGGTGATTTCGGCGTCTCCAACAGCTTCAACCTGATCCATGGAAGCGACAGCCCCGAGGCGGCCGAGAAGGAGCTCGGACTGTTCTTCAAGGCTGAAGATATCCTCGCGTGGAACCGGGCTTCCGAAGGTTGGATCTACGATCTTTCGGGCGATGAGCCCGAGTAGGTCTCCGGCAGGATCATTCAAAGAACGGGCTTGTAGGACCTGTTAAGGCCTCCTCATGGGCTATCTCATGCCTTTAGACGGGTTTGAGGGCACAAAATAGTCTTCTCATCGAACAATTCATCCGTTCATGCGTTTTATGGATGGCGGGCTGTACCGGAGACCTCATGGGTCACCGGGTTTGGTGTCGTGTCCGACTCGTGATGTGATTCACGTCACGGCCCCGGGTCCGTCGAAGCGTCCTGAGTGACAGGACGATTTTTCGTCACGCCTAGCCTGGAGCCCCCCTCAAATGGCCAAGCGACCAAGCCCTCGATCGACCGGTACCTCGCCCGGTCCAAACCAGACAACTCGACCAAGACGGCCTGCAACCTCCAAACGGACGCCGGGCCGGCGTCGGATCAACGCAGCGGATCGCCGCAAGGCAATGGAACTCGTTGCCGAACCGATCTTCTACATGGACGCTGAGGCGTTTCATGAACCCGGTGCTCAGGAATCGCTTTTCGACGATGCCGAGCCGGTTCCACTGCCTGATACGGCGTGGTACCACCCGTTGTTGAACCAGAACTCATCGGATCAGACAGGCAAGCCGGCCAAGAGCCAGGTGCTGACCGCAGCCCAGGAGCGTGTCCTGTTTCTCCAGTTCAACTTTGCCCGTTTCCGACTCGAATCACTCAGACTCGAGATCGGAGAGGAGCGGCCTCGCGATGCCCAGGTCCGTCAGATCTTCGACTGGTATGAACGGATACGAGGTCTTCGAACCCAGATCGCTGAATCGAACCTTGCACTCGTGCTGGCGATGGCCAAGCGGATCAGATCATCCGACGTCGATTTCGGAGATCTGGTCAGTGAAGGCAACATGGCACTGCTCAGAAGTGTCGACAAGTTCGATATCGAACGAGGCTTCAAGTTCTCGACCTACGCCTGCCGAGCCATTCTCAAGGCCTTCTCCCGACAGGGCATGAAGCAGACCAAGTATCGCCAACGATTCCCGACGGAATTCGATCCACTCCTCGAGAAGTCCAACGAGTCAGCCGAGCGTCGTCGCGAAGACGAGCTTGAACGAGCAGCCGAAGCGGTGCATGTCATCGTTGAGAACACGGCTGACCTGACGGATATCGAGCAGGAAGTCATTCACCATCGATTCGGGATCGATGCAGGAGCTCAGGGACGTCGCCTCACGCTCGCCCAGGTCGGCACTCTGATCGGTCTGACGAAGGAGCGTGTCCGACAGATCCAGAACAGGGCACTCGAGAAACTTCGACACACCCTCGCAGAGCGATACATCCCCACGTCGGAGCGGGATTCCATCGAGCCCTTCTTCACTCCGAACTGAATGGCCCAGGCCATGCGAAATTGGACTCTCTCTCCTCAGCGATGCCCCGCCGTGTTTGCTTCACGGCGGGGCGCCGCGTAGCATCGGCATTGTCACCTCGTGTCCTCAGGCCGGAGAGTCCCCAGCATGACGCAGTCGACGGGACAGACGTCATCCACAGGCTGTCAGAGCGGCGATGTATCACTGCATGTCGTACAGGGTGATGGTTCATCCAAAGGACCCCTGAAACGCAACAACCGGATGGGTCGACGTCGAGCCATCGTTCTGATGCTCGTGCAGCTGGCGATCATCGTCCATGTCATCATCTGGGTGCTGAGCCGTGAATACGGCTGGTTCGGGGGGCGGACCATCACGCCGATCGAACCATCCGAAAGCATGGAGTTTTCCAAGTACGGCGTGATCAATGCTGGCTTGATCTTCTTCGTGCTGGCCATGATTTCGACACTGATCCTTGGCCGCTGGTTCTGCGGTTGGGGGTGTCATGTCGTCATGCTGCAGGATTTCTGTCTGTGGATCATGAGACGTTTCAAGATCCACCCGAAACCATTCCGTTCTCGTCTTCTGCTCTGGGCGCCTCTGGTCCTTGCGGTCTACATGTTCATCTGGCCGCTCTTCTACCGATTCATCATCGCCCCGTTCACTCGGCCAGAACTGGACTGGCCCGGGATCAGCATGCATCTGACGACAACGGACTTCTGGGCGACGTTCCCGGGGGTATTCGTCGGCATCCTGTTTCTGGGCATCTGCGGATTCGCGACGGTGTATGTCCTGGGGGCCAAGGGCTTCTGCACGTATGGATGTCCCTACGGCGGCTTCTTCGCACCCTTGGACAAAGTGGCTCCCATGCGGATCCGTGTGACGGATGCCTGCGAGGGTTGTGCGCATTGCACGGCCGTATGCACTTCGAACGTGAGAGTGCATGAGGAAGTTCGAACGTGGGGCATGGTGACGGATCCCGGATGCATGAAGACCATGGACTGTGTGAACAACTGTCCCACTCAGGCGTTGTACTTCGGTCCCGGGAAGACGGCACTGGGACGCAAGTCCGTACAGCGTGCCGAGCCGGCAAGACGAAAATGGGATCTTTCGATGACCGAAGAGGTCGTCCTTGCGATTCTGTGCTTTCTTCTCTTCTGGTCCTGGCGCGGACTGTACGCATCCGTACCCATGCTCATGGCAATCGGGATCGCCAGTGTCCTGACCTGGGTCTTCTGGCGAACATGGCGACTGCTCAGGGATCCCAATGCCAATCTCCATCGCTGGCGGCTCAAGTACCACGGGCGATTGCGTTTTCCGGGTTATGTCTTCGGTTTGATTGCCCTCATCCTGCTGGTGCTCTCTCTGCAGGCCTTCGTGATTCGATGCGCGACATGGAATGGAGATCGCCTGTTGAAGCGTTTCGACATGCCGGTTCGGATGGCACTGGATCCGGCGCGACCCGCCTTGAGCGAATCCGGTGAAGTCAGTGCCCGTGCCGCCCTGGATGCCTATGGCCTCGCATCCGGAATTCAGAAGGGGGGCATTGGATTCGCCGATGATCCCAACGTTCTCCTCGCAACCGCTCGTATCCATCTGATTCTCGGCGATCCTGAACGCGCGATCCGGTTGCAGGAGGAAGTCAACACCTCCTTCGGACCGACCGAGGCGGTCAGCCTCGTCATGCATCAGGTGATGAGCAGGTTCGAACCATCCGAACAGGTCGTTTCATTCGAGGATGCGATGCTCGAGCGTCATCCGGAGTGGCTCGAGTTGAGGATCGCCGCGATTGATCGATCCATGATGACTGGCGATGCAGAACGCGTCCATGCATTGATCCAATCCGGTCTGGAAAGAACGCCTGACGCATTGGCCTTGCTGCAGCGGCGGGCCGTTCAACTTGTCCAGCAAGGTCAGATCAAGGAAAGCATCGAGGTGATGAAGCAGTATCTGGAGCTGGCACCGCGTGACGCGCTTGCATGGGCGACCTTGGCCAGAACACTCGCACTGGATGGTCAGCGTGCGGAGGGTGATGCTGCCATCGGCAGGGCACTGGCGGTGGAACCCGTGGTTCCCGCAGTGCTCATCGAAGCGATCGGCTATTACATGCAGACTGGACGTTCGGGCCAGGCCAGGGAACTGGAATCACGATTGAACCAGTATCAGCAGCAGCGTTGAATATTCAGTTTGTCTGCAGGGATTCCAGAAACAGATCGCACAGCTGCTGACTGTCTTCGACCGCGAAGGCCCGGCGTCGGAAGCCGGGATCAGCCATCAATCTGCTGACAGCGCCCAGGACCTGAACATGGTCGGTGATCGCCTCTTCCGGAGAGAGCACCAGAACGATGAATTGAACCGGTTTCTTGTCGAATGACTGGAAATCGATTGGTTGAGCCGGGACACCCATCGCGATGGTGAGGCTTTCGAGGCTGGGACAACGGCCATGGGGCACGGCCAGTCCTTCTCCGATTCCGGTTGTCCGTTGCATCTCTCGTTCCCAGACGATCTTGGTGATCCGCTTGGGATCCTTGACCTTGCCAAGGGCGGCCAGGTGGTCGATCAGTTCGTCGATGGCCGACTGACGATCGGACGACTGCATCGGGATGCGACAGATGTCTGGTGAAATGAGCGTTCGCAGATCCATGGGAACAATCCGATTTCAAGGTCTCAGGGAAGCGGGGAAGTGTAGCGACCTCATCTGATTGCGGCGACCTCAATGCCCCAGCAGAGCGTGGTAGCTGCCGTCGTGATATCGGCTTCCGGGTTCGCCCGGGAGCCCCTGAGGCATCAGTAACCGCTCTGATTCGATCCTGAATCGGTGCCATTTCACGAGCCATTGTGCCTGCTCATGGTTCTCGGCCGGATCGAGGCTGCAGGTCGAGTAGAGAATCTTGCCGGTCGGGCTCAGCAACGGCAACGCATCGGCCATGATCTGGCGTTGTCTACCGGCCAGTTCGGTGACCGCTTGCGGTGTGAACCGGTATCGCGCCTCGGGACGTCTCGCGAGGACGGCCGTGTTGCTGCAAGGCACATCCAGAACCAGCAGATCGACCTTGCCGAGCAGATCATCGAATGTGCCAAAGGCGCGGACTTCGACATTGGCATGGTCCTCGGTCGAACGTTTCAGATCATCGATCAGCTTGCGGTCGATATCGGATGCGATGACTCGGCTCTTGGGATGATGCTTGGCAAGCAGGCGGGTCTTGGTGCCTCTCCCCGCGCACAAGTCCACGATGCAGCCGACATCAAGGCCGATGGTGGCACGAACTGGATCGGCCGAGGCGGGATCCTGGACCAGTGCTTCCGGACAGGCTTCCAGGATGTCTCGAATGCCATGGCCAGATTGCACGACATGAAAGCCGGGCAGTTCATGTGCTTCCGTCATGTCGTCTATTGGGCTGGTATCCGGTGCCGTCACGATCAGGGGGGCTTCCGTGATTCCATGGAGCGCCAGTCGACGTGCTTCGGATGCATCGAAGATCCGCATCCAGTGATCAAGCAGTGACTCCGGGCAACTGCACTGCTGTTGCAGTCGTTCATCCGGATCCTCCGACAACATCGGTCGCTTGAGTTCGATGCCGCTGCCATCCGAACGCAGCACGATGTCTCTGCGGTCTGGGTCAGGATTGTCCACCCGATCCTTCTTCAGATCACAGAGTCGACGAAGGATGGCATTCACCAGACCGGCTGCACGAGGTTGGCTGCTTGCCTTGATCCATTCGACCGTTTCATTCAGAACGGCATGATCCGGGATTCGGTCCATCAGCAACAACTGGGCACTGCCACCCAGCAGCGCCGCTCGCACAACGGGCTTCAAGCCTCCCCAAGATTGCTTGAGATGAGGTTCGATCAATGACTGCAGCGTCAACCAGCGAAGCGTGGCCTGATGATCGATGGCATTGGCAAGCCTGGCATCACGATCGGCCAGTCCCGATCGATCGACTGCCAGTCGATGAAGATCCGGAAACGCATTGACTCGTTCAGCAAGGGCCGCATAGGCCGCGCCACGCGCTGTCATCTATCGACTTTCAGGCGCTGGCTGTCGAACATTCGACAGCAGCCTTGAGTTGTGAAACCTGATCGGTTCGTTCCCATGAGAAGGTGCCGGGTCCGCATTCGTCGGCCTTGCGACCGAAGTGACCGTGTGCCGCTGTCGGACCATAGATCGGTTTCAGGAGGTCCAGAGTGGTGATGATGCCCTTGGGGGTCAGTTTGAAGACCTCTCCGACCGCGGATGCAATTGTCGTTTCGTCAACCTTCGCGGTCCCCATGCAGTCGACCAGGATGGAGGTCGGCTCCGGCACGCCGATGGCGTAGGAAAGCTGGACTTCGCAGACGTCGGCGAGTTCAGCGGCCACGATGTTCTTTGCGATGTAGCGTGCCATGTAGGCACCGCTGCGATCGACCTTGCTGGGATCCTTGCCGGAGAAGGCTCCGCCACCATGGCGACCACGGCCACCATACGTGTCGACGATGATCTTGCGACCGGTCAATCCGCAGTCTCCAAGAGGTCCACCGACCTCGAACTTGCCTGTCGGATTCACGTGGACCGTGATGTCATCATTCCACCACTCGCCCAGAACGGGTTTGATGATGTGTTTGACGACTTCGTCATGGAGGGCGTCCTGGCGTTCATTCCATTCCGGGCCGTGCTGTGTCGAGAGCACTACCGTGTCGATCGACTTCGGTTCATTGCCGTGGTACTGGACTGTGACCTGAGACTTCGCATCCGGTCGAAGATGGGGGACGGCATCATTGCGACGGATCTCGGCATGCTTTTCCACGAGTCTGTGAGAGAGCTCGATGGCAAGCGGCATCAGATTATCCGTGTCGCGACACGCATAGCCGAACATGATTCCCTGATCACCGGCGCCCTGTTCCGTATGCAGGCCTTTGCCCTCGGTGACGCCCTGTGAGATATCCGGGGACTGCTTGTCGAGGGATACCAGAACGGCACACGAGTCCGCATCGAATCCCATTGCGGCATCGGTATAGCCGATGTCTCGAACCGTCTTGCGGACGACACTCGGAATATCAACGTAGCCACTGCAGGTCACTTCTCCGGCAATCACGGCCATACCGGTGGTCACCATGGTTTCACAGGCAACTCGAGCAGTGGAATCCTCTGCAAGCATGGCATCGAGGATGGCATCGGAAATCTGATCCGCCATCTTGTCTGGATGCCCCATGGAGACGGATTCGGAAGTGAACAGATAGCTTCGATCAGTGGTCATTTGTAGTGTTTCCTGGGACCTGTTGAGGCGTGTCGAACAAGGCTGAATTGTAGTCCTTGAGGGCCTGATCAACAATCCGGGAGGACCTTGATCCAATCCGCTTCTCTGCAGGCCATGCGGAGTACCATGTGATGTGCCCGGAACCCGAATCGGAGTGCGCCATGGATGTGCAGATGGAATTGTCACGGATCTTCATTCGTGAGTTGGAGGATCTTCAGATCATCGAGCTCACCGAAGTTGAGGGAGATCGTGCTTTTCCGATCGTTGTGGGGATCAATGAGGCGTTCGCCATCGAACGGCGTTTGAAAGGTGTTCCGGTACCACGTCCCCAGACTCATGAACTGCTGGACAACATCATGCAGTCGCTGGGAGGGACGCTCGAGAGAATTCTGATCCACGAGCTCAGTGAAGGGACGTTCTACGCCATGCTCTGCATCCGTCAGAACGATCAGGAAATCCAGGTCGATTCGAGGCCATCGGACGCCATTGCCATCGGGGTCGCCACCGGTGTCCCCATTCTCGTCAGTGAACATGTTCTTGAGCAGATTGAAAAGGATGGTTCGTTACCACCCGATTTCGAACTGCCGGATGAGGATGAAGACTCTTCACAATGGTGATGGATGATCCAGCATGTGACAGTGGGCCGCGGATCCTGCCCGATCCTCGACTGCAGGCGACCGTTACCGACGAGCAGGGCATCGGCGGTCGTTTTCGTGTCCACGATGACGAGTTCCTGGTCGACGAACTTCCGCTCTTCGAACCCTCGGGCAAGGGCGAGCACATCTACATCCGTGTGCAGAAGGAAGGGATTTCGCACCGCGACATGATCGGACGACTCTGCCGTGCCTTCGACTTGCCTGAATCCGCCATCGGATATGCCGGCATGAAGGATCGAAGAGCGGTCACGCAGCAGACGGTCTCTGTGCATACGGATCGCAAGAACCTGCCGGACCTCGAGTCCATCGGTCTGCAGGTCCTCTGGGCCGATCGCCATGACCACAAGTTGCGAAAGGGGCAGCTCGAAGGGAACCGCTTCTCCATCAGAATCCGTGATGTTGATCCACTCGATGCGCCACGAGCCTGGACCGTATTGAATGCAATTGCATTGGGTGGTCTTCCCAATGCCTACATGAGTCAGCGGTTCGGATATCGATTGAACAACCATCGTCTGGGAGCAGCCTGGCTGGAATCCCGATGGAGTGATCTGCTCGATGAGTGGCTGGGCACCCGTGGCAGCCCATTTCCATCCTCTGAAAGTGGCGTGCGAACCGATTACGACAATGGTCGATATCAGCAATGCATCAATGACAGCAGCCGTGAATGGTGGGCGGAACGTGCCGCCCTCCAGGCATTGGCCGAGGGTGCATCGCCGGCCAGAGCCTGCAGTGCAGTCCCATCGGTCATTCGATCGCTCTGGATCGATGCTGCCCAGGCCGCCATCTTCAACCGGTTGCTCTCCTGCCGGATGCGTGCAGGCACCATGGAGCATCTTGTGGAAGGTGACATCGCCTGGAACCATGGTCGCGGTCGATGGTTCCGAATCGAAGGTTCCGACATGACCGCCGAGGACCGCGCGCGGGCGCTTCAGGCCATCGAGGTGTCTCCAACCGGTCCACTGCCCGGTCGTCGCATGCCGACACCTGGGAAGCAGATTGACGAGCTCGAGCGTCAGGCCGCCATCGAGGCCGGGATCGATTGGGACAAGATGATCGAAGGCGGCGGTTCTCGTCGAGGTGGTCGCCGACCACTGCGTGTGCCGGTCACCAATCACGGATTGGACGCGGGAACGGACCAGCGTGGCAACTACATCCGAGTTGCGTTCGAGCTTCCAAAGGGTGCCTATGCGACCGGAGTTCTGGCAGAGATCATGGGCGCGAATGCTGTCGAAGAGCGAGGATGGTTGTCAACGTCACAAGGGTGAGCATCTGCTCAGCGTCTTGAGGCGAAGAAATCCTGAAGCAGTTTGACGCAGGCTTCCGTACGAACACCACCAATGACTTCAAGACGATGATTGAGTCGTTCATCAGTCGGGATACCGTAGAGTGATCTGCAGGCACCCGCCTTCGGATCGTCGGCGCCATAGACGAGTCGTTGGATCCTCGCATTCACGAGTGCGCCCGCGCACATCGGGCACGGCTCGAGCGTGACCGCCATTGAAAGCCCGTTCAGTCTCCACTGCCCGAGTTCCTCGCCAGCCTTTCGAATGGCGATGATCTCGGCATGAGCCGAGGCATCATGGTTCGTCTCCCGGAGATTCCAGCCTTCGGCGATGCACCGGTTCCCGTCGTAGATGACGGCTGCAATGGGAACCTCCCCGGCATCACCGGCCTGTCTGGCCAGCTCGATCGCCCGATCCATCATGACAAGGTCGATCTCGCTCGGTTCTCCCTGGGTGTCGGACTGAGGCATCACGTGGATTCCGGATCCAGATCACGTCCACCGACTCTGGAAGCAGGCAGGAGCTTCAACAGGAGAATCCCCAGCTCGTAGAGGAGATACAGGGGGATCAGCATGATGAACATCGAGATCACATCAGCCGGTGTCGTCAACGCGGCCAGGACCGCACAAGCGAGCAATGCATATTTTCGCTGTTTCTCGAGCCATTCCGGAGTGGCGATCCCGATCCATCCCAGCAGCAGAATCACCAGAGGCATCTGGAAGGCGATCGTGATTCCGAGCAGGAGCAGCAGGACGAAGTTGATGAATGAGGTCAGTTGGAACACCTGGGAGACCACCGCATCTCCCTGCAAAGGCACGCTCAGGATCTGCAGTTGATCCGCGACTCCGGATCCGACAGCCATTCGGAGCGTGGAGGTCGTTGGATCAATCCAGGCTTGTCCAAGTTGAACGGCTTCAGGGGCTGTTTCCATCACTGGAATCGTGGCGGTGCCCTGGACCATCGCATCCGGCTGGATCATCGGGATCAGTTCCGGGGTGACACCGACGCCGCTGGTGAGTGACATCAGTACATGAAGCATGATCGGCAACATGATCAGGTACATGATCGTCAGGCCGGCGATTGTGAGGATCACGGATCCGGGAAAGAGGATGTGAATGTAGCGCCGTTCGTTCGGGTAGAGACCCGGGGCGATGAACAGCCAGATCTGCATGATGATCCAGGGAACGGAGACGACGATGGCGAAGATCAGGCTGAGCTTGATCTTCATCAGCAGAAACTCAGGTGGGCTGAGCACCTGGACCTGCTGGGGATATCCGTTCCTCGCCTGCACATTGAGCAGAGGTTCCAGAAGCACTTCCACGAGACCGTCACTGAACATGAACAGCACGAGTGCCAGCGGTATGGGGACGATCAGGGCCAGAATGAGCCGCTTGCGCAGATCCTCAAGGTGATCACCAAGAGGCATCGTGTAGGTCTTTGGATCGTGGGGAAGATCAAACATGTCTGCTTCACGCCATCGTACCCGGGTGATGCAGGTATGGATGGCTCTCTATACTGCGTGCCCCGGAAACCCGTTGGGAGCAGGATGACCATGGCTGCCGAAAAGGACTATTACGACATACTCGGCGTGGCTCGATCCGCAACGGATGACGAGATTCGGACCGCCTTCCGGAAACTCGCCAGGCGATACCACCCCGATGTCAGTGAGGAGTCGGATGCGGAGGAGCGGTTTGCCGAAGCCCAGGAGGCCTATGCGGTCCTGTCCGATTCTGAGAAACGCACGGCCTACGACCGTTTCGGCCGTTCAGGCGTCGGTCAGTCATCCGGAGGTCCCGGCCAGGGTGGCTGGCAGTACAGATCAGGCGGAGGTGCGCAGGTCGATCCGGCTGATTTCCAGGACATCTTCGAGGAGATGTTCGGCGGGGGTGGTGGCGGCTCACCGTTTTCCGGCGGTGGTTCCCGTACACAGCGACCTCGCAAGGGCAGCGATGTTTCCCGCAGCATCACGGTGACGTTTCTCACGGCAGCACTGGGTGGCGATGAGCACATCAAGCTCGATGATGGGACCGAGGTCTCCCTTCGCATTCCGGCGGGAATCGATGACGGTGGCCGACTTCGTGTTCGGGACAAGGGTGAACCCGGTGCAGCCGGCGGCCCGCGTGGTGATCTGATCGTGACCGTCCGGGTCGGCAAGCATCCGATCTTCACGAGGTCCGGTCTCGACATCATGCTGGATGTTCCGTTGACGGCTGTCGAAGCCATGCGAGGAACATCCATTTCCGTACCGCTTCTGGACGGCTCCGTCGACCTGCGAATTCCAAGTGGTTCCTCGAGTGGCCGCAAGCTCAGGATTGCCGGCAAGGGGATCCAAAACGCTTCCGGAAAGCAGGGCGATTTCTTCGCCATCATCCAGATCAAGGTGCCCCAGAGCGACTCGCTGAGCACGGAAGGTCAGGAAGCCCTTGATCTCCTTGAGCGGGAACTGCCGGACCCTCGTGAGGGGCTGGATGGGTTCTCCTGACCGCTTTGGGCCGTTGGGTTTGAATCCTCGTGCAGCAGTTGGGACAATTCCGCCCGCGGATCCACACCGGATCATCCGAATCCTGACCTTGGCTGAATGAATCATGCTGCGAGAACGTCACCACATCTTCCTTGGACTCTTCGTCGCCAGTGATGCCGTCATCGTGACTGCGGCGACCTGGGGTGCCTGGTGGCTCCGGTTCCGACTGCTGGAGGGGTTCAAGCCATACGGAGATCTGGTGGATTCCACCATGATTCCATTCTGGTCGGCCGCACCGGTTCTCATGGCGGTCGCCAGCATCATGAGGCTGTACAAGCCTCGTCGCGACGAGCACTTCCTCAGAGAGTTCAAGGCGATTCTCCGCACGGTGATCGTCGGTGCCATTTCCCTGGTCACGGTGCTCACGCTGTTCCGAAACGAGCTCACACGGGGAATCGTCCTCAACAACATGCAGTTCGTTCTGTGGACCGGATTGGTCCTCATCGGAATGACGCTCAACCACTACATCATTCGACGCGTCCTGCGGTGGGCCAGAAGACGCGGTTTGAACATCCGCCAGGTCGCCATCATCGGTACCGGACCGACCGGACAGCAGATCTTCCGGACACTCCAGTCCAACAGCTGGACTGGTATCCAACCCGCCTTCTTCATCAGTCATGAAATGGGCAGTCCACCCGAGTCACTCGATGGTGTTCCCGTACGAGGTGGACTGGATGATCTCGAAGCGGTCCTGCAGTCCGAATCACCCTCGGGTGTCTTCATCGCATTGCCGAACAACATGGCTTCCCGCATCGAGGAATTGATGCAGGTTCTCGGCAACTATCCCGTCGATGTCCGGGTCGTACCGGACATGACATTCCGTTTCATCATGAACATGAAGACGACCGATCTGGATGGTGTTCCGATTCTGTCGGTTCGCGAGTCGCCCTTGAATGGGTGGGGTGGTCTTCTCAAGAGAGCCATCGATCTCGTCGGCGCCATCATCGCGATCATTCTGTTTTCCATTCCGATGCTGGTCGCCGCGCTGCTGATCAGATGTTCCAGTTCCGGTCCGATCTTCTTCAGACAACGCAGGCATACGGCCAATGGTCGGGAGTTTTCCATCCTGAAGTTCAGGACGATGACGGAGCTGACTGCGGATGAAGCACGCGAAGAGGAGGCGTCCGATCGGTGGCAGCGTGGTGATGTCTCCAGAGTGACCGGCATCGGCAGGCTTCTGAGGCGGACCAGCCTCGATGAGCTGCCGCAGTTGTTCAATGTGCTGCGAGGAGAGATGTCCCTGGTCGGTCCAAGGCCTCTGGCAGCCGGCGAGGTGGCGGACGCGCGGGGCTCCTGGCAGGGGTTCATGCTGCGTCAGAATGTTCGATCGGGCATCACTGGCTGGGCGCAGGTGCACGGCCTTCGAGGTGAAGCCAGCAATCGTGTTCGAATGCTCTACGACATCCACTACATCCGGAACTGGTCCGTCTGGTTCGATTTCTGGATCATCCTGTTGACGATCCGACGCATCTTCCGGGATTCCAGCGCCGAATGACTGCTCAACGCCATGCTGTCGTCCTGCTCTCGGGTGGCCTTGATTCCGCCACGGTCCTGGCGATTGCGGGGGACGACGGGTTCACGCTTCACGCACTGACATTCGACTATGGCCAGCGGCATCGACATGAACTCGATTGTGCCGCCACGGTCGCCAAGGCTTCGGGAGCCGTTCACCATGTCCTGAAACTGGATCATGCGGCCTTTCGGGGGTCGGCCCTGACGGATGGGCCGGAGGTTCCTGTCGATCGCTCCGAAGATGCGATGTCGGATGGCATTCCCGTCACCTACGTGCCTGCTCGAAACACGATCATGTTGTCCCATGCACTCGGCTATGCGGAGCATGTCGGAAGTCGCGACATCTTCGTCGGTGTGAATGCCGTCGATTACTCCGGCTACCCGGATTGCCGCCCAGCCTTCATCGAGGCCTTCCAGTCCCTGGCCAATCTTGCGACCAAGGCAGGTGTGGAAGGGGATTCGTTCAGGGTCCACGCACCGCTGCAGCACATGAACAAGTCCGAGATCATCCAGCGTGGATGTGCGCTCGGTGTGGACTACGGACTGACGAGCACGTGCTACCAGCCCGCAGCCGACGGCACACCATGCATGCGATGCGATGCCTGCGCACTTCGTGCACGGGGTTTCAGAGAGGCGGGTGTGATCGATCCGCTGATCGGCCACCAGACAGCCGGTGAACAGGACTAGATGTCGATGTTCTTGACTTCGAGGGCGTGATCCTCGATGTAGGCTCTGCGAGGCTCGACCTCTTCACCCATGAGCTTCATGAACAGTTCATTGGCCTCATCGCCATCCGACACGGTGACTTTCAGCAGCGTCCGGGTGCCTGGATCCATGGTCGTTTCCCACAGTTCCTCGGGGTTCATTTCACCCAGACCCTTGAATCGCTTGAGCTCGATGTTCCTGCGACCGACGGCTCGAAGGCCCTCGAGAATCTCCGGAACGTTGGGCAGATTGAAGATCTCTTCCTCACCACCGGAGTCGATGGCCCATGCGTACCGGGTTGCCAGATGTTCCCCGGTGACGGATTCCTCCTGCACGAGGTCCCAGTCGGCGGCTTCGATGCCATGCTCGGCAAGCTCCTTGAAGAGCGATTGCAGCTCCGGGTTCTCATGAAGTTCCCTCAGCATGGCGACGTCATGGCCATTCGCCTGGTTGGGTGATTCCGCGAGATCGTCCAGTCGCAGTTCCTTGCTCTCTGCATAGTCGCGTGCAGCCTGCTCATCCCAGAAGAACTTGTCTCCATCCGGGTAGGACAGTCGGAACAGTGGAAGTCGTCCCTGGTCGTCGTCCTTCGCGGCCTCCAGAAGATCCGGGACCAGAATGCCTCGTCTCTGGGAGATGGTCACGAGATCGGCGACCCGATGCAGCATCTTGATGACACGGCGGAGCGGATCACCTGAGATTCGCTCCTGTTCCGCGGTGCAGTCGGGTGTCCGGATCATCAGAACGGCATGCGCCAATGCGAGATCGACGAGTTCCTCGTTCATTTCCTTGTCATTGAGGACGTACCGGCTCTTCTTCTTCCGCGTGACCTGGTACAGCGGGGGCTGAGCGATGTAGATCTTGCCCTGACGGATCAACTCCGGCATCTTCCTGAAGAAGAACGTCAGCAGCAGTGTCCGGATATGGGACCCGTCGACATCAGCATCGGTCATGATGATGATGCGTCCATACCGCAGCTTGGAAATATCGAATTCCTGATCGATGCCGCACTGCAACGCCTGGATCAGCACCCGGATTTCCTCGAAGGCCAGGACCTTGTCGATCCGTGCCTTTTCCACATTGAGAATCTTTCCCTTCAGTGGAAGGATCGCCTGAGTGTCGTGGTCACGACCACCCTTGGCGGAACCGCCTGCCGAATCACCTTCGACGATGAACAGCTCGGAGCGATCGACATCGTTCGTGACACAGTCCGCCAGCTTCGATGGAAGACCGCCGGATTCCAGTGCACCTTTGCGCTTGATGAGTTCACGGGCCTTGCGGGCCGCTTCACGCGCCTGGGCAGCCAGGATCGCCTTGAAGCAGATCTGCTTCGCATCCGCGGGATTCTCTTCCAGCCATGATCCAAGGACCGAACCGACGGCACGACTGACGAACCCTTCGACTTCGGGATTGAGCAGTTTTTCCTTGGTCTGATTGTTGAACTGAGGATCCGGAATCTTGACCGAGATCACGGTCGTCAAACCCTCTCTCAGATCATCGCCTGATGGCGTGAGTCCCTTGAGAATGTTCGTCTTCTTGGCGTAGTTGTTGATCGTTCGAGTCAACGCGGTCTTGAATCCGGACACGTGCGTGCCGCCATCCGGGTTGACGATCGTGTTTCCGAAGGCCAGCAGGTTCTCATTGGTCGCATCGGTGTACTGGAGACCGATGTCGCAACCAAGGCCTGTCTCGGGATCCTCGCGATAGACGCGAATGACGGGGCTGACCTTGCTTCGGTTCCGGTTCAGCCAGGCCACATAGCCGCCGATGCCATCCTCAAAGTGGAAGGTGTCGTTGCGAGGCTTTCCATCAGGGCCGACGCGTTCATCCATCAGCCGGATTTCGACACCGGGGTTCAGGTACGCAAGCTCGCGCAGTCGATGCTGCAGGGTCTCGTAGCGGAACTCCGTATCGGGGAAGATCTCAGGATCCGGCTTGAAGGTGACCCGAGTACCGGAGGTTCCCGATTCCTCGCTCTTGCCGACTTCGTGCAGTTCCTTGGTGACGACACCTCGTTCAAAGGCGATCGAGTGAACAAGACCTTCCTTGATGATCTCGACCTCAGTCCATTCCGAGAGGGCATTCACGCATTTGACACCGACGCCGTGAAGACCACCCGACACCTTGTAGACACTGGCATCGAACTTACCACCGGCATGCAGTTCGGTCATGATGACTTCGACGGCGGGCCGCCCGTTGATCGTCGGGTTCTCGTGCTGCATCGGGTCCAGAGGCATGCCTCGACCGTCATCGCTGACCGTGCAGGAACCATCCACACCGATGCGAACGATGATTCGTGTCGCATGGCCGGCCATGACCTCGTCAATCGAGTTGTCGACGACCTCATAGACAAGATGGTGCAACGCGTTGGGGCCGGTGCCGCCCACGTACATGCCCGGTCGCTTGCGAACGGCTTCCAGTCCTTCCAGAACCTGGATGGAGTCGGAGGTGTATTCGGCGGCAGCCGGAGGAGGTGAAGATTCGGCCATGGAGAGAAGCGCTTTCAGTGTCAAAAAGGGCCGGTGAGGGGCCTCGAAGGAGACCCTTTTTCCGAACGCCAATTATAGCTTGAGGAGGCGTGGTTCAGGCCATTTCAGGCCTTCATCCACAGTTGTTTCCGGACGGTTTTCGACACCCGTTTCGACCCGAACAGGCCACCCCTTGAAACCGCCGGAAATGGCCATGAACCGGGGTATACTTCAGCCCAGCCGATGCTGGAGTCGATAAAGCCTCCGGGTGTGGACCAGCATGAGGAGCGGCAGCACAACATGGACAGCCTGAACGGAACACCGACCCCTGAACCGCGAGACGAGCCGAAGTCGAGCCGTCGCTTCTTCGTCCTGGCGGGGTCCCTGTTTCTGGCCGGTTGTGCCACCCGTTCGAAGACCGTCGTCTCGTCTCTCCCGGATCCCTGGTGGACCCCGACGACGATGCCGGATCCCAAGGCATCCAAGCCCAAGTCACCAGCCGTGGCCGCGGTTCCACCCACCGGTGTGATCGCCCGTTCCGCCTGGGCAGGGGGGAACCCGGTGCCCAGCAGGATGGATGCGAATCGATCCATCAGCCGAATCACGATCCACCATGACGGCATGCAGCCGTTCACGGACACCTCCTACAAGGCGGCTGCCCGAAGACTCGAGTCCATCCGTCGGGCTCATCTCGGGAGAAAGCCACAGCGATTCGGTGACATCGGTTACCACTACGCCATCGATCCGGCAGGGAGGATCTGGAGCTGTCGACCCCTGAGCTACCAGGGGGCGCATGTCAAAGGGCAGAATCCAGGCAACCTCGGCATTGTCGTACTTGGAAACTACGACAAGCAGTCGGTGAATCGCGCACAGCAGGTGGCCTTGGCGGCATTCCTTTCCGCTCAGTCCCGCCAGTACCGTGTGCCGGTCTCGAGGATCTACACCCACCAGGAAATGTCACCAACGGCCTGTCCGGGACGATCACTCCAGAAGTACATGGTCCAGGCCCGTCGAAACGGCACCATTGCCTGATCGAACGGTCGCCGCTCAGGGCCACTGCTACACTTTCAGGTGATGGCTGAAAGCGTTCGAGTCAATTTCAATCTGCCGATTCCGCTGTTTCCACTGCCCGAGGTCGTTCTGCTTCCTCAGAGCGTGGCACCGCTGCATATCTTCGAGCCTCGTTATCGACAGATGGTCGAGCACACGCTGGATCGAGCCGGTCAGATCGCCATGGCATGCTTTTCGGGGCAGTCGTGGCAGTCGGGATACGACGAAACGCCGGATCTTCGACCGATCGTCTGTCTCGGTCAGATCGTGCAGCATGAACGTGTCCACGACGGTTTTCAGATCGTTCTTCATGGCATCTGCCGGGCCCGCATCATGACGATGGTCGAGCCACAGGGCGACGTTCTCTACCGGGCGGCACATCTTCGTCCGCTTCTGGATGCCGATGCAGAGACGACCGATCTCGACATGGTTCGTTCGGAGCTGGAATCACTCATGTGCGATACGGATCTTCAGCGACTCGAGTCGGTGAACATGGTCCTGAAATGCATGGAGTCCCAGCAGATCGATACACCGACTCTGCTTGAGATCATCACGTCCGCGCTGATCCGCGATGCCGATGCGAAATATGCCATCCTTGCGGAGGCTTCCGTGAATGCACGTGCGGATCTGGTGCGCGAGCAGTTGCTGAGGCTGGAGCACCTGCTGCTGCTGGCCACTCGACAGCAGCGAGACGATCTCGATTACAACGTCAGCATCAACTGAGCAACGAACGACTTCGAGGAACGCTCAAGGAGTCTCGACCTGAACGGTCTGCGAGATGCCTGGAATGTCCAGCATGTCGCGGAGACGGCACCGGCTTTCCGGATCCTCGAGCATCAATGAGATCGACTCGCCAGCAAGGGTCCGGCATCCAGCCGGGATCCGGAAGGTCTGTGTCATGGTGCCGTCGGCTTCCACACGGAGCGTGGCCGGGCGGAGCATCTCGAGTTCGTGATGACCGAGCGTCGCCTTCAGTCGCCTTGAAGCGTTCCTGAAATTCCGGATCTCCAGATCGATCAGAAGATCATCGCTGTCCGGTTCGTCTCGGCGTGTCCACTGGATCTCAAGATCCGGCAGGCTCACATCAAGCCACGTGTTCATGGGCACCCGCCGCCCGCTGTCGAGTCTGGCTTCCAGATTCACTTCCAGCGGTCTGCCTGCCAGTGGCGTGGTGACGACGATTTCAATCGGCATGCGCAGCGTCCCGCCCGGTGGGAGATCCAGTCCGATGACGGAGGGTCGAATCGTCACACCCTCGGGCGCCTTCACGATCAGCTGCCCCTGCATGGAACCCGGCAGGGTGTTCTCGATGGCAAGCTCATGATCATGCACCTGCATGCTGGCTTCCAGCCGACCCGGTTCGATGGCGCACCGTGTCGGAAGCCTCATCAATGAAGCATCGAAGTTGCGGATGATCACAGGAAGATCACCGATGGGTATGGCGACATCATTCTGCCGTGGACGGGGGGTGACCGAGTTGCCAAGGGCATCACGGCATTCGATGCGTGCGGCATCCAGTGGCAGTCGAAGCAACGAGTCTGAATCCTCGAACGAGATCTGTTCGGTTCGCCATGCAATCACGATCGAGTCGCGGTCGGTGCCTTCAAGAAGACGGGCTTCCAGTTCGGGACCGGCGGGCAGTCGAGCGATTGTTGAACGGCCGGACAAGGCATCGATCATCGTCTGCAGAATCGGGTACGTCGCCGTTGGCTCCATGCCACGTGTTCCGGGTCGCCACGGTGCAGCGATGAGAATGGTGTCGGTCCCATCGCACCAGTCGGTGACGAGAGAGATGGCGGTCGTCCGCATCTGTTCGCGTGGCGTGACCGCATCCTGTTCCCGCAGGACTTCGGAGTCGGCGGTATTGATGGCCAGATCGATGACGAATCCATCAAGCCTTCCAAGGAGCGCGGCTTCGGCGGATGCCAGATCATTCGCGTTGTCCTCGATGCGACCGATCCGCCAGTGGGAGGCCGTATCGCCCCAGGCAATGAGGGCCGCCTGGACGGTCTCGTCGAGCGTATCGGGATGGGTTGCCAGGAACCGGGCTGCGTCCCGTGGATCAAACGGGCCTTTGGACCGTTGATCCGGTGGTATCCAGTTCAATGCCAGAGTCGGCTGGATGTCGAGTCGCTTCAGTTCATCGACGTGCTTCATCGTGTCGGGCCATGATGTTCTGAAGGGCACATCCGCGTGCCACATCGGCACGATGGCTTCGCCCGGGCCGAGATGGCCCAGCAGATCGATGGCGAGTTCCGCCTGTCCATGGTTGGATTCTGAACCTGTCAGATCCAGGCAGATCCGGGGTTCCGGACGATGTCGATCGAGATCGTTCAACAACGCAAAGGCCAGTTCGTCCTCAAGAAGCACACGGTTCTGTTCCGTGATCGTCGTCTGCACCGTATACCAGTCGCGCTTCGTCAGTGGGAGCGTGAGTGTTTCATCAAGGCCATGCGCCGGGACATCGCCCGATTGTTCATGCACCACCTGGCCCGTGCTGTCCATGACGTTCAGGTGCCAGTGGGCATCTCCATGGGCAGGGTCGTCGATTCTGAGATGCAACACGGGTGATCGTTGGGCATGCAGCCCGATTCGACTGGCGTCCGCGAGGTAGAGCCGCGGCCATTGTTCGACCGTGACGTCATCGAATACGGCGACGCCCGAGATGTCTTCGATCGAAGGCCTGGTGAGAGGTCGTCCGGTGTCCACGTCGGACTGAAGATCAGGTTGAACCAGTTGCAGTTCGATGACCAGTTCCGCAGCCGCTTGATCCACACCCGGCACGGTGACCGAGAGCGTGTGCCACTGGTCGTCATCGTCTCCTGAATCACTGAGGACTCTGGAGACGCTGCGCGTGGTTTCCAACTCGCTTCCGGCGACATCGACGAGCCAGGCGACCAGGCGGACACCGGCTCGCTCCAGACTGGAGGTTCGAACCTGAACGGAGATCCTGTGATCGACGAGCGGCTGGATGGGCAGGGTCCCCGGCAAGGTTCGGGCAGCCATCGATCGGCCCTTGAGGTCGAAGCGGAATGCGAATCGTCCACTGTGGGGATTCTCCTCCGTGAGGCTCATGCCCCCGAATCTGGGAAAATCGCTTCCGGTCCCGGGATCTCCGATCTGCTCGAAGGCAAGCGGCATGGTCAGGGGCCGCAGCTGGGCTTCCTCGAAATCGAACTGCTCGATCGATCGCCCGCGCTCCAGCAGGGCGGGAGCCAGGCCCAGGACGACAGGCAGCATCAGATGCATCATGTTGATCTCTATCGGCCCAGTGAGTGACCGGACCGGAGAACTGGGGGAAGACCTGTTGTCCCGGCGGGCATACACTGCCGTTCCAGAGGTTCATGATGCGAATATTCCTGACAGGCGGAAGCGGAACATTGGGCAAAAGGCTCGTGATGGACCGCCTGCGCCGTGGCAATGAGGTCCTGGCCCTGACCCGGAGCCGGTCACGATTCATGGATCGCCTCGGCGGAGCCGCCGACTCCCAGCCAGGCAAGCTGGAGGTCATCGAAGGGGATCCCACGGTGCCGGGGGACTGGCAGCTGAAGGTTGATGGTTGCGATACCGTTGTGCATCTGGCCGGCGCCGGCGTCCTCGACAAGCGATGGACACAGGCGTACCAGAAGACCATTCGAGACAGTCGGGTGGACAGCACCTACCAGGTGGTCCGCGCGATCAAGCAGGCTTCACAGCGACCTCGCGTTCTCCTCAACGCATCCGCCGTCGGATTCTACGGCAACCGGGATGATCGACAACTGGATGAAACGGATGAACGCGGTGAGGGCTTCCTCGCGGATGTGTGTGCTGAATGGGAAGCGGAGGCGATGAAAGCCCAGGCCGCCTGCCGAGTGGTCTGCATGAGACTCGGGATGGTGCTCGATCACGAAGGCGGTGCCATGCCCCGGATCCTCAGGATCTTCCGATGGGGTCTCGGAGGTCGACTGGGTCATGGTCGTCAATACGTCTCCTGGATCACGAGCCAGGATGTGATCGCCATGATCGAACACTTCTTCAGAAAGGCCGACATCCGCGGTCCTGTGAATGTCGTTTCGCCCGATCCGGTGACCAATCGCATCTTCACACGGGAACTGGCCAGGATTCTGCGTCGTCCCGCGTTGTTTCCGGCACCTGCCTTTGCGCTCAAGCTGGCGCTTGGTGGCGCCTCCAAGGTCGTGCTGGATTCGCAGAGAGTCATCCCGAAGGTGGTTCAATCGACTTCGTTCGAATGGATGTCGCCGACGATCAACCGGGGCTTGCGTGCGACGGTTCGTGAATCGAGCAGTGATCCCGACAAGCCACTCTGCGGAATGGTCGTCATCGACATCGATTCACTGTCACCCGGTTCGCCGCTGCTCCGACGAGTGCTCCGCAAGATCGACGAGTTCGGTGCCCGCGTCGTGATGGCGACTTCCATGGGGCCTGAAGGCGCCCGGGAGTTTCTCACACAATCCGTCGTGGACTGTCCCGTGATCTCGGCGGATGGCGCCGTCATCATCCAGCGTGACGACAAGGCCGTTCTGCACAGCAGCACGATTTCACCGGACATCCAGATGAAGGTGCTCTCATCCCTGTCAGGTGGTGGCAGTGGACTCGAAGTCACCTTGGAGGATCTGACCGGCAAACGCATCGTCTCCAGGCAACCGACGGACATCCAACCCATCAAGGACTGCATCCGAATGCGTTTGTCCGGACCGGTCGAAGCGTTGGATGCGATCCTCGGAACCATCGGTCCGGAGCTGTGGCAACCGGGTCATGTCCAGGTGCATCGTGATCGTCCCGGTCGCGTCGACATCCTGAGCGGGATGGCGGAACGCAGTGTCGCGGTCCAGTGGCTCACGCGAAGGTGGGGACTGGATCGTCAGCAGGTCCAGTCGATTCTGACGGATGTTCGATCGTCGGGTTTGGCGCAATGGTCCGGGCATGCCATCGCCCTGAAAAATGCATCGGAACAGGTTGCGGCGTATTGCGACAAGAAGCTCGAATTGAGTGGTGTGGACGGCGTTGCAGATGCCGTTGATTCGATTCTCTAGGCGATTTGACGAGCATTCCCTCGGTCGGCCTTCTGCGCGTATGATGTGTCCCCAGGAGAACTTGCGACATGTCCGACTCATCCGATCTTTCAGCGACCTGTGAATCCGGTGCACCCGTCTCCGCCGGCGTGGCCGGGATGCCTCAGGTCGGCAACATCTGGCTCGATGGCCGGATGGTGCCTGCCAAGGAAGCCAAGGTCAGCGTCTTCGATCACGGCCTGCTCTACGGCGACGGCTGCTTCGAAGGGATCCGGGTCTACAACTCCAGGATCTTCAAGCTGAGGTCCCATCTGAAGCGGATGTATGCCTCCGCAGAGAGCATCCATCTCAAGCCTCGGTGGTCCATGGATGAAATCGAGGATGCCATCCGGATGACCGTCTCGGACAATGACATCGAGAACGGCTATGTCCGCCTCGTATTCACGCGTGGCGTGGGCACGCTGGGATTGAATCCCTTCCATTGCACCGAGCACACGGCTTTCGTGATCGCAGCCGACATTGCGCTGTATCCCGAGGAGCTCTATCGAAACGGCCTTCCCGTCGTGGTCGCCAAGCGACGTCGCATTCCAATCGAGTGTCTCAATCCGGAAATCAAGAGCCTCAACTACCTCAACAACATCCTCGCCAAGGTCGAAGCGATCGAGGCAGGCGTTCTCGAGGCGATCATGCTCAATGCCCGCGGCGAGGTTGCGGAGTGCACCGGAGACAACATCTTCCTGATCAAGGACGGCAAGATCTCCACACCGGATCTGACGGCCGGCATGCTGCACGGCATCACGCGTCAGTTCGTCATCGAGGAAGTCGCCCCGTCGATCGGACACACCGTCGAGGAACGTCCACATACCGTCGACGAGTTCTTCGAGGCCGACGAAGTCTTCCTGACCGGAACGGCCGCCGAGGTGATCGGTGTGAACAGGATCGATTCAACCGATATCGGCAATGGCCGGGTCGGTCCCATCACCACGGAGCTGACGGCCAAGTTCCGAAGCTTCGTGCGTGAAGACGCCACTGAAAACTGATTTGATCAGCGATCGTTGCCCTGAACGGTCAGGTTCACCGGTGCGTCGGCTTCCTGCGAGCCGCACCCTGCATCGTTCTGTACGTGCAGCTTGCGAGCACGCTGAGTCGACCAGTCCGTCACCGAATGATCCGGTGCATCATCACCATCATGCACCTTGAGAATCTCATAGGCGTTGTTCCGCTGAGCAGGGGTGAATCCTGCGCCTCGGATCAGGTGGCAGAGCAGCGGTTCATCCAGGCAGTAGGTCGTTCCTGCTGCGCTCACCACGTTTTCCTCCATCATGACCGAGCCCATGTCATTGGCGCCCCATGCCATGGCGACCTGTCCGATGTGGGGTCCCATCGTGACCCAACTGGCACCGATGGAGTGGACATTGTCGAGGTGGAGTCGTGAGAGGGCCTGCGTCCTGAGGTAGTCGCTGGATCCGGCCATTCGGACCCGTCGTCCGAATTCCGGATGGGCATCGCGATCACCGTTCCCGTCGAGTCGAGCGACCGCATCGCCCGGGAAGACATCCGCCAGATCATCGTTCTCGTGATCACCCCATTCCCGGCATCGTCCCAACGGCGTGTTCTCGCGTTGGAAGGGCCATGAGATGAAGGCCATGGTCCGGCCGCCACCATCGGCACCGAAGTCGGTGATGCTGCGATCCTGCCAGGCTCGAACGAGTTCCATGTGATGGACGCGGTCCGCGATGCCTTCGATGTGACCGAACATCATCGTGGCCGAGGTGTTCATGCCCAGTTCATGCGCGACCCGCATCGTGGAGAGCCAGGCTTCCGCATTGCATTTGCCCAGTCCGATCTTCTTCCGGACGGGTTCCGCGAAGATTTCGCCGCCACCACCCGGCACGGTATGCAGGCCCGATGCCTGGAGCCGGGTGAGAACCCATCGAAGCTGTTCCTCGAGCGTGGCACCGGGCGGATCGAAGAAGTCGATGAACTCGATGATCTCCGGTGGACTGAACGCGTGGACATGCACGGAGGGAAACTGCGATCGAATCGTCGACAGAAGGGTTTCGTACCACTCCAGCGGAAGCTCGGGGTTCATGCCACCCTGCATGAGGATCTGTGTTCCGCCGATCGCGACCAGTTCCCGGATCTTTCCAAGGATGTCATCGACTTCCAGGGTGTAGGCATCGTCCTCGTCGCCGTTTCGTCTGAACGCGCAGAAGGTGCACTTGGCGGTGCAGACATTCGTGTAGTTGATGTTCCGATCGATCACGTAGGTTCGAAGCTGCTCACCATGAATCGCCCGGCATCGGGCATCGGCCCATCGACCGAGCTCCTGAATGGGCATCTCCTGATAGATCCTCAGCGTCTGCTCAGGTGTCAGCCGGACCTCACCATGGACGAGACCCTCGAGAAAACCAGGGTCCATGGGGTCAGCATCTGGGCATATTCGTGCTGGGGTCCGCGTGATCATGACCACTCATCATAGGGCCAGCGGTGCGGATTCAGCGAACAGTCTGGAAACAACGTCTGGCCGTGCCGTCCTGGCGAACCAACGCTCTCGCACGAGCCCCACAGCGGGGGCATCCGCCGTTGTAGCTGGTCCGGGAGGCGTTCCGGTAAAGGCGTCCATAGACATGGCAGCATCGGAACCAGATCGAGAGGAAGGGCCTGCTTCCGGGTGTGGCAGGCGGTGGGGAAACCGAGCGTGTCCGGTCGGCGGACCGGCCGAGGCTGGCGATATCGACGATGTCCTGGAAATGGGTCATGGCATCCTGTCTATCGGCAAGAAACCACGGTTTCCTTCTTTTCGCGACCGGGCATCAGCCGCTGCAGGTGGATTCCACTCGACCAGCCGCTGAGCGGCAGCGTTCGAGGATGCCATCGGCCAGATCACCGAGTTCCCCGGCACGGTCGGCATCCGAGACGGACGGCAGATTGATCCGGACATTGCAGTTGGCGGATCGCGCCGCGGCTTCGGCCGTGATGGCCGCGACGGCCAGATCACTTCGCAGCATGGGGCTGGTCGCCTCGATGAGGCGTTCCAGAAGCTGGAGCAGGGCGTCCGATTCCTGCATGACCTGAAGCGGCGCTTCGATGGCGGCATGGACGGCGGCATCCCAGCCCTGGACGCGAACCGGATCATCCTCGGCTCGTTTGAACAGATCGTTGAGTCCGCCATAGGCGACGGCATCGGCTTCTGCCAGATCCAACGCGCGGTCGGTTACCTGGGAAAGCGAAGACAGGGCTTCATCATGAAGCGAGTCATGATCCGAGAGGGCGGCGCGTCCCTTCGAGTAGATGATGGCCATGTGCGCGATGGCGCCCGCGATCGCCAGCGAGGCTGCAGCGGCAGCGCCACCGCCGGGGGTCGGGGTTCTCTCGGCCAGCTGCTCCAGGAACCCGGTGAGGGTGACTGTCTTCAGGTCGAGCGTCAACCGCGGATCTCCCCGTTGAATCGTGTCTTGAGCAGATCCATCACCTTCGGCATGGAATCGTCCACTTCCTCGTTGCGCAAGGTCCGCTCCGGATCCCGGAATCGAATTCGAAGCGTCAGCGACTTGTGGCCGGACTCGATGCCCTTGCCGCGATAGGTGGTGACGAAGTCCACCGATTCCATGAACGGCAGGTCGAGCGATTCGATGCCTTCCTGGATCGCGTGCCAGCGTGTTGTTTCCTCGAGAATGACCGACAGATCCCGTTCGATCGCGGGATAGGCCGGCAGGGCGTGTACTTCGATGTCGGGCGGCCAACCGGCCATCAGATCATCGATCGAGATTTCGGCGGCCATGATGGGCTGGTCGAGTCCGAAGGCCTTGAGCGTCTTGCCGGACAGCCGACCCGCCCAGCCGACTGGTGTGTTGTCGATGCGGACGGTTCCACCCGGTGCAAACCAGCCGGGTGCCTGTTCCGGATCGATGTCGAGCCTGGCCGCGGGGCCGCAGAGCAGATTCGCGAGTCGTTCAAGGACCCCTCGCAATGGTCGAAGACCGTCCTGGTCCGCATCGCACAGCAACGCAAGGGATCGTTTTTCGGATCGTGCGCCATCGAGGCTGTTGAAGGTGGAGCCCCATTCGAACAGTCGCAGAGAAGCGGTGCCCTGATCGAGATTGAACTTGCGGACACGCAGCAGACTGGCCAGGACCGATGGACGCAGGCACGCGTCACCTCCGGCACAGCTGGCTTCGACGCGCATCATCGTCTCCTGATCATTGAGGAACGCCGAGCCTTCCCGTTCCGAGACGAGCGTGTGCGTGACGGATTCGACGAAATCGGCTCCGACAAGCAGACGGGAGATCGTACGCTGACAGGCCAGTGATGCCGGCATGGCGGCAGGCCGCATGCGCATCACATCGGGCATGTCGATGTCATCGAAGCCGTGCATGCGAACGACTTCCTCGATCAGATCGACTTCTCTTGAGATGTCGCCTCGATGATGGGGAACCGTCGTTGTGATGAGATCGCCCTCGGGTTTCGGTTGGAACCCAAGCCGATCGAGATAGCCGATCATCGTTTCGTCATCCAGAGGAACGCCTGTGAGATCGCGGAATCGCTGAGGTCGCATCTGGACCTGTTCCGCCTCCGGCAACGGCGCACCTTCTCGGCAGACCCCCTTGCAGAGCGTGCCGCCGGCGTGCTCGAGGATGAGTTCGACCAGTCGTCGGGCGGCCGGGTCAACGGCTGCGGGCGACACCCATCGTTCGAAACGGAACGAGGAGTCACTGCTGATGTTGTGTCGACGGGAGGTGTGCCGTACCGCGACGGGATCGAACGTGGCGGCTTCGACGAGGATGTTCTTCGTCTCCTCGGTGACAGCCGTCAGGGCACCACCCTTCACACCGGCAAGTGCGACCGGTTTCTCGGCATCCGCGATGACGAGCTCGGAACCATCAAGTTCGATCTCGACCGCATCTTCTCCGATGGGCAGGAATCGTTCACCGGCGCGTGCCATTCGAACGATGATCTCACCACCGGCGAGCTTGTCGAGATCGAAGACATGGGTCGGTTGTCCCAGCTCGAAGAGGACGAAGTTGGTGGCATCGACGATGTTGTTGCGTGGAATATCGCCCCGTGCGATCAGTCGCGAAGCCATGTGCTGCGGCGAGGGTGCGACCTGGACATCGCGAATCACCTGGGCGGTGTACAGCGGGCAGGCGTCGACGCACTGGTTGGTCACCTTGGCATGCTGCTCGACGGCATCTCCATCGGCGACCGGATCCGGCGAAGGTTGCATCAGCTTGCGATTGGATGCCGCAGCGATCTCCCGGGCGAGGCCGAGGTGGCAGGTGCAATCGCCCCGGTTCGAGGTCATCTCGAAATCCTGACGGATGTCGTCTTCGACCTCCTCCCGGTCTTCGAGTGGAAATCCGGCCTGGGTCAGCAGATCGGCCTGCTCCTGGTCGGTCGCGGGGGGGTCGAGGTAGTCATTGATCCAGGCGACTGATGCGTACATGCTGGAAGGGTATCCGCGGCAGTCGAATCGTGGGTGATCGGGGGCTTTCGGCCCTCTGGCCGTAGGGTGAGATAGACTTGCAGCATGCGATTGGCATGGACGTCTCCGATCATCCTCCTGCTGGCCCTTGTGGGCTGTTCATCGACCCCGGGACCTGCTGTTCCCGAAGCGTCTTCGGCCGGGTTGCCGGATGAGACCACGCCGTCGGTCCCTCTGGCAGCCAGTCCGGTTCCGGACGATTTTTCCGTGGATATCACGATCCTCGCTGCTCAGGAAGGTCCTCGGGCGGAGTCCCGCAATGCGCGGTACGTCCTCTTCCCCGATGGCACGCTTCGATACGCGAGTTCGATCGGAAAAGGTCCCAACACGTTGCCGCCGATCGTCCGCCGTCTGAATCGGCGTCAGGTCGACGATCTCTGGAACCGGGCCCGTCAACTGGGACTGACCGATTCGTCCCGGGCGGATGAGGTCAGCAACTTCAGAAAGGTCTGGGCGCCCTGGGAAGGACACGTCTATCTCTTCGCGTTCACGGCTGACGGCAACTACTGGAACTACGCACGCAAGGTCGATCCCGGTCAGGAACTGGATCCGGCGCTCCGTTCATTCCTCAGGAGCATGGCCGCGCTGGCCTGGGCCCGGGATGAGGCCGACACGCAGTTCGCCCTTGAACCCAAGCGATTCGACTACGGACCGGATCCCTACGCGCCGTACCGTCGCAACATGGAAGCACTGAAGGCGGCTCAGGAGGAGAAGGACCGTGACAACTGATTCGATCATGCGAAGTGTTCGCAGTCTGATCCTGCTCACGTGTCTGGCATCCATGTCGAGCCTCTGGGGGTGTGCCTCCAATTGGGTTTCCACGGGTGGACCCGACAGTCCGACAGGGGGCCTTTCCATCGAACTGTTGATGGAAGGAAAGGCTCAGCAGATGGTCCGTCTTCAGTTGAGTGGTGACGGTCTGTTGAAGTACGCCGGTGGGCGTGATGTGGCCAACAACGTCTATTCGTGGGAAGGCCGTGTGGACCGGGCGGATGGCCAGGCCGTTGCAGCCGCAGTTCGATCCGGCCAGTGGTTCGTCGATCCACCGAGCGGTGATGGAAACGAAACCCATACGTGGTGGATCAAGGCCTGGGATGCCCAGGGTCGCCATGCGAACTTCACGGTCTACGGGGATGCGAAATCCGTGCAGACCGTCTACGACATCCTCAACAAGATCGCTTCCAGTCGCTTCAGTTCCTACCTGGATGCCTTGCCGGAGCCGAGTCTGGATCGCCAGTTGAAGCGTGAGTCCGCGGTCGAGAACGCATCGCCGTCAGGCGATCCGGGTTCGAAGGATTCCAACGAATGACTCGCCGCGCCTTTTCGATGATCGGGATGCTGATGACGCTGCTCTGCATGTTCATGCTGATGGCCATCGCGATTCCCGCGATCCAGCAGAGCATGACCGGTCTGAAGGAAGACGGGGGCAAGGTGCCCGTGAGTGGTTGGGGCATGCAGGATCAGGTCAATCTCTACGCGTTGATGCAGGGACTCAACACGACCGGACTCAGTACGGGTGAGGGCATGCCCGTGCCCAGCGAAGTTTCCGGCAGTCGGGACAGCAGCGACGATACGACGGCCAACCTCTACAGCCTGCTCATCATGCAGCGTTACGTTTCACCCGAGAAGCTGGTTTCCAAGGCCGACTACATGGTGGACCCGGATGATGACTACGACTGGTCCGTCTACGATCCGCGCGAGGGCATCTACTGGGATTCGTCCTTCTCGGCGGATCTCGCCGACATCAGCAACGTGTCCTACGCACACATGCCGCTCTACGGTGATCGTCTGAAGGATCACTGGGGTGCGAACATGAGTCTGAGCAGTCGATTTCCTCTGTTCGGCAATCGAGGACCGGAAGACGGCATCGAGACCGAGGAGTCATACGCCTGCTTCGACGGCAAGTGGGGCGGGTACGTCGCCTTCGGTGACGGTCATGTCGAGTTTCTCGGATCACCTTCCGCATACCGGGGCAATCTCAAGAGTGGTGGAGTGGACGGTCTGTTCTCGATCGACGACACGCGTCGACATTCCGATGCCATTCTGGGGTTCACCTCCAGAATGCGATCCGACGGTCCTGTTCTTCAGTGGGACTAGTCCGGTTTCAGCAGTTCATCCATGAAACGAAACGTGGCCCCTTCCGGGGCCACGCGTGTCGTTCATGTTGAAGCCGTTCGATCAGAGATGACGGACTCGGGTCCGCGTCTCTTCGAAGACCAGCCGTTCAGGGCTGTCGACGTCGATCATCATCGATGTGGTCTTGGTCTCATCGGTCTTGTCCTGCATGGTGCCTGGTGAGGACCAGACGTAGCCACAGATGATGACGACGATGACGATCAGGATGAAGAACCAGAAGAGGCCACCCCATCCACCGTCATCGTACGAAGCATCATCGTTGTCTCCATCCCACGCGAACTCGGTTCCGGGAATGACGGCCCAGATCACGGCGAAGAAGAAGAAGATGATGACGGCGAACAGAATGAAGTTGAACGCATGGGAGCCGTTGATGGCTGGTCCGATCGGTTCCAGCCAGAGTCCGCCACCCCAGATGGGGAGGAAGAACAGGAAGAACAGGAAGACGAGCCAGAGGCAGCCGATGTCAGCGGCGGTGTCGTCGGCGGCTGCGGCCCTGGCCGAGTAGGTCGGTCGAACGGCCATGGCGTAGATCGCACCGAACACGATGCAGGCGATGATGAATACGAAGATCAGATCCCAGAGCCAAATCATGCATACCTCCATGTTCGGAGGGGTTCCGCCGATCCGTTGGTGTATCGGCGTTCCTCCCAATGCGATCAAGGTAACGCACGAACACGATCCTGACACTGGATGGTGATGCCGGAGTGGATTCGATTGGCTGGCCGGCGATGGGCGGAACCGGTTCCACAGGATGGAACTGCCGGTCCCGACGCGGCTTGTGACGAGTGGTTCTGCAAAGAACAAAGGCCCCGGGCCGAGCCGGGGCCTTGTTGGTTCATAGGCTAGGCAGGATTCGAACCTGCGACCGAACGATTATGAGTCGTGTGCTCTAACCGCTGAGCTACTAGCCCCTGGCTGTAGTGTAGCCCGTCAGGCCCAGGGCCCGAGCACCTTCACGAGTTCATCATGGACCAGGCCGTTGCTGGCAATGCCTCTGGCGCTGCCTGGATCGCCATCCCGCCGGCCTGTCCAGTCGGAATACCGTCCGCCCGCTTCCTGGAGGATCGGAACGATGGCGCCGATGTCCCATCGCTTGAGTTCGGGTTCGACGACGGCATCGATGCGACCCGTGCATACGAGCAGTTCGCAGTAGCAGTCACTCCAGCCACGTGTTCGACGACAGGCGTGTCCCAGCGCGACGTAGGCATCCGGAAACTCGTGCGCCCGGAAGTAGTCGAAGGAGGTCGTGCACACCATGGCCTCGTCGAGTCGATTCGTCTTGGAGACACGTGCGGCGGCCGGTTGGGCATCCCGGATCTGGTGCCACGCGCCGCTGCCCCGCAGCGCCCAGGCCCGTTCATCCAGGATCGGAAACTCCATCATGCCCGCCAGCGGTTGCTCATCGTGTTCGATGCCGATCAGGATGCCGAACATCGGAACACCATGAACGAACGAAATGGTTCCATCGATCGGATCGATGACCCAGCGGTAACCGGTGGTTCCATCGGCGTCATCCGAACCGTATTCCTCACCGATGAGGCCATCGCCCGGAAAGGCGACATCGATCGACTTGCGGATGCAGGCTTCGGCTTCTCGATCGGCCGTGGTGACCGGTGAGCCGTCCGCCTTGTCCTCGACGGAGAAGGACTGGCCTGAAAAGTAGTGACGAAGAATATCGCCGGCGGCCTTCGCGATGTCGTGTGCGGCATCGAGTCGTTCCTGAAGTCCGGCCTTGATGTCATGATCGATGGTCGGTGTCATGACGATGATGGTAGCCGCACGCTCCGGCAGACGTGATGTGCCGCAGCGTGCGAAAACCGTTTCCTTCGATGGACGACGATCAGGTGATGCACGATCTCACGTCATCGGGGGAGGCGTCCTGGCATTCGAACCGATCACCATTCGGTTCAGCCGGGACGGAGGGGACGCGAGACCGGTGCAGTCACTGCTTTTCGCGGTGTCCTGTGGTCAGTGCCGCTACCAGCAGACACAGACCGACTCCCCCCAAGGTTGCCATTGCATACGTAACCAATACGGGGCCAAACAACATGTCGCACCGCCTTTCTTCGATTGCCGTCAACGGGGGCTGTGGAGAGAGATGTTCCCGAGCAGGCGCGTACGCGGAACAGTGCAGCCTCCCCTCGGCTGCATGCCACAGTTTCACGGAGCCGTTGCGGCGTCCGCGAGCCCCACTCGTGATTCCTTTCACAGGTCCCCCGTTGGACCTGGCAATCGACAGCATCACCCGTGGCGGGTGACCGATACCGGAGGTCTGAGTTGAAGATCCTTCTCAGAGTCGTCCTGGATCATCCTGGGAGGGAGAGTCGGTCTGACTTTGAGAAGGCTTCAGGTCGCATCGCTGAATGCACAAACCTGATCCGGTCACGGTCCCCGCAGCCGGGGAGTCGCGTGCACGCTGCGACCCGAAGATCAATGTTGCACGCGTCACTCATACTATGCGCAACGTTACCCCTGTTTGGCAAGGAAAAAACCGATGACTGCTTGATTTTGTTCAAACGAACACGTCGTTGACATGTCTGTTTGATACGAACGTGCGCGTCGAAGTGCGTCCGTTCAGAAGTTGATGAAACGCAGAGGTCTCAGGAACAGTCGCCGTAGTTGCCAATGAGCAGCAGCAGATCATCGACATCGGTGTCATCGTCACCGTCGCAGTCACCATCGGCATTCAATTCAAAGACAGCCAGAAGCGCCAGCAGGTCATCGACGCTGACGTCACCGTTCCCATCGAGGTCACCCGGGCAGGGTGTCTGGCAGTTGTCTTCGATGGCATTGTCACCGTCATCGGTCCAGGGTCCGGTGATCTGATCGGAGGTGCCCTGGTTGCCGCAGAACACCGAATCGCTCACGGCCGGGAGCATCTGATCTTCGGAGAACATGCCGCTTCCGAAGAAGATGGCGGTGTTGTTTCTGAGCGTGGTGCCCTGGATGACGGGGAATCCGAAGATGGCGTTGTAGATGCCACCGCCGGATTCAAGGGCCTCATTGTCCTCGAAGAGGCAGTCGATCAGGGTGATGTTGCCTTCCCACTGGGAGCAGCAGGCATCGCCATCGTTGTAGAGGCCGCCACCGAAGGAGGCCTGATTGTTTCTGAAGACGCAGTCGTTCAGCGTCGGCTGACTTCGCAGGTTCGCCATGCCGCCACCGATTTCACCGGTGTTGCCTTCAAAGAGGCACCGCGTGAAGATCGGATGTTCCGGTTGTCCGGTTTCCCAGCAGGCGTAGCCACCACCCCAGGTGGCGGTGTTGTCGATGAAGCGACAGTCGATGAAGCTGGGGCCGCCGTTGAGGTTGTAGAAGCCACCGCCGAGGAAACCGGCGTTGTCCAGGAACGTGCAGTTGATGAAGGTGGCATTGGAGTGGAAGGTCATGACGGCCGTGTCGGCGGTCGATCCGGTGAAGGTGATGTCGCGCACGGTCGGATCGATCTGCTGGAAGCCGATGCTCATGATGCTTCCTTCACTACCGGACGTGATGGCGGTGGTGGGCAGTCCATCGGATCCGGTGGAACCACGAAGTGTGATCGCCTTGCCGTTGAATTGGATACCGAACTCGTTGTAGAGACCGGGTGCGATGACGACTTCATCACCGTCACTGGACGCATCGATGGCTTCCTGAATGGTGGGGTAGTCCGCAGGCACATTGATCACGTCTGCAAACGCGGCGCTGCTCATCAGAGTCAGGCAGATCATCGCGATGAACAGACGTGGGGGGGTCATGGGCAGGTGACTCCGAACTGTGAGATCACTAGAAGGATGTCATTGATATCGACTCCTCCATTCCCGTCAGCATCGCCCAAGCAAGCTGAAGGGCATGGCGAGTCTGCACAAGTCGTACCCTCACCTAGCCAGCTTCCGCCGAAAGTGTCGCAATCGCCTTCCTCAGACACAACGCAGATACCGTTAGTGCA
>PAAJ01000029.1 GCA_002702575.1 Phycisphaerae bacterium | reverse complement strand
GGAACCACCTGATGATCCACCGGCGCTTCCGATCATCGACATCCCCGGTTACAAGCAGTATTTCCGTGAAGTCGTCTCGCCGACCGACCGGGGCATGCTCGCCGCTGCCATCTATCTGGATCTCGTACCGGAGGATCTTGGACTTCGTTTCACCGAATACAGTGATCTCCCCACGGTCGACCGGGTATTCGTGGATGACAATCTCGGTGTGGTCTATCGCCATCAGATTCCGGTCGAGTTCGAGCCTGCCGCGCTTCAATACATCAACGGCGAAAACACACTCGGACTTCGACCAAAGCCAACCGAAGGCAACATCATGCCTGTCGGTGTGGGACCTGGAGATCCACTGCTGACCGTTGGTGACATGTATGCACGGATCTACCACTATGGCGCCTCCCGCTATACGGACTGGCTGAATGGAACCGGGCCTGGCCCCAGAGATCTTGATCTCGATGTCATGCTTGGTCATGTCGATCAGTTCGCACAGCTCCCTGCCTTCCAGGGCAGCAAGGTGCAGGTCCGCAGAGCCTTCGCAGATGCCGTCGAGAAGACGCTGTACAACCAACCGACTCTGGAAGGCGATCCCCAGGGGCCGCCGACCTTCACGCCCTACAGTCAGGCGGTCATGCAGCAGTTCCTGCCGACGGGTGTCGTGCCACCTCAACGCTGATGCTCGCACGAAGACCTGAAAACCATGAATCGTGCATGACCCGGAAGTGATCCGTACACTTCACGCGTGCCAAGAAACGCTCCCGTCCTCGCTGCTTCGCTGCTGGCTGTCCTGGTCGTCCTCGTGCTGGACTCGATCGGCGTCTTCAGAGGGTTCAACGAACGACTCATCGACACGCAGCAACGGATCTTCCCGAGAGAAGCCACACCCTACGACGAGAACATCGTTCTGGTCGACATCGACGATGGATCCATCGATCGGCTGGGCCGATGGCCATGGCCCCGAAGCACCATTGCCGATGCGGTCAATGAACTGAGACGGGCCGGGGCTCGCACCATCGCCTTGGATATCGAGTTCTCCAATCCACAGGAAGCCTCATGCGATNCCGAGACCGGCGAGACACGAGATGAAGATGCGATCTTTGCGGATTCGATTTCCACGGACACCATTCTCTCGACGGTGCTGGCCGAGGATGAACTGCAGATTCGATGGCGTGATGCCGGTGGTGATCCGCAGTCGCTTGATCGCCTCATCGAGACACTGTCCGCAGATGTGACGATCTCACCGGATCAGCTGCCTTCCAGCCTGTCGTTGAGTCCGGATGATCAGTCCGCCTTCGCAGCCAACCAGTTGCTGATCAAGAGGCGTGCCATTCAGAATGTCCTGTCCGGGGAGTCCCCACCGTCCAGTCTCTCCGAGCTGGAGCAGGCGATCGTTCCATCCCGACAGATGCACGGGGTCGATTATCCCGAGCGTCCATTGCTCGAAGCCTCGTGGTACCAGCACGAAGGCATGACCAGCTCGCATCCGTTTCTGCCTGTTCTGGATGCAAGCCAGTCAGGATCACCTTCCGATCGTGTTCCGCTTCGGGCCTTTCTCGAGGATGCGGGTGGCCTTGGCTACGTGAACATCACACATCGTGGTACCGACGGTGCCATTCGCTCGATCTATCCCGCCCAGTCCGTCGAGGGAGGACAGGTGCTTCCACTCGGCCTGGCAGCCGTCGCGCACTACATGGCGATCGAACCCACGACCATCGTGTTCGAAGAGGATCAGGTCGACATCGGCACGACGACCCTGCCCTTGAGCCGTGGCAGGATCTGGCTGAACTGGCCACGAAGTCCAGCAGGTTGGCGTTGGCGCGATCTTCATCGGCGTACGGAGTCGGATCCGGAGTATCGCGGTCATCTCTCCGTCAGTGAGATCGTCGAAATCGGCCGAGCCCGCAGGACGCTCGAGATCCAGCAGCAGGAACTGGCCGCACTGAATCGGGATCTGATTCGAGTCATCCGCCAGGATCCGGACATGGTGCTCGATGACTGGCGAAGCCAGGAGGTCCTGCAGGAGATCCAGGACGAGATCGAGTTCAGTCTGGAAGGCGTTCCGATCGATGCGGATCTCGGCGAGTACACCCAGGGTGTGGACGAAGACTCGCTGAAGATGCTCACGGCCATGCAGCAGTGGCGGCAGCTGATCCGCACGATCGAGGAAGACCGAAGTCGACTCGAGCGAAGTGTGACCACGCTCTCCGCACAGGTTGACGACGCGCTGGTCTTCATCGGCTGGACCGCCACGGGCGCCGCGGCCGACTTCATCAACACCGCAGCCGGTCCCCGAACACCCGGCGTTCTGGTCCACGCGACCCTTGCGGACATGGTGCTGCAGAATCGGAGTCTGCATCTGGCGCCGACCTGGACCGGACAGCTTGCGATTCTTGTTCTGGGCCTGATGGTGGCGGTCTTCGTAGCCGGACTCGGGCCATGGTGGGCGACCACACTCTCGTTTGCATCCATCCTTGTGTATGTCGGCCTCGGAGGCGTGCTCGCGATGGCCATCGGGAACATCATTCTGCCCTTGGCCGCACCCGTGCTCTCATGCATCGGTGCCTGGGCGTTTGGAACCGGTGTCCAGGCTGCCATGGCACAACGGGACAAGCGTCGCATCACACGTCAGTTCAGGGCACGTGTTTCCGAACAGCTGGTCGATGCCCTCATTGCCGAACCCGGTGCCATCTCGATGACCGGTGTCAGCCGCGAGATGACGATCTTCTTCGCGGACCTCGCCGGATTCACGCGCATGAGCGAATCACTTGGCTCGGAACAGATCGTCCGGATTCTGAACACGTATCTCTCGGCACTCACGAACCAACTTGTCGAGCATGGTGCCTACGTGAACAAGTTCCTCGGTGATGGCATGATGGCATTCTGGTCCGCCTTCCGGGAGGAACCGGCCCAGGCACATCTTGCATGTGCTGCTGCGCTGGCTTGCCAGGACACGATCGAGCAACTCAACCGACTCAACGAGGGTGATCACGAAGCCATCGGGTTGAGAGTTGGAATGGCGACCGGACCCGCGATCGTCGGCGATTGCGGAGCGCCTCCGGATCTGAATGACTACACCGTCATCGGCGATACGGCCAATCTCGCGTCGCGCCTGGAAGGTGCCAACAAGCAGTTCGGATCCGGCATCATGATCAATGATCTCACCCATCAGCAACTGGCTGGCACACCGATCCGTTGCCGCTGCATCGGCACGATCCAGGTCGTGGGTCGCCAGGCACCCATCAAGGCNTGGGAAGTCGTGTCTTCCGATTTTCCAGAGGATGCGATCGAACTGTCCGGGGCACTCGCGGATGCCATTGAATCCGGTGACCAGCCCGCGGCCCGGATCGCTCTGGAGCGACTCGAGAAGATCCCGGGACAAGAGGCCTTTGCCGAACGATGGGCCGGCATGGTCCATGGATCCCCGGATTCCTTCGGTGGGCCNCTCCAGCTTGTCGAGAAGTAGACCACTTGCCTCTACCATGGTCATCCCATGAGCCAGATACCTGAAACCATTCTGTATCGCCTGCTGGATGTCAGTCGACAACTCGGCTCAACCGCCGACAGCCGGGCTGTGCAGGTCGGCGTCGTGAACTGTCTTCGCGATGTGCTTGAAGCCGAACGAGCGACGGTCTTCGAGCATGATCCGAACACCAATGAACTCGTAGCCGTTCTGGCACACGGACCGGATGGCGGACTGGACGATTCCTTTGCCGGGATCCGCATTCCCATGGGTGTCGGACTTGCTGGAACCGTCGCTGAGAATCGTGATCTGATCAACATCCCCGACGCGTATGCGGATGATCGCTTCAATCAGGACATCGATCGCAAGACCGGATATCGCACCCGCTCACTCTTGACGGTTCCGATGATCGGAAGCGATGGAAGATTGATCGGGGTCGCCCAGGTCCTGAACAAGAAACAGGGCGTCTTCGAAAAACAGGATGAGGAAATCGCCACCGCGCTGGCCGCGCAATGTGCCGTTGCCATGCGGCGTTCACAGCTGATCGAACATCGTGTGGAACTGGAAAAAGTCCAGCAGGATCTGAAGCTGGCTCGTGAGATCCAGCAATCGACATTCCCCAACCAGTGCCCCACGATCGATGGCTATGACTGCGCCGGATACAGCGAACCGGCCGAAGACACCGGCGGAGATACATGGGATGCGATCAGTGTCTCCCGCGGCGCCGTCTTCCTGCTGGGTGATGCAACCGGTCATGGTGTCGGGCCGGCCATTTCGGTCACGCAGGTACGGTCGATGCTCCGGATGGCCTTGCTGCTGGGAGCGGATGTCGGGATGCTGGTCGACCATCTCAACCGACAACTGTGTGCGGATACACCACCCTCCCGCTTCGTGACCGCCTGGTTCGGACTTCTTGATACGGCGAGCCATGATCTCTTTTCGATCGCTGCGGGGCAGGGTCCGCTCATTCATCTCCATGCCAATGGCGACGTGGATGTCCATGCCGCGGATGCCCCACCGCTGGGAATTCTCCCCGACCTCCCGCTTGATGATCCCATCCAGTACCACATGAACCCCGGTGATCTGTTCTACGTCGCCAGTGACGGGTTCGCCGAAGCGGCCTCTCCCGGCAAGGGGATGTTCGGAACGGATCGCATCATCGACATCCTCACGGCGCGCCGATCCGAGCCCGCCGTAGAGACCATCCGTGCGATCCATGAAGCGGTCGACCAGTTCACCGGTGGACTGCCTGCCGACGACGATCGCACGAGTGTCCTGATCCGCCGCCTCGACTAGAGAATCCGATGGAATCCCAGCTCGGCATGGAGGTATGCTTGGCTGGCGGCCCCATGGAACGAGGTATTTTCAAGATCTTCGATACCCGAGGGGCTTTCCGTCCGATCTGAATGGGTCGGCAGCGTTTGAATCGAGCTGGAAGACCGCCTGGAAGACCGTCTGGAAGATCGCCTGGAACAATGGACAAGCTTGAAGCCTATCTGACCGTCATTCCCCTGCCGCTGCTGGCAGTCGTCGGATTTTTCGCCCTGATGATCTTCCTCATCATGCCGGCGGAAACCCGCTTCTACGTGACCTTCATTCTGATGCCCGTCTGGCTGACGACCTCCCGATGTCCGGACCTTGGTTTCATCCAGGCCTTCACGAAAATCTCCTCGGGCATGCTGTTCCTGCTGATGGGCGTATCCGCACTCCTTCGACCGGGGAACAAGCGACCCATGCCGGGCATGGCCTGGCTCTACTTCGCCGCTTCCATGTTCTATATGATCTGTGTGATCGGCACCTCCGACAAACTGGACGCCATCGTGATGGAGATCCAGTGGGTCTTTGCCGTACTGGCCGCCGTTGCGGCAGTCATGGCCATGACGACGCTCGAGGACGTTCACAAGATGTTCATGGTCTTCGGACTGGGGATGATCATCGCCCTGTGCGTTCCGCTCTCCGCCCTCATTCTGAACCCTTCGACCTCGTTCCTCCTGGGCACGAATCGATTCGTTCCGTGGGGCTCTCCACCGAACCTGATCGGCCTGCTGTTCGTCGTCGCGGGCCCGACGCTTCTGTATCTGATCATGACGACGAAGTCACACAGCATCAAACCGATTCTCATCGGGTTCCTGATCGCGAACATCGGCATGGCCATTCTCACCGGCAGCCGGATGACGGTGTTTTCACTTGTGATTTCACTTGGACTCATGGCCCTCCCACTCGTCAAACGCCCGGGTCTGCTGATTGCCGGCGGCNTGATCGGTGCGATCCTGCTTCCGGTGGTCCTCGGTGTGAATGTGGATTCGGCGGATCGACTCGGCGACCTGAGTACATCCGGCCGACTCGCCATCTGGTGGAACTATCTGGTCCTGTCACTCAAGCGTCCCCTCGGCCTGTTCGGCACGAGTGGTTACAGCATTGTGGAAGATCCGACCATCAGTGCTCACCCGCACAGTTCGTGGGCTGAAATGCTGTACCTCGGAGGCTGGCCCTATCTCCTGCTCCTGGCGGTCCCGGCCATCTACGCACTCCGGTGCACGTATCAGGTCTGGAAACAACGAGACCTCTACTCGGTCAACAATCATTCGTATCTGATCCATGCCATGGCGGCCTTCATGGCCTCGATGTACTTCCAGAGCTTCTTCAACCAGGCCCTCTACCATCCGACCTACACACTGACCTTCGTGGGCCTCTTCCTGACTTTCCTGTTCATGGCACTCGCTGCGGAGCTGCCACAGCAGCGCGAGATCTACGATGAGTGGCTGGAGGAATGGAGCGAAGAGGAGTACGACGAATACGAAGAATGGGATGACACGAAGGTGCCAGCCCCGACCTGACGGTGATCCACCGCATCAACAAACGACAAGGGCCGATTCCCCCCTCGGGAATCGGCCCTTTGCCTGAATGGAACATGAGGTTCAGTTGGCGTCGGCGACCATCACGTCGGCCCGGTTGTTGAGTTCTTCCAGAAGTTCGCCGAGGCGGCTGCTGATTCTGTTGGAACCGTCCAGATCATCCTTGCCCTGCCAGAACATGAACTCTTCGACGCCGAGGGACTTGATGACTTCCATCTGATCCGCGAGGTCGGAGACTTCGATGAGCTCCTTGTTGTGGGCGGAAGGACCGTTGAAGACCTTGAAGGACATGAGTGGCTGGATCTCGGGAGTCGTGCCGTTGGTGCGTTGCAGGGTNCGAGCGACTTCGATGCCGTTGACGGTGTAGGAACCGATTCGGCCGTAGTGGTTGTCGGTCTGACCCCAACGCTGGTAGACGATCGGGCAGATGACATCGACCTGGTCCAGGATGCCGCGTGCTGCTGCGAGGTCGTAACCCATGATCCGCTGCTGCTCACCGAGCGTCTCGAGGTTGCCGTGTGGATGAGGGGTGGTGAAACCGAAGAGACCGAGCTTGCAGTTGGGCATCATTTCGCGGACGACTGAGATTCGGAGCTTGTAGGCCTCGACGATGGCATCGAACTTCACTGGATCGTAGGTGCTGGCTTCAGGATTGATGAAGTTGCCGAGATGACGTGGGTGGAATGGACGCTCGATGTCCAGGATCACCATGCCGTCGTAGTCGGCGTCCAGGTCGGTCTTGTTGTTGAGGTAGGTACCGAATCGGTTCTCGATGTCGCTGGCGGTGGCTGCGAAGAATTCCTCTTCGGTCACGTCATGTGGTGCACTGACTGCGAAGCCACTGACCATCCAGACATCGTTCTTGACGCCGAGGTCCCGAAGGGTGTCAGCATCCTGGGAGAACTTGCCCTGCAGACAGGCCCGGACACCCGAGAGAAGCGTCTGTGCTGGTGGTGGTGTCTCCAGAGTTCCATAGTTGGCGAGGACGGTCAGGAGATCGTTCATGTCGATGACCTGATCACGGTTCACATCGGTGTCGCACTGGGTGGTCGTGCAATCGTTGCCGTACTCGTTGATGATCATCACGATGTCGGAGATGTCCACGTGACCGTCGCTGTCGAGATCACAGTCTTCCATCTGCACCTGGTAGTTCGATGCAGCCTGCTGCTTGCTGCCGGACTTCTTGGATGCAACCTGCTTGCTGTTGCTCTTGGTGCTGGGAGTCTTGTCGGCGGTGGCGAACTGGGAAAGTGAGGGCAGAACGATAGCGGTAGCCGCAATGAGGGCGGTTGATGAGCGTGACATGGGTCCAAATTTCCTTTTGAGGGGTGTGAGGGGGAGGGACAAGGCAGTGATGAACACTGTCCTCACCCCCCCCTATGCTGATCGACCCCTCGATGTGTGAAAGAAGCTGGCAACTTCGTTCGGAATCGATGACAGATCGGTCAACAGGGATCACTGGGGCGCACAAGGATGGCGCACCCCTTCGGGCAATGCTCATGGTTTCACTCGGTTGAAGGTGGAAATCCGTGCGTAACGGGAGCGAGAACGGATCTGGAGGGCGTCGTCCCCGGATTCAAGTCCGACCAGGTCGGAAACTCGAGGAAGGGTTTCTTCCCAGACAACATCGTGAGAAGAACAGGTGCAATCCTGTCCTTTCACACGACAGGATCAGGAAGCACATTCTGCAACCGGACTGTTCCAACTGTTCGGACCGTGCGGTTCAGACCCGTAGCTCGCAACGATCGTTCAATCTCAACGCCCGTTGAGCACCGTGAAGGCCGCTGAGCGAACGATCTTCAGAAATTTCCCATTCCGCATCACACATCACCGACTGACCAATGGCTTCGTGAAGAAAACGGATCTATCCTGATACCCGTCATTCCCCGGTCGACCACAGGAGCCTGATCATGTCGCCGTTGCTGCCGACTCAACTCGTTGGACGTCGAAACAACCGGCCGGCCTGGAAAGACCTTGGACCACTCGCCGCCTGCTCCCTCACCCTGCTGACCTGCCTGGGCCTCTCCGAGCCCCAACTGGATCAAAAAGCGGCCCCCGAGACACCGGAATCGACCCAGGAAGCCGAAATCGCCCAATGGCCACGTCTGTCGTTGTGCCTCCAGGACAAATTCCTCCAAAGGGATCTGACCGGGCTGGATGTCCGAAACGATGCCTGGTGCATCTCCCAGCATGCCCTTGGAACACCAGGTCACCTGCCTGATCATGTCAAAAACGACGATGAGGCCCTTCGTAGAGAGATTCAGAAGTTCATCGATATGCCGGTCAGTGAGATTCGAACCGCCTTCGGACGCTATCTGGCCAATCATCCCCAGCTCTCACGGGCCACGACCAGGACGATCATCATTGATATTGAGCGGCCCGTGCACCCCAGAAACCTCTGGAAACTGATGGACGGGCCTGATCACGACCAGATCACCCCGATCTTCTCTGACCTTGTCCAGGCCTTTGCACGCCGATTCAGGGTTGTTCGGGACCATTTCCCCAATGCCCAGCTCAGCGTGTTTGGGATCGGAATGCCGGATTCCCAGGGTCGATCCCAGGGCAAGTACCAAGCCCGACTCAATGCGGAGATCATTGCCACGAAGATGGGCCTCCTGGAGGATGTAAATGCCATTTCTCCAGCACTTTACGAACGATTCGGGCCTTCGGACCGAGCGTTCAAGAAGCGAGATCAAGCCACAATCGAGTGCCTGAGGAATGCTTTGGCCATCACACAGGCCTCTGACAGGCCNCTGGACATCCTGATCCTGCTGAGCCTTTCCATATTCAATGGCATGGCAGATGAGAACAAGAAGGCCGCAGATCTGGGTGGTATCGCAGAGCGGCTTGATTTGCTTGGAGAGATGGGCGTGAAGCGGGTCATCTTCTGGAATGGGGATGAAACCATCACCAAAACGGGGATCGGCGTGGTTGAACGGCTTACCCAGCTGCGTGCCCTTGAGCGGTCACGGGAACACGATCGACCCCTTTCCAACTCGGAACAGGACAAACCAGCCCAGGAAAAGACCGATTAAGACCCCTGCAGAGCTGTTTTTGTCCCATTCGAGGGTAAAGCCAAGAAAATCCTCATAACCCTCACACACACTCGACGGTGGTGCGTATTTGGGGTGCCTGGCCAATGAGCTGGCGAGAAATCGATGCTTCGGGCAACTCAGAGGGACACCGCCCGAGACGACCATCGAATTCCCGCTCGACCAGGCAAGGGCGAAGGCTCGCCCCCCCGTTCCCGGTAGTACGAGGGCACTACCGGCAACACGGTCCGCACTGTGAGGGCGGTTCGGACCAACTCGGAATCGGCTCCCTGGCCGGTTGCGTTTGTGGGGCGGGATCAACCTGGACCCTGAGACGGGAATACGATCCCGCAGGCCAATGCCTGCGGGATCGTGTTTTTTGCGCCGCACGAGATCGCCTGATGCCCTGAAGTATGATCTGCCCCCAGATGCCTTCAGTGAGCGTGATCATCATCTGCCGCGACGAAGAAGATCAGATCGCTGAGTGCCTGAAGAGTATCCAGTGGGCTGATGAGATCATCGTCGTGGATTCCGGCAGCACGGATGCCACTCGTGAGGTGGCGGCCCGCTTCACCCCTCATGTCCATGAAGTCGAATGGAAGGGCTTTGGCCCACAGAAGAATCATGCGTTGTCATTGGCAACCGGTGACTGGGTGCTGTCGATCGATTGTGATGAGCGGGCCGAGGCGGGCATGGAAGCCGAGGTCCGGAAGTTGATCTCGAACCCTGAACACGCAGGCTACGAAGTCCCCCGCTTCAACTGGTTCTGTGGTCGACGNGTTCGATTCGGAGATTGGAGTGGCGATCGGGTCCTGCGTCTCTTCCGTNGAAGTGTTGGACGATTCACGGATGATGCGGTTCATGAACGCATCGTGGTGGATGGCAGCGTCGGCCGGTTNCGGACACCACTGGAGCATCACACCATTCGCTCCGAGAAACATTTCGCCGAGAAGACACGCTACTACACCGAGCTCACCACGCGCATTGCTCAGGACAAGGGTAAGAAGACCACCATCGCCTCCGCGTTTGGACACGGACTGTGGACATTGCTGCGTGGCTTCGTGTTCAAAGGTGGCTTTCTGGACGGATCGACCGGCTGGACGATCGCCATGGGTCAGGCCAAGTCGGTGTGGTGGCGTTACAGGGCCGTTGCCAAGGGGATCGCGCCGGAACAGGCCATGCCTCACTGACACACTCGTTCAGGGATTGCAGTTGCCCCAGCGATTGAGCACGTAGAGCAGGTCTTCGATACCCACTTCCCAGTCACGATCGAAATCCGCGACGCAAGTGGTGTCACCCATCCACTCGCCCCAGTAGTTCACGACCTTCAGAAGATCATCGATCTCGATTTCACCATCGTCATCGATGTCACCAAGGCACTCGCAGGCATCGGGGTTGCCGTTGTTGTTCTGATCCACCATCGATCCGAGCAACAGTTCACAGGCATCGCTCTTGCCGTCGCCATCACAATCCAGATCGCATCGCCAGTTGTGCGGCAGGAAGGAACCACCACGCTCGGCACACTGCTGGGCTGTGATGTTTTCATCACAGTCGACACCGCCACCGATGCAGCAGGAACCGCCTCGAGGTGCCGACAGTGCCATCGTGTCCAGGACTTTTCGAACAGCCTGCTTGAACA
>PAAJ01000028.1 GCA_002702575.1 Phycisphaerae bacterium | reverse complement strand
CCGTCTGGTATCCGAAGGTATCGATGTTCTGTGGAAGATCGAGGTCGTTGTCGATCGTCTTGGGAACATGAACAACCCTGAGATCGGAAGCGGCAGCGAGCCTGCTGGCCGAGAACGCCGTATCGTCTCCACCGATCGTGAGGACCTGCGTGACCCCAAGCTGCTCGAATGAATGAATCGTCGCCGCCATCGCGTCGGAATCGCGCGTTGGATTGGCACGAGAGGTTCCAATTGCAGAACCACCTCGAAAATGAATTCGACTGACTCGATCGATTGTGAGCGGAGTCGCCGTATCGAGATCACCGGCCATGAGTCCGGAGAAACCGTTCCGGATCCCAAGAACCTCGATTCCCTCCAGGCAGGCCCGGATACTGGCTGCGGCGATGACACTGTTGATACCCGGAGCGGGACCACCGCCGACGAGTATGGCGAGCTTTCCTTCGTGACTCATCGCACGGGCCCTCCTGCTGGACGAAGGAAATCATACGCGTTGCCCCGGAATCCGGAGCCCAGAACCGCTACGATCCGTCCATGATCAACACAATCCTTGCTTTCATCGTCTGCTGTTCGGCACCTCTGCAGGACAAAGGTGGATTCGAACCTCTCTTCAACGGACTGGACCTCACAGGGTGGGTCAATGTCAATGGAGCGGACTCGACATGGCGGGTCGAGAGCGGCATGATTCGATGCACAGGCAAACCGATCTGCCTCCTGAGAACCGAGGAGGTCTATGAGAACTTCATTCTTGAACTCGAATGGAGACATGAATCGCCTCAGGGGAATGCAGGCCTGTTTGTCTGGGCGGATGCACTTCCTGCACTCGGAACTCCATTCACCCGGGCGATCGAAGTCCAGGTGATGCTTGGAGCCGAAACACCCAACTACACGAGTGAGGGCGACATCTTTTCGATCTGGGGAGCCGTCATGACTCCGGATCGCCCCCATCCGAATGGATGGGCAAGATGCCTTCCAAGTGAAGAGCGAACCAAGGGTGCCGGGGAATGGAACCACTATCGAATCGAATGCATCGATGGAAGAATCAAGCTGGCTGTGAATGGAAAGGAAGTCAGCGGAGGCTACGACTGCAATCCTCGCCGAGGCTATATCTGCCTTGAGGCGGAAGGCTCCCCCATTGACTTCAAGAACATCATCATCAAGCGACTGCCGAGTGAAACCGGCCCCTGGGCGGAATCGAGCAACGAGGCGACTGGATTCAAGCCTCTCTTCAACGGCTTGAATCTCGATGGATGGAAACTTCCGGAATCCAATGAAGCCAACTGGACGGTTCGTGGAGGCAAGATCTTCCACAATGGCAAGGGTGGCGACCTGTGGTCCAAGGAGGGATTCAGGGACTTTGATCTGGTCGTCGACTGGAAATGGACCGACGACCATCAGGGTGAAATGGAACGACCGGTCATTCTTCCCAACGGCTCGATCCAGATCGATGAAGATGGCAAGGAGGTCACCACGACCGTACTTGAACGTGACAGTGGCATCTTCCTTCGAGGCAGTGCGAAGTCACAGGTCAACCTGTGGTGCTGGTCCGTGGGAAGTGGTGAGGTCTGGGGCTATCGAACGGATCAATCCATGCCGGCGGACGTGCGAGCAGCGGTCACCCCACGGGTGAATGCCGACAATCCGGTCGGAGATTGGAATCGGTATTTCATTCGCATGCGAGGAGATCGACTGACCGTCATCCTGAATGGCAAGACGGTCATCGACCAGGCTCGCCTGCCAGGCGTCAATGAAGAAGGCCCCATCGCCTTCCAGAGTCATGGCAATGAGGTCGAGTTCAGAAATGTCCTGATCCGTCCCGTGGGGAACTAGTCACCCGACGTGGCGCCGCATCGTTCGATCAGCAGTGCCAGGGCTCGGTCATGAAACGAACTCATCCTGGAAGCCATCACACCGAAACGATCAGCACGTTCGGGATTGGAATCCGATTCGCTAAGCGATCGGGCGAGATGAGTTCCATAGGACATCGCCTTTTCCTGGGTCAGCAGGATTCGGACGTCGAAGTCCTCCTCGCCTGCACCAAGAAGCGCCATCGTGGTATCGCTCTCGATGGCATCCCGAGCGCTGGATTCGATGAGCGGCAGACCACTCGCTTCACGTGTCAATGTCGGATCCTGACTGGACATCTCATCCAGCTCGTCACGCATCTCGACAGAGGCATTGGCAATCTCCTTGAGGAGCTGTTCCGTCTTCGGACTGGCAGTCTTCAAGATGAGAATGCCGTCAACCTGGGCTTCGCTGGCCAGAAGCTCGTGAAGCAGGGTGAAGCCCGCATCGAACTCCGCGACGGAGCCGGCGGATGCCGCAAGCCGACCGGCTCGGGGGGATGAACAGCCCGGCATCACCGCCACCACACCAAGCCCGAAAGCCAGAAACACCAACGACATCTCGAGGAAGAGGTGCCGCCAGGAAGCCTTTGGCCTCTGCATGTTCTGGATGGAGGTGCGTCGAGCCATGATCCGGTTCAAATATGCAGCTTCGTTGTCCGTGTGTAGCGAAAAATGACAAATGCACGGAATCCAAGACATCGGCCCGGGAAGCCGTTGTTCGATAGACTGCCCGAGGATGCATCCTAACGCGACCACCTTGTTTCTTGCGGCCGTCCTGCTTGGAAGCCTGAATCCGACCTTGAGGGGCCAGGATGCCGTCGAGAAGTCCCCGGGGTCCTCCCAAACCGATGCTGAAGCATCCTCCGATGATCAATCATCAGAATCCAACGCACCCCAACAGCAACGAGGCACCGACTCGGAGTCTGAGAAGCCGAAGGTGAAACTCACACCTGAAAGTCGCTACACGGTCGCGAATACGGGTCTCAAGGGAACGCAGGATCGTTCGAACCGACCGAATCCCATGTTCTCCCCCACTGTCGCCCAGATCAATCTCACAAAGGGCAACTGGAATGACTGGCCCTGGAAAGCCAGCGGCATCACAGGGGATTGGCTGGGACTTCGAGAGAAGCTGCAGGACAACGGCGTCTTCATCGATGGTCTCTACAGCATCTTTCTGAACGAGAACTTCAGTGGCGGACTTGAAACTGGCGGCTTCGGTGGCGGACTTCTCAGTACCTCCATCACGGTGGATACGGAAACCCTCCTCGGGCATCCCAACGGTCTCTTCTTCATCAACTTCCAACATTGGGACTGGTACACGAGCGAGTACGACATCGCCGGCAGTTTCGACCCCATCCCCAACTACACGGGCGTCAATGGCAACATCCCTGAAAATGCATCCTTGAATCAGATCTCGCAGCTGTACTATTCACAGCACCTCTTCGGCAATCTGATGAACGTCGCCTTCGGCAAGCAGGATGCCGCCAACATCTTCTCGAACATTCCCGGGACCGGTGGCTTCATGTACAGCGGCGCCGGTTATACGGCGACCCTGAATCCCTATATTCCGAGCTGGCCATCCGAAGCNACCGCCCTGACGGCAATCGTGAATTTCAACGAGGACGTCTGCGCATCCTTCGGGTGGTTTGATGGCTCAATGGCTGGACTCAATGTCGAACGCAGTCCCTTTGGCAATCTGGTGTACACGCCCGCACCCAATCCCGGCAGCCGTGGCCCCTCGACCTTCTTCGACAATGATGGACACTGGTTTCTCATCACCGAATGGGGTGTGAACTGGCAGCTGGGTGAGCTTGAATTGCCCGGTGCCATCTGTGCTGGTGGCTGGCTGCAGACAGGTCGAACACAGACCAGTGGCACCTTCGATCAGGGGCCCGGTGTCCAGGATGTGCCCGGTACCTACCTCTCACTGAGCCAGACGCTCTGGTCGCCCGACAAGCGAACGGCATCGTTGGGCGGTGGCATCATGGCGTTTGGACAGTTCGGCTGGAGCGATCCCAACAAGAACCCTGTTCACTGGACNCTCATGGGGGGACTCTCCGCAACGGGCGTNATTCCCGGTCGACCGATGGACGCCCTTGGAATCATGGGCTCCTATGCCAGCTTCAGTGACAATCCCGGTGTCAGACAATCCACGACGGTCACTGGTGGAGTCGGCCCACCCGGTGGAAGCGAATCTGCAGTGGAAGCGTTCTATCGAGTGCAGCTCACACCCTGGTTCGCGGTACAGCCCGGCATCGAGTGGCTTGGCACACCCGGCGGCGGTGATCCCAGTCAGATCGAAGATACCGTCATGGGGTACCTCATGATCGAGATCATCTTCTGATCACACGCTTCAGTCTGCCGATTCCGATTCATCCGACTCTTCCACATCAGGATCCGTCCAGGTCCCATCCGCAACCGAAGCGAAGATGTCGGTCTCCCGTTTCATGGCTTTTTTCATGCTGCCCATGAACAAGGGCGAGAAGAGACTCATGATCCAGGCAAGCGGATTGGTTGGCTTGACGGTGGTTCGAACAATCAAACGAGTTCCATCACCTTCCGGCTGAAGATCGAATCTCGTCATGAACACCATTCCACCAAACTCGCCGCTGATGGCCCAATGATCCGGCGGATCGAACTCTTCGACCGTCAGGGTTTCCGTCGACTCTCGACCGAATACCTGACGTGTTTCCTTGAATTTCGTACCCGCGGCAATCGGCCCTGCTGTGAGATGCTCGATCTTCACGATGTCCTTGCAATAGTTGCCCAAGTTGTCAATATCCGTGAAGACATCAAAGACCCGTTGAACGGATGCATCCACGATTCTGGTGATCTCAAAGCTCGGCATTGACAATACTCTCTAAGGCGCATTCACACAGGACGAGACCCAAGGATAGCAACCTGGCACGTCACACTATGGTCCGCCTTCATTATCAGTCGCNTGAGGGGATTGTTGAACCTCATCGGCGTTTTGGTGATCGACCACCCTGCCGTCATCTCGCACATCCGCCTGGAAGTTGCGAAGACGCCGGAACAGAGATCTGACATCCAGAGCGCCACCGATCGTGAACCATGTGACGACGATGATGGCCGCCACAAGCGTGCACCATGTCCACCATTTCCACCACCCAGCCCACGTCTCCGCGGAGATGTCATGACCGGTCAGTCGCCAGGTCGTCAAAACGACGAATACGATCGTCCAGAAAATCGGCCAGGCGAGCGTCACGGCGGTCACCCACTTGTCCGCCGTNGTGAACTCCCGGTCGAACCCGAGGCGTTCAAGCCAACTCGGCTTCGTATTGATCTCGACGGAATCCTCATCGCGACCATACGCACCTCGATGCAACAGTCGATCCATGTCGAATGACTGCCGACCCAGCAGAGATACCACCACATACAGAAGCACCGCTGTGAGAATCGACCAGAATGTCATGACCTGACCGGTGATGTGTCGGTTGACGTACAGACACAGGTCCAGGAAGGGAGACAGGACATGACGTCCATGTTCATGGAGTCGGATGGTGTATTCGCGGCCGTCCAGCATGATCATTGTNGCCTGCGAATCATCTGCTGCAATGATCTTGGTCACCGGATGATCGCCAGCGTGCGAAAATGAGAGCGAGAGCGACTTCAACGGTGGCGAATGCCACGCAGCCCAGTCCCCTGCTCGTGGATCGATGGAATCGACCCGCCACTCGTCATGATCCGAACCCAGAGGTTCCCACTGGGACACCGTCGTCTGCAACGGATCCTCCAGTGGGGTGTAGACGAGCCGATCACCTTCTCCATCGACAATCTCAAGAATGGACCCCGACCAGTAGTCGGCCTCGGGCAACTGCTTGACCACGATTCCGAATCCACTCAACGACATGCCCGCAATCATCGCCGTCCAGGCTGCCGCTGTCGTGCCTCGCTTCCAGTAGAGACCTCCGATGATCGCTGAACCTGCGCCTCCGACGAAGATCGCGCCGGTAATCGCCAGGAACATCGCGATGTACTGGGTGGGCGTGTAGAGCAGACTGAAGAAGAAGGCGAAGATGGCGACACCGAGAATCGAAAAGCGAAGCAGCCAGAGGTGAGCCCGAGGCGACAGAGGTTTCTTGCGGAATGGAAGAACCACGTCCTGGATGAAGATCGTGCCCCAGGCATGCAGGTACGTGTCGTTGGTACTGATGAACGCACCCAGCATGGCAGCGCACATGAGTCCGAGGAGGCCCGCAGGCAACAACATGCCCGTGGCCACGGGTGTCCTGATCTCGGATCCGAGCGCCGTAGTGGCCTGGGCGTCCACGGCGGACTGGATGGCGGTCGCCTGCTCGGCAAATGCATCATCATTCATCACAACTCGGATACAGACGGGCAGAATCAGCGTGATCAGCATCAATACCCGGAATCTCCAGCCGTTCAGGATGTTGGCCATCTTCGCTTCATGGGCATTGATCGCCGAAGCGTTGTAGCCGCTGGTCCCCTGCCACCCCAGCATTCCGTAGAAGAGCACGATGACACTGATCACCCAGTACCAGATGTTGAAATTCTCTTCCCTGCCGAGATCGAATGGATCGACCATCGATTTGCCTTCGGGAGCCTGAAGCATGGCCTCCGAGATCTGATCCCATCCAAAGCTCGCCAACAGGAAGATGATGACGATGATGAACACGATGTTGCCGAATGAACCCTGGATGAAATCCGTCACGATCACGGCGATCTGCCCACCCAGGAACACGAAGATCAGCGCGGTCCCCAGGAGCAGAGCCATCAGCAGTGGAAACGTATCGACCTGCAGACCGAGGATCGACATCGCTTCGGGAAGCCCGCAGAGGTGCATGAAGAATCTCGAAGCGACCGCAGGAAAGATGCCGTAGTTGATGATGCCCGAGATGAACGCGACGAGCCCGGCGAACACCCTGAAGTTCCGGCTGTATCGGATCTCGAAGAACTGGGCCATCGTCATGGCTCGCGTCTGTCGGAATCGATAGACCACCCATCCCGTCAACGCGATCAGAATCAGGGCGGGACCTTCCATGAAGCCCCACCAGATCGATGTGAACCCGACGTCGTAGTTCTGCTGCCAGAACCAGACCAGGGAGATCACACCCAGCTGCGCCATGCCGTAGGCGATCGTGATCAGGTAGCGACCCGCACACCGATTGGCGGCGAGGAATCCGGAGACACTTCTGGCGTAGCGATTCGTTCGAATACTGGTGATGGTCAGGATCACGATGAGCCCGACGACGATCGACCAGTCAAGTACGGTCATGTTCATGAGCCGTCGCCATCAACCAGCAGCGTGACGATCTGGAATGGACGCATTCCNACACGCGTCCGCCCCCCATCATGGGCGATGTCGACTTCCGCTGCCGTGACCTCATGCAGATCCACGGCACGCACAGAAGCCGGTGGCGTGGACCACTCGATCTCGATGTCACCTGCCCCACCGTGAACCTCGACCAGTCGAAGGACTCGCCCCCGGCCACGCTCGGCAGGTTTGTAGGCCGCAATCTCGACATGAGAAGCCCCATCGACCTTCAGATGAAACGGTGCATGACGATCCGAGGTCCCGTTGCCTGCACCGAGCACCTGGATGGGCCGACAGAGTGCCTCTGCTTCAGCCGCGACTCCGGCCGTACGCCAATCGCCCATGTGAGGCATGAATGCGAGTGTGAAACGATGTGTTCCGCGATCGGCTTCTGGATCCGGCATTCGAGGCGCTCGCAGAAGGGACAGACCCATCGTGTCACCATTGAATGATCGGCCGTAACGCCCGTCATCAAGAACCGCAAGACCACGACCCGGCTCCGAGAGATCCATGAACCGATGCCCCGGAAACTCGAATCGCGCCTGCTCCCAAGTGGTNTTGCTGTGGGTCGGGCGTTCCTGAACGCCGAACTGGATGCCGACGGTGCCGAACCGGGTCCGGATATCTGTCGGACACACCAGTCGCATGAGGGTGCGATCTTCCTGCCAGTCGACCAGATACTCNACATCAAGCCGTGGAGAACCGGCTCGAAGAATGTAACGCTGGACGAGTCGACTGCCCTGTCCGATGGCCCTTCGGAATTCGATGATCGATCGAAGCGGGTGGGACTCGACAACTTCCATTTCGGCTGCGGATTCGACCGGACGGGCGGTTTCAACGTAATCCGAATCGATATCCCAGGCTTCCCACCGACGTGGCTGATCGTCGTAGAGCACGAGCTGCCCAAGTGGTCGAGCGCTGTCCGTCACGGATCGATTGGCACCCATGCAGGCCAGATGGACTACACGACCGATCTCATCAAGCGTGACTTCGATGAGACCATTGGACAGATGCAGTCCATCCCGCTCGACGGGCTGTGGCCTGTTCGAATCATCGGCCGCGCCGATGACACCTGCGCCGAGCGCAGGCACGCGCTCGACCCATGCAGGCGTCTTGTCGACATCGACCACCGCCGACCTGGTCGTACTGGAAGGATTGAAGCAGGCGATACCCTCGCTCAATGCATCGGTCCAGCAGGCAGCGACGACATCCAGACCATCTCGACAGGTCGACTGGATNCGATCGTATTGGTCGCGTGCGTCTCGATAGACCTCGTTGATTGATGACCCCGGCAGAATGTCGTGGAACTGATTCAGAAGAACCAGCTTCCAGGCCTCATCCAGTCTTGACCGCAGGTCATCCGGATCGGCTGCTCCAGGCAAGCCCATGCCCATGGCTTCGATGCAGCGAAGGTCATCTTCGGCGATCCGATTGGCCATCTTCAGCCAGGATTGACTGGTATAGGTTCCACGGTGAAGCTCCAGATAGAGATCACCATCCCATGTCGGCAGATCTCCTGATTCCTCGTGCAACCGCTGACAGAAATCATCCGTTCGACCATGCTGCACGGTCGGCAGGCCACCGCACTGCCCGGACAGATCGATGCGTTCGATCATGGAGTCCGTCGGTCCCCCACCACCATCTCCGTAACCGAACGGCTGCAACCAGGATGAAGGCCTGGGCTGTGGCTGACTCGTCAGGATGCCATGCCCCGCGAGCACGTCGCTTGGATCAATGGGTGAGTTGTAGTTGTGCCCCGGTGTCAGATGCGTGAGGACCTCGGTCCCGTCGATTCCCTTCCATTGGAAGGTGACATGAGGGAATCGATTTGTCTCGCACCATGAGATCTTGTTCGTGATGAACGTATCGAGCCCCGCAAGCCTGATGATCTGCGGCAGTGATGCCGGAAATCCGAAGGTATCCGGAAGATACAGATGACGCTGACGTGCAGCGTCGCCGAATCGATCCTGCCACCAGCCGGTTCCATGAAGAATCTGTCGAATCAGGGATTCACCGGATGGAACGTTGCAGTCGGGCTCGATCCACATGGCACCGCCGGCTTCCCAGCGTCCCTCGTTCACCCGCTGGGTGATCTGCTGGAACAGTTCCGGCGATTCCTCCTCGATCCAGGCGTACTGCTGGGTCTGACTGCAGAGAAATCGGAAGGCGTCATAGCGTTCCATCAGACGAAGCATGGTCGCGAAGGTCCTGAGACATTTCCGCTTCGTCTCGGACAAGGGCCACAACCAGGCCGTATCAATGTGTGCATGTCCCGTGGCGATGCAGGGGCCACCGGCAGCAGCACCGCCTTCCGAGAGCAGACGTCTGAGATCATGGTGAATGGAAGCTGGATCATCATCCTGCAGACGAGCAGCGATGCCATGCAGGCCCTCGAGAAGTCTGGCGGCGGATTCCTGCTCAGGCGGGACCGCCAGAAGGACCTTGCGTGCAAAGTCCCAGGCCTGATGAAGCTTCCATGCCTGTTCATCGATCTCCACGAGTGAAGCGGATTCCAGTCTGCCGGGATTGTCTTCCTTCCATCGTGCCTGGATCTCGGGATGATCCCACCAGAACGTGCTGGCACCGAGGGGCAATGTGCACGCCGCCTCGACCAGCAGATCAACCTGCCCTCCTGTCATGGCTTCACGAGGAAGTCGGACGAGGTCACGGTTGTCATCGAGTCCATGAAAAGGCGTGCCATCCAGCCAGAACGTGGCCTCGGTACCGCTGGAGAATTCCAGGGCCATTGGAACATGATCCGTCTCGGGAGCCGGTCCGGCGAGATGGAACCAGGTCGTTGACCAGGCGGGCCCCCAACGCCAACCGAGTTCGACGGGCACGAAGGCATCCAGATCAAGTGCATGGGGCCGTGTATGTTCCATGGTCTGCCAGGCGCGAATCGACAATGGAATCCGCCGGCGAATGATCCTTGGCGCAAGGACGGCATCGGCCAGGTTGCCGAATCGAATGGCATCAAGTTCATGTTGAGGAAGCACGGGACGAAGTGTAGCACCCCCTTGCAGGGCACCGAGTCAAACCAGCTCCTTCAAACCCACCCACCGACAGCTGATTCGCCGGAAGACCCATCGCCTGCACCGTTTCGGGGTCATGGTGGGCCTTGGATCAGTGAATGCCATCATGCGTTCTGGAGATCACCGGTGCCATCACGCCCTGAACGAATCATCGCCACCACGATGAAGAAGGCCAGGCCAGCTGTTGCGATCCAGAAACAGAGCTTCAAGGCCGCTGACAGACTGGTCCATGTCGTCGCGTCCTCGCCGGGAACAACGCTGGCGAGCAGCAGCAGGATTCCCGCGAACGCGAGACGCCCGGCAAGACTCTGGATGGACAGATACGTGGCCCGATGCTTTCTGGCGACTCGTCCAGTGACGGCCGCATTGATGACCGGAGACATGAGTGCGCGTGGAACCGAACGAGCCAGAAGAAGAATGACCACAATCGGGGTCAGGAACCAACCCATGACTCCGATGATGAGTGCCTGCAGACCCGCTGCAAGCAATAGTGTCCACCACAACCCGATACGGTTTCGAATCCGGATGCTTCTGGCACCGAAGTACGAGGCCACCAGCAAGGTCAGCGTGACATGGATCCCACTCACCAGAGGCGTACCGGGCTGCGCCCATGGATAGGCTTCGAGCGAGAGTTCGATGTATGGCTGGAAGAATTCATAGGGAACGTGATTCAGGACCGTCATGAGTATGAAGTACCCCATGATCGCCATCAGAAGAGGTTGTTTGAGATAGCTCAGGCAATGCCCGAACTCCCGAAGCGGACTGGCATGTTTCTCTTCTTCCTGGATGACGGGCTCAGCGAAGCGAACGACCAGAAGAATCATGCCGATCGCAAAGATGCAGGCAACCAGATACGCCGCGGACAGAGACCACACGGCCACAAGACCACCGATCAGCGCTGCCATCGCCCCACCGAGAAACCGATTCCTCGAGACACGAGCTTCCCGCTGTGCAAACTCGTCTTCTCGACCAAGCACCTTCAGGGAATCGAAGTGGAACGCCGTCTCCGTTCCGCTCTTGAATGAGATACCGGCAGCCTTGAGAAACTGCGCCAGTCCGAAGACAAGAAAACTGCTTCCGAGAAAAATCATGCCGTAGGCGACAGCCAGTACGACGGCCGCTACGAGCAGCGTGATCTTCCGGCCGAAACGATCCGAGAACCATCCACTGGGCACTTCCATGAAATAGACGCCCAGGTAGTAGATCATTTCAAGCAGCAGCACCTCGTCAAAGGTCAATTGCTCGCTGAAGTAGAGAAAGAAGATCGGCAACCAGAAGTAGGCATCCGAGAGAAAGGCATACCTCGGGTACCACTTCACATTCCATGCGGAGGCTTGTCTGTCGGCTTCGGTCACTTCAATGGTCCCAGGATTCCTTTGAACGGATGCTACCCGCCGTTGCAGTCAGACAGGTCTTCCAACCGATGGAATTGACCGTAGACTGCAAAGACCGCCATCAAGGAGTGTCCCATGAGGCCCATTCGAATCCTCTGCATCCTGGCTGCTGCTGCCTTTGCCCAGGACCACTTCCGCTCACCAGCTTCGGCTCAGCCCGTCATCGAGGATGTCCGATCGGCAACCGTTGCCGCCGGCAAGAGTCCCACGGCAGGCATCGAGACGCTGATTGCCGAGATCGAACTGCTCGAAGCGCTTCAGATCCAACTGCTCCCGGTTTTCAATGGCACCATCACCCTGGCCAGTGAACCTGTTGAAATCGAATCCGCACGCCAACTCGTCAACAACTACATCGACTCCTGTGCCACCATGCTCGTCACGGCTGCGCTTCAACTTGGAGGGACCCAGACGGACCCCCCTTCCACCATCCCGATGACGACTCTCATGCTGGGCCAGATCAGCTATGTCGAGAGAATCTGTGCACCACTCGAGATCGACACCGAACGACTGTACAGCAGCATCATCCTCGATCCCAGATTCAATGACATTCCGAGCGATGTGCAGGCCGCCATGATCGGTCGGTATGTCCAGGAACTTCTGCTTCGTCCCGAACTGACCGGTGAAGAGTCGCAGGCACTCTCCGTCGTCGACAACGATGCCTTCATCGCCAGTCTGTCGGAACTGAGTGGTACGGAAATCGGCAACTTGGACATCTATGACATCGACTGGTCCGAACTCTCCGAGGAGACGATCTGGATTCGATACTACGACGAGCATCTGCGAATCGTTGAACGAACGGTCACGGGCGTGGACTACGATCACCGATTCGGCGTGATTCTCCCGCCCGTCGAAGACGGCGGACCGGATGTCATGGTCAACCTCTCGCGGATCGAGACCGTGATTATCCGAAGCTCGTCTGTTCCGTAGTCCGATTCACCCAAGATCAAGCTGCTGCAACTCGACCTGTCCGCCTTCAACGTGGATCAGACCACCATCGGGAACGACCTGCCACTTGTGCGCATGCATGTCCAGCGGCTCTGAAACGATCACCGTCGAATCGGAATGCAACTGAAAGACATCTTCGCCTTGACCGGACAGCGAGAGCCCCTGGCCCCAGTAGAGCGTGGGGGTATCCGAATGGCTGCTGTATCGAGCTGCCCAGAGCCCGATGCCATTGGTCACGGCAATGCTCATCCTGAAGGGCTCCGTGACACCGTGGGAGGCTCGGGTCGCCTCGACTTCACGAATCATCCTCGACAAACCGGCAACGGGATCGTCCTGGAGACCAAGGCTCATCGCGAGTGCAAACAGGGTTTCCGAATCCGTCTGTCCTCTGCGTTGATCATAGAAGGCTTCATCGATCTTCTGATCGATGTCCTTGTGAATGCGATTCCAGCCTCCGACATCACCGTTGTGCTGAAAGAGCCATTGGGACATTCGGAATGGATGCGTATTGATCCGGGCAACATCCCCTCTCGTCACAGCCCGGACATGGGCGAGGAACAGACCGGAACGCACATGTCGGCTGAGACTGGAGACATTCTCGTCGTTCCATGCAGCACGGGTTTCTCGATAGAGCCCCGGCTCGCTCGTCTCAGAACCGTACCAGCCGACTCCAACACCATCTCCATTGACGGTGTACTGCGTCTGCAGTGCCTGGCGGGATTGTTCCAGCAGGGAATGAACCGGTTCTGAGAGCAGCCGGCTCATTCTGATCGGTTCACCACAATACGCAAGCCAACGACACATGTGATCTCAATTCCCCTGACTGCCATCGGACATGTTGAAGTCCGCGGGCCCCAGCCCTCGTGGCTTGATGGGCTTGGCAGGTGTTCCTGCACAGATCTGCCATTCGGGAAGATCCTTGAAGACGGATGAGCGTGCACCGACGACCGTACCATCCCCCACCGTCACACCCGGCGCGACGAAGACATCGGCGGCGATCCAGGCCCGCCGTCCGATCGTGATCGGCTTGGGAACCAGAGGAAAGGCCACATCCTCATGGTCATGTGTCGCACCGCACAGATACGCAAACTGGCTGACGGTCGCCCATTCTCCGATCGTGATCGTCGTGACGTTGTAGCAATCGGCACCATCACCAAGACAGGCATAGGGCCCCATCACCAGATTGCCCGGATACCACACGCGGGCTTTCGGATAGATCCGGGACGTCCGATGAATTCTGGCACCGAAGATGCGGAGAAGAACGTATCTCCATGAGTGGAACGATCGTGGGCTGTAACGGAACAGAACCACATACACGACGCCCCAGGCCAGTCTTGCCAGCTTGTTGCGCAGCGAGTGTGGACTTGTCAGCATCTCATGCGATGGCGAATGTTCAGTCATGCTGCGGCATCCCCGGTGGCAGTTGAGTCCAGGCCCAGTATCGTCTCACAGGCCGCCCAATGGAAACTCGAGAGAAGCGTATCCAGCTTTCCATGAGTCGTCTTCAAACCAACATAGCATTTGAAACGCCGCTTCAACGGCATGGCGACTCTGGGACAGTCCGGTGCAAAATCCCTTGGATGCAGATAGACGACCGCGGGCCTTCCCTGGCGGTTGAGACGCCGGATGCCCTGCTTGATGAACCAGCCAGGCAGGAATCGGAGGTATCCGCCGCCGGTGAATCCGAGACCGGCGGGCCCCAGTTTCATGACGCTCATGGGCAGCTCGGGAATGCTCCGGCCGGAAGGCATGTCCGTGAATCGATGAATCCCCCTTGGTGCCGGATAGCCGCCATGGCCTCGCGGTGCCGGAAAGAGACTGGCGTCGTACTCCAGACCGCAATCGAGCATCACGTCGAACGCCCACTCGGCACCGGGCCTGATCGAGAATGACGGCGCACGGAATCCGCGGACCTTCTGCCCCCCCGCCTGCTCGATGGCGTCGATCGATTTCCTCAGATCCTCCTCGAACACATGCGGCTCGAGCCTGTCGACTCGACGGTGCCAGAAGGAGTGTGTCCCGACTTCGTGGCCGGAATCGACGATCCTCCTGACGATCGCAGGATATCGATCGGCAACCCAACCAAGAATGAAGAAAGTCGCTCGAGTCCGATGGGCAGCAAGCTGTTCGATGATGCCATCGGTATATCGTTCGACGAGAGACGGGAACGTATCCCAACGCTCGATGTCCTCGACCGATTCGATTCCGACCATGTGGAACCAGTCCTCGATGTCGAAGCTCATTGCATTGACGATCGGATGGTTCATCTGATGACTCTCACGCTCAGGCAAAGCGGTGCCCGTGTTGACGGAATCGACGCACATCATCCCGCGTCGGCATGGAAAAATGACTCGATTCCTCTTCGGGATTATCCATCAACGGAGGATTTCCGGCTTCAACGAGGCCGATGCATTCGATGATCGCCTCGGCGGCGATTGCCTTGGATCGAGCCATGATGTCCTCCAGCGTATCCGTCGACTCGATGGGATATCGACGCTGTACGACGATCGGCCCGTCATCGAGCTTTTCATTCACGAAGTGGACGCTCACTCCACCTTCCTGTTCACCGTTGGCCAGTGTCCAGAATGACGGCATCAGACCCCGATACTTCGGCAGAAGGGCGCCATGACAGTTCACGATGCCGGCCGACGTCTGATCTCGGAGCTTCTTGCCGTAGAACTGGGTACCGGATATGGACACGATGAACTCGACACCATGTTCACGAAGATGTGCACGGAACTCGTCACTGTTGACATTGACCGCTTCGGTGACTTCGACACCATGCTTGCGCGCGACGGCACCGACGCTGTAGCACCTGTCCATGCGACCCAACCAGCCGTTGATGACCTTGGCCTTGAGCTTGCACCAGAGATACTTTCTGAGCTTCCACTGGAAATAACCGAAACCGTAGAGCTTGAGCAGATCCATGGCGGTACCGAAGACGGACCGCTTTCCCTGCGCGACCGACTGGATGTTGACCCCGACGACCGAGTCTCCATAGACCTTGAGAACACTGTCGAGTACCCGAGGCAGATAGAACGGATCATTCTGAATGAAGATGTACTTCTTCACAGGTCAGCCCTTGTTCTCGACGACATCACAGAACCGACCACAGAGACCGTTCTTGGAGAGATCTCTCCGAATGACTTCCTGTGCACGCCTTCCCATGTCCTCCAGTTTCTCTCTGGGCGTCGACTGGATCTCACGAAGGACCTCGATGGCGCGATCAACATCACCATGACTGATCTGCCAACCGATGTCATTGTCCAGTACCAGGTCGGACGCATGACAGGGATCCGGGCCAAGGAGGAGAATCGGCCTGCCGACCGCCATGGCACCGTAGATCTTGCAGGGATGCACCACACCGACCACATCCGTACCGACCGATACGAGATGCACATCCGCAGCAGAGAGGGAGTATCGGAGTGTTTCAAAGGGCTGATACGGCATGGACCGCACGTTCACGGGGTTCTCACTGGCAATGGTGTCATCCACTTCCTTCTTGCCGACACCACCACCGATGAAGAGGAATTCAAGCCCCTCGACATCCTGCATTCGAAGTGCCGCCTGAAGGACGGTCGTGACCGGGGTCGAGAATCCGTGGTTCCCGCTGTACATGATGACGAACTGCCCATCCTTGACGTGTTCCTTCCGCCAGGGATTGTCCGAATGCTCGATCATCTCGACATGATCATCATGCGGCCAGGGCGGCATGATGGCCGTCTTCTCACGCACATCGCGTTTGCGATAGAGGCGGTCGGCCATGAAGCGATCGAGTGCCACGATACGACGAGACCGCTTGAGAATCCGTCGATTGAGCCAGTTGAATGTCCGGGCTGCCAGTGACTTTTCAGTCGTCTTGCCCAGTTCGATCATCTGATCCGGGTTGAGATCCATGACCCAGTAGGTGATGGGCTTGCGGCGAATGAATGAAATCACCATGGCGGCAATGGGGCACATCGGCGGAGAGGTACTCACCAGAATGCTCTCGATGTTCCGGGTGAACAGGCCGTGCAGAATCTCCTGAAGCATGAGGAACATGCCCGCGGCCACTCGAAGTGGAATGGAACCCTTCCCGAACGATGAGAGCGGAAGCCGACGGATCCGGACGCCATCACGAATCTCGTGACGGTCATACTTCATGGATGGGTCGTCATACCCACGTGCGGATGCCAGGACCTTGACATCATGGCCGCGCCGAACCAGCTCAGCGGCCGCATCATGAAGATGCTGGCCGACACTTGCCGGATCAGGCACATACACCTGTGTCAGCAGGAGGATGGTGCCAGGCTTCGGGCCCTTGTGATCACGCTGGGACATGTCTGGTTGAACGCCTGAATGCGTTGAAAGGGATCAAGCCGTGGCGCCTGCCGCATACTTCGCCATGTACTCGTCATGGATCCAGCGGTAGGTCCGCTCCATGCCGTCACGGAGCTTGATGGAGGGTGCCCAGCCAAGTCGATCCATGATCATGGTGTTGTCGGAGTTGCGACCGTTGACGCCCTTGGGTGCATCCAGCTTGTGAGTCCGTTCGAGCTTGATACCCGCGATTTCCTCGACGATGTCCACCAGACCATTGATGGTCGTCAGCTCGTCGGATCCAAGGTTCATCGGCTCGATGATGTCGCTGTTCAGGATGTCCTGCGTCCCCTTCACGCAATCGTCGATGTACATGAAGGAACGGGTCTGAAGACCGTCGCCCCAGATTTCGATCGTGTGGTCACCCGTATGCTTGGCATGAATGACTTTTCTGCAGATCGCAGCTGGGGCCTTCTCACGACCACCTTCCCAGGTTCCCTCGGGACCATAGACGTTGTGGTAACGGGCTGTTCGACATTCAAGCCCGAAATCTTCAAGGAAGTGACGGCACATCCGCTCGGTGAAGAGCTTCTCCCATCCATATCCATCTTCAGGCATGGCGGGATAGGCGTCCTCTTCCTTCAGAGGAATGACATCCTCACTCTTCTGCTTGTCCGCGTTGTAGACACAGGCGGAGGAGGAGTAGAAGAAACGCTTGACGCCCTGATCTCTGGCAGCCGTGAGCATGTGCGTACTGGTGAGCACGGTGAGCATGCACAACGCCTTGTTGTTCTCGATGAATCCCATCCCGCCCATGTCTGCGGCCAGCTGATAGACCTCGTCCATGCCATCACAGGCAGCATTGGCGTTTTCAAGCTTGGACAGGTCCGCAACCACGTTTTCCGCATCGGGGTGAACCTGATACCAGCCGTCGGTCGGCTTGATATCAACACTTCTGACCGAATGGCCCTGGGCCAAGAGCGATCCGACGAGATGGCCGCCGATGAAACCTCCACCACCACCGACCACGATTCGCTTCTGAGACATTGGATTCCTCTTTGTTCACTCTGAAGATCTGGGAATGCTTCCTGGGGAGCCTGGTCAACAAACAGCCCTGAAGGGGCCCCCAAGGGGAGACCCATTCTATCGGCAAGTAGGCAGCTCCCCCTCAGTCAACCAGATCGAATTCTGCAAGCTTTACGAACGGCGGCTCCGACCCCGTCGCCAGACCCCGGCAAGGGCGATAATCGCCAGCCCTCCGGGCGTGGGAACTGTTTGGAAGGTCACCCAGACGGTTCCCGATGTGAAGACTCCGGACGGCAGCCCCGTACCATCGTCCCAGGTCGAATAGGCCACTGCGGCGATATCGCCCTCCGAGCCGAGCGTATAGCCCAGATTGGAGATGTCGCCCGAGTCAAACTGACCGCCGGTGGCGTGATAGAAGCTCCCGGGTGCATCAGCACCGAACTGATCAGGGAAGGGTGCCTCGACCCAGAAGTAGGCGTCACCCTTCTCATCGCCCAGATCAATGTCACTGATTCCGAGGCGAACCTCATTGGCCCAGTTTGAAAAACTGGCCCCTTCGTTCCAGTAGACATCCGCTTCGACATTCTCGAATCCCCAGGCCACCAGAAGGGCGTCCCCCCAGGCCGGATCCTGCTCAGCCCCGTACAGCGACAGCGTTTGACCGTTGTAGGACGCCTCCGTGATGTCCCATTGAATCGTCACCAGTTCGGCAGATGCCGTACCAGCCAAGGCGAAGCAGATGAGCCCCCCCACGGACAACATCAGTCTGTTCATGATTTGTTCTTCCTGTTCGAGACGTCTTTGGATCCAGGGCCTTCATCCCCCCCAAACACAATGGAGCCTCTCTTCAGACATGGTGACCGGGGTTCCATGAAGGTCAAGCTACCAGAATCAAATCGGCAGATCATTGGGCCCTGACCCACCTTGAACAGGGACTGGAAGCCAAAAAAGAAGCTCCCGCCCTTTCGGGCGGGAGCCGGGAAGTAATCAAATCATTGTGCGAATCTGATCAGGTCATGTGGAGAGTGGAGAGTTTCTCCGACCTGGGTTCAAATTCAGCCGCGACGACGACGACGTCCAGCGATACCGGCGAGACCCAGAAGGGCCAGTGCGCCAGGAGCAGGAACGGCGTACTCGATGGTGACAGTACCGGACTCGTAGTGAGCGTCGGTTGCGCCATCAACGTCGTTGTAGGACTCNAAGAACTCGATCAGGAGTGAACCTGAAGAGGTGTTGAATGCGAGACCCTGTGATGCCAGGTCGATGATGCCGCCACTTGAAGCAGGGCCCCATACGCCACCAGCAGTTGCTCCACCCTCATTTGGGAAGAACGAGATGAAGACACCATTNAGGTCGCCGGAGTCAACGACTGCCATAGTCATCTCGTTGCCCCAAGTAACACCAGTGTCATCACCATTGCCCACAACATTGTCCCAACCGATACCGGTGATGGTGACATCGCCGAGCTCGANAAGGCTAAATTCGTTGTTTGGGCTACCGAAGTTGTCGTTGCTGTTAACGCCAGCGAGATCAAGGGTGATGGAGTCGGCCGTAGCCAAACCAGCAGCCATTGCTGTCACTGTTGCAACGCTAGCAACTGTAAGCGTTTGCATTTTCATTCTTTCTCCTCCTTCTCAAAGGATCCTTGTTATTCCCATTCCGAGCCGAACACCGGATTGGGCACACCATGGTTTTCGCCTGCTTTCCGGACTCCCGATCCGAAACGATCGACACAGGCATGCATGCATGACAGGCAACATGCGCCCAACAACAACGAGGCCGTTGGTCGCGCGGCGCAAAGCTACCTATCTTCTGAGGGATCTAAACACATTCCCCTCTTCTCTCTCTTACCTCCGCTGAACCCGACCAAAACGCATGGGCGGATTCAGCACTACGTACAATTTGCCAGCCTATTCAGGCCGGGTCAAGACTAATTACCGGGCATCTGTGAAGATCTTTTATTGGCACCAAGCTGGCGTAAAACACTGTTGAAGAACCATTTAAGGCTGTTTATCCGAATTTCAGGCTAGGCAAGCTTGGAAACAACGGCCTTCAAGAGGGCCTGAGGGCTTATGAAAACTGATCACAATCCAAACATTTTCAGAGGTCGGTCAAAGACCCCACAAACGCCATTTTGAGCCCCCATTAGCCTGAGCTAAGCATTCCCCCTGGCTTCCAGGAGAGGAAATGCCCTCAGCAGCCCCTGAAGCCCTCAAGCTCCCTAAAGTAGACCGCTCGACAACGACCGTTTCACACCTTTGCCTCCAAGGACCCCCCCATGAGATCCCAACTGACCGCCCTGATCTGCTTTCTGATGGCCCCAGGTGCTGCGATCGCCTCATCGACCGCAGGCTTTCAGCAATACCCCTCGCTGTCTCCGGATGGACAGATGCTGGTCTTCTCGCTGGGTGGTGATCTCTGGTCCGTCCCGACAGGAGGCGGTCATGCCGAACGGCTGACCTCCCATGAATCAACGGAACTCAGAAGCAGTTTCTCACCGGATGGCAAGCTGCTTGCGTTCGAGTCCGATCGCAATGGCGCCACGGGGATCTATCTGATGCCGGTCGAGCAACGGGGGAATCGCCTGGTCGCAACCGGTCCAATCGAACGACTCACGACGACTGATCGTCGACAAGGACTCTCCGGCTTCACACCGGACGGCTCCGCGGTTCTGTTTTCAAGCAGCCTGGATCCATCGCTGTTCCGCGAGACCGGCATGTATCGAGCGCCCCTGGATGGCGGACCGATCGAGCCGCTCACACCGGCAAGAGGCAGCACGCCGAGGATCGCAGGGGACACGCTCGTCTTCGCACGAGGCGGCGCCCCCATGGAACGGCCCCGTTATCGAGGAAGCAGCAACCAGGATGTGTGGTCGATGAACACAGAGGATGGATCCTTCAAGAGGATCACAATGCATCGCGCGAACGACGCTGATGCCCATCCACTGCCCAACGGCGATGTCATCCTGCTCTCATCACGTGACGGGCAGAACAATGTCTGGAAGCTCCCGGCCGGCGGAGACGAATCCTCCATGATTCAGCTGACCAGACTCGCTCCCGAGGATGGGCAGGCCACGATCGGACATGGTGTACGTGACCTGGCGGTTTCCGCTGACGGTTCCACGGCGGCTTTCGTGGCATGGGACGGTCTTCACCGGATCGATCTGAATCAGCCCGACATGGGACCGACGGCGGTCGACCTCAAGGTCAACCCCGATCAATCAATGCCACCAACCAGACGCCAACGACTGAATACCTCGGTCAATGAAGCGGCGCGGCATCCCAGTGGCAAAGCCATGGCTGTTGCCGCCAGAGGCCAGCTCCTGGTGAGAAGCGTGGAGGATGACCACCCCACCCGGCTCATCACCAATGACCACGCCCGTGACCAGTGGATCACCTTCTCCCCCGATGGCGAACAGCTCTATTTCACCTCCGACCGCGGAGGTCACGAAGGGATCTGGGCCGCCACGGTGTCTCTCTCACGCGAGGATCTCGAGCCAGAAGAGGCAACGGATGAAACGTCCTCTGAAGACTCGGAAACCGAAGAAGAGGTTGCCCAGGATGACTCGACAGACGCCTCCGAAGAGTCTTCGGAATCAGAGGTCGAATCCTCCAATACCAATGGAACGGCAACGGCGGAAGGTGAAGAAGACACCGAGCAGATGGATGAAGACACTGACGAAGCAGACGCCAAGAAAGAGAAGCCGGAGAACAAGTCTGGCGAACGATGGGCCGGCGCACTTCGATTCGATATCAAACCGGTCGTCGTGAACGAACATGCCAATCATCATCCGATGCCCTCGCCGGATGGTCGCAAGCTGCTCTACATGCGTGAACGAGGCGATCTGCATCTCCTCGATCTCGCCACCGGAGAGGATCGACTTCTGCTGGCGGGCTGGTGGCCACCGGAAGTCCAATGGGCATCTGATTCACGACACATCGTCTATGCCACTGCGGATCTGGACTTCAACAGTGACATCTGGCTCATGGATGTCGACCATCCGGATGACGCCGTCAACCTCACACGCCATCCTGATCTCGACGAGTCTCCAAGACTGAGTGATGACGGCAAGGTGCTCATCTTCCGAAGCGATCGGAATCAGATCGGAACCGACAGCGAATATGACGTCTATCGCGTATTCCTTGATGAGTCGCTGGATGGCATGAGCGACTGGGAACGAGCCGAACACTTCGAAGCCGTCGCCAAGGAGACTGGCAAGAAGAAGATGCTTGATCTCATCGATTTCGAAGAGGAACATGAAGCTGGCGATCCGCTTGAATTCAAGGATGTGGATACGGCATGGAACCGAGCAGATCGATTGACACGATTCGAAGGCGCCGAAAGCGATCTGCTGCTCTCTCCTGCAGGTGATGCCGTGATGTTCAGCGCAGACGTCGACGGCACCAGCGGTCTCTACCGCGTGGACGCCATGGGCGAAAACCGAAAACGACTCACCACCAGCTCAGTCAGCAATCTGGAACAGAGTCCGGATGGCAAGACCCTCAGCTACGTGAGTGGCGGCACGGCCAGAACGCTTCCAAGCAAGGGAGGTTCATCGAAGACGATCGGCATCGATGCCGTCACGGAGATCATCGTTGCCGACGAACAGGCCCAGAAGTTCGATGAGACGTCCCGTCTGTTCGGCCGCTGGTTCTACCACCCCGACATGAAGGGGCTCGACTGGGAGGCCATCTCGAAGGCCTACCGCGAACAGGCCACTTCGACGAGGACGCCACAGGAATTCAATCGTGTCGTCGGCATGATGTTCGGAGAGGCTGACGGTTCCCATACCGGAATCTACGGAGGTGGCGGCTTCTCGACGACTTCCGATCCCATCGGGTATCTGGGAATCAGGACTCGACCCGTCGCTGGCGGCTATGAGGTCATCGAGGTTCTCCCTCAATCTCCAGCCGACCACGAAGGCTCCCGACTCCATGTCGGCGATGTCATCAAGGCCGTCAATGACAATCGGGTCAGTGAATCGGCGGAGGAGATGCCGAACATGGATCTGTCAAAGGCCATGTCCGGAACCCGCAGCCGGGAAACCCTGATCGAATTGAACCGTGACGGCGAGGACATGATGATGCTCATCACTCCGGTCTCCTGGTCGGCCTGGAATGGCCTCGCCTACAAGGACGAATTGCGTCGCAATCGTGAACTCGTCGACGAACTCAGCGATGACAAGCTCGGCTATCTTCATATCCGCAGCATGAACATGGCCTCCGTCCATGATTTCGAACATCAGCTGTACGCGGCGGCCCACGGCAAGGACGGCCTCGTCATCGACGTCCGCAACAACGGTGGCGGATGGACCACGGATGTGCTGCTGGCCTCATTGACCGCCCCCGTCCATGCCTCCACGATCCCCAGAGGCGTGGCGTGGGAAGACGCTCCCTCCGATGCGTATCCAAGGGACCGAAGACTCATCTACGCCTGGTCGAAACCCATCGTCGTCCTGGCCAACGAACATTCGTTCTCCAATGCGGAGATCTTCACCCATGCCATCAAGAACACCGATCGCGGCCGAGTTGTCGGTGAAGAAACCTATGGCGGTGTCATCTCGACGGGCAGCTTCACCCTGATCGACGGTTCCAGAGTCCGCAGACCCTTCCGGGGTTGGCGACTGCCCGATGGAACGGACATGGAAGATCGCGGTGCCGTACCTGATATCCGTGTCGAACGAACGCCGGCGGACGAAGCCAGTGGACGTGATCGACAACTCGAGGTGGCCGTTGATGATCTGCTCACTCGCATGAACGATGCGGGCAGTGGAGATTCCAACTGAAATGCTCCAGTGGATCGTCACGGGAATCGGCATGGCCGCCGTGGGCTGGCTGACCTGGAGTCTTCTGAAGGCGCAGGGGCCGGCGACGCCCCCCACGGATGATCCAGTCGACGAGATGGATGCCGACTCGAAACGGTCCTGAAGACACTCGGTCGACCGACTGGATTCAACGCTTGCTGGCTTCCAGCAAGGCCGGGTCGAGTGCATTGCGGACATCGCTGCCGCTGGGACTCTCATGCACTTCGAGATCAAAGTTGGAGATCACAGCCAGCAGATGATCGAAGATGTCCGACTGGATGCCTTCGTACTGAATCCAACGATTGTCATTCGTGAAGACATAGATCTCGAGTGGAAGACCCTCGGGCCCGGGCTGGAGCTGTCGAATCAGGAAGGTGAATCCCTCCTGATGAATCTTCGAGTTGTTGCGTAGATATGCTTCGACGTAGGCACGGAAGGCACCGATGTTGGTCTGCTGGCGGCCATTGACATCATGGGAATCGGAAACGGCGTGTTCCTTGTTCCAGTCATCGATTTCCTGGACCTTCCGCTTGAGATAGTCGTCCAGAAGATGGATCTTCTTCCACGAATCCAGCATTTCGGGAGTCGCGAACTTGATCGTGGAGATGTCGATGTTGATGGAACGCTTGATGCGTCGTCCACCCGATTCGGACATGCCACGCCAGTTGACGAACGTGCTCTGGAACAGATCGTAGGCCGGCACCATCGCGATGGTTCGATCCCAGTTGGAAACCCGGACCGTGGTCAAGGTCACCTCGATCACATCCCCATCAACGCCCTTTCCTGGAATCTCGATCCAGTCGCCGACCCGGACCATGTCATTGGCCGTCAACTGAAGCCCGGCCACCAGCCCGAGGAGCGAGTCCCGGAAGATCAGCAGAATGATCGCCATGAAGGCACCGATTCCGGAAATGAAATACAGCGGTGACTTGGAGAACAACACGCTTAATACGAACAGGATGATGACCAGAGAGAGAATCAGCTTGATTGCCTGGAGAACACCCTTGATCGGTGTCCGTTCAGCGCCCTTGTGATGCGCATAGAGCGTTCCGACACAGTCAATGATTCCATACCCCACGATCATGACGATCCAGAGCGTGTAGATATCCAGGAACGGCAGGATCCAGCCACGAGTGTCGTCCGAAACGATCATTGGAAGACCGATGGCCAACAGGATCACCGGAACAAGATGAGACAGCCGTGTGAGAACCTTGTTCTCGATCAACGCATGCCCCCACAGCGTCCCCGATTTCCTCAAGGTTCGATAGAAGATCATCTTGATGGTCAGTTTCGCGATCCAGTTCGAGCAGAAACAGATGATGATCAGCGAGATGAAGAAGACACCCCATGCAGCCCATTCAGCGAACAGGGGTGACGTCCCCAGTCCCGTGATGAATCCCTCCAGGGAATCACGCCACTCCTGGAGAATCTGACGAGCTGCCGTATCGCCCAGTGAATCGTAGATATGGAGGCCACCCTGCTCGACGTCAGCACCACTGGAGGGCCCTGTCGTGGCAGTGGATGGATCCGGTTTCTTCTCGTCGGAGGTGGCGAATGCTGATGGATACATGGCCAACAATCTACCGTCTCTAGTAGACCTCGACCATGCAGCGGTCTGCGGGACGCACTTTCTTCATCATGGCATGGTCGGCATCCGCCATGGATTCCATGCCCTCCGGCAGCGTGACGTAGCTCGAAGCAATGCCGAGGGTTTCCAGCAAACGGTAGATGCCGAACTGCATGCCCTCGATTCCACAGACATAGAGCAGCGTCCGATCACGAGCCAGAACTTCATGAAACGGATCCACGGTCTCGACGATGTACTGGTCGACATACCTCCGAGGGCCCACTTCAGGCCGACTGATCACCGTGTGGTAATGGAAACCGGGATGATCCTGTGCGAGCTTTCTGAAGGCGTCGTCGTACATGAGATCCGTTCCATAGGGAACACCCATGACGAGATGGATCTCACAGTCACGAGGGCCATCGGGGTGTTCGAGCAGTTCCATCACCATCCCCCGGAAGGGTGCGATGCCGGTCCCGGTGGCGACGAACACGTAATCATGACGTTCGGGTTTCTCTGGCAGCAGAAACCGTTTTCCGGATGGTCCTGAAACGAGCACCTCGTCACCCACACGACAATCACACAGATAGTTGCTGCAGACGCCGAGGAAGAGTCCATGATCTTCAGGATCTTCGGAATCGGTCTCATCGATGAGTCGCTTGCAGGTCGTCGAGAGGATGTTGCCTTCACCATCCTCGCCCCAGCTGGGCGCGGAGATCGAATAGAGCCTGACGGCATGCGGCCTGCCCTTGTCGTTCTGCCCGGGCGGAATGACACCGAACGCCTGGCCGACCTTGAATGAACCTGCCAGTGGCGTTCCGGAAACATCGATCGCGATGTGCCGTACATAACTCGCCGATCGCCCCTTGAGACAGGGGGTGGATTCCACGATACGACCGACGACCGGCTCCTTGGGCCGCACGACATTCATCTGGACGTCTGGAAACTCAGGTGTCGTCATCTCGTCTTCGAGTATAGATGATCACCGATGTCCGGCTGGTCAGATGCAGAAATGAAAACGTTGGACAGGTGTCAAGCACCTGTCCAACGATTGGATTCGGATCGCCATCAAATGAGAACAGGTATCAATCGTACGCAGCGGTCATGGGCGGAACACGGCTGGTCTCAAGCAGGAGGTTCGTCACGATCCTGAAGTTGGATTGTGTTCGATGTCGCTCCGCAAAGAAGAAATCAAGGGAATAGGTCTCACCGTCAACGAGGCCGAGCCGATCGAGATCGACGGTCTGGTTGATGGCCGGGTGAACCCCCCCGATGTCGATCACCAGCTTGCCATCCACGAACACCCAGACATCGTCATCACCCGTGAATCTGAAGTGATTGTCCTGGCTGGCGTCATAGGTGAATTCCGTGTGAAGCTCGAATGTGAAGTGGAAGTTGTGATTCGGGCTTCCTCCCGAGTTGCCGAACAGATCACCGTCAATGGGAAAGAAACCACCCAACTGGCTGAAATCCGGATCGGTCTTGTCGTCGAAGACATAGCTGCCGTCACCCTGCCGATTGAATGTCAGCTTGAGCGGCATGGAGAGATTGACGCCGGGAACGTCCCGATACCACTGATCGAAACTTTCGGAGGATTGGATGCCACCGGAATCCGACCCCCCTTTCCGCCCCTTGCGATCTCCCAACGACCGGTCATAGACCGTCCAGCAGATGGGCTTGCCTGAAGCGTCCTTCCATTGACGTCGGACGTAGTACCCCTCGCCGGTGTAGACCGGTCGTCCGTCCGCTCCAAGTTCCTCAGCGATATTGCCGCAGTAGTGCTTGAATCCTCCATCAGGCTGCCGCTCAAAGTCCGGATGCCCGCCCTGAACGGAGCGTTCCTTGAAATCACGAACCACGCCCGTCAATTCGAGGGTCGCTGGCGGAGGATCTTCAGCCACCAGGGCCGAAACCAGGCAGAATTCAAGCGGAATGAGGACCGAGACGGCAAGACACGATGTGAGAGCAGGATTCATGGGGCATCCTCCTTGGAATAGGCGGAAAAGAGTCAGGGGAATACCAGAAGCTACGATTCACCGACTTCAGATATGTGCCCGGTCTTGCCGAAGCAATGAAAGAAGTCCCATGCGTTGCGGGTTGTAACGGCAGGGTGGACAAGACATGCCTGATGCTGCGCACCCCGAGAAGGAACGCGGTAGGATCGGTTCCGGTGGCCCTCCAGATGGAGTTGGAACGGCCCACCATGGGGGCTCCCCCCACTGATCTTTGACCACAACTCCAAGGATTGAGACGAAGCGAATGGATGCCTTCAGGATCACCGGCGGAACACGATTGAACGGCCGGATTCGAGTGGATGGTTCGAAGAATGCGGCCCTTCCGGAAATGGCCGCCGCACTGATGGCAAAAGGCCCGGTCCAGTTGCGCGGCCTGCCCGCGCTGTCGGATATCGACAACATGGCACGGCTGATGGCCGAGCTGGGCTGCCAGATCGAACGTGACGGCCAGGATCTCCGCATGGTCACATCGGATGATGGCTCCTGGCATGCACGCTATGACATCGTGAGGACAATGCGAGCCAGCATCTGCGTACTGGGACCACTGCTGGCCAGATATGGCCAGGCACGTGTTGCCATGCCCGGTGGATGCGCCATCGGAGATCGACCCGTGGATCTTCATCTTCGTGGCCTCGAGGCGCTGGGGGCCAGGATCGAACTGGATGGCGGAGACATCATCGCCAGAGCGGATCGACTCCGGGGCAACACCGTGTTTCTCGGAGGGCCGTTCGGATCGACTGTCCTTGGAACCGCCAACGTGATGTGCGCGGCGACGCTTGCAGAAGGTGTCACCGTCATTGAATCGGCCGCATGCGAACCCGAGATCTCGGATCTCGCCGTCATGCTCAACAGCATGGGCGCATCCATTACCGGAGCCGGAACGCCCCGCATCACCATACGAGGGTGCACCGAGCTCTCCGGCTGTGACCACAGGGTCATGCCTGACAGGATCGTGGCAGGAACGCTTGCGATTGCCTCGGCGATCACGAATGGCGATGTCACGCTGGAGGATTTCCCGCTCGATCACCTGCTGGCAGTCGTGGATCGACTGCAGGCCACAGGCGTCAGAGTCCAGAGGCTCGATGAGCTGGAACCACCCGGACGATGCACCATCAAGGTCACGAGTGAACGTCGACTGAAGCCTGTACTGTTCACGACCCAGCCCTACCCCGGCTTCCCGACAGACCTCCAGGCCCAGATGATGACGCTTCTGTGTTTCGCGGATGGCAACAGCATCGTGACCGAGAAGATCTTCCCCGACCGATTCCTGCATGTGTCCGAACTGACCAGAATGGGTGCACAGCTCTACCGACAGGGTGGAACCGTCGTGGTCCAAGGTGTCAATCGACTGGTTGGCGCACCGGTCATGGCCAGTGATCTCAGAGGTTCCGCCAGCCTCGTGCTGGCAGGGCTTGCCGCAGAAGGCACGACCACTGTCAGCAGGATCTATCATCTGGATCGAGGCTACAAGGATCTGGAGCTTCAGCTGAATTCACTGGGGGCCGACATCGAGCGATTCAATGCGGATGCCGAGGACACGGCCGAGACACCCAAGACTGAATCGACCCGAACATCTTCAGCGACTTGAAGCGTCACCGTCGATCTGCCGCTGACGACATCGCTCCCAGAGCAGAATCGCGGATGCGGTTGCCACATTGAGTGACGGTACGCCCGCTGCCATCGGGATCTCGACCACGCGGTCACAGGCCGCGATGGTGTCCTGATCCAGTCCTGGCCCCTCTGAGCCCAGCACCATTCCTGAGCGTGCAGGCAGGTTCATCTCATCTGCAGGAATGCTTTGACCAGTGCACTCGGCAGCCGCCAGACAGATTCCCCATCGAGATCGCAACATGTCCAGTGTCGGGATCCAGTCATCGGCGATCGCCCAGGGAATGGACAGCGCATGACCCATCGAGACCCGGATGGATTTCCTGTACAGGGGATCGCAGCAAGCTTCATCGAGAATGATCGCATCCACTCCGAAGGCAGCTGCATTCCGGAACAATGCACCCATGTTGTCCACATTCGTCAAGCCGCGCGCCAGCAGCAACGTACAGGCATGATCCTCATCGATCGTGTTCATGACCTGTTCGACCTGAAGATCGCGGCGTGATGGACGATGACCCGTCGCCAGAACCCCTCGATGGACATGGAACCCCGCGATCATGCCGATCTGCTCGAGATCGGCAACGAACACCGGGACGGACTCAGGCAGCACAACCAGTTCGTCACGCAGACGATCCAGTTTCTCAGGTGACAGCAGCAATGCATGCAATCGATCCGGCTGACGGATCAGACGCCTGACGACCAGCTCGGACTCGGCCATGAAGAGCCCGTCTCGACCACGGAGATCTCGATCCCGGACGTCACGAAAAGCATCGATTCGCGGGTCGTCGAGCGATTCAATTCGATGCGGGCCGTTCACGACCCTCCGGAACCTGCGGAAGATGAATCGGTCGCATCATCACCCCGCAGGATGTCCATCAGCTGCTGCTGAGCACGCTCGTACCGCTGGAAGCTTTCCACCAGATTTCGACGGATCAGCAGGAGATCCTCGTCATCGGCACCAAGCTGATCACCACGGGCATCCAGAAGTCGCTGCATCGATCCCGCAGCCGACTTGAGATCCGAAGCTCCAAACGAGAAGTTCCGTGCAGCTTCGTAGAGAAGCTCATTGGAATACTCCTTGTCGGTCGGCCTGTACAGAAGCCTCCATGGATTGGCGGACACTTCCGCAATGGCTCGGTTCAACTGCTGTGAAGCCACGTTCAATTGTGCGAGGGTATCGCCGAGATTGTCGAACAGGAGTGGCGAACGACGACGGAAATCCGCGACGACGGAATCCACGTTCTCAAGAGTCGTTCTGCCATCTGCGAAGATTGCGGTCAACTGCGGCTTCCAGTTGGAGTCCGCTTCGGCCGTTACCGAACGAACGTTCTCGACGATCTCGTCGAAGGACGCCTTGTTCTCGACGATGATTTCATCGATACCGGTCATGGATGAATCCAGATTGTCGAGAATCGACGAAATCTCATCCGACCAGGCGGAATCCCAGTTGTCTCTGAAATCCTGAACGAAGCGATCCACGTTCTGTACGACGTCCTGGATCTCAACGGCGCTCGGCGCGCCGAGTACCCATTTCAGAACATAGCCGTCCTGTTTGAATCGTCCTGAGAGCGTGGCGATGTTCGCAAGGAAGACTTCGATGTTGTCCGAGCTGCGAGCACCCACGAGTGATCCGAGCATCCCTGCGGACCCCTTGCCGGTGAAATACCCCCCAGCCTCGAGTCGCTTGCCAGGAGGTCCCTCCTGATCCTCAGGCTGATTGGCCTCGTCATATCCAAGTGATGAAATGGCAATGTAGGAGTCGGCACTGATGAGACCGCTCTGGATGGTGGCGATGGCATTGGAATAGAGCGGAATCGTGGTCGGTATCGAGAAGGTCACGTCGATCTTGCGATCGATGTCCGTGGTTGATTCATCCAGAACAACCGAGTCGACGGTTCCGAGCTTGATGCCGCCGATTCGAACATCGGAGCCCGTCTGGAGGTAGGACACCCCATCTCTCACGGTGTAGCTCGTGGCGTAACTGGTCGTTGGCGAGCCGAAGAACAGCGTCCAGAGATCTCCAAGCAGGAAGATCACAATCAATGCGATGACCAGTGAGATGGTGACGAAGATGCCAGCCTTGACATTGTTCGCCTGTCTGAGAGATTCGTTGCTCATTGCTTGTCCCGTCCACTCTTGGTGCTGTCATGGGATGTTCGAGAAATCAATCGCTTGAAGAAGCCACGCGTTCTCCCCGGCATGGGAACACGCCGTGTCGTCTGAATGGAACGACCACCCGTCAGTTTGCTGTTGTCGATTCCGAGCAGGTCGGCAGCGTAGCTGCTGTCACCTGTGGCGTCCTCGGTCAGGGGCCCCTCGGCATCACCACGAAGGAACTGGCGGATCAGCTGCTGATTCTCATCCAGCTCGTTGATTCGATCGAACGGCCAGTCACGGATGTGCTCGAAGGCTTCACGGGTATCGAGCATCAGGACACGTCCCTTGTGAAGCATGGCCATTCGATCGGCAATGGCGAAGGCCGAATCCATCTCGTGTGTCACGACGACGCTTGCTACACCAAGCTTGTTGGTCAGATCGATGATCAGACGATCGATGGCTGCGGAGGTCACCGGATCGAGTCCGGCGCTGGGCTCATCGTAGAACAGGATCTTGGGGTCCAATGCCAAGGCCCGGGCCAGCCCCGCACGCTTCTTCATGCCACCGCTGATCTGCGCAGGAAACTTGTGCGCGGCTTCTCGCAGGTCGACCAGCTCAAGCTTGATCTTGACCATGAAATCGATGATCGCCGCGTCCAGATCGGTGTGTTCCTCGAGAATCAGAGCGACGTTGTCCCCGACCGAGAGCGACTGGAACAGAGCGCCTGACTGGAAGAGGATCCCGAACTTCTTTCGAGTATCGTCGAGCTGTTCCTCGGACATCTCGGCGAGAACCTCACCAAACAGCCTGACCTTCCCCTCTTCTGGATGAAGCGAACCCACCATGTGCCTGAGCAGTGTTGATTTGCCACAGCCGGAGCCACCCATGATCACCATGGTTTCCCCAGCCTTGACATCGAGATTGATTCCATCAAGCACGGTCTGATTACCGAACCTCTTGACGAGATTCTCGATCTGGATGACATGCTCCCCACTATCGGGCATCTTCAACCCCAGTTGCTGTCTCCATGTCCGTCTCGGCGCCGGGCGGATAGGTCAATGGAGCAGACTCTCCGACTCGGATCCAGGCAAATCGAAAGACCAGTCCTTCCTGGCCATTCCGGGGATCGAGGATCACGAATCGAGCCCTTCCGGGAACCGATTCCCGGGTGAATTCCAGAATGTAGGGTACCGAAATGGCCCAGCCCTCGGGTGCCCAGGAAGCCTCACGATCGGGATCCTGCCGGATGGCCACAAGCGTTCCATACTGGTCACCCAGCCTCTGCAGGAACTGCTGGGCATCGGACCCACTGCCCGAGCCCTCGATGAACCCCTCCCGGAAGAGATCGAGATTGCCGGCCTGGCCCGCCTTGATGGCTTCCACGGGCCCCTGCAACATCGGATCACGCACCTTGGTGTTCCACCAGAACAGGGCCATCGTTGTTGTCGGCGTGAAGACCAGCCCGATGAAGATGGCCGCAATGGCGACTCCACGACCACGTCTTTGACCACGCTGGATATCGCGAAGCGCGAAGATGCCGAAGACGACACCCAGCATCGTCACGACCGGGCAGAGTCCCACCGAACACGCCAGTCCGATCAGCGCCCAGGGGCTCCAGGGAAGTGGTCGTTGTTGAGTCGTCACGAGGACACCTCATCATCGTTTGAATCGCCGGTTTCGACTGGTGGCGTCTCCACTGGAAGGCCATCCTCCACTGGAATGATCAGCCCCCCATCAGGATCCTCGATCTTGAGCGACGTGATTCTGGTGCCGAAACTCATGCTTCCCAGAACGGGAACCAGGACGAACTGGCAAGAGGCATTGCGGGTCCCCTGATCGAACTCCAGAATCAACCAGGCATCGAGCCGAGGCTGCAGCATCGAAACATCCTTGGCTGGATCGATCTTGCCGATCTGAAGCGACTTCAAGGATCCAAGACGATCATGGACGACGGTCGCGAAGGCCACGACATCCTCGACGTGCACAGGCGACTCTTTCAAATCCCAATGGGAGAGCGCCCCTGAAGCATTGTCGTTGAGCGATTCCGTGAGGAAAATCTGCACGGACTCCGAGATCGCCTTCCGCTGCCCGTCTTCCAGGTAGTCCCGCAGGCTCGTCAACAGGAACAGACTGCTCACGCTCATCAGAATGCCGACGACGATGGAAATCTTCGCGAGAGTCAGCCCCCGGAGCTTGCCATCGGCCTGGCGTATACGACCAATCGCCATCAGTCCGATCACCGAGCCCAGGAGGCTCACCGGCGGGCACGGGAGGCAGGCAATGACCATGGCCAGGATCGCCATGCTCGAGAGACGAGGACGGAACTTCACGGGTGGTGGTGGAACCGGTTCAGGATGTCCCGGGCTTTGATTCTGTTCTGTCATCGGGAGATGTGCCTGGAGGGCCCTGCTCGTGTCCGATTGAACGAATCGGACATCGCATTCAAGCAGGTATTCGCAGGGGATGGTAATCCAGAGCCGTCCAAGCCGTCATACACTCATGACATGAATCCGCTGGAAGCCAAGCGATGCACGGTGATGGGTCTGGGTCGATTTGGAGGCGGCCTCGGGGTGACGCGATGGCTTCTCGAGCAGGGATGCGAGGTCTGTGTGACCGACATGGCCACCGAGGCGTCACTCACCGAAGCCCTGGCATCCCTTCGACCCGACATCGACAGGAAGCGGGTCCGACTGGCTCTGGGCGGCCATGATGTCAACGACTTCACTGACACCGATCTCGTGATCGCCAATCCGGCCGTCCCGATGCCCTGGGACAATCCCTATCTGCAGAGTGCGGCAGCCCATGGAATCCCGATCTCGACCGAGATCAGACTCCTCGTTGAACGACTTGATCGCACCAGAGTGATCGGCGTCACGGGTACGAATGGCAAGTCCACGACGGCGTCGATGATTCACCATGTTCTCACACGGACCGGATCCCGATCGATCCTCGGAGGCAACATCGGTGGCAGCCTTCTGCCGTCGATCGCGGATGTGGAGCCGACCACATGGATTGTTCTGGAACTCTCCAGTGCGATGCTCTACTGGCTTGGGGAGGTTCATGGTGAATCCGGCTGGTCACCGGGAACGGCTGTGATCACGAACATCGCTCCGAACCACCTCGACTGGCATGGCTCCGAATCACACTACAGACAGTGCAAGGACAACATCACTCGATGGCAGCTGGATCAGGATCTCGTCATCCGTGGAGATCACATCTCCAAACGAGCTACCCCGATTCCGATCCGGATACCGGGCAGTCACAATCAGACGAACGCCCTTCTGGCCGTCATGACCGTCGCGAGAGCAACCGGTCTGTCACCCGGTCGTGCCGCTGAAGCCCTGTCGGATTTCGCTGGACTGCCACATCGCCTCGAAGCCGTAGGCGATGAGGGTCGGTTCTTCAACGATTCCAAATCAACCACTCCGGAAGCGACGGTGCTTGCCGTCGAGGCCTTTGCGCCACGCACCTCCCGAGTCCATTTGATCGCCGGTGGCTATGACAAGGGTGTCTCACTCGAAGCGATTGCCCGTCTGGGTTCAAGACTCGGTGGGCTCTACACCATCGGGACGACCGGACCGGGACTCGCCGCCGAGGCCACGGGACACGCGGTCTCATGTGGCGATCTGGCAACCGCCGTCGAACAGGCAGTCCATCGAATGAAGCCGGATGACCTGCTCCTTCTGAGTCCGGGCTGTGCCTCATGGGATCAGTACGATCATTTTGAAGCGAGAGGCGAAGCCTTTCGTTCGCTTGTACTGACTCAATCCGGTTCGATGGGATCGGATTCAACTGCGCCGACCAGATCGCTGAGTGAACCGACGCCCTGAGCACGAACCCATCGCTCCAGACCCCGATGGACACGCCTGGCGATTCTCGGATCCACATACAACGCCGTTGCCAATCCGATCCCGGTCGCCCCCGCGAGAATCATTTCGGCGGCATGTTCCCACCGAGTCACACCACCGAGTCCGATGATTGGAAGTGATTCGCCACCGGTGACAGTCTGTCGAACACCGGCAATCATGCGGACTGCAAGATGGTGGATGGCCGGACCACTGAGACCACCGGACGTATTGGCAAGTCGTGGTCGCCTGGTATCGACATCAATCGCCATTGCGGGAATGGTGTTGAGGAATGTCAGGCCATCGGCACCGCCATCGATTGCCGCCTGGGCCAATGGGTAACCGGAGGTGGTCTCCAATGGAAGCTTCACGAACAATGGTGTCTGTTCCAAGCTCGACTTGATCGCCTGGACAGCATCACGCATGGCCGCCGGTTCATCCGTGAACTGCCTGCCCGTTCCGGTGTTCGGACAGGACATGTTGGCCTCGACCAGTGGCAGGTGCTCGACGGAATCGAAGGCCTTGGCGACTTCGACATAGTCTTCGATGGAATGTCCTGCAATGGATCCGATGAAGGTCGCATCGGATTGTGCCAGTCGAGGAACGACCGACTCCATGAACTGCTCGAGACCCGGATTGGCAAGACCGACCGCATTGAGCATCCCGGTTGGCAGTTCCACAAGACGCCAGGGTGGGTGCCCTGCTCGAGGTTCAGGCGTGATGGACTTGGTCGTGACGGCACCGAAGGTACCGCGTGGGACGACTTCAAGAATCTCAGGTCCGTTACCAGCTGCACCAGCCGCCGCGACCAACGGGCCTGGGAGTTCAACACCGGCAAGTGTGACAGCCATTCGGGGCATGGCTTGACATGATACGTGCTGGGGCAGAATCAGCTGGATGCCGTGATTTCATCGGGAACCCCGAGAAACTCATGCATGTGCTGGTCGTAGGTGGCGGAATCCTCATCTCGGGAGAGATCAAGTCGCAATTCGTTGATCACCTTGGTTCCCTGACCGATCCATTCCTGCCAGGTCTCCATGGAGATGTTCTCGCCAATCCACTCACCGACGACGCCCTTGAATGGCGGACCATCCATGGGGGACCCGGCTCGACCGGTCTGTCTGCAGATGAATGAGCCATCCGGTGCCTCGACTGCGGCCGTGTCCGCCCCTTCGATCTCTGGTGGTTCCCGACCGATGCTGCGAAGGAGATCCGCGATGGCATCCCGTGGCAGCAGATCACCCTTGGATGCGGCAACCTCATACCCACGCTGCAGTGTGACCACGGCCTTGTCCGACCAGCCAGCGTCGATGAGCGCCTGACCACAGAGTTGCCAGGCCTTGCTCATGTCCGGGTTCAGCTCGACACATTTCTCGAGGCTGACTGCAGCCTCCGCCGGTCGACCGGCCTTCAGGTATGCCGAACCGAGACTGAAGTGGGCCATCTCATTCTCAGGATCGGCCTGGGCCATGTTCTCATACTGGGCAATGCGTTCGTCAATCGAAGCCATGGTTTCTCCTCGGATCGAATGGAGCACTGTAGCTCATCAAGCTGATGAGGACCGGATGATCGTCCTTCAGGGCGAGGCGGCCGTGATCGACTTCACGGGCATTCGGCGGCCCCCCATCCGACTGCTCCAGATCCACCATTCCAGCATGAGGATCAAAAGAGATGCACCGATCGCCCAGGGCCACAACGGCACGTAGCCTCTCGCCGCACCAGACGTTGCCACGACGGATTCCTGCCCGAGCGTGATCGAATCGGCAGGACGAATGCCGGATTCGTGAATGGAGGGAAACAACACGGATCTCCTCATGGACAAGCCCTCATCCCCATCCGTCCGGAGCACATGAAGACCGGAAAGGTCCACGGGTCCGAGGCTGACCAGACCCTCGGCATCTGCAACCACCAGACGACTGGAGCCATCTGGACGAATCCACCGGGCCTCCTGACCACCTGCGGCCACTCTCACATTGAGCATCGAGCCCGGCATCGACTGCTGCTGGACCAACGCCTCGTTGCTGTGCCCCAGCCAGTCGATCGCGTTGTACAGAAAGGCCACGAAGCTCGGATCGTAGGGCCACGTCGACTGGATTGGATCGAACGCCACATGAACATGAACGGATCCGTTCTCCTCCCAGCTCAGTACCAGTGGTGACCGATCACCTTCCAGCAGGACTTCGACTGATTCGGAAGGCTGAATCGAATCTGATTCCTGGACAAAGAGCGAGTTGACATCGACATGCTCCATCACAGGATGCGATTCCATGGCCTGCAGCGCGACCTGTGATTCGTCTTGACGACCGTACACCTTGAGCAGATCACTGGAAGGACTCGAACCCAGTGTCAAGGTCGGCATGCGAGCAGTCATGTCCGGCGATGATCCCTCGAACACGACGACATCCCAGGTTTCCAATGGATCCCGTTGTGACCATTGCCCCGGTGTCATGACGTCCAGTTTCGAAAGTCCGAAGCCACCCAGCAATCTCGACATGAGTTGACGGTCTTCGCTGACAAGCAGAACCTCGAGCTGGCGTGGAGGCGGCACGATCAGGACGGCCGTGTCATCCGTAGACAAGGCATCATCACCCAGCAACGCCACCTCGATCACGGCACCACGAGACAACCTGAACGGTGTGAACACGAGACTTCGACGACCGGGAAGATTGTCCTGAGCGGCGGAAATCTCGACTTCCTGAATCGATCGCACGACACCATCAACCGAAAGCTGGACGTCGACACGACGCGCCTGCCCTGAGAAATTGCCCAGCGAGCAGAACACTTCGATCTCCGCGGGTGATTCCCATGGCCGATCGGCAGCAAGCTGCAGGACAGACAGGTTCGCCGACTGGTCGTCACCGATCCGATGGAAGGTCAGGGTCTCTCCACGAAGCACCTGTCCATCCAGATCGATCAACCGTCCGTCACTGAACAACTCCAGATGCGCGGGCACGATTGCAGGTGTATCCGGATTGTCGGGATCCGTGTTGATCGAATAGACACGGGCAAGTTGAAGCGCCTCGGTCAGCCGACTTGTTCCATGCGAGGGTTCGATCCGATCGATGGCCGCCAGCAACTGCGCCCTTGAGTTCGTGAACGGCTGAACGATTTCAGCGGACTCCCCGAAGGAAATGATCATCGTCTCCCCGTCCCCTGATGCGAAGAGACCGCCGGGATGCAGGCGATCGACGGTTGTTCGTGCCTCCTCCAACGCCTCCTCCAGTCTGCTCAGACCCGAGAGGGATTCATCGGTGGCAGTCATCGAACCGGAACGGTCGATCAGCAAGACGGTGCGACCACCGGCGCCGCGCGGACCTTCCATCCGGGGCTGCATGATGGCCAGCACCAGCAACAACAGAATGATCAACTGGAGCAGAAGAAGGATGTTGCGACGCAATCTCTGGAAAGGGGAATTCGCCTGAAGATCCGCCGTTGATGAGAACCACAAGAGGGTGCTTGATACCGGAAGCGTCTTGCGACGGAGCTTGAGGAAATAGAGCAGCAACAGAGGTGGGACCACACCCAGAAGGAGAAAGAAACCGGACCAGGGTGTGAGCAGGCTCATTGAAGCAGCCCCTGTCGACGCAGGTACTCGACCAGCAGGACTTCCATGTCGACATCTGTTCCGATGGCCAGGTGGCCGATGCCTCTTCGACTGCACCATTCACGCAAGCCCGTGCAGAAGGCATCCAGTCGCTCTCGATAGGTTCGCAGCAGAGCGGGCGTCACGGTGATCTCGCAATCGGCTCCGGTCTCAAGATCCCTCAGGCGAACATCTCCGGACAAGCCACGGGAAGCGGGGTCGAGTTCGTCGGGCGCCAGAACCTGCACACAGAACACGTCATCTCCCCCGCCGGTGACGTACCGCAGACCTGCGTCATACCCATCCGGCTCCAGAAAATCAGAGAGAACGACCAGAACACCTCGGCCTCGACGGCCCAGTGCGATGGATCGCATCGCCTCCTCCAGCCCACCGGGCTCCCCTGATGTGAGGGAG
>PAAJ01000027.1 GCA_002702575.1 Phycisphaerae bacterium | reverse complement strand
GCGAAAACAGCCCATTTTTCCGTCCGCTGATGCCTTCCTTCTATAAAGGAACAGCCCCGACAGGGTCTCTGTCGGGGCTGTGGTGGGACTCGAGTTGGGATTGATCGGATCGATCAGGGGCAGAATCCCCAGCTGTCGATGAGGATCAGTAGATCTTCGATGCCTACGATGCCGTCGTTGTCGTTGTCGGCTGGACAGGGTGGTGCGCAATCGTCGCAACTTCCGGAGAGCGTCCAGCTACCGCCAATGAGATCACATTGCGTTTCAATCAAGTTGTCGCACCCGGTGCTTACGCAGCAGGCGCCAAGTGGTCCGTTGGTAACAAGCAGTGCGCCGCTGCCTGTGATCACGCCAAATGTCGTTTCATACACGCCATCGACGAAAGGAAAGCCACCTTTGTATTGGTCGTATCTGACTACGAGCAGTCCTGCCCAGTCATCCGCCGTTTCCGGCTGCTTGAATACGTTCATGAATGTCTTCTTGGTTGGCCCAATGGCCTGAGTCCCATCGGATCCATATCCCTCACTTGGATCCAACGGATCCACAACAGAGAGCGTTGCTTCGCCCAATTGGATGATGCCGTCTTGATTCGTGTCATTCCATTCCAGACCCGTCAATACAACAGCATGGCCATTGTGGGTGTCAGGCAGGTAGTTGATGTTGATGACAACAGCGGCTCCTGACTCGAGCCATCGTTGAAGTTGCCCGAATGTGGGATTGCCTTCCAAGAGCCATGCGGGAAACTGCGCTCCTTCGGGCGGTACGGTTTGAGTCCCGAGGGTACTGATCAATCCCTGAAGCAATGTCGTCGGGGAAGCGGCGTTGACATGGGAGAGATACTTCTCAAATCCTGTGGCCTGGTAGTAGCCCGTCGTTCCATTATTGGAATTCAAATCGTTGTTTGTATTCATGTACTCTTCGGAGCGAAGAGTCAAGGCGGTCTGTGTCCAACCCTCGTAATCTGGCGGGATGATCTGAAGCCCATTCAATTCGGCTTCATATGTGTTCTGGATGTACACCAGGGCATTGGCCCAGGATGTCGGTATGCAGGAATCGCTGTCGAGTTCATGGTCTTCTGAGAGCCCAAATTGCCAGAGATAGCCGTAGTCTTCAATTGGATTTTGAAATGATTCATTCGCCATCGCAGTTGAAGCCATCAGTGTTGCGGCAATAGCTGTCACATGAACTTTCATGATGTCCACCCTCCCGACAAGTGATTCCGACAAGTGCCGCAAAAATGACATCAGCTGATCACATCTGAGGCAATACAAAACTACCTCATTCGGATGGGATCACAAAACCAATTCGCGATCGGACAGGCATTTGGTTTGATTTTCAGCGATTTCAGAGCGTGCACCCGAGTACGTACCCAAGTCAGCCTCGATCGTCCTGGTTGGTGGTGTCCGGGGCCTTTCGATATCATGCCCGTCTGGCCCCGATAGCTCAGTTGGATAGAGCAGCGGTCTTCTAAACCGCAGGTCGGACGTTCGAGTCGTCCTCGGGGCGTTTGCAACCACTTTCATCGCATCGGAAACAGCGATCGTGCTGCGTGGTTGTCTCGTGTTGTCTCCTGATTTCGGTTAGATTCTGGTTGTCCCACAGCGATTTTCCTAACCGCAGGTCGGACGTTCGAGTCGTCCTCGAGGCGATTCTTCAATAACAGGGACATGGCTGGGGCGGGTTGATGTCAGATCAGGAACAACAATATCAGTGGGCCCTGACGAAGGGTTTTCACAAGAAACTGATACCGGCCATGATCATTGGTGCTGTCGTGGTATCGGTCTTGATCATCGGATGCGTTGCGCAATACGGACACCTGATCGGCCTGACTTCCTTTCGTTCCATGCTGATACTTGATCTGGCTGTAGGTTTGCCGGTTGGGGCGTACTTCGGATATCTGGCTGGCCTGGGCGCGATGAAGAAGCGTCTTGAGTGGGTGAAGTGGGGCGAAGCGCACGGCTGGGAGTACCAGGCAAAGCCGAAGCAGATCGGAGCAGGCTTGTCTGCTGGCGAAGAAGCTCTTCGTAAAAGTTCGATCTTCTGGCATCACGCCAGAAAGCATGATCTGATCCATCGCCGTATCGGTGATCAAGGGATCAGCCTTCTGCGTGCAACCAATTTCACAAAGCGTACACCCGGATCCGGGCAGAACGATCTCGTTGGCGGTACACGAAAACAATCTGGTGGCTGTTGCTTTCTGGTCATGGATAATCCGATTTCCTGCCCGCCAATGAATATTCACTCTCGAAAATTCATGGATCGATTGCATCTCCCGACCAGTCGACCAGTGATCTCATTTGAAGTCGATGATTTCAATGAAAAGTGGACAGTGCACGCTTCGGATGCCAAAGCGGCCTACGCTCGCATCTCCCAGAAGGTCATTGATTTTCTTCTGAGCTCGAGTGACAAGTATCTGATCGAGTTCGTGGACGACATGCTGATTGTTCAATACGGGATATCACAGACAGAAGAGTTCCTGTCAATTCGAAACCCACGTCAGTTCTACATGTCTCTGATGACATTCACGGAAGAGTTCATTGACAACGTTCCTGAAGACCTGATGAAGTCAATCCATCTCGTCGACAAGATGGGCTGAACATCTGTCTGATCTCGAACGAAAGTGTTGAAGCCCTAAGGGCACTCACCCCATCCACCGATCAGGATCAGGATGTCCTCGATATCCACGGCCCCGCTGTTGTCGAGATCGCCAAGACAGTCGTCCAGACAGGATCCATATTCATTCAGGACACGCAGAAGATCTTCCACATCGACGGTGCCGGACTCATCGGTGTCACCGAAGCAGATGCTGAAATAGATCAATCCCAGTTCCTCGGGGTCCATGTCATCTGGCAGGATGGTGTACTTGTCCCAGATCGCATCCGTCCAGATCGCCATCGACCAGTTCTGGGTATCGGAGAGGTTTGTTCCTCTCAGGTTGGCACCCGTGAACAGAGTCGAGGACAGGTCCGCGCCGCTCAGGTCGGCTTCGGTCAAGTCGGCCGAAGTCATGTTGGTGCTGCTCAGATTGGATCCGGCAAGCATCGCCTCTGACAGGTTCGCTTCCGGTCCGATGAGATACCCGTCCACCAATGTCCAGTTCGATGCAAATGCCGAAGGCGTTCCCGTGATGCCACCCGATGTGACCCCCGTGAGAGTCGCCTCGATCAGATTCGTGCCCTGGAGATTCGATTGAAGGAGTCTGGCCTCGGTGAGGTTGGCACCGGTCAGATTGGTCTCGGAGAGATCGATGCCTTCCAGGATCGCATTCGTCAGATTCGCAGCGGGTCCGACGAGATATCCACCAATCAGATTCCAGTCTTCAGGCAGCGTTGACGGCAAGCCGGTGACATGTCCCGAAGTGACCTCCGTGAGATTTGCATGGAGGAGATTCGCATCGGCAAGATTCGAACCGGTCAGATCGGCTCCCGTCAGATCAGCGTCAGTGAGGTCCGCCTCGGAAAGCAGCGCGAACGTGAGATGCGCCCCGATCAGGGAAGCGTTGACCAGATCCGACTGGATCATGTAGGCATCCGTCAGATCAGCGCCCGAAAGATCCGCCTGTCCGAGGTTCGCCGCGGAGAGAACGGATCCGATCATGGTGGTGCCCGAAAGATCAGCACCGATCAGGTCGGCTGCAAAGAGATTGGCGTAGTAGAGATCCGAATCGGTCAGGTCGGTACCGTTGAGATTCGCCAGATACAGTTCTGCTCCGGACAGCTGGGCACATCCCAGATAGAGGCCGGACAGATCCACGCCCCATTCGGCATCCTGCTCAGTGAGGAGCAACGAACCGTCTTCATCGCAGTCTGCATACTGATAGATGTCCGCCATCGCGGCGGTCACCAGCATCAATGCACAGGCAGCGACAATCGGTGTTCTCAATGGGCAGCCCCTTGCAGCCAGGTGGTCGAAGGTTCCATTGTTCCACATCGTCATGTGAAATCAATCGAATAGATCGCAGATCATCCGCCATGAGGTCGGCAGAGGCCTGAATGCACGACATCAATGAAAGAAACAGGCCGCTCCTCAAGGAAAGGAGCGGCCTGCCTGGCGTTCATCCGGCGTCGAAGTTGCCATGCGCCGTCATGTACGCGCCAACCTGTACCGTCTACATGTTGTCACCAAGGGGATCACCGAGGATGACCATGCTCTGGAAGTACTCGATCACGCCCGAATCGGACACGTCGCGAGCATCCCATTGTGGCCAGTCGAATGTGTCGTTGTAGAAGGGCAGCGTCTGTGCCCAGTTGAGAACCGTGAGGTGGTTGAGGTCGTGATTGATCGCAACACCTTCAACCGAACGGAATCCGTGACATCGACCGTGCATCCAGCCGGCGTAGTGAGGCTCCATCTTCAGCGTGTTGATGAAGTTGTTCACGATGCCGTTCTGTTGCAGATAATCCGCGTAGCCTGGGATCCCGTAATCGCGGACCATGCCCATGACTTCGCTCTTCATCTCAAGTGGATCGCAGATGGTGCGGGCCTTCCTCTGGATGTCAGCCAGAATCTGCGGGTCATAGGCGTCATCCGTGATCCAGCCGACCTTGGCGCCCTGCATGGCGTAATACAGGCCAACGCCCTTGAGGTCGTTTCCCCACCACTGGCTGTTGTTGGTGAGAGATTCATTGAAGGCCCATTGGCCAACCTGTTCGAAGCTCAGTGATGACAGGCCGAGGAATGCCCGGAAATTGTTGAAGGCCTCCATGGCTTCGGTCGTGATGGCGATCCGGCCATCGACCATTTCCCACGGATGGGAGTTGTTGTTCGATCCGTGGAAGTGGCCCCACATCGTGAGATCCATGTAGTCGCCACCGGAATCGAGAGGACCATCATTGGGAGCGGGGCAATCACCCCAGCGATCGATGACGATCAGGAGGTCGTTCGTACCGACATCACCGGAATCATCGATATCCATCTCGCATTGGCCCGTGCATGGACCCCAGCCTCCCAGAAGGCTGAGTACTTCATCGGCACTGACCGTCTCATCACCGGTGAAGTCCGCGACGCAACACTCGCTGCCCATCGCTGCAGGGCTCGCGGTCAACAGGCCTGCAAGCAAGGCCAGTTTCAATACGCTCCGATCTGTCATTGAATATCTCCTTCTCAAACAGCTTTGCGGCAGTACCCGTACTCGGCGGGGCTGTCCAGGTTGTGGCTCCGATCTCCAAGATCAATCCTGCCACGGACAGACATGCAACAACATGTAACTGGTCAGAGATAGACGGATGCGCATCATCCGGTGCGCATCATTCATGATGAAAATGCCGAACAGAGCGACCGTTGGCTTGTTGAAGAAAGAGAAATCATCGAACGATTCAAAAGAACGTTCGACAGAACCAGTTCATTCGATTCAAATCCGGACACATGCTCCGAATCCAAATCCCATTTTGATGTTGTCATCAACATCGAAATCGCCATGCATCACCTCAAGTGGAGCTGTGGCGAGCAGGCCTCCGGATTGATGCCATCACCATGGTTCTGGCCAGACGCTGTGGGTCGACAGGGTCCCGATGGTGGCGGCATGCTCTGAGCGACCGAGTTCACGCTAGGATGGGCCGTGAACGGAACGCATGCTGTTCCGAGACCAGTCATGGATCCACAGGAACTCACTGCCTATCTCGCCTTCATCGTCTCGGTGTTCGCCCTCATGAACCCGCTGGCGGCCGTTCCGATTTATCTGGGACTGACAGCCGATCTCGATCTGGAACAGCGTCGCCGTATTCCGTTCAGGACGGCCCTGGCTGCGTTCCTGATCATGGTCATCGCTTTCATTGCCGGCGAAACCATTCTGATGATGTTCTCGGTCAGTATTCCAGCCCTGCGAATTGCAGGGGGGATCGTGATTCTCACGATGGGATGGTCGATGCTTCAGGCGAAGCCAAGTCGAACGCGCCAGACCAACGAAGAGGCCCAGGAAGACACGAACCGTGACTCGATTGCCATCATTCCGATGGCCATCCCCGTGACGGCCGGGCCAGGTGCGATCAGTCTCATGGTCGTTGCCGCGTCCTATCCGAATCCGATCGAAGGTCAGATCGCGATCGTCGTGGCCGTCCTGTTCGTCTGCGTGCTGCTCTGGTTGTTCCTGAAGTCGGCTACCGCCATCTCCAGGATGCTCGGAAAGACCGGCATGAATGTCGTGACCAGAATCATGGGTCTGTTGATGCTGGGTGTCGGCATCGAGTTCATGGCTCAAGGCATCGGAGAGATGTTCCCGGGCCTGCTTGTCGTGGGCAATGCCGCCAACTGATCATCGATCAGTCTTCCATCGTCAGCCAGGTTCCGGTGGTGGTCTTCTCGGAAGTCTCCGCATCGCCGGTATTCACCAGACCGGCCGGCTCGACCATCATGACGGAACATTCCTGCTCGGCAACCGGTCGATGTTCGACACCGCGTGGGACCACCAGCATTTCACCGGCTTTCAATTCAACTCGTTTGTCACGGAACTCCATGACGAACTCGCCGTCGAGGACAAGGAACATCTCATCTTCATCCGGATGGGAATGCCAGTCGAAGGCGCCCATGAACTTGGCGAGCTTCACATGTTGACCGTTCAGTTCCGCAACGATCCTCGGTGACCAGTGGTCACTGAACTGCTGCAGAGCGTTCTCAAGGTTGATTCGATCGGGGGATGAGCTCATGACGGCATCAACTTGTCGAGGAATGGATTCCGATAGATTCCGTGCGGGTCCAGGTCCTGCAACAGACTGACGGATGAATTCCAGTTGGCCTTGGCTGGTCGGCCATCGGTGAGTGTCTGTGGAACGTACTTGTTGATCACCTGGTCACTGGTCCATGGACCAACGCCGGTATAGCCCCAGCCCTTCGACCATTCGACACGCATCGAGGCGTAGTCACCCACGTAGTTCTCGAACATCCACTGCTCGAGTTCGGCATAGAAGTCACCGGAGAAGGGCGTTCTTGGAACCGTCAGAAGATCCAGCCAGACGGCGCAGTCCCAGTCCGGGTGATCCTCACAGGGCACCACGGCCGAAAGTGGCACATCACAGGCGTCATCGAGTTCGGCATGGGCAGGATCATCCAATCCGGTGACCCGGATTTCCATGGGACCGTTGATCGGATACTTGCCGTCGTCGGCATAGGCCTGCAGCATCGAGTTGTACTTGTTCACGAACTCGTGAATGACTCGCTGGGCGTCTGCGCGACGTGTCAGCACGGCATAGCCATTGGCCGTGACGCGCAGCGTCGTCCGTTTCACATAGAGCAGCAGATTCTTGGACGGGCCCCAGAGATCGAAGGCGTTGTCGAACAGCAGTCCGAGTGATGTGACGGTCGCCATCAACTGTCCGAACTGGGGAGTGAGACCCGGTGCGCCGTCCATGATCTCTCCGATCAGATTGGAGACTTCTTCCGAGATATTGTCCGAGAAGGGATAGTTGAACGGACCACTGACTTCACGCGCCCAGAACGGCTTGGTCGGCTGGACGGTCCAGACCTTCAGCCATGGATTGCTGGTGAATGGAAACCAGATGGCCTCGATGCGACCGCTGCTGTTCAGGAAGCTCTCCATCGTGCGGCCGGATGCACCTGCCGGAGCGAACATCTCCTCTGCGGAGATGCTGACGTAGCTTTCGCATCGAAGGTTGTGATTCTCTTCCACTCGAAGTTCGGCTTCGACGACGATCGTCCGTCCCAGTGCGACCAGCATGGCGGCCGTATCCGGATGCGATCGATCGAAGGTCATCAGCTCATAGCGATCGTTCTTGTGATTCCAGGCGACACACTTGAGCGAGAGCACTCGATTGCTCATGGTGCCGTAGGTCTGACCGACTTCTCGGGTTTCGCCTTCTGCGGGAATACCGGTTCCGTGTCCATCGATGGCGAGAACGCCGCCGACACTGAGATCGCCGGGCGCGGGGCACGACGTGACGCCGTAGCCCTCGTTCTCGAGATAGGTCAGCAGGGATTCCATCGAGGCACCGGCGCCGACGGTGACCGCCGGAGGCCAGTCCTGCGTCATGGTCATGTCCTTGAAGTGCTCGGTCATGTCCAGCAGGATGACTCGCGTGCCGAGGTTGCTTTCCGGCGAGACGACGATGGGGGACCAGTTGTGTGAATACCCACGTGGTCGAATGCGGTAGCGATTCTCCGCGGCCCAGTTGGCGATGGTGATCAGATCCTCGACGGACGTTGGCTGACAGGTCCATAGGTCATCGATCTGGATTCCACGCGACCAGTTCCGGAAGGCCTGCTTGAAGAGCGGGATATCACGCGGAAAGTTCGTCGGCGGCGCCATCGTCGCCAGGTCGGCCTTGGGTGGAATCGGATCAAGTTGTTCCCAGGGCGTGGCGGTTGCAACCGGTGAGATCATGGCACCAGCACTGATGGCAGCGGTCGTTCCAAGGAACGCGCGGCGACTTGGTGTGATGTGGTTGTCGTGATTCGTCTGATCCACGTGATCCCTCCCGGTTGATCTGTTCAGTCTCCAAGCATAATGCAAGCAGGCCCCTGGACAAAGGGCCTGCTTGTTTCCTGAGGGAGTTTGGTTGTGTGTTGTCAGGTGATCACGGGCAGAAGCCCCAGCCGTCGATGATGGTCAGGAGATCGATGATGCCGATCTGATTGTCACCGTTGACGTCGCCCGCACAGGTGGTGGGGCAGTTGGCGTCGGCACAGCTGATGCCGATGCCCGCGAAATTGCCATCCAGGTCGAAGCACTGGGCTGCCGTCAGACCGGAGCATTGGCCATTCACGCAGCACGCGCCGACCGGGAGGCCCTGACACTCGTCGGGCACTCCATCAGCGGGATTGGCGTCGATGGCGCCATTGAGGATCTCGCAGACATCAGGCGTACCGTCGCCGTCGCAATCGGCCAGGGTCTCGCAGTCGTCCGGAATGTTGTTGCTGTTGCAGTCATTCGATGTCCCATCGGCGACATCGCATTCATCGGGAATGCCGTTCTGGTTGCAGTCCTGTGAGGTGCCGTTGGCAATGTCGTTGGCATCATCGATGCCATTATTGTTGCAGTCATCGAATGACTCGCAGACGTCGGGAACACCGTTGCCATTCCCATCACTCAGTGAACCATCCAGGATCTGCCCGTAGTCGACGATGCCGTCGTCGTTGCAGTCGGCGGACCATTCCATCACGTAGCCGACGCCAGGTTCTGAAAGGGCTTCGCTTTCAGTCCATTTTCCACTTTCCAGCATCTCCAGAAACCTTGAGTTATCACCATCAATGGGATGACCATCAAGCCAGTTCGTATAAGCCCCCCAGGGCTCTCCGGTGACCCAATGCCAGACATCCGAGTCATCCGCTTTACCGCCCAGCCAGACTTTTTCGCCAGGGAAGAAGGATTCAATGGCCTGTTGCTCGGCTGAACTCGTAGAAGTCGCAAGATGACCGCCATTGGCAAGACATGCTGCCTGAGCAGCATCCCAGGTCAGATCTTCTTCGATATGAAGATACCAATGCCCATTCCCGCCATCCTCGATTTTCCATTGCACCGGTGCCAGGCAGGTGGTGTCGTCACAACAGTCGGGGACGCCGTTTCCATTCACATCAGTGAGTGAACCATCCAGGATCTGCCCGAAGTCCACGATGCCGTCGCCGTTGCAGTCGGCGGAAAACTCGATGACGTAGTAGTTCCAGAGATCGCCAGGGCTGACATCGGCCCANCCGCAATTGTCGCTNTCTGTTGGATGGAAGTTCAGGACGGCATCCGGGTCACTGGAGTTGGGGTCATTGGCAGCCCAGTTCTCGTAACTCCAGACTTCGCCTGTGATCCAGGTCCAGCTGCCATCCAACTTCTGTCCGCCCATCCAAGCCGCCTTGTTGGGTACGCCATCGCTTGTGCATTCAACGAGGTTGTCCCGTACGAAATCATCTTCTTGCGATGAGTTACAGGTCACCAGATGTCCACCCATGGATTCGGCAGCGGCCTTGGCGCCGTTCCAGTTGATCCCATTGTCATCGGATGCCAATCGGTACCAATGCCCATTGCCACCATTGTCGGTGGGCCATTGGATGTCNTTTTCCCATTGAGCGTTGGCGAATCCTGAAACGGCCAGGGTGGCCACGGCAGTGATGATGGTCTTGAACATCTCTTGTTTCTCCCCAATTCAAGTAGGGAGCCATTCTGGTCCGTGGAATTCCAGACGTCAACACGCCTGCGACAAATGAAGGAATGAACTCGTTTTAGCATGCAGGAGCGACTTCTACTGACCGACCGCATCCACCAGACGCATCGACAGCCAGATTGCGGCACCGCAACCGACGAAGAAGGACAGCGAATCCGATCGCCGGGTTCCCCGGGCGTGTCCCTCGACCATCAGTTCCTCGAAGACCACCCAGAGCATGATCGCCGCAGCCGTTGCACATGCAATGGCGGTGATCGCTTCGGCGTCGGTCAGAACCAGCAGCCAGCCAAGTACGGATCCACCATACGCAACAGCCGAGAAGGCGATCAGCATGATCATGACCGTGATCATCGGTTTGCCATTCCGGAAGAGAACCTGCGCGAGGCCACTTCCAATCAGGACCGCCTTGACTGCGAGCGTGAAGATCATGACCAGGCCACTTGCGTTCGGGATCGCAAAGGCAATGCCGACGAGCAGACCATTGATCATCAGGCTGATCCCGATATTCAGGATCGAGCCGAGTGTGATGGTTCGATTCGGGTTGGCGATCTTCTCCTGTGGCGGCGAGAAGAGCGAACGCATCAGCCACATCAGTACCACGCCGATGGTGAATCCCAGGACGAACGCCGGTGTCCGCTGACGAGTCATCGCCTGTGGAATCACCTCGGTGCACAACGCTGCAATCAGAACACCCGCGGCGAAGAAGAACATGATGGCCGTCATTCGATCCGATGGCTTGATCCAACGGGCACCGATGCCGGATACCAGGATGATGCCGATGGGCAGAATCATCCAGGTTGACATCTCAAGCAGCATGAAACTCAGCCAGCCTTCTTCTTGGCAGCCGGCTTGGGCCGACTGAAGACGAATTCTGCATCCGAAGTCGCCGACTTGTTGAGTCGATAGCCTTCCAGATTGAAGCCGGCAAGATCACTGATCTTGCGAGGTCGGTTCTCCGACATCCAACGTGCCATGAGGCCCCGGGCCTGCTTGGCGAAGAAGGAGATGAACTTGTCCTTGCCGCCATCCTTCTGAAGGAACTTCACGTTGATGATCTCGACATCCAGCGCATCGAAATCCAGTGCGTTGGAATACTCGTCGCTGGCCAGATTGATCAGAGCACTCGCCTTGATCGACTTGAGGTCCTTCTTGAGCGTCTTGGTGATGGAGTCGCCCCAGAAGTCGTAGAGCGAAGCGCCTGCATCAGTCTTCAGCTTCGTTCCCATCTCGAGTCGATAGGGCTGGATGACATCCATCGGTCGAAGCAGTCCGTAGAGTCCGCTCAGGATGCGTACGTGATCCTGCGCCCAGGCCATGGAACGCTTGTCGAGTGTCCAGGCTTCAAGCCCCTGATAGACATCACCACGAAAGCACATCGCGGCAGGTCCACGGTCGTTGGAGGTCTTGCCGAAGGATTGCCAGCGTTCGTGGTTGAGCGTTGCGAGTTTGTCCGAGATCGACATCAACGTGCCGAGTTTCTTCGTGCTGTATCCACGCAGGGTTTCGGCAAGTTGCTTCGTACTGGTGCCAAGCCGTGGTCGCGAGGACTCGATCGACGCCTTGGGGTGGTCCCAGTCCATGGTCTTGGCCGGTGAGAGAATGGCGATCATGGTGCTCATGGGCACAGCTTAGCCAAGGGCGACCCCGAATGCCGACCTCGTAGAGGGGATTGATGATGTGAAGCATCGTCTTTGATGGGCGGTTTACGTGGTTTCCAATTGCATGGATTCTGGAATCAGCCAGAATTGAGACAAGCCCATTCCGCCTGGAGTGCTCCATGGGGAGAGCCCGATGAAGATTCGAGTGCATGATCTGCTCATCCTGTCGTGCCTGATCGTCCTGTCTGTGTCAGTCAGGACGAGCCTTGCTGATCATGCATCGGTGACGTGCTGTCGACCGGATCATTGTCTGCATGTGGTGGCGCCCGATGAGATCAAGGCCAGGTACGGGAAACACGTTCCTCATCCCGCCTTCTGGAAACCCGATGGCTGGGCGAAGCGAGGTCATCAAGCTGATCGATCGTTCACCGTAGATGAAATGGTTCCACTCTCCGGAACCTACCGGATGCCCGTGATCATCTTTGGATACTCGGATTATCCGATTCCGGAAGGACTGATCGAGCTGGCACAGGAAGTGTGTGAAGCGCCATGGCCTCAGAGGTCCGTGAGCGCCTTCTATCAACAATCATCGAACGGCATTTTCAGAATCGAATTCGAGTACTTCATCATCGATGCACTGCCCGAGCTCGAAGCGTTTTATGAAGAAGGGTGTGAAGGCCAACTGTCCCGTTGTCTGCCAGGACATACGCGTTTTCTGCTGGATGTTGTCGAAACCCTGGATGATGAGGTCGACTTCGGTCAATTCGATAATGATGGATCTGATGGCATCCCCAACTCAGGTGATGATGATGGATTCATCGATGGTGCCATGTTCATCACGCCCAACTGTGGAGGATATGACGTCGTCCGGGATCAGTGGAACATCTGGCCTCATGCCACGTCATGGGAGATGAACCGGGATCATCCCGATCCTGAGTTTGAAGTCGTTGGCCGTACCGATGATCTCGGGCCAGATGGTCAA
>PAAJ01000026.1 GCA_002702575.1 Phycisphaerae bacterium | reverse complement strand
GACAACCGCCGCCGCTGGTTACAGCGTCAGAAAAATCAGGGCTGCCTATTCAGGGAATGCCATGAAAGTAAGGCGAGCAAGTGACAGCGACGAAGCTGACGTAGCATTCGATGACAGCGGGAAAGTGTCCTCTGCCAGCGGGATCAGCGTAACGTCAGGTGACTACAGCGGAACAATGACCCTGGGCGCCTTCCTCTCAGGAACCACTGGCCATGTCACTATTCTTTACGACCAGGTCGGAACCTTGAACGCCACAAACTCGACCGCCGCAAAGCAGCCCTATTTGCGAACCGCCGGTAGCACGACCATTGGAGACACGGTTGAATTGATGTTCGACACCGGGACAAATCAATACCTAAGCACAGCATTCGATCACAGCAACTCCGACGACTCTCGAACGCAACTGGTGGTGACCCAGGTGAACAGCTCTGTCCATGCAACGGACCACTATGGCCTGATCGGGGCTCGATACTACCAGGCATACGGGACAGAAATTTATTACCGGAACGGATACTACACCTGGTCAATCGGTGAAGCCTCAAGCAACTCTTACCAGGAGCTGGTTAGTTCCAACGGCGCCAGGGCCGGCCAGAAAGATATTGTCATCGCTTCTTACGAGCCAAGCCTGTCATCCAACGAGCAGAAGATTCGCGTCAACCAGACCCTGACTCAGACCAACTGCACAAAGGACGTTAATGACTACGGCTATGGTCCACTGCAAATCGGGAGAAGGTGGGCTTATCAATCGGATGGCGCTACAGACCGGACCTACTATGGAAACGTCTACGAAGTGATCGTCTGGGCCAGCGCCCTTTCAGCAACCAACGCCGCCGCCGCAGAAACTAACACGATGGCCTACTTCTCCATCGCTTCGCTATGAGATACTTAAAATACAGGAGCAAGGCAGCAGCCAGGACCAGGAGCCAGGAGATTTGGGAGGCTCACCTGGGCCGGCCAGTGGAGCCAGGCGCTACAACCAGGCATTTCTACGACTACGTCGAGTCAAAGACCAGTTTCGGCGGATCCTATCTTTTAGTCCACGACGAGGGCACCCACCTGACCGAGGCCGAGAAAACCAACCTCGAAGAGGAGGAGTGGTCCCATTCTGATTTCCAGGCGTGGATGGAAAAATATATCCCCCTAAATCCTTAGCCTTTCCCTGGGCCGAGAAAACGTGTATAACTCCCTAGAATTATGGTCAAAGACATCACCACCAACGCATCCGGGATCCCCTGCTTCACTCCTACCGTGACCGGCTGGCACCATTTTTCAATTCATGCCGACTCCTCCGCAACGACTGAGGACGGGACCACCAGTGCAGCCCTTACATTTTCAAGTGCCAAGATCACAGTGAATCAGTTAGGCACCGCCCTCCACGCGGACCTGACCGAAGTGACATCAGGAGTTGTTGGGGTAGCGGTAAACCTCCTGGCAGACTCTCCAGTGACAGTCACTTGCGCCAGCGGATCGAGCCACAAAGTGAGGGTGGAAGCACACCCTATGAAGATCGCTTAACCCTCCCAGGCCATGCCCAATACCGCTCCAGATTCCAAGGTCGAACAAACAATCAAAGTCCCTACTGGAGATATGAAATCGCTGGTGATTTGGGCCTTGGGCAAGTGGGGCGGGGGAGCTGCTATCGCAGCCGTGGCCATGTATGGCCTGTCCATTGTTTACCAGGACATGAGGAAGGACCGCGATCACGACCGGGAAACAAGGAGCCAGGAGATTTCGATAAATTCCAGGACCGCCGAGATCCTCGAGAATGTCGTGGATACCCTGGAAAACATTGAAGCCAGGTTGACCGCCCTGGAAGGTCAGTAGATCGACACGTTCCCTGGACCTGTCGATCCTGGGCAAAAAAATCGACACTAGATCACGCCGTCCTCTTCCTGGCGCAATCGGATCTTAACAATGTTCCAGGCCCACCAAGGCATTGGATTCTGTCCCTGGGGGCACCAGCCACTGTGAGTGCATCCCTGTCCTCCTGGTAAAACGGTCCATTCCTGGGCAAACATTTCCACCCGGCGACCGGTCCACCCATAGGCTGACATCCCGTCTTCGTCAGTCCATCCGACCCAAACGGTGACGGTGGGCTCAGAGGCTTCAGACTCCTCTCCGCCAACCGTAATGGCCCAGCCCTCTATGTCTCGTTGTGTTCTAGCGGTGCCCATCGGAATACTTTTTGCATGACCGGGGCCAGATCCTCTGGCCAACCGTTTTCCCAGGCGCTGATCATATCACGGATCCGGTGCTTCCAGAAGTGATCTCGAGCAACTTTGATGTGCTTACACTCCGTGCAACCTTTCCGCTTCCGTGCCCAGGGGACGAACGCCTGTTTCCTGGCCTCTCTCAACGTCACCTTCCGCCCTTCCAGGGCGCCGGCCTGGACAATCGCACCCAGGCGCCGGTTGAAGTTCGGGTTTGCCTGGGTCACAAAAAACATACAAGAGCAGATGCCATTGCCGTCCCTGGCGGCCAGGTCCACGCGGTAAGCCATCGTGGGATCTGTCTCGCTGTAAACCTGGTAAACCAGGAACTCCCCTGGGAGCTCTTCTATACCGATCCTTCGCATAGCTCCCAAACGATCTGTTTCCTGGATCCTCTTCCTGGGCCGCGCTCGTCAGTGCGTCTCACGTATCTCTTGCCCTCGAGCGGCTTGAGCCTGGGAGAGGTTGTATTGCTATCAATCCCTGGGTGGAACCGCTGGACTTCGACCTCTATTTGATAGGCTGTCCCCTTGCCTCCCAGGCGCCGCAAAGCATCAAGCACATACCCTTCCACCCTCCCCGCCGCTTCGCCTCGCATGGCGGAGGCAGCCTGGTGAGATGTGTCCGGGTCTGATGATCGAGAGTGAGCGTAGGAAAAGAGAGGGCCTAGTGGTGATTTCTTGTTCATGACTTGTGATTTGTTGGGTGAAACCTGGAACAAGTTGCCCTGGGCCTGGTTGTTTACCAGGTAATCCCAGGTGGCTCACAACTTGTTCTTCGGGTTAACGGCTTCGATTTCAGCGGTTTACAGCAGATACGGAAGGTTGTTCGTCTCTTTAAGAAGAAGAAATGGGGGGTAAAAAAATATCTCCTTCCTATAACGATGTTAAGAAGCATCAAAGAGAGGCTCCGTTTTAGGCTCTTTCATGTCCTCTGGATCCAGGCCGCCGGCGCCGAGGCGACCAGGCTGCCATTTCCCGGTGATGTATTCCTGGGCGGCGGTGATCGCCGCTTCGAGCAGCTCAACCTCGCCAAACTCCGCCACCGGTTTGTCGTCCTCGCCATCTTCTGGCTGGTCGATCCGGACAAAGGGCGTGGTAAACGTGGTCCTGTCGCCGCCCTGGACGCCCAGGGAGAGCGTGAACGTGAGCTGCCCCGACCTGGTCCCGGAGGCCGTCCGCTTCAAAGCAAAGCCCGTCACGGCCATAATGCGCTCCCAATCCTTCCCGCCCTCCATCCAGGACACCACAACAGGCCGCAAAGCTCTCAGGGCCTGGTCAAGCTCCGGGTTCGGGGGATGCCACTGCTTCTCGCTCTTCTCCTGGGGCTCCTGGTCTTCCACCCCTTCCAGGACGTAACGTATGACCGTGTCGCCACGGACGAATTTTTTAAGTCTCATATGTCTCATTAAGTTGTCCGCGTGATTCGACTGGCACTCACCAGCCTGGTATGCGCGGCCCACCGGTGTCTTGTTGCTGCTAGACAGTTTTAGTAAACATCCGGGAATAGATTTCCCGAAGCAAAACAATATCCTGCGCGGCGTAATCCAACGCCAGGCGCTTCTGCTCCCTGGCTTCCACAGGGATCCTCTGGGACTGGTCGCCCTGCATTGCCCCCTCAAAAAACTTCCAGCAGGTAGCGCCGGTGACAGGGGTAGAGGAGGTGGGGATGCCGAGCTCCTTGCAAGCCTTCTCCAGCGAGCAGAAGCTGTTCCACTTGTCATGCTCGAGGAATTCAGGTGTCAGGTCCAGGAACTTGGGACGCAAAACACGGGGCTGCTGAAGCCAGGGGACATCAATCCCCAGGGCCAGGGCGCGGCGCAAGAGCATATTCCAGTCGAAGTTCGAGCGGTCATTCCCGCCTGTCCAGTTTACCAGGGCTCGCTTGGGCTTCCCTGGTGAATTGATCCAGCCGTGCTCATTAAACACCGCGTCAAAAAACGCACTGATTATGGCCTCCTCTCCGCCATCGCCGGCCTCGACGATTTCAGCAAGAGCAGAATCCCTGCGCCTCCGGAGCTCCCACTTGTTTCCGTCCTGGCAAAGGATGGAAACGGGACCATCATTCTCAGCCCACTGAATCATGAAAATCTCAGCGGTCCTGGGACAAAGCGCGGCCCTGGAGAACGCATCAGCTTCCGCCTGGATGGCGTCGGCTTCGTATCTTGCCAGGTGCTCCACCTCTTTTTGCGCGGATTCCGACAGGGCGTGAAGAACCTTTTCCATGATCTTGGTTTCGTCCTTGAGATTCCCACAACGGACTCCCAGGGACTTGGCGATCTTGGACCAGTCAGGGGCGTCACTGGCCAGCGCCTGGTCTACCAGTTTTTCAGGATCGAGGAGAGGGAGCGGCTCATATGGGGCCTGGGGCTCGAGCCAGGACCGGACCCTTTCGGGCGCCGGCCTGGTCTCGAGGTCAATGAAGAACGTGCTCATATTAGAACGGGATGTCTTCAAAGTCTCCCTGGGGCTCAACCTTGGGATCAGTCGGGCGTGACGTAGAGGTGTCTATGTCAGCATTCCTGGGGCGCTCGTCCTGGACGCCCTCCCTGGTTCCGCCACCCACAAAGGACATCCGGATCCCGATGACCTTGAGCGCCTGGCGCTTGGCTCCAGTGTTCTTGTCCTCCCAGGTATCCAACTGGAGCCGACCGTCAATGAAGACGCCGTCTCCAACTTTGAGATACTTCTGGGCTACCTCTGCCTGGTTTCCGAAGAGAGTCACATCCAGGAAGGTTGTTTCCTTGATCCACTCTCCATCAGCTCCCTTGCGGCGGTTGTTTACTGCGATCCCCAACTGAGCCAGGGTTCGTCCGCTCGTCGTGTAGCGGATCTCCGGATCCCTGGTAAGGCGCCCGGCAATTTCGACTTGGTTCCTGTCCATATTATTCAGCGGCTTGGTCTTTCTTCACGGCAAGGTGATCAATCACGCGGCCAGCCTCAGAGGTGGTGAGTTCCGCGCAATTCCTGGTGCGACCGGACGAGACCTTCGAGGCCCAATCTTCGCGCTTTTTCTGGGGCACCTTTACAGCCTCAAACAAGCTCTCCATGTATTTGAGTTGCTTGTCAGTCGCAGTGGCTGGAGCCGCCTGGGAGTCCCCGGCGCCGGCGCCATCGTCATCGAAGTCCACCGCAATATTCAGCAGGGATCCGGTGTTGTAGCGCATGGCGTATGTCCTGGCAGAGCCCAGGGACTGCATTCTGTTCCCACCGTCCGCGATCAGAAGCGGACAGGAAGAAGTCAGGTTGTCGCCCGTCTTAACGTGGATCAGGTTGGAAACCACCTTGAGGTGCTCCCGCCCCGATATTTCGTGCGTCATCACCAGGCCGTTCTCAGCAAGCACGGGGACGCACTTGCGGTTGATCTCGTCCAGGGTAATGTAGTTGTATTTTCTAGGCCCGGCTTGAGCCTCGCCGTCCTTGCGGATAGCAGGAAACTGCACCTGGGCATGAGCCAGGGCAGTCGGTAGGTTAGGATGTTCTTTCATCGTTTGTGTTGTCTGGTTTTTGAACCACGAATTTCGTGGCCAAATCTATATGCCTTACCAGGGCGTCCACAACGTGGCCCCTGCTCCCCAGGGTGGCCTTGCTCGCGTCCAGGTAATCAGCCGTGTGAGGCGATACCGAGATGGAGATTTTGACCCTCTTCTCTTCTGTATTCAGGGCTGGCCGCCCTACTTTCTTTTTCATAATGATCCAAAGATTGACGGGCCGTTCGGGGCGCTTCTCCATCCAGAGCCCCAGGGCCTGGTTCCGGAGCTCGCCGGTCAGGTGCATCAGCCACATCTTGTCAGGATTCCATCCCTGGATGATCTCCAACTGATCTTCGATCCTAGACTTAGAGACATCAATCGAGCCGATGATATCCCCAGGAGACACATCAGGGCGGTATAGCCCGTCCAGGAAAACATCGCCGGCTGCTGTGCCCCTGGCCCGGCTCTGAAGAGCGGCCTGTCGTGTCAACTGCCCACTTTTGAGGTAGTTGCGCTTGGCCATCAGAACCTGGACATCCAGGGAGGACTTGTCTTTCAAATGCTTCGCACTCATTAGAGCAGCTCCCGTTCGATCCAGCTTTCCAGGATTAGCACCCGGCGCTTGATTGTCTTCTCCCTGGGCGGGAGCGGATCCACGCCGGTGAACATCGAGACGCCGGGAGGAATCACCGCCTGGTTCTCGATTCGCTCTTTAACCAGGGCGCGTTGGATGGCGCGGCGCATGGCCTTGCGCTCCATCTCCATCTCCATCTCAGCCACCTGGTGAGCCTCCGCCTCCCTGGCCTGTTCATCGAGCCAGGATTCGTAAGCCTCTACCTCACCCTGGACATCAGCCAGGGTCGCGTCTCCAGCCCGGAGGCCGTCAGCCAGGGCATCAAGAATTTCGCTTCTACTCATCGTCTCCAAAGTGTCCGTAGTCCTCATCCGTTCCGAATCCGGCACTGGCGAGCGCATCGGCATCTGCCTCCGCATCCGAGTTGAACTGGTCGGGCTCATCATCATAGTCCGGGTCAGGCTCTTCCGGCTTGTTGGCCGTGATCCTAATGGCGCCTGGCTTGTCAGAATCAGCCCAGGGCGCCAGGCCCAGGCCGTTCAGCATCTCAGCGATCCCTTTTTTCGTCAGGTCGAATTCGATCTCTCGAACCTCGCCTAACCCGCGTTTCCCCATCAACTCAGCCGCCCTCTTGGAGGTGACATAGTGGATGCTATCCTGGTTTCTCACTTCGTATATTTTCATGACAAAAAATCGCCCCCCCTTTCGGAGGGGCGCTGGTAAATTCTCTAGTAGGTCAGCTTCTCTCCGTCCGAAATGTGGTCGTCGGCGGTGAAGTCTTCCCAATCTTCCTTCGACCAGGTCAACGGATCCTCTTCGTAAGGGAAGATCATATCCTCATCCTCTGGAGGCAAGCCCAGGCTGTTGGTCAGCGTATTGTAGGACCAGGCAAAGCCTTCGAGGACTTCGTTCAGGTCCACCCCGTGAGCGTCAGCATCAGGCGGGGCGACCCGTAACCAGGCCCGAAAGCCAGGGTAGCTTCTGGTCGGGAATAGGCGCTTGAAGTCCTCCACCGAAATCTCAACATCGCAGAGAGCGTTACAGTGGGTGACGCGGCTCATGAAGAACCGGGCGGTCTTTTCCGCAAAATCAAGCAGGAGCACGATGTGGCCGCGATCCATGCGACCGTAGAGGGACGGCGCTTTTCCAGGGACGTTAAGGTCGAATTCCCAAATGGCGAACGTGTCGCCCCAGCAGGTAGCTTCTTTTTTCTTCATGACGCCGTCAGGTTTATTTTAGGTAGGAAGGAAAGTCCATATAAAAGTGAGAAAAAAATAGCGGAGCCCGGAACCCGCTGATTTATTGGCCCGTGTGCGCTCAAAGAGCAAGAAACGGGCAGCCTGGCTCCAGCGGTATGCGCTCGCCAGGGACTCCCAGAAGCCTGAAGAATGCGCCCGTTGCCAGAAACAAGGCGCTGGCTGGCGTCATTTCGGAGGCACGTTCGAGCCGCATCATATCTCGAGGAGGGATAGCCTGGTGGCCATGCTTTTGTTTGTCCCTTTGTGCAGTTTTTGCCATAATTGGGTTGAAAACAACGTCAAGGAGGCCAGGAAAGAAGGCTGGATTCTCAAGATGACTGACCAGCGGATACGCTTACTCTGGATTGAAACTCTCCTGGAAGCGGGAGAGAGCGCAAACAGGCGCGTCCAGGTCGAGCCGGGCGAGGGCGGCATATGGGCTGCCAGGATCGAGGCCCCATCAGAAAAGGATCTCGAGGAGAAATTGCCCAAAGCAACGGGCGCCAGCCTGGAGGTTGCCCTGGTAAATCTGAACCAGGCTCTTTCCCAGGAGGCTCAATCGCTGGCCAAAGAGGCGTGGTTTTAATGATTATCGGTCTGCCAATACCTGACCGGCGCCTGGGCGGGAACACCAGAGCCCACCACATGGTGCTGCACAAGCTCCGAAAAGAGCACAAACTGCTGGCCGCCGCCGCGACCAGGCAAGCCATGCGCCTCCTCGAGGGACAGGACCGCAACTATTCCGGCTACAGCCTCGAGTTCTTCTACGCCGTCAAACGCCGCCGCGATGTGGATAACCTGGTCTTTGCCACGAAGGCATACCTGGACGGGGTCAGCGCCGCCCTGGGCCAGGACGACTCCGCCTGGGATCTCCTGGGCGCCAGGATCCGCGTAGACAAAGACGTTCACCCCNGAATGGAAATACAAATGAAAAGAAAACATGAGCACACGGTTTGAACTACACCCCGCCGCCCCGGAGCTAGATGAAGAAGCGGTGGTCCTCGAGGGAAAAGAGCTGGACTCAGCGATCCTGGGGTCTACAGAAGACGGCAAGCTGATCTACGACTACGATTTACTGGTCGAAGGGTTTGTGGAGCAGGGAATGAGTCACGATGAAGCCATTGAATGGATCAGCTATAATGTCGAACCTCTCATGGGGTATGGCGCCGGCTTCGTAATGTGCTACCGAAAATGATGACGATGACCTGGATCTTACTTGCGATATCATTGGGGCTCCTGGCCACTATCTTGATCCTGGCAGCCTTGCAGGATGAGGAGCCCGAGGAGACTCAGATGTTCGACGGGGACTCAATCCTCCTGGACGAAAAGCACGATGGGTTCGTCCACCAGTGCTGTTCTTGCGGCTTGCGCCATGTGGTTTACGTCCGAAGAACGGATGCCGGCGGGACCAGGGTAACATTTGTCCGACTCCCGGAAGGAGAGCTCAAAGGCTTCAAATTCGAAGGAGGGCAGGTTGAAAGATTGAATCAAAACTGATAAAAAGAGAAATGGCTGAAGCAACACTGAAGATAGAGTCGGAGAAACGACCATCCCTGGAAGAGGCGCAAAAGGAAGTTGGCGGGTTCGTTGAGCTGGTCACAACCACTCAGGGCCAGCTCCTGGTGAATGAGGAAGGGATCCTCGAGGGGCTCCCACACAACGAGAAGGCATCCGAGGTCGCCGGCATTCCAATCTGTGGAAATGCCCTGCTGCTGAAGGACAAGGCGCAATGGGATTAGAAATCATAGAGGCTCCCCAGGACGCCGCCATTCCGGACGAAGCCTGGCGAGAGAAGTGGGATCTGTCTGTCCCCCAGGCAAGGTTCGTGCGCCTGGTATGGGGGGGGAACACCGCTACAGGCTCTTACATGATCGCCTACGGATGGCCCGAGACCCAGGACGCCAAGCGCCTTCAGAGCGCCGCCTCGAGCGCCTCCAAGCTGCTGAGAACTGACAAGGTCAAGCAAGCCCTGTCAGAGCTCCAGGAGCGTGAGGCCAGCGTGGTGGGCATGACCAGGGATGTGAAGCGGGGAGTGCTCTCCGCCATCGCTATGGGGGAGATCGAGGGCACCAAGCCAGGAGACCGGATCCGAGCCATTGCCCTGGACAACCTGATGACCGGCGACAACCGCCCCATCATGGTGCAGGGTGACCTCACCTTCCGCGCCGTCCTGGACAGCCTCCCCGACAAGATTTTGCCAGGCGATTACGACCTGGACGTAACCCCGCCCGAAGAATGAAGCGGGTGATGATCGACCCTGGGCACGGGGGAAGAGATCCAGGCGCCGTGGGGCCAGGGGGGCTCGAGGAAAAATCAGTAGCCCTGGATGTGGCCCAGGCCTTGTGGGCAAAAATGGTGAAGCACCCTGGCCTGATGCCCAAGCTGACCAGGGACGGGGATGACTATGTAAGCCTGGGAGACCGGGCAGCAGCCTCGAACGCATACAAGGCAGACCTGTTCATCTCGATCCACTGCAATGCAAGCGAGAGCCACCTGGGGACCGGATACGAGGTGTGGACAAGTCCTGGGAATACCTCAAGCGATAGGGCTGCCACCCTGGCTTTTAACCGCTACCAGGCAGCCTTCCCCCACCGCCAGGCCAGGGTCAGCCTGGGTGACGGTGACCCGGACAAGGAGGCCAGGTTCACGGTTCTCATGAAGACCAGGGGGCCGGCGCTCCTCTTCGAGCTCGAATTCATCGACAATTCAGAGGGGGAAGAGTTCCTGGCCCTTACAAATCCAGGGGTATTGGCAGAGCCTCTTTACCAGGGCGCCCTTGATTTCTTTGACCTGGTAGACCCGGTGGAGGAAGGAGAAAAGGAAAAGATCGAAGCCAGCGTCAATCTGCTGGAAATCCTGGAAATGCTCCAGATGGCGGCCAGCGGCCTGAAATCGGCCAGCCAGCACCTGGACGNCGCCAGGGCGGANCTGTCAAAAGCCTGGAGAAATCTGTGAGAGTTGTGCCCAAACAGGTCTCCGTTGCCGGAGTGACCATAAAAGTAGTGCGTCGAGACCTCACGGACATCGAGTGTTACGGTCAATACGACGACGACAAAAAGCGAATCACGCTATGCACGACGCTTCGAGGGGCCAAATTATGGGGAACTTTCCGGCATGAACTGCTCCACGCNGCCCTGGCGGCCTCTGGGGTAGCGTATGGACTGCCCGAGGGCGTCGAAGAGGTATTGGTTCGGGGGCTTGAGAACATCTTCTTTCCCTGCTATGAAAGGCACTTGACCAGGAAGGTGCGTCAGCAGCTCGCGGTCGAATCACAACCCCCAAAGCATGGATCCGATCTTCACCCTGACTAGGCGCAACAAAGTCCCGATCATAACATTCCCCAAGCCAGTCGGAGTCGGCGGGAAAGTTCGGATCCTCCTTCAGTTTGACGAGCATTGGGATAACCCGCACTCTGATCAGGCCATGATCGAGCGCCAAATGAAAGACGCTCACAGCCAGGGCCTTCCGATATTTAAGGGAGGCGATACTTTCTGCGCCATGCAGGGCCGTTATGATCGTCGTCGAGCCAGGACCGATATCAGGCCAGAGCACGATACACCCTGGTATTTGGACGCCCTGGTCGATGGATACGCCAAGTTTGCAGCGCCCTATGCATCGTCGATTGCCTGTATGGGCCGGGGGAACCATGAACTGTCTATCCTCAAGAACTGCGAAACAGACCTGATCGAAAGGACCGCCGAGCAGCTCCGCCAGGCTGGCGGAAACATCGAGGTCATGGGAATAGGAGGTTGGCTCATGGTCCAGGTCTACGTCACGAAGACGGTGAAACTGTTATACCGGATCGCCTTCCACCACGGACACGGCGGCGGCGGGATAATCACAAAGGGAGTCATCCAGGCATCCAGGCGAGCCATGATCTACCCTGACGCCAATGCGGTAATCACCGGGCACGTTCATGAAAACTGGAGGGTCAGTTTCTGCCGGGACCGATGCACTCCGACTGGCCGGGTTTACCAGGACGAGCAGATCCACATATGCAGCCCTACCTACAAGAATGAATACGACCCCTCGAGCAGTGGCTGGCACAACTTGCGCGGCGGTCCTCCAAAGCCCCTGGGAGGAACTTGGCTAGAGCTGACCACCGCCAGGCTATATGACGGCATGACCAGGAAGAACGCGACCGACAAGAGCCAGACACCGCTTTACCATCTTATCGCTGATGCTACCCAGGCGAAATGAATCCTGACCGATTCAGTAAACTAATGGCAAACCCTGGGTGGAGGCTGCAACACCTCTACGCCATCAAGCCCAAGGACGGCGGGATCACCAAGTTCCATCCCAACCTGGCGCAGCAGACGTTCCTACGCCGGCAGTGGTGGCGCAATCACATCCTGAAGGCCAGGCAGTTGGGATTCTCCACGCTCCTGGCCATGATGTATCTCGACCGGATGCTGTTCCAACCCAACAGAAGAGCAGCTATCGTTGACGCCAGGAAGCCTGACGGGCAGAAGAAAATCGCCAANATCAAGCTGGCCTACGAGCGCCTGGANGACCCGGACATCCACCCGGACACCTGCCGCCTGGGCGGCCTGGTGAAGCAATCCGTGCAGCTCGTTACCGACAACAAANNNGAGCTCGAGTTCTCCAATGGCGCCGGCATCTACACTGACACNACNTTCCGGGGCGACACGCTCCAGGATCTGCACATCTCCGAGCTAGGCAAAATATCAGTGAGGAGGCCAATCGACGCGACCGAGATNGTGTCCGGAGCTATGGAGGCAGTCCCCCTGGACGGATCAGTCACCATCGAGAGCACCCATGAAGGCGGAAAGATCGGCCTGAACTACCAGCTCATGAAGCGAGCGATGAAGAATGTGGGCAAGTTAACCAGGCTGGACAGCCAGTTCTTCTTCTTCCCCTGGTTTGCGGACCCGGCATATCGCCTGGATGACCCGGACATTCCGATCCGCCAGGAGGTCATNGACTATTTCGANAGNCTGTCAGACAGCCTGGCCGAAGANGGNATGGTCAAGATGCTGAATTCTATGGGGATCCGGACGCCGGTGACCTTCGACNGNGCNCAGATGCTNTGGTATGACCGCAAGAGCGAAGCCCAGGGAATGACNATGNGACGAGAATATCCATCCACACCCGACGAAGCGTTCTCCGCNCCTGTCCAGGGAGCGATCTATGCAGACCTGATCATGAGGGCCAGGGCAGAAGGGCGCGTCAAAGANTTTCCCTGGGAAACCAGGGCGCCCCTGTTCACCTCCTGGGATCTAGGCACGGGGGATTCNACTGCGATATGGCTCCTCCAGGTAGTGGGCCGGGAAATCCTGGTTGTAGACTGGTATGAGAGAAACGGCCTGGGCGCCGATCACTTCGCCTCGAAAATCCGCCAATGGGAGAGCGAGTATGACCTGATCTCCTGCCACTTCCTTCCGCATGACGCCAACCAGGATGGCCGGGGAGACATTCGCACCTACGAGCAGCACCTGCACGACCTGGGGATAAAAGCCACCGAGGTCGTGCCCAGGATCCCGGACGTATGGGTAGGCGTNGATTCTGTCCGGGGGATGTTGCCCAGGTGCGTGTTCCATGCGACCAACTGCGACACTCCCTGGGAGAACCAGGGCGTCGAGGAGCCTAGCGGCCTGGCTTGCCTGGAAGCCTACCGGCGAAAGATCACCGAAACCTCTGACCAGGAACCAGTGGTGCCCCTNCACGACAAGCACTCTCACTCCGCCGATGCGTTCCGGACCTTTGCGGAAGCCCTGGAGAATGGCCTGGTCAACCGCCATGCAAACATAGGCCCGGCTCAGAAGCCCAGGGCGATCACCGGCGGCGGCGAAATCTCCTCCCAATACCGTTCCAGGCAGCGCCTCAATGTGGTGAAGCCCAGGATTTTCTAGGCTTCCAAAGATCCCCAGGGCGTGGCATAGTTTGCAGCGTTATGAGATTCCTTCAGAACAAAGTGCGACTGGCCGGCATTTTCCGGACATTTTCAGCCAAGGCTCCCAAGCCACCCAAGGCAGTCCCGGTTGCCAGGAGAAGTGCAGCCGACACCGCGCAAAGCGCAGCAGCTCAAAGAAGGCGCCCCAGGGGAATGTCCTATGGCGGCACCCTGGTAGCAGGTGACGAAGGGCGCAAATCTCTGCTAGGCTAATGGCGACAAAGACCGCTACGGAACGGGCAGTNAGTCTGCTCAAGTTGTGGACGCACATGAAAGATGTGCGGCGTCCGGTGGAGGAGTGGTGGCAGCTCATTGGAGAGCTTGTCATCCCCAGGAAAAGCTATGTGGGTGAAAGCGATGATGCCCCAGACGCTTCCAGGTTCCGCCGGCTTTACGACACAACAGCGGTAGATGCGTGCGCTACAGCGGCCAATGGTCATGTCAGCTACATCACGCCAAGCGGCGACCGGTGGTTCTCCTGGGCGGCGCCAGACCATGTCCGATCTGATGAGGTAGACGGGTGGTATCGCCGGTGCTCACTCATCGCGGCCAAGGAATTGGCAGCCGGCAACTTCTACACCAACATCCACGAAACATACGAGGACCGGGTAGCGTTCGGCATTGGCTCCATATCGGTGTGGCCAGGCAAGCGCAACAGTCTGATGTTTCGGAGCCATGAGATTTCGTCCTATGCGATAGGCGAAAACGACGAAGGATACATTGACAAGTGGGGCTGCGAATACGACTGGCCAATATCCAGGATCGTTCAAATGTTCGGGGAAGATGCCGTCGAGGGGAAGATGGCAGAGTCCTGGCACAAATACAAAAACGAGCACGGCCCCGACACAAAGCACAAGTTCATCCACATTATCAGGCCAAACTACAAGGCAGAGCCTGGCAAAATCGGCACCAAGAATATGCCGTTCGAGTCGGCCTATGTAGCCCTGGACGGTCCCTACGTTCTATTTGAAACCGGACTGATCGAGTTCCCGGTGTGCTGTTCCCGCTACCTCAAGCACAACGGATCCACCGGAGTCTACGGGTTCGGCCCGGCCTGGAGAGCGTTGCCAACCATTTCGCAGCTCAACTTCAACGAGAAGCTGCTGGACCTGGTCGCAGAGAAATCTGCTGTTCCGCCTGTCCTGATCCCTGACTACCTGGAAGGCGATGTGGACATGAGAGCCGGCGGCGTGACGACCTTTGCGGCCAATCGCGCCAAGGGGCCACACGCAATTCCCCAGGAGTGGCTGACCGGAGGCCGATACGATGTGGGAGTAGACCGGAGCGACCGCAAGCGGGAAGACATCAACAAGGCATTCCATGTGGACCTGTTCCGTATGTTTGCCGAGCTCGAGAAGAGATCCCAGATGTCCGTGCTCGAGGTCAGCGAAAGAACCTCCGAAAAGCTCATCAACTTCTCCCCGACATTTACCAGGTTCACCGCCGACTTCCAGGTGTGCATGAACCGGGTATTCCGGATCCTGCTTCGCCAGGGGAAGTTCCCGCCACCGCCACCAGGAGCCCTGGTCCCCGACCAGTTCACCGGCGTCCTGGACGTAGAGAACCCCGAGGTGCTTTACCAGTCCAAGGTAGCCCTGGCGCTACAGTCTCTCCAGAATACCGGCATCGACCGGACCATGCAACGCGCCCTGGATTGGGCCACCGCCCTGGGCGACCCGTCTTCCGTAGCGGAGGAGATCAACCTGGGCCGAGCATTGCACACCGCTGGAAGAAACGAGGGAGTGCCCGAGGATATATTCAATACGCCTGAAGAGAAACAGGCGATCCTCGAGCAGAAACAAGCCCAGGAACAGGCGATGATGGCGGCTGAACTGGCGAAAAGTCTTCCCAACCAGGGCCAAGCGCCTGGCGGGATGCCTATTGAATGAGCGCGGACTACGAGGAATTTGCAGTAGCAGCAGACCGGGTGCTGAGAACATCAGCCGGCAAAGCCTTCCTGGAGGGCCTCGAGAGAGTCTGCGAATACCATTCCCAGGCATTCCAGCCCAAGGATGACTTCAACCCATACGCCGCTGCGACCAGGGACGGCGCCAGGGCAGTCATCATCGAGGCCAGGACAGCAGCCGCCAGGGGATCCGAAATCAGGAAACGAGGACCACAACCCAAGAAAACCAATGATTCATGACTGGCACCTATGGGTCACAGCAGCCCTACTATGGATCGTTTGCTTGTTGATTAGTTTGTGCCAGCACGGCATTCTTTAATCAATGACGCAACACCAAGAGACAATGGCCAAGCTGGATCAGCTCCTGAAAAAGGTGGAAGCCCTGGAGGAGCTATCAAAGCCGAACCCTGCTTTGCTTCCGGAACGCGGCCTGAATGACCGCCCCGCAATCCCGCCTGGCATGATTCCTTTCGAGGTGATGGAGGCCGCCGACCCCGCCCTGGGACCAGACAGCGACAACGTCATTGCCTACGCCAGGGAGAACTTCTCCCCAGAGGATTTTGAGACATTTTTCCCACACGCCACCTCTGCCCCTTCGCCAGTCCAGGTTGCCGAGTCTCCTGGAGAGGCGCCGTCAGCAGACGAAATTGCCAGCGCCCTGGAAGAGGAGGCAGAAGCAGAGGCGAGCCTGGACGAGGAGAAAGCACAAGCAGCCCTGGGATAACGATATGGCCAAGAAACCAAAGAAAAAAGGAACCACCACACGGCCTAAGCCCAGGCCAGCGGTGAAGACAGCGTATTGATATGAAGTCAAAACTAGCAGCAGCAATCGCGCTCCTGGCTTTGCCAGCTTGCACGACCGTGGAGATGACCTCTCCTGATGGAACGGTGACCAAAACCACCAGCATCGACAACCAGACCGCCCAGACCGTGGCGGGAGCAGTGACCGCCCTGGCGGCCAGCCGCGCAATTAACCAGGACAAGTAGCATGGAGGGAGAAGCAGTAGACGCCGGCGGCCAGGAGGCGCCAGCACCAGAAGCAGCAGCAGCTCCAGGAGTTTTCCAGGAGGGGCCAGGCTATATGTTCTCAGATAATTGGGAAGGCCAGGCCCTGGGATCCGAGCACGATCCAACCGCCGACCCGCTCCCGTTCAAGAACCTGGGAGAAATGGCCAAGGGATACCGCTCTTTGCGAGCCAGTTTCCACCAGGCCGGGAAGGTCGAGGGATACCCGACTGACGGCAACCAGGAGAACCTGGCAGCCTGGAACAAGGCAGTCGGCCTCGAGGGAGTTGACGAGACCACATATGCTGGCGCCGCGACCCCAGAAAACCTGCCTGAGAACATGGCAGTCCTGACAGAGTTCCTGCCAGCGTTGATGAATCGCGGAGTGCCAGCGGCCCAGGCCAAAGGCATCATCGAAGACTTCATCAACTTTGACCAGGGCCTGGCAGAAAGGACGACCGCCGATTACCAGGTGCAGCTCCAGCGGGATGACGCCAAGCTCCGGGGATTCCTGGGGGGAGGCCAACAGGCCCAGGAAAGCATTGACACCCTCAAGCAGCTCGCCGCGTCCTTTATCGACATACGGACAGGAAACGCCGTGGATCCAGGGGATGGTCAAATCTTCGACAACCCGGTCATAGTGGGCATCCTGGCCCAGGTGAAAGACGCCTTGAGTGAAGACCAACTGGCAGCCCGAATGGGCGTCACTTTACCAGGGGCCACCGAGACTCCCAACCAGGAGGCCAACCGGATCATGGAGGAGGCCAACTCTCTCCGATATAACAAGGACGTTCCCAATGCTCACCCGATGTCCCAACGCTATGCCGATGGAGACCCGGACGCTATGGAGTTCGTAAATCAAAAGCTCCGGAGGAGTGGCGTCTAAAAAGATATTCATCCGGTCCCTGGTCGGATGGTGGACTGGCACCGGCTGGTCCAGGACGATTGACGAGGCCCAGGCCCAGGCAACGATGCTCGAGGCCAGGACAAAAGCCTGGAAGATGCGCCTGGCGGGGGAGCGGGTGAGGGTCTTCGAGTTAGCCAGGAAGGAGGTTCCCCTGGAGGACAAACAGGTTCTCCTGGGAGATGACTCAGTCCGGACCAGGGATCTTCCGCGAACCCCATGAGATCTTCCGCGAATCCCATGAGATCTTCCGGCAAAACATTGGGATCTTCCGCGAATCCCATGAGATCTTCATTGGCGCTTGCCAGGACCAGGGCGATAGTGCCAGACTCCCCCTGGCTTCGATTTCAGCACAACAGCAGCTGACTTCATGACATGGCTTACAGAGCCTGGTCCATTGAATTGGGCCAGGCTTTTGTATTTACAGGCGCCCCAGGCGGTGCTATACCTGGCGCCGTCAAGTGGAAGAACAACCCCCCTGGGGCCTTCCGGACACTCCATACCCGACCTGGAACCGCTGGGGAATAACCGCAAGGCCCCCAAATAGGTGGAGAACCGGAACAATCGGAAAGCCTGGTGCCCTGCACCACCCCGACAATTATTCAATTCCCCAAAACAATGAAATTCCTTCAGCATTTGCTGGGATTCGTTAAGGGACCACGCCTGGCAGGTATTTTCCGGACGGCGGTCTCAGCTAACGAGGTTCCCGGCCACTACACTACTCAGTTCGACAAGAACTGGACGTTGGAAGCGCAGCAGCACATCGCTCGTCTGCGTGAGTGCTCTACCGTCAAGACCGGTTGCACCGGCAAGGCGGAGACACATAACCGCATCAGCAAAGAAGAGATGGAAGACCAAACCTCTCGCCTGGCCAAGACTCAGGGAACTGAGCTTACCACGACGAAAAGGTGGGTTTTCCCTCGCGCTGCCCAGAAGACTACCTTCCTGGACGAGTGGGATGCTCACCTCCTTGGTGAGACTGTCCTGCCTACCGGTGAGGCTGTCCAGGCACACGCCGCCGCCGCTGGTCGCAAAATGGATCGCCGCCTCCTGGACGCCATCGAAGGCTCGAACTTCGAGGGTCTCGAGGAGAGCCTGACCACCAGGGCAGCCCCCACTGAGTCTGTTGCTATCACGTTTGACAACGCTGGTGGCTCCTCCAAGTTGGGCTTTACCCTCAAAAAGTGGATCAAGGCCAAAGGCCGGTTTGCCAAGAATGAGGTCTACGGCCAGGAGCAGAAAATGTCGGGCGATGCGCTCTACGTTGCCCTGGGCCAGGACCAGCTTGACGACCTCCTTTTTGGAGAACAGGCAACGCTTGCCAGCAGCGACTTCAACCGTCTCCAGGCTCTGGTTGACGGCGAGGTGGACTACTACCTGGGATGCAAGGTGAAGCGGACTGAGCTCCTCACAGAGACTGATGCCGGCGGTGGAGACACCGGGGTCCAGGTTCTGTTCTGGGTCAAGTCCATGATCAAGTTCGACATTTGGTCTGAGATGACAACCAGGATGAGCGTTCGCGCTGATCTTTCCGATGCCATCCAGATTCGCTCGAAGCTGATGTGTGGCGGAACCAGGGTGCAGGACAATGCTGCTCTCATTTGCAACGTCAAGAAGCCTTCCTAACCTCAAAGAGAAAGGATATCACAAGCAATATGAAAGTTCTTCACAGAATCCTGAGCCTCCTGGCTCCAGTCGTCAGCGTCCCGAAGCACATCTTCCGGACGGCAACAACCTACGGGGCCAAGTCAAGTGGCCGAAACGATGCGCTCCAGAAAGCCGGGCTCCGCGAGTCGGACCCTGGCCAGGAGCTCTCCTACTTCTACGACATTACCGCCAGCGCCTTGCCGGCAACTTCGATGTTGTGGAAGTTCGGCCCGTTCCCTGGTGGAACCTCCCCGATCCTGTCCACGCTTCGCATTGTTGGCGATGCCACAACGGACCTGGGGCAGGAAATCGACGTTGGCTATGCCTTTGTCAACTCCACCGATGGCACCGATGACCCGGATGCCTTCATCGACGGGGTAGACGGATCCGCCAGCGAGATTGACGTTGATGGCCTGGCCGTGGTTGGCCCGAATGTCACTGCGACTCCCACGATTGATAAGCCTTACTGGATCACCATCACCACCAAAAACGCCACCGGCGTTGCGGCGGGAACGGTGGCCCTGGAAGTCTTTGTGCGCCAGAAAAACTAGGCTGCTTCCCTCCAGCCATAACAAGAAGGCTCCCAGGCACCAAATCGCCTGGGGGCCTTTCTTTTTGGTTTCTTTCCTGGTATAACCCGGCATGGCCAGTTCCTCCACAGACATTGCCAACTATGCCCTGGCAAAATTAGGCTCCAAGCGCATCCAGGACATCAACGATTCCAACAGCAAGGGCGCCAGGTTGGCCCTGCTCCACTACGACCAGGCCAGGAAATCCCTGCTCCGCCGGCATAGGTGGAACTTCGCCACCCTTCGAGCAGCTCTGACCCAGGATGCTGACGCCCCTGCCTGGGGATACAAATACCAGTATGCTGTTCCTGCTGACTTCATCAGGCTGATGGTGGTCAATAACCAGGATGTGTGGGAGTCCGGAAGGGCTGACTGGTTTGAGCTCGAGGGCTCCGATACCGGGCGCCGGATCCTGATTAATTCTGAGTCTGTCCGGATCAAGTATGTGGGAGACGTAAACAATACGAACCACTTCGATGACCTGTTTATCGAGGCGCTCTCGTTGTTCCTGGCGGCCAAGATGGCCAGGGCGATGACCGGGTCTGACCGGAAAGAACAGTTGCTCCTGGAGGAGCTCGAGGGCACGGTGCTCCCGGACGCTATGCAGACCAATGCTTCAGAAGCTCACAGTGGAGAGAACCCGCCGGTGATAGACGCTATTCAGAACTCTTACCTGGTAAGAGCTCGAGGCAGCCGTCACGCCGATGAATGGCCCGAGGGGCCTGATGGAGGAACATATGGCCTTCCGACCGCATGATAGTCAAATCCCTGGTATCGTTTAACGCTGGCGAATTCAGTCCCTGGTTGGATGCCAGGATAGACCTGGACAAGTATGGATCCGGCTGCCGGCGCCTGGAGAACTTTATCCTGACGCCCTACGGTGGATGCCGCCGGCGCCCAGGGACCGAGTTTGTGTCTGAGGTCACAACCTCGAGCGAGTCTGCCAGGCTAATTCCTTTCCGGTTTAACGTCAGCACCAGCTACGTCCTGATCCTGAACGGCGGGAAAATGCAGATAGCAAAGGGCGGGGCGACTCCATCCCTGGTAAAAAGCGGGGACACTCCGGTGGAAGTGCTCGATGAACTTGGGCAGTCTTCTATCCCCTGGTCCGAGTCTCAGCTTCGCCAGGTAGCGTATGCCCAGATCAATGACGTAATGTATTTGGTTCATCCGGAGGTTTCTCCCAGGAAGTTGGTGAGATCCTCCGAAACATCCTGGTCTCTGACTGAGGTGGACTTCGACTTCCCGCTATACCGGGACGAGAACAAGTCGGACATTACTGTTAACCCAAGCGGCACGACTGGCAACATCACCCTAACCGCCTCTGCTGATTTATTCAGCGAGGACATGGTGGGTTCCAAGATGCAGATAGGGCACGACCGGTCGGCCACCGGATGGGAAGTCAAAATATCTCTGCAAGATGATGATGCTACTAGCAGCAACCTTCTTTTGGATTCCGACTATCAGCTCACAACAAATGGCACCTGGAATGGAACGCTGAAGCTGCAAAAAAGCCCTGGTGTGGGCGCCGGTTCCTTCACAGATGTCAGGTCGTGGGTGGGGGCCAACGACCGCAACATAATTTATTCCGGCAAGGAAATAGACGGCATTCATGAATATCGACTATTCTTTGTCCACTCCTCCGATGGATCCAATGCTCCTAACGCAATCCTGGAGGCCGTGGACCGCACTATTTACGGGGAAGTAAAAATAACAGGCTACACCAACCCCACCGAGGTGGCAGCCACTGTGATAAAGCCCCTGGCTGCGTCTACTGCGACAAAGCGGTGGAGTGAAGGCGCCTTGAGCACAAAGCGCGGCTACCCGGCTGCAATCACCTTTCATGAGAACCGCCTGGTTCTGGGCGGAATACCAGGGGATCCTCACGCTATCTATGGATCGGTCACCAACGACTACGAAAACTTCGAGAAAGGAACCAACGACGACGAATCCTACCTTCACCGGATCCTGTCCGGGGAGCACAACGCCATCCGATGGCTAGTGTCAGAACGGGTTCTCCTGGTAGGAACCGAGGCCGGCGAGTTTGTGATGTCCGGGACCGGAGCTGGCGGCCAGGAATCTTTGCTTACCCCTAGCAACGTGAAAGCCAGGCGCCATTCCAATTTTGGCAGCGCGGCTATCCAGGCGGTATTCATAAATGATTCAGTCCTCTACGCCCAACGGTCAGCCAGGAAAATCCGGGAGTATGGATACGTCTTCGAGCGGGACCGTTACCAGGCAGCGGATATGACTCTCCTGGGAGAGCACATCACGGGCCTGGGCGTCCAGGAGATGACCTTCCAGGTGCAGCGGGATTCGATCTTGTGGACCATCGTGACCGGGGGAGAGCTTGTGGGGATGACTTACGAGAAGGAGCAGAACGTCATGGGCTGGCATAGGCACACGACTCCTGGCGGAGAATTTGAAAGCGTGGCCTGTATTTACGGCGCCAACGAGGAAGACGAGGTGTGGACCATAGTAAAACGCACCATCGAGGGAACGGAGAAACGCTACATCGAGCGCCTCCGACCGGATCAATACCGAGCCCAACAAAACAAGGACAAGGACAACTACTGGTATCTCGATTGCGCCAAGCGGGTGACCGCCGGCGCTACGGAACCAGACCTCACGCAAATCACCGGCCTGGAGCACCTGGAAGGGCAGACCGTCAAAGTGATGGTAGACGGGGCCGAGCGAGAAACCAAAACAGTCCAAAGCGGGAGGGTTTCCCTGGCAAAGGGCGGCAGGACGGCCCTGGTGGGCCTGGCATACACTTCCAGGCTCGAACCCATGAAACTGGACACGCCGCAGCAGAACGGAGCCTCGAGGACCAGGGAGGGCAAGATATGGCGCCTGGGCTTCCTGGTATGGAACAGCATGGGTGGACATTACGGAGCCAACGCCGATGGGGAGATCAGCTCCGGAGACTACGACCAGATCGTCTACCGGCAAACGGATGCCCCGATGGACGCCAGCCCTGCCATTTTCGATGGGGAATTTGAGGTGGATTTCGACTCCGACTATGCCGAGTCGGTCACCGTGGGGATCCTGAATGACAGCGTCTACCCGATGGCGGTCCTGGCACTCTTCCCGAAACTGAAATACTACGGCGACCAGGACTGAACTCTGAATGGAGGTTTGCCAGTATAGCACGAACTGCTGAATCAATCCCTAGGGGTATAGCTCCTATACCCCTAGGAACTCTCTGAATGGAAGTTTGCCAGTATAGCCGCAAAAAGCACGGCCAGGAACTGTGGTCCTGGTGGATGCAGCGGGATGACGAGGACTACGATTGCCTGGACCTGCTCCCAATGGTTGACCAGGACAACGGCCACGGGTGCGTGGTGAGCGACGAAACTGGCCCGATAGTAGCGGTTTTTGCCATGATGACCGTGGGTGTGGGCATCGCCTGGTTTGAGAGATTTGTCAGCCGCCCTGGGCTCCATTACAAAAAGACCAGGGAAGCCGGCGCCCTGGCTTATGGGTGGCTGGAAGCCTATGTGAAAGAGCTGGACTACCACCTGTCCTACGCTCACCTGGGGGATGTGCGTATGGGCCGGGAGCTTTCCAGGTTGGGGTTTGTAGAAATGGGTAGAAATATGTTACTAATGGCCAAGAACCTCGACTGACGCTTATGGGATTACCAATGATAGCAGCGATAGCCAGCATGGCTGGAACCGGAATATCAGCCTACGGGCAGATCCAGGCTGGCAAGGCCGCCAGGGAGGCTGGTAAAGCGGCCCAGGCAAACGCCGCAGCGGCCAACAGGCAAGCAGCCGATGAAAGCCGGGAGCGTATGTCCAGGATGAGGGCTATGCACCAGCAAAAGATGGGGCGTCTGCGAGCCTCTGGGGGGAAATCGGGGATTGATATTGGCAGCGGATCCTTTGAAGACCTGCTCGAGGAATCGTCCCAGAGGATGGAGCTTTCGGTTTATGACGAGCACTACCGGAACACGATGGATATGAGGCGCCGGCAATACAAGGGAGACCTGGCAGCCTGGGAAGGCCGCCAGCAGCAAACCTCCCAGACCCTTCGAGGGTTCGGAACTTTGCTTACTGGCACCGGGCGAGCCGCCCACCAGTTGCACCTGTCACAAATGATGAGCTCCGGAACCGCCTAGCCCGATGCCCAAGAGAGAGAACCTTCCGGACGTTCCCAACGCCGCAAAAATCGAACAGGGGCCAAGTATGTCCGCTGCTATGGCGCCGGCCCTGGGCCTGGCAGCCCTGGGAGGAGACATCGCGCAAACCGCCACCGGGATCCACCGAGATGCAATCCGGACCCAGGACATGAAAGACAAGGGGCACTTGTCTGATGTCAGGCACCAAATGTCCCTGGCCCAGGATGAGCACGAAGCCTACCGGAAAGTCTCATCCCCTGACACCTGGCAGCACGACTGGAATACCAGGGTAGACAACGTCAAGCGCCACGCCCTGGGGGATCCGGAAAACCCGGTCAGCTTGCTTACCCCTAATTACGAGCGCCTGGAGCGCATGATGGAGCACTGGCAGGAGCGTGGCCATGCAGATGTGGCAGGGGCTACCCAGGCGGCGGAGCTGCGACACGCCACGGACATGATCAAAGGCAATATTCGTCATGCCGTTGCCAACGGAAATTTTGAGGAAGCCTGGGAGCAGGCATCCTTTATTGATGACCGCCAAGCCCAAGAGAAAGCATACCAATTTATTGACCATGCGGAACAGGCACAAAGCAAAGCCGACGACCGAGCTGATTACATCGAAAGCTCAGTTGGCCCTGGTTACGCCGTTGCACTAGAAGAGCTAGAAAAAGACACCCGGTTTTCTGAGGCAGACAAGTCCGTGATTCGTCGCGCAATGTTAGCCGAAAAGAAAAGAGATGACAGCGTCTTACTGAAAGACGTAATGAGCAAAATCCTTTCGGGGGAATATGGCGATGAGGAATTATTTGGGAAAGAATCCGTAGTCCCGGAACATATTTTGCCAGAAGACAGAAAGAGGTTTTTGGATGCGGCCAAGGTTCGTCATAAAGATATGCCGGAAGAGGACATGGCAAAAATTCGCAATGCCATTTATGGACTGCAAAGCACTTATTTCAAGTTGCGCCAGGAGAATAGCGGTGAAGACCTGGAGAGAAAATACCTGGAGGCAATGGAGGAAGTCGAAAGGGAGCACATCACCCCAAACCAGGCCAACAAAGATTTTGAAGACAATGTAGAAGGGCTATGGAACAATAGCTCTATAGACAAAATGCGAGCCTTAGCGGCCAACCTGGACGCGAACCCAAAAGAGTTCACGCACCCGCTACACGTTCAAAAACAAGCGGCATCACTAGAAGCCAGTCTCGATGAGCACTTTGCCGACAAAGGGGCTATAGGCAAAATAATGAAGGGAAATTGGGGGCCTGATAAAACGAAAGGCACCGGCGATGACGTTCTTCCTATCCAGGATGTCCTGGGCCTTACTCCCAATCAAGCTCGCCATGAGTTTGAAGAAGACCTGGAAAGACTAATTACCGGAAACTGGGATCTGTCCAGGCAGCCCAATGGCGCAACAGAGCTATGGAAGATTTGGGCTGCTGAGAAAAAATTGAGAATGGGAAGATCCGATATCCTTAGTCGTCTGTATTGGCCACCAGGAGGGCGCAATTTTGCCGAGATGCTCAGAAGGGCAGAGTTCACAAAAGAGGATTTGGCTAACTGGCAAGGTGCCGGGGTCGATGAAAAGAACAGCATATTGATTAAATTGCGGAGACGGGCTGGCGTTGCTGAAGAAGGGAAAGACGCCCAGGGACGGCGCATGGCAGATGTTCACCTGGACCTGGAAGGCAAGAAAACCCCCAACCCTCTAGGGCATGGCATTGGAGAAAAGGAGAAGGAAGCAATCATGTCATTTGTGGCAAATGACTTAGGCGTTCCCGAGCCTGAAGAGCGGACCAAAGACGAGATAGCAGAGGAAGCTGCAAGGTTGGAATTTGAATTTAACCAGCCGATGGTCCTCCCCAACCTTCCATTCCCGCCAGACTAACCATGTCCAGCCCTTTCATGATGGACCAAGCAGCCGCTGGCCAAGAAGAAGAAGAAGCATCCTGGGCTCCCAAGCGAACAGGACTTCCTGGGCTTTTGCTTGGAGATGACCGCGAGTTTGCCGAAGAGCTCAAAAAGCGAGGATTGCTAGAAGATTACCAGGGGCTTCTGGGTTTATTTGGCGGATCTCCTGCTCTTGGAGATGACCCCTTGTGGCTCAAGAAAAAATACCAGGAGAAAGCGGCCTTCCAGGAGATTTCTCCAAACCTTCCTACAGAAGTGGCCGCCGCCGGCTACGCGGCAATGAACAACCTGGACGCGGACGACCTTTCTGGGCGGATAGCCGCTTTGACCAAGGAAGCCCAGAAGCTGGACACCGAAGATAAGATTTTCAGCAAAGCCCTGACTGACGCATCCCTGGCGTTTTTAGCAGGGAGCCCCCAGGACGTTGAAAAGATCAAGGAGCTCCAGGGCAGAGCCACAACAGAGTTCGAGAAGCCTTTCGCCACCAGGGGATGGAAGTATGGCAGGGAAAGAGCAGCCGGGTATTTTACCGGGGAGATCCCGGCCAGGGCTCGCCAGGCAGTAGGGCTCCTTCGCCTGGCTATGGGCGAGACTACCGAGAATTTGCCCTGGGACATTCCCGAAGAGGCCAAGGGCCTGGACGACGTTATGGGAGACCTGGCGTCCTGGGCCATTAACCAATCGGAAGACGACCTCAACAAATGGCAACAGGCCGTCAAGATGCTTGCCGAGTCTGAGCTGGTAGGGGCAGTAGAGCCTGGATTCTGGGGCAGAGCCAACCAGATCCTGTCACAACCCCTGCTGAAATCAGCCTCCGCAATAGGAGCTGCAAACGTCCAGTTTCAGTCAAAGATCGCAGAGGGCCTGGAATTGATGACCGGCGACCTGGTGAAAAAACTACCAGGGTGGGCAGACTCCGAAAGCCTCCAAAAAGGAGCCGACTGGTGGTCATTCCGGCAACGGATGTGGAACTTCCTGGACCAGGACATCGCGCCCTGGGTCGATATGGAAGAAGCCGGGATAGTGAAAAAGGGCCTTTATGCCGCTTACGAGTCCGCTCCTTTTTTCGCAATGGCTGCCCTGGGAGGGCCAATGGGCCTGGCAAGTGGCGGCATGATGGAGGCCGGCATGGTAGACCTGGAGCTGCGACAGCGATACGGAGATGACATCGACCCGGCAGTCAGGAACGCAATCGCCCTGGGAACTGGCGCAATCAACGCCGCCCTGGAGAGATGGGCCTGGAAAGGAACAGCCTGGGCCGGACGCTCCGCCGGGAAAAACTTGATCAACCCGGTTTACCAGGCACTAAGGGCAAAGAATATGCGAGCGGCCTTAACCAGGGCCGGCGTAAAGGGCGTAGCAGCCAGGGCCACCAGGGGAGTTGGCGCCCTGGCAGGAGCCGCCGCTATCGAGTTTGCAGAAGAAAGCGTCCAGGATTTAACCAGCGCAGCCCTGTCAGAGGTGGCAAACGTAGTAGTGCCAGACCTGATGCCAGAGCATTCCTGGCGCGAACACATAAAAGAATGGAACAACCATCATGGCGTCAGGCTGTTTGCCGTCTTGCCTTACGCTATCCTGGGCGCCGGCGGTCGCGCATATGTCCAGCGCAGCAACATAGATGAGTTGCGTGGAATGCTGAGTGACACGGAAGGGCTCCGGGAGTCGGGAGTATTTACCAGCGAAGAGGAGCTTGAACAGTTTGCCAAGGAGGCCAAGTCCGACCCGGTGGTGGCGGCAGATAACTTCCAGGAACGATACGAAGAAGGCACCGGAGAGACCAGGAACGCCAACCGGGACAACCTGACGAACTCCCAGGCAAGAGCCCAGGCAGAAGAAACCAGCGAGATCATCATTAACCAGCAAGCCACCGGAGGCTACCAGGTGATCATCCCTGGGAAGGAATCAATCCATGCCGACACCATAGTCGAGGCCCAGGAGGTCTACCAACTGGCCCAACTGGCCAAAGATGCTGAAACGCTTTTAGAACTCCCCGACCTGATCGAGCAGCACCAGGAAGCCAAGGTTGCCAAAGAGCCAGACGACTTGGAGACAGCCACCAATCGTGTAGAGGCGGAACGGACAGAGGCAATAGAGGAACAAGCCGAAGCCGAAAAAGCCCGGCGCCCAATGACAGTAGTCGATGTGCTAACCGGTGAAGAACGGATCGCCAAGCCAAACGAAGTCACCGAGGAACGCAAAAAAGCCTGGGAGGCCGAGCACGGACTACCTTTTGTGGGAGACGTTGCCATCCTTGGCACCACCGAAATAGGACTGGCCCCTGGCCCCAACCTTCCCCACGTTCGAGGAGGGAAAGCAGGAGTGGCACACGCGGTCATTAAATTATACCGAGGCGCCAGCCCGGTCACGTTTACCGAGGAACAGGCGGAAGGCTTCTTGAGGGTCTCCCTGGAGAATGGTGATATAGAGCTCGAGGATGCCCGTCAGCGGCTCGCAGCCCTGGGCAGGGATCTTGGAATGGATTTTGCCCTGGACAGCATGGAGGGCGTCATAGAGTCGTTTTCAGAACTGGCGGTCGCATACGTTTCTGGCTCTATCACGCCGGAAGACCTCCAGCGTTTACCAGGGAAGTTTGCTAACTGGCTGCGAAAGTTTGCCGAGTTCCTGGCAAATAGCCTCCGCATGGTCCGGGGCCTGAGAGAATACAGGGAGATGGGAGAACTCGACTCCACCCTGGAAGGTTGGGTGCGTGAAGCAGTCGGCCTGGATCCTCTCCAGGCAATGGAAGAGACAGTCGAGGAGCAGGTAGAGCAGCTCGAGGAGGACAGCGCCGCCCAGGAAACTCCGTTCCAGGGATACACCCTGGAGGAAATCATAATCCCTGACGATGTCCGGGAGGCTATCGCTGAAATGGCCCAGGCGGCTGACGAGCGGTTTATGGCGTCAGATGAAATCATCATGGCGCAGTCTGAGGAAGAGGCTCAAGCGTTGGCCGAAAGCGCCTTCGACATGGAAAGAGCAGCCCTGGATGAGCAAATAGCCTGGGAGCGGCAATACTACTCAGAGCCTACGGCTGAAGAGATCCAGGAATTTTATGATGAACAGCGAGCAGACGCCGCTTTCTATGAGCAAGGGCGGAGAAGGGAGCAGCTTGAAGCAGAGCTTGGGGGTTTAACCAGTTGGAAAGACAGCCAATTTTACGATGCGTTTATTGGCCCTGGCGCCAGCTATGTGCTGTCGAAAAACCGAGCCAAAACATTAGGCAAGTGGAATCCCAAAACGGGGCCACATGGCGAGTGGGACAGCCAGCCACAAGGCGTCAAAAGAATCAAGGGAGGGAAAACGGTAAAGGGTAAAAAGAAAGTAGCTCACGCGGCATCAGAGGTTCCACAGTATTACTTCAAAGACTTGTGGGCGCCAAAAGGCACTCCCGCCGATCAGCTTTATTTCCCGTCTGACCTGGGCCACCTGGCCTACAACCAGTCAGATCAATTAGGAAACCGCCAACCTATCGAAGGCACTACAAGCCCAGACGCCGCAGGATTTTGGGCAGCGTTTGTATATGCGGTCAATCAAGACCAAAGAAGGATTCAAATTGAAAAAGAACTGGAAGAGATGGACCGGGAAGCCGGACTGGAAAAGGTCTCTCCTACGTTCTCTATTGCCCCGAAGGGGGCTGGCCTCGAGGAGATCCGCGCCAACGCCGATAAACAAGCAGAGCAAGAGCACCAGGAAAGAATCCTTCCGGAAACTCCATTTGGCGACCAACCATACAACCGTGTAGCCGAATACTATGATATCGAAACCCACGACCCGGCGAGGCGTTCCTGGAGGCCGGCGGGTATAGGTTATGCGGGTTATCAGTATACTCGTCATAATTTTGCCGGACAAGCAATCGACCCAAATTCTGTTGGGGGCTATGCTTTCATGCCCAGGCGCCATGAGTATTTCGTGAAGCTCCAGGAGCAATTTGAGAAAGAAGCGCCGGTCAAGGATGATCGAGTTGCCAAAAAGATTGGAGGCCAGTGGGTGTCTCCTCCTAATAGAATCACACACGAAGATTACGAGGAGTGGTTTCAGCAAAAGATAAGAGATTTAGAAGTGCCTATCCTACGAACTGTTCCATTCAAGTTTACCTCCCTGGCCGACTCTCTCCAGGCTATGGGCGGCGTCATGACTCGAGCCGAAGCAAAAAGGGCCGGCCTGACCCAGGCACAGCTTGACCGGGAATACGGCAACGTCATCCAGGCAGACCAGATCCCCCCTCACTTGCGGTCTATTATTTTCGGGGAAGCCCGGTTTGCGGAAAGCCTGGCAAGCGAAGCGACCGATAAAAAAGCCCTGGAAAGCAGAGGAACCTCCACGCGAGCTAAAACAAAACGCCTTCCAAGTGAAATTGCGGCGGAACTAAGCAATCCCGAGTCACCGTTTTTTCCCAGGAACAAGGTCATCCCAGAGCTCCTGGGCCGCATAAGAAAAAACATGGCAAACGTCTGGGAAGATAGAGGGATTAACCAGGAGCAGGAATTAGATATCCGCGCCAGGCTAGACAACAACACCCAGGACAAGCCCGAAACATACGACCCCATTTTTGAAAAAGCCGTTGACCAGTGGGGGGAGAAAACAGAGACGCCTGGGGCATACGAGTTCTGGGATGCGATCCGATACCGGATGCCGGAAGCGTTTATAGCGTTTCCCAGGTCGCCCAAAGCGCGACCAAAAGACAAAGGCGGCCCCAGGAGCGACTTCAGATACGAGCCGCTCTATGGCAAAACGTCACAAGCCCAGACTGAGCAGGGAGAGCTGACGTTCAGTATAGCGCCGTCCAGGATGACTCCAGGCGACAGCACCAGGGTAATCGTTACCCAGGAGCAAACCCTGGTAGGACCAGCAACCTTTGCCATCGCCGGTTATCACGGGACGCGCCACAAGATCCCCAGGTTTGAAATGGACAAAGTGGGCCAAGGGATTGGCGCCCAGGTATGGGGATACGGCATGTATTTTGGAGGAGCTCGAGACATTGGAGAAGACTACGCCCAGATGATGGCGAACCAGCATTCTCCCTACACCGTTGTAAACGAAAGGCATTCCCCCTCCTCTGACTCGTCAGAGTCCCTCGAGGCCGTCAGTTCTTCCTGGTTTGTCAAAGACACCAGGACAGACGAACGGGTCACCGACTACATGACAGTCGAGGAGGCTGACGAAGCCTTTGACCGCCTGAGCCTGGAGGCGATGAATCAATACAAGGTCGAGCTGGATGTGGAGCCTGAAGAGTTACTCTTTGCCGACACCCCGTTTTCTCAGCAGAGCGAGTTTGTCCAGGAGACCCTTCGCAAGATTATCCCGGCCTGGACCCGATTTCTTCCAAGAGGCCAAGGCATAGAAGAGGGCGGCTCTACCTGGGAAGACAGCTCGCACGTTTACCCGTTTGACGACGAGCACGTTAAAACGCTGCTCCAACTCACTTACGACGAGGAGATGGGCAGTTACCAAATGCCAGACGGGACGTATGTAAACATTACCCAATGGGCGCAAAGCAAAGGCATGATAGCCAGGAAGGTTTCCGAGGCTTTACTAAGCGCCGGCATCAAAGGGATTGCCTACGAGGAAGGGACTGCTGCAAGAGCCTTGGACAGAGCACTGATGCGCCGTGTTGCCCATAGGGTCACCGGGCGGCGAAAAGCCCACGATGCCGTCCAGCCTGAAATTCCTGCTCCGAAAAGGTGGCAGAATCTCCCGGACGCCCAGAGCTACGTCATTTTTGATGAAAACGACATCAAGATCCTGGAGGAGAATGGCAAACCAATCGCCCTGGAAAACCACCAGGTGACGTATGCTGTAGCGCCCAGGCACACGCCGCCGCCAGGAGCCGAGGTCAACCAGGTGGAGCTGAAGAAGAAAGGCCAGCCCACCAAGATAGGACCGCTTCCGACCTGGACCGTTCCAAAAGACACCAAGCAGTCCCTGGGCAAAAAGATCCTGGCAGCGAACCACGCAAAAGACGGGATCCCTGGCAAAGCCCTATTTGATCGACTGGACTTAGCCAGGGAAATGGTGGCCGATGACCCTGGGCGCCTGGCCAGCCCAACCGGGTGGATGGAGACCATGCAAGCAGCCGGCGTGTGGGGGAACATCCTGGTCCCGCCAGGGCTGATGAAAACGATTGTCGAGCGCCCTGGGCAATACGTCGGGCTCCTCGAGGGGGGCTATCACGAAAACCAGACGAAGCCTGGAGTTTACCAGGCAGCCAGGGACGGACTCAACTGGACCAAGAAGATGGGCCGGGAGCTTAACAAGACTGGCGCCGTCCCTGAATGGAATACGGTCCTTCACCATTTCTGGGGACTGCTATCCCGCCGAGCCACAC
>PAAJ01000025.1 GCA_002702575.1 Phycisphaerae bacterium | reverse complement strand
TCTTCTCGCCGCGTGTCTAATTGAGTCAGATCATTCAAAGCTGGCAGTTCCAGTTGCGAGGCAGGCCTGGAGATCAAATCCAGAGCATCCCTACGCCGGCATCAACTATCTCAGGGCGCTCCATCAAGCAGAGGCGACACCTGAGCAACTTGAATCGACAATGGCCTCGATCGAGGCCTCCGCGAATCTTGATGATTGGGGCATCGCTCAGCTGAAGGCCATCAGGGATTCGATCAAGGCGCATCGTGAGCGGGCCTCGCAATTGAAGGCGACCTCAGAGATGGAACCGGTGTCCGCCCCAAATGCAGAGCAGGTTTCGGGGGAAGAGGCTGCCGAACCTGTTCAGCCGGGCCCCAGATGATTCATGTCGAAGATCGCTGAATCGGGGTTTTTCCCCTCATGAGCTCATCAGGCGGCTGTTGGAGGTGACTCCGCATCCCTTTGACACCGTTCGGCAGGGTTCGACTCTTGACCCTGCTGCCAGAGCTGCCATGATGGGGGGATGTTGATGACACCCCTGATCGCCGTGGCCGCTTCCGCATTGGGAGGCGCCGACACCGCCAGCTGGCCCCTTTCGATCCAGACATCCGGCGAGGATGTCGCCTGGACGAGCCCCACCTCGGTGCGTCCTGACGGGGGGGAATACGACCTGCAGGTATCCATCACGGGCGTCTCTGTCGATGTCACCTACTTCGGCATCGAGTTCGGGCCGATCGACGTGTCCGATCAGCTTCCCGATTCCTCATTCGGTGGCATCTTCGAAGGCCCGTGTCCACTCGATGGTGGCACGACTTCCTTTCTGGAGCCACCTCCACCGGAACCGGTCACGATTGCGTTCGACATCTCGCTCGGTCTTGATGAGAACGGCCAGGGCAACATGCTGATGGAGAACATCGTGCTGGGAACGGCCTCGACCGACATTCCGATCTTCGGTGAAGTCACGGTGCAGCTCGAGACGGTCTACGTCGATCTGGTCGTGGATGTCATCGTCATCGGCACACCATGTTCCACCGATATCAATGGTGACGATCAGACGGATGTGAATGACATTCTTCAGCTTCTGGCAGCGTATGGTCAGGAAGATCCGGATTCAGATGTCGATGGCGATGGATTTGTCGGCGTCAACGATGTCCTGGCGATGATCGCCGGGTGGGGGCCCTGTTCCTGATCCCGCAAAGATGTCTGAATGGACGGCAGCCCGTTAGACTCTTCCGGAATGTCGCGACGCACTATCCAGCTCGATGCTCCCGTACATGAATGGCTCATGGCGCACACCCTTCGGGAAGTGCCCATCATGCGTGAATTGCGTGAGGCCATGGAAGATCATCCCGAGGGCGAGATGCAGACATCTCCCGAGCAGGTCCAGCTGCTGGGTGTTCTGCTGAAGACCATGCAGGCCAGGCGTGTCATCGAAGTCGGTGTCTTCACGGGATACAGCGCCATGGGCATGGCGATGGCCCTGCCGGATGACGGCGTGGTCGTTGCCTGTGATCTCGATCCGCAACACATGGCCGTCGCCCAGTCCTGGTGGGATCGTGGAGGTGTGTCGGATCGCATCATTCCGCGAGTCGGTCCTGCAGCCGAGAGTCTGGCTGCGATGATCGAGGCGGGGGAAGCCGGCACCTATGACTTCATCTACGTGGATGCGGACAAGGAAGGCTATCCCTCGTACTACGAACAGGGTCTTGAACTGCTGCGGCCCGGTGGACTGCTGACCTTCGACAACATGTTGCGAGGTGGTCGAGTCGCTGATCCCGAAGTCAACGATGAATCAACCGTGGCGACACGGGAACTGGCTGCCAAGCTGCTCGAGGATGATCGAGTGGAGTACAGCCTGAATCCGATCGGCGATGGGCTGGCAATCGCGATGCTGAAGCATGCCTGATCAGTTTGGATTGGATTGCAATCACTAGAAGCGATCACGTTCATCCCGCTCGGACGGCTTCCAATGCATGGGCTGATGCTTGTGATTGGCAGCGGCTTCGAAATCAAAGGTTCGCATGAGCCAGACCAGCAGGCATGCCAATCCCATTGCGCCAGCCATCGCATACATCCACCAGGATGTGGTTCTCAGGACATCATCCGAACGAAGTGCCCAGTTGAGAGTGACTGGTCCGAGCAGGCCGGCGAGTCCGAACGCGACCAGCAGACCATGGATGGCGCTGTTGAGGTTCGAACTGCCGAAGAGTGCCATTGCCAGCATGCCCCAGAGACTCTTGCCGGCGGCGAAAAGGCTTCCAATCAGACACATCATGACTGCAATGAAGGCAATGCCCTGCACATCGGGAAGCGCGATGGCCGTTACGGTCAGCAGAATCATCTGTCCGCCTGTGAACAGGAGATACATCGGTTTCAAGCGAACGTGATCCGCCAGAAGACCGCAGATCAAACGTGAGATGCCATAGGACATGAGGAACGCGACCGCGACCAGTGATGCCGTCAGACTGCTGACGTGATAGATGTGTTCAGAAAGTGACTGGACGATCACCTTGAACCCGAATCCAGGTGTCAGAAGGATCAGCATGCAGATCGTGAAGAACCAGAACTGCCTGGTTGCCGCGATCTGCCTCAGGGAGAGGACCGGTTTGTCGAGCGTTGATCGAGCGGCAGGCTCCACTGGCATCCTCAGTCGAATGACGGACAGAAAAGCGAAGAGCATCACGAAGCAAGCGGTTCCGATGAACGTCCACTCGATACCCCATCGTTGAATCAGCATGGGCGCCATGAGTGAATAGATCGCACCCCAGACACCGAAGAGCAGTCCGAAGACACCGGACTGCAATCCAAGATGGCCCATATGACGTCCCCAACTCAGAAGCAATTTGGCCGAAAACGAGAAATTGCATCCCATGCCGATGCCCATCAGGAATGAACCTCCCGTCATGAGCAGCCATATGGATTCGTACCAGCAGGCAACGGCGAAGATCACCAGGGTCACAGCGATCAGGATGTTCGAGAGAAGCAGTTGGATGCGGGCAGAGTGGGAGAGTTTCCCAAGGAGTCGTTCGAGGACCGCACCGAGCGTCGTTCCCAGGAACACAAGGCCGCCGGAGATCGCGCCGGGCCAGCCGTCCAGTGCTCTGGCTGGATTGAAGATCTCATTGATCGGTTCGATGTAGGCATTGAAGCCGTACATCGGCACGATGTAGGCGGTCATGAGCATGGTCTGGATCGGCAGGATCCAGAACCAGTAGAAACGCCGGTCCTGAGCGGTGATGTCGAGTTGCTGCGAGTCGATCATGCAGACGAGTCTCGAATCTCCACGACGCCATCCATGATCGGGCGAGCCGTTCGAATGATCCCGGCACTCTTCACCTGGCCATCGTCCTGCAGCGTCAGGATCACATCGACATGACCACTGGGATGTTCGATGCGGACCGTTCTGGAGCCATGCTGTTCATCGACTTCCAGGTCTGCGGCAACGGAGCCTTCGATCGTAGTGGCGACGGCAACGGCAATCGCCCCAGTGATGGCATGGGCGGCATGGCAGTGTGCCGGAGTGAAATACCGTGAACAGATGCTTCCGCCATCGACAGCCGGAGACAGCAGAGCCACCTTCGGGATGACTCGATCCGTCGCATCCCCAAGTCCCATCTTGAGCGAGGCTGCCTTCCGAATGGCTTCGATCTTCACAAGCAGTGGATGATCCGCATCGAGGGTTTCCGGTGATTCGTGTCCCGACTCTCCGACATCCTCGGCATGCATCAGGACCACCGGATTGGCACTGTCGACACAGGTCACCTTGACACCCTCGAACATGTCCGTTGTGTTGCCAGTCGGAAGGACGTGTCCGGTGAGGGGGCCAAGCACATCCTGGAAGTCGAGCTGGATCGGAGCAGCAGTCCCCGGAACACCATCGATGGCGGCCTCACCGGCAAACTGTGGTTGGCCTCCAGAGGTCTGGACAGTGGCATGAATTCGACTGCTTGTATTGACGTTGTAGATGCGAACAATGGTTTCAGGATCGGATGTCTCGATGAGATTCCTGAGGATGGCGAATGGAGCCACCCCTGAGAGAATATTGCCGCAGTTTGCCGAGGTGTCCACGATGGGTTGATCGACGGCAACCTGTGCGAAGAGGTAATCCAGGTCAGAGTCATCCCGAGTGGATCTGGACACGATGGCGACCTTGCTGCTCAGGGTGTCGCCGCCACCCAGGCCGTCGATCTGTCTTGGATCCGGTGATCCCATGACCTGAAGCAGGGCTTGATCACGAAGGGCCTGGTTCGTGGGCAGGTCTTCTGCCAGGAAGTAGGCCCCCTTGGAGGTCCCGCCTCGCATCCACAGGCATGGAATCTTGACTGGAGTCATGTGGATGGGGTCCCCCGTGTTGGCGTTGTCATCCTAAGCGATCTCATCAGGAAAACGTTTTCTGGAAAGGGGGTTCGGCCGGTTTGATTTGCCTCAAAGAACCCGGCCAGATACCCTTACCGGGCACGGATGCTGATTGGGGCAACTTGTCATCCGGAAAGGACTTCATGGCGACTCCCCCGCATTCTGCAGACGCATTAGAGACCCCAAAGGCCGAGTCGCCCCGCCTGGCGCTCCCCGACACGATCATCCGTGGCCAGGTCGTGTGGCCCTATGCCATCGCCATCTCGTTGATCCATATCCTGGCCCTGGCAGCCGTCATTCCATGGCTGTTCAGCTGGACCGGCCTGATCGTGATGATCCTCGGTATTCATGTCTTCGGCCAGGGAATCAATCTGTGCTATCACAGGATCCTGACGCACAACAGCGCCAAGCTGCCCAAGTGGCTTGAGCGTTCCTTCGTGATCATTGCCCTGTGCTGCATGGAGGACACGCCGGCCAAGTGGGTTGCGATCCATCGGTATCACCATAAGCATTCGGATGAACAGGACGATCCCCATAGTCCGCTGGTGACCTTCATCTGGGGCCATATCGGCTGGCTTCTCATCCGCAACAAGGCCACCCACAACATCGATACCTATCGACAGTTCGCAGGCGACGTTCTTCGTGATCCGTTCTACATGAGGCTCGAAAAGGGATATCTCTGGGTCTGGCTCTATGTCGCCCATGCGATTCTGTTCTTCCTCGTGGGCTTCTTCATCGGCTGGGCCGTTGATGGTGCCGTGATGGCGGGTGTTCAGTTTGGATTGAGCCTGTTCGTCTGGGGTGTCCTTGTCCGTACCGTCGTGGTCTGGCACATCACATGGTCAGTCAACTCTCTTTCACACATGTTCGGTTATTCCAACTACAAGACCACGGATGAAAGCAGAAACAACTGGCTGGTGGCGCTGCTGACTGTCGGGGAAGGTTGGCACAACAATCATCATCATGATCCGTCGAGCGCCTCCAACCAGCATCGCTGGTGGGAGATGGACGTGACCTGGTGGGAAATCCGGTTGCTTGAGAAGCTCGGTCTGGCCAAGAACGTCAAGCGACCAAAGTCTCATTCCGAGTCGCACTAGCGATATCGATACGTCTCTTGAGGTCCTGCATCCGGTGATGGGGCAGTTGATCGCATCAAAAAAGCCTGTTTTCCGTCAATGGTCTTCAATTGCCCGATGCTGTCTTGACACCCTGGGTAGTCGCGTGTCACTATAAGGTCAGCTTGGTGAAGCACGCTTTCGGGAAGCATTCCCGGGAGATCGACTCCAGGACGAGTCACTTCAGTGGATCCAGGCGCGATCGTTCCGTCCGCACATGCGGACCAAGATGAGGCGGCATCCATGGTGGATCCGTCGGACAGCGAACAGGGGGGTCATCAGTCCAGCAGCTCAATGAACCTGAAAGGCAGTTCCTGCCAGGGTCCATGTGTTGACTGATGGCGTCGACAATCAAAGGGAGCATGACGATGAGACATTGGCTTGTTGCTCTGGCATTTGTTGGATGTGGTCTGTCTGGGGTACAGGCCGAGACGCATGTTGTCCACCCCATCGAGTCAGCAAGAACCTCGCCTGACAGTTGTTGGGGATGTTGTTGCGGTACCGGTGGCAGCCTGACGATGAATCCAGGCACCATTGATGTCAAGACGTGTACCTATCAAGGTGGCTATTGCATGGGTGATGCTCATAAGGGCGCGTGGATATTTCAGATTCCGGAAATGGTTGAAGATTCTGAAATCACCTACATGCGGTTTACTGGTGGACGTTCGGGTTCATGGGGAACCGGATACGTCTATTACAAGTGGATGCCCACGGACAGCATGAGTCAGGCCAACATTCTCGATGCCATGAATGACCCGGATCATTACGGGCCGGTCAGTTGGAATGGTGCCTCGACCTATTCCTTCAGTGTGCCCGAATCGATCTATGCGGCGGACAGTGGGGGTTATCTCATGGTTGCAGCCAGCTTCAGCAGTACCTACACCATGAATCTGACGAATACCGGAACGAATCGGGCTCGTCTGGTCTTCCTCAGCGAGGTGGCCTGTCCCAGTGATTTCGACTCCAACGGATCAGTGGATGTCTCGGATGTGCTCGCGCTCCTGGGTGCCTACGGGTCTACCGGCTCGGACTATGACCTTGATGGTGACAACTATGTTGGCGTCAACGACCTGCTTCAGCTTCTTGATGCCTTTGGAGATTGTCCATGAGCAGTCTTCAGTATCAAAAAGGCATCTTGAGTTCGATTCTTGTTGTCATCAGCATGGCATTGATCCCGACCGCACGTGCTGAAGTGATGTCCATGATGCCATTGTCTTCAGCTCGAACATCACCATGTGACAACTGGGGATGTTGTTGTGGCACCAGTTCGGTTGAGATGAATCTGTCTTCCATATCCATCCGAAACTGCTTTTCACAGGGCGGTTATTGCGGCAATGAGCGGCATATGGCGGCCTGGATCTACAAGCTTTCTGACCTGCCACAGGGATCCAATATCACCTACATGACATTCGCCGGAAATCGAACGGGATCAATGGGATCCGGAACGATCTCCATGCAATGGGTCGACTCGGCCTTTCTGAATCCCACCACCATCTATGACACGTTGAACTACCCCAATGCGAGTCTGTCCATCAACTGGCCTTCATCGTTTAACTACTCATTCGTGATTCCATCTTCCATCTATGAATCGCAACAGAGCGACTATCTGATGGTCGTGGCCACGACGAGTAATGATCTGGCCATGACCCTGACCAACAGCGGTGCCAACGGTGCTCGTTTGGTCATGCTGGTCGAGGAGGGCTGTGTTGGAGATTTTGACGGCAACGGTCAGGTCGAAGTCGACGACCTACTTGACTTGCTCGGTGTCTACGGATCATCCGGGAGTCAGTACGACCTTGATGGCGACGACTATGTCGGTGTCAACGATTTACTTTTAATACTTGATGCTTTTGGAGATTGTCCATGAAGCATCTGATGATTTGGATGATGTCTTTGGTGTTCCTCTGCGGAGTATCCGCAGAGGGTGCTGTCGAGACCATTGAGATCCCTTGGTCGCAGACGGCCAGTATGAGCGCGACGAATTGCTGTACATACAGTTCGCTTTCGTGGTGGAATGGTGAGTTCACCTACTCCCAGAAGTGCTCTTCTTACGCTGGTTCATGCATGGGTTCCAGAAGAGGTGCCTTCTGGCACTTTGATCTGTCTTCCATTCCAGAAGATGCCACGATTCAGTCCTGTTCGTTCCGGGGAATGACTGAATTCAGCGACATGGGCGGTGATACGACCCTTGGCATCGAAGGGACGAGTGGCAGTCTGACGAATGCCACCGCGTTCTCGGTCATCAATTCTCCGGAATGGCAGTACAACGGTTACTTCTGGGGTGGCAACTTCACCTTCGCGCTGCCTGCTTCGGTGGTTGAATCGGCTCGTGAAGACGGCATGTTGACCATCTATGCGTATGTCTCCAACAGTGGTGGTGTGGACGTTCACAACACAGGTCCAAATGCAGCGCGGCTGAATGTTGTTCTTGATGTGCCATCGATCAATGGTGCCTGCTGCATGGCTTCAGGCACCTGTGTGGAGACCACCCAGTCGACTTGCGAGAATGCCGGATTCGATTTTCTTGGCGAGGATTCCACATGTGAAGACATGAGTTGTGTCGACTGTCCAGGTGACCTGGATGGAGACAACGATGCGGATGTCGATGACATCCTTTCACTTCTTCAGAATTACGGTGCTTCAGGAGACTCGTTGGACGGAGATCTTGATTCGGATGGTGACGTGGATGTCAACGATCTCCTCGCCATGTTGTCCTACTTCGGAGGCTGTTGATGAAACTTCACATGGCAATGAGTTTGATGATCCTGGCGATGGTGAACCTTCACAGTCGTGCGGAATCACAGATGATCGAGATCGAGGACACGCAGGCTGTACAACTCTGGTGGAGTGGGGGTTTTCAGTGTGCCAACAACTACTGGTACACCAATCCGCCGATGATGCAGGGTGGCTGGTGCAGCCTGAATACGGGTGACTACACCTACAGTGGCAAGAAGATCTCGATGTGGCGATTCGACTTGTCGGACATTCCCGAGGAAGCGGTCATCACCGCTCTGAAGGTGCGTCTCTTGGGTGATGATTTGTATGGTCAGCAAGGCAACACGTTCAGGCTCGGAATGAAGCGTGGAACGGGAGTCTTCACGATTCAGGATGGGAATGACCTGTACGGTTCCGGCGAGCTCTTCGAGCAACCCGGGCAACTTGAGGCCATGGAATACGACCTGGCAACAAGCGACATCATCGAGGCCCAGGGCGATACGGATTGGTTGGTGATGAGCATGTCATTTGGCGAGTATTGGGGCTCCATGGCGTATCTGGAACCAACTGCAGTGCTTCTTGTGGAGTATGACCTCGAGACCTGTGCAGGAGATTTCAATCAAAACGACATTGTGGATGTTGATGATCTGCTGGCCTTGATCAATGTCTATGGTTCGCTCAACACCGAGTATGATCTCGATGGCAATGCATTGATCAATGTCAACGATGTGCTGATTCTTCTCAGTGCGTATGGAGAGTGTGAATGATGGCTACGATTCATTCGAAATGTGGTATTGGCTGCATTCTGATCGTTCTGTTTCATTTCTGTGGAACGGTCAATGCAGACAGCATCGTGGTCTATCCTGTCCAGTCAGGATTGATTGATGATGGATCCTGCTGCAGTCCATACGCCTATACAAACAGTAGTTCTGCGACGTTTGCGCTGACGGGGTGCTTCAGTGATCCCCATTACGGCTGTTGGAATGATCGTGAGCGAGGTGCCTGGCGTTGGGATCTTCAAGACGCCTTGCCTGAGACCGCTGTCATGACATCAGCTCGTATTCATTGGAATCATCCGAATCCATGCGATGCATGGAGTGTCTATCTCTGGATTGATGCCGGTACCCAGATTCTCAGTTCGAGCTATTGCCAACAGATTCGCAGCAACCCGGATCAGCAGTACTCGGAGCAGACCTACAACGCATCCACCTTCTCGTGGTCTCTCGATGAGGCGGTCATGGACGAAGCCTTGAGCGGAGGGTATCTGAGCATGGTCAATCAGATCGGCTCCAGCGGTCAGGGTTGTGATCTCCGGAGTCTTGGGAGTGAAGGTGTTCGAATCGTCATCGAGTATGACCTCGAGACCTGTGCAGGAGATTTCAATCAAAACAACGCCGTCGATGTTGATGATCTGCTGGCCTTGATCAATGTCTATGGTTCGCTCAACACCGAGTATGACCTTGATGGAAATTCATTCATCAACGTCAATGACGTTCTTATTCTGATCGGTGTGTATGGCGAGTGTGACTCCTGAACCTGCGAGGCCGGATGATCAGATGGAGGGTTTTCAGGACCCGTTGACGGCCATCGCGAGATAAGCGTCTTTTATTTCTTCTCCAGAAGCCCCATTGCAATGAAAAGCAATGGGGCTTTTCATCGTCGAATGGTCGAACTGTCTTCTTGGCGGATTGGATATGCTGTGCGATGAATTCCGGTTTCTCCTTGTGGTGAATCCGTGGAATCTGATGCTTTCGGATGAGGATGTCATGAAACCANGCCTGTTGATCAGCTTTGTACTCGTTATGCAGTTCGGAGTCTGTGGATCGGCTCATGCCGACTTGTCCGTTGCACGGATCTTTTCAGATCACATGGTGCTCCAGCAAGGAGTCGTCAATCCCATCTGGGGATGGGCTGATCCGGGATCCGAGGTCTCGATCATGCTCTCCGGACAACCCGCGATCATGTGCACATCGAATGCGGACGGCAGATGGCATGCCAGCTTGCCTGAAATGGCGGCCAGTTCACGTCCCACCAAGATCGTCATTGAATCTCAGGAGGATCGCATCACGCTCGATGATGTTCTGGTTGGAGAAGTCTGGTTCTGTTCAGGGCAATCCAACATGCAATGGCGTGTTCACAGCTGTGATCGATATCAAGAGTTCCTCACCGATGCTGAACGTCCCACGATTCGCATGTTCACGGTTCAGTTGACGTCCGTGAATGCGCCTGCAGAAGATCTCATGGGCGAATGGGTTGTCTGTTCTCCTGAGTCTGTCGGTGATTTCTCGGCGACTGCCTATCACATGGGTCGAACCCTGTCCGATCAACTCGGTGTTCCAATCGGTCTGGTGAATTCGAGCTGGGGGGGCAGTTCAGTGGAGGCCTGGATCGATCCGGAGCGACTTTCCTGGGTCTCTCCCGGCCGACGGGTGCAGGCCCAGTTCCAGGCGCTTGAGCAGGAACGCCAGATGGATCGCGATCAGTTTGTCCGGATTCACATGGACGACTCCGGCTGGTTGGAAGGCTCCATTCCGGGTCACACGCGTGCCTTTGGAGTCGATGATCAGGTTGATGGCGTCTTCTGGTTCCGGATTCCATTCGACATTCCCAAACACTGGAGTGGACGTACGCTGAGGCTTTCGCTGGGCATGATCGATGATGATGATGTGACCTATTTCAATGGATCGGAGATCGGTCGGACACGCGGGTGGCAGCAGCCTCGTCGCTATGAGGTTCCGGCGGATCTCGTCAGTCCCGGGCCAGCCATGATCGCAGTACGCGTGACGGATGGTGCGGGTCCTGGTGGACTCCATGGAGATGGTCAGTCTCTGTTTGTTCATCCACTTGATGACTCGGAGGATCGCATCATGCTCGCGGGTGATGCGAAAATGAAGGTCGCTGCTGAAGTCCAGAATCTGGCTGATCAGCACAAGCCCAGCCATCTCTACCACGGGATGTTCCATCCCGTGAGGGATGTTCCATTTGCAGGAGTCGCGTGGTATCAGGGAGAAAACAATGCATTGGGGGGGCGTGCAGACGAATACCATCTGCTGCTCCCGCTGCTGATCCAGAGTTGGCGGGACGCCCTGGCAGATGCTGATCTTCCGTTCCTCATCGTGCAGCTTCCCAACTGGGATCATGGTGAAGGCACCTGGGACTATCCGAGGTTGCGTGAGGCTCAGCGACTGACTCATGAGTCTGTTCCGAACACCGGTTTGATCATCACAACCGATATTGGCGATTCAGGTGATATCCATCCTGGGAACAAACATGATGTTGGAGATCGACTTGGACGCTGGGCCCTTGTGGACGTCTATGAAGTCGAGGGCGTCGAGAAGGGTGGTCCATTGCCACGGCGAGCGATCTGGTCCACCGATCGTATCCAGATCGAGTTCAATACATTTGGTTCGAGCCTCGCACGTCGAGGTTCGAAATCGACATCAACTGGTGGCAGCGAGCCAGTTTCCGGATTCCAGATCCGGGGTCCGGAGGGAGACATGATCCCGATCGCCGCCAGAATCACATCCAATGATGTCGTGACGATCGACTTGCCGCTCGATTGCAGGGAAACCACGTTGTTGCGGTATTCGTGGGCACCTGATCCCACTGAGGCTGACCTGGTGAACGCAATCGGCATGCCCGCCTCGCCATTCGAATATCATAGACCTTGAGATGCAATCAAGAACACAGGTTCGTAATGACATTCCGTCTCCTGATCAGGCCATCGACATGCTCATGGCCGGCAACAAGCGGTATGTCGATGGCAACACGATCTCGCACGATCACATGGCGACTCGCGGCCAGCTGATCGGATTCCAGAAGCCGTTTGCGACGATCATTCGCTGTTCCGATTCCAGGACGTCCCCAGAAATCATCTTCGATCAGGGCCATGGTGATCTCTTTGTCTGTGCAGTCGCCGGCAATGTTCCGACGACTGAGCTTGTTGCCAGCATGGAGTACTCCGTTGCCGTGTTGAAGACTCCGTTGATTGTCGTCATGGGTCACAGCAACTGCGGTGCCGTCTCGGAGGCGCTCAAGAATTTCAATGACATCGATTCGCTCCCGGGCTCTCTGCCCTCGCTGATATCACAGATTCGTCCTGCCGCCAGTCAGGCGGGTGGCGAGTTCGGCGAGGAAGCCCTCTCGGAGGCGATTCGATGCAATGTCCGGAACGGCATGGAGCGGATCAGGACCACGTCTTCGATCATCGATGCTGCCGTCGAGTCCGGTGATCTCAGGATCATCGGTGGCGTCTACGACATGCAGAGTGGTCGATTTGAAGTGCTCTAGGTGAAACCCGTACGAATCGGATCATGCGTTCATCGNGCAAGCGGTGNATCCGATGACAGTGCGGTGTGCGACTTGAAGAGTCAATCGATGATGATGCTTGAACAGGTCAGGCCGCCTTCGGCCTTGGCCAGCTCGGAGGCTGGAACGGGATGCACCTTGAAGCCACGGGATTCGATTCGTTCGCGTGTCCGGACGAACTCCTCCGGAAAGAGAACGGAGTCACCGATCCGGATGGCATTGCAGGCGAACGGTTCTTCCGGGTGGCATTCAAGTGGTTCAAGATCGTCGAAGTCTTCGATATCGACCCACTCCCTGTTGAGCAGCAGAACGCCTTCGCCCAGATAGGTGCATGCAGTCTTGAGATGCAATGCTTCGCCGTGTCGAATCATAATCACGTCGTAGCCCAGAGGCTCGAGATGTGATCGCAATTCGAGTATGCCCTGTTCATCCGTGCGGGTTGCACATCCGACATGGACCTTCTTGTCTATTCTCAGGACATCCCCACCTTCGAGTGTGCCCGAATCGCCCAGTCGCACGACTGGACGGTATGCGGCAAGCGTCTCTCCCACGGATTCGATCTCACCACGACGGCTTTCGGCACCGGGATTCGTCAGGACCGCAAGTTCTGGAACGACCACAGCCGTGTCTTCCACGAATACGGCATCAGGCTGATGATCCAGTCTTGGGAACTCATGGATCTCGCATCCCAGATGTCTCAGCGCTTCGACATACTTGGCGTGCTGGGCCCGGGCGTTCGTGAGATCGATCGCCTCATGCTCCATGTGCGTGAGTTCGCACTGGTTGATGGACTCGCTGACGTTTCTGACGAATGCAATTGGCATGGTGATTTCCAGTCTGCAGGACTGGAGTCCATGGTAATACGGAACGCACGGATTCGCTGTCGNACCGTTCCGGCCGTTGAATCAGTGTTCGACCCTGTCGATGGTGATCCAGCCGGTCGAAGAACTGATCTTCAGGATGGTCTCATGGGACTCGTTGCGCAAGGTCAGTTGCCTGGCGGGTCCAGGGGTTTCAAGGCCTCCCAGAGCGTCGAAGACGAGGACATTGCCAGTCAGGCTGGAGTGATCCACGAGAACGCCGTGGGCGACCTGGCCTCTTCCATGGCCGAGCCTGATCGCGATTGGATTTCCGTTGATCTCATCGAGCAGGGGGTCTGTGGGTGCATCCGCATCCACCAGTTGCCAACCACCACCATCATCATCGAAATGAATGCCGATCCGCTGGTCCGGATGGGCCAGAGCCATGACCTGGGCCCGTTCGATGTCCGATCGGAGGATGACTGCCGCAGCGTGGACGTTTCCAGGTTTTCCATCTCGAATCATCGGTACGGCGAAGAGCGTCATGAGACCGATCAGCATCACGACCATGATCATTTCGATCATGGTGAAACCGCGTCGTCCTNGACGAATGGATCCANCCCGTGATGTCAGGAGCAGATGGTTCATGGGTTGGCGCTCGCTTGCAACGTGCTGGCAGCGTCTTCCCAGGTTTGGGTGTCACCACCATGAATGAGCAGTTGGACATCGACGTCCACTTCCCGCGTACTGGGATCGCTGGACCAGTCCGCATCAGCAGCGATGCCGTAGCGGCTGGTGGATGATGGGGGGGAAGTCGTTGCGGGCGCTTCCTGGAAGATGCCGAGATCACGTGCCCATCGCTGGAAACGCTGGGCAAGCTTGTGATTGATCCGAGATCGAAGATCCATCTTCTCGGCGGTGAGTTTGGTGGCTCCCGAACCGCTGTCCAGTCCGTGGTCGTAGAGAATCCTTGCGTTGTGACGGGTTCTGAGATGATCAACAGCCAGTCTTCCAGCCAGCGTGGCATCATCACGAATCACCAGTCGAGCGTCCGGAGCCTCGACGACCGCCTTGACCAGGCTGGACCCGCCGATCTGCCACGGTTCGGAAGTCTTCGCGGTTTCTGCTGAGGCGATAACCAATCGGGAAGCGTCGTACCAGCTGGGCGTCGTCCGGGCGTCCGGAGCCTCGCTCTGTTCATCTCCCAGATAGGCATTCCGAAGCGTCATTTCCCCGCCACAGATCAGATTGAGGCGAGCGCCGGGTGCGAGCATGATGCTGGCGTTGTCGATCTCGAGCACATTTCGAACCGTCAAGCTGGTGTTTCCCGTGATCCTCAGCGTTGTTCCATTTTCCAGCTCAAGTGCATCGAGGACGATCGAGCTGTCCTGTGGAAGATCCACGGTTGAACCGGTTGTCAGTCGAAGGCTCGCAGGATGTTCTTCCCAGTCTTCGAGTCTTGGGTTGAATGAACCCGCCCGGTTCGCGGTACCTGTGGATGACGGCAGAACGGCTGCGGTCGGTTCGGGGCCGAACGTACCGGTTGCGGAGCGACGCCGGATCCGCATTTCGCTCTCATTCCGGATCAGGGAATGCGATGCGTCTTCATCATGGACCAGGGTCCAGTCCACAGTCGTCACTCGTGGCCCGATGTCGATGCTTCTGGGATCGACGGAATCCGTTCCGATGAAGACCCTGCGACCAAGCGAGGTCATGGGTGCTGATTCCCAGCGGCCGATCATGGAACGTCCTTGCAGTCGCATGCCACTGTTGACCCAGACCGCGAAACCACTGAGATCACTGCTGTCNGTTTCCTCCGTGCTGCTGACGGAGGCGATGGCCTCCACCTTCTGGACCAGATTCTCGACTCGTGCAGTCACACTCACATGGATCGTGTCTGCTCCGGCGGCGGGGGGTTGTTCGGTCGCGACATCGGTGATGAGCACATCCACATGTCCCTGGCCAATCGGATGATTCTCAAGAAGCAGACCGCCGTCATGACTCGTTCGCCATGGGGTATCGGTCTGCATGATCGCGACCGCCAGTTCCAGCCCGCTGGATGCGACGGCTCTGGCCTGCGCAGTCCGGGCGACATTGCGACTGACGGGAATGGCATTGTCCTGACTGGCGAGCCAGCCCAGTGTCAGCGTCGTCGCCGTCCCCATCGTGACCAGGACAAGGAGCAGTGCGACCGCTCTGCGTGGTCTGCCTGCCTGCCGTGGCTTCCTGATGGACTTCAAGGTGTTCACCGATCAGTGCTCCTCATCGGGGTGTTGATGAACCCTGAGAGACTCAGCCGTGAATGTCTTCTCGTTCCGGCCCTCGATGGAGATGATCATCGCGGTCTCCACGAGTGTGACATCAAACGGATTCAGGGCGTTTCCGGAGAGTTCCAGCTGATCGATCCCTTCGATGATCGGGAGCCTGCAGATGAGTCCTCGGTTGTCAAAGGACGTCCGGACGGCATTCCAGTTCGTGCCCGCGGCATTCAAGTATTCCGTGTCTGAAAGCAGTCGGGCGGATTCCGACCAGTCCGTCGGAAAGCAGATGAAATGAACTTGAAGTGTTCCATCCTGATCAAGATGGATCCAACGGACTTCACTTGCATGCACGCTTCCACCATCGCGACTGTCTTCCAGCCAGAGCGTGATCGAATCTTCAGTCATGTCGAGTACGCAGTGTGATCTTGCGATGTACGAGGACAGCCTCGACTGNGCGAGTCCAGACCGGATCAGGCTGCTTCGAGTTTCCTGATTGGAGGACACCTCGTCGGTCACCGCGGCCATCATCGTCGTAATGGAAGCACCGACCATGGCCGTGATCGTCATGGCCAGTATGGTTTCGATCAGGGTCATGCCCCGAGCTCTGGAACCGTTTGCACTGGTTTTCATGGTGTCTGTGGCTCCGGTAGAAAGCGAACAACTTCAGCGAGTGTCTTGCCGACTGAATCACGAGCGATGACACGAACGTTTCGTCCATCGATTCGAACGGCGAGCGTGGGAATGTCGTGACGCGCTTCGGCCAGTTCGACGCTCAGGGTCAATGCCTGATAGGCCTCCGGGAGAAGGAGGCCGGATCCTGCTTCGATCATGCCCGGGGGCTCCGAATACCCGGACCAGTCGGGCAGTTGGGACCACCCGTCGGAGGTATGGGCCATCGCCGTCACCCTGGCCATCAGCATTTCAACGGCCAGTCCCGCGGAGAGTGATTTGCGGGCGATGTCGGAATGTTGACGCCCGGAAGCCAGAGCGGACATCACCGCGGTGACCGTTGCAGCCAACAGCCCGATGGCGATGAGGGCCTCGAAGAGGGTCAGCCCTCTTCGATTCCGACCTCGGCACCGTCCTGGGCTCCTCAATTCGGTCTGGCGGCGGTTTTCGGTCAATTCTGGCTCCTTCGGGGCATCTGGATGCACGGTCCCCTGCGTCCTTCTCGGTCAGTGACAGGCCGGTCTGAAAGCCCCTGCGACCAAACCGTGATCTCGGATTGCATCTTGGGGGCCACAACCTGAACAGCCCTCACAAACGGACCAAGGGGCCCTCAGAAGGCCTTCACGGGGGGTGATCGGGCCATGGTTGGATCTCCAGGGGGTCAACGGGCGATAATGTCACGATGCCGTGGCGGCTCTACCGTTACATCCTCGGTGAATTGCTTCGGCAGGTGATCCTGACGACAGCGATCCTCGTGACCATCATTGCCTTCGGGGCGGTGATCAAGCCACTGGCTGGCGACAGCGTGCTGACCACGGGCCAGGTGCTCAAGTATGTCGGGCTGGCCATGATCCCCATGCTGCAATATGCCCTTCCCTTTGCGGCCGGATTTGCTGCAACACTCACGCTCCATCGCCTGGCTTCCGAGAATGAAATCCTCTCGATGTCCACNAGTGGAATGAGCTACAGGGCCATCTTCGCGCCGATCATCGGTCTGGGAATCGTTCTCATGATCATCATGGTGATTCTGACGCAGACCATCATTCCCCGTTTCTTCGGGTTGATGTCGGCGACCTTGACCGGGGACGTGAAGCAGCTGATTTCAACCTCCATCGAACGAGGGGTACCATTCGAATTCAGCGAACTTCAGATCTATGCCGAGGAGTTCGAGTCGATCCAGAACCCGACGACGGATGCGGACGAACGGATTCTGCTCAGACGGGTCGTTGCATCCCAGCTCGATGAAGACGGATTGCCCGAAAGTGATGTCACGGCAGCTGGCGCCGTCATCGACATCTACAACATGGATCAGCTTTCCCTGATCAAGATCGCCTTGTCGGACACCGTTTCATGGGACGCCTCCTCCAACAGTCTGCGGGGGTCCCCTCGAATCGAGCCCACTCACGCGATTCCGGTCCCGCGTCCTGATCGAAGCGATCCCGAGCATCTCACNCGATGGGAACTGGCGGACGCCAGAGCACATCCCGAACGGTCGATGCAGGTTCAGGAAGTCGGCATTCTGCTTGTGAAGACCCTGAATGATCATCTGGTCTCCAGTCAACTGAACGATCAGATTCTCAGAGATGGCAGGTTGTCGATTCCGAAGACCGGTCCCACCAAGCGGATCTATGAGATCGAGGCGGATTCCGTGCAGGACGGTGTNCTGGTGAATACGGACGGGGGCCCTGTCGTCATTACCGAGTTCGTCGAGGATGTCCCCAGTCGCAAGTTCACAGCGGACAGTGCCGTACTTTCAAGACAGCGGATCCTCGGACCTTCCGGCGAACGATTCTCTCTGCAGCTTGTGGGGCTTGATGTCGAATCGCTTGATGCGCCGCTGCGACCGAATCGTCGCGAGAAACTGAACATCACCGGTCTTGATGCCGCAGGGGCGACGCCCCAGTATCCACTCAATACGCCCTTGGGAGAGGTCTTCGAGGCTGCTGAACCCCTGCGAGCAACGTCACCCGCAGTGGAGCATGCCGTTCGATTCGTGGATCTCAGGATCGAGGGGCTGATGGGGCGCATCGATGCTCAGGTCGTCAGGAGAAGCACGCTGTCGGTGACGGCCTGTCTGCTTCTGTTGCTTGGGGCCATCCTGGCTGTTCAGATGCGAAGCATGCCACCGTTGGGGGTGTATGTCTGGGCCTTCCTGCCTGCATTGCTTGATCTGATTCTGATCGCCAGTGGAACCGGCATGATCCGCAACGGTGATCTGATGACCGGAACGATGGTCGCCTGGTCAGGAAACGTGATTCTGCTCGTTCTCATCCTGTTCGTCTTTCAGCGTGTCAGCAGGAACTGAGCCATGACCAGAATCGATCGTCATATCGCTTTCAGGATGCTCGCCAATTTCGGCTTGCTGTTCCTGTTGCTGTATCTCTTTGCCGTGGTGATCGACATCATTCTCAATCTTGAAGCGTTCTCCGCCATTGCGAAGGAGACGCTTCCCGAGGATGCCGGGACAATTCGACACATCCTCACGTCAGGTGGAATGGCGTTGGGATACCACCTGCCGCAGATCTTCCAGTTCTATGCATGGCTGTGGGGTCTGCTCGCCATCGGGGCGATGGCCTTCACGGTTTCCCAGATGAGTCGACATCGCGAGCTTGTGGCACTCCTTGCCAGTGGATGGAATCTTCAACGCGTGGCGCTGCCGCTGATTCTGGTAACCGCCGGACTCGGCTTCATCCAGCTTCTCAACCAGGAACTGGTCCTGCCCAGAGTCGCGCCTCTGCTGCTTCGGACCCACTCCCAGGCGTCTCAACCTGGCCTTCGTTCATTTCCCGTACCCATCACCGTCGACTCCAGTCGTCGACTCCTGCAGGCAGGCGCATTCCATCCCGATACGGATGAGTTGACGCAGCCCAATTTCATCGAACGCAGTCCGACGGGACTGGCTGTTCGACGGATCCGCGCGGATTCCGCCTCATGGGATTCCGATCGTGAAGGATGGGTGCTTGTCAATGGTGTCGCCACCACGCTCGANCGGGAGGACAGTGCAGTCGCCCGAGCCGGTCGTCCGACCCAGGAGGTCTTCGTGGAGACGGATCTCTCTCCTCGGATTCTTCTGATGAGAAGACATGGTGCGTTGGCGGGCATGCTCTCGACGGTTCAGATCATCGACTTGTTGGATGGACCGGAGACACGTGAATCTTCGGCATTGCGTCGCAGCCTGTGGAGTCGATTCGTTGCCGTGATCGTGAACATCCTCATGCTGCTTGTCGCCTTGCCGTTCTTCCTGGATCGGCTGCCCGTGGGTCTGGTTCAGAGGACCGTGACCTGTGCGGCGGTGGTGCTGCCTCTTTACGTGGTGGTTGCGGCAGCCATGCTCGTTCCACTTCCGGGACTGTCTCCACTGCTTGGAGTGTTCCTGCCGCTGGTGATCCTGTTGCCTCTCGGAATGGCACGATTTGGATGGTTGAGGACCTGACGAAGCTCAGCGTCTGGAGACCACGGCGTTGGCAGCGCCGATGCCAATCACCGCGACGACGATCGAGAGTCCAATCATGCCCCAATCCGGTGTCCCCGTGAGCGAGGTCCGTATCGCGGTCGTGCACCAGGTCAGGGGATTGCACCAGGCGACGATTTCAAGCCAACGAGCGGCGCCCTGGACTGGAAACACCGAACCCGAAAGAAGCCACATCGGCATGAACACGAGATTCATGATGCTGTGAAACGATGCGGAGCTGGTGCAACGCCAGGCGAAGGCCAGTCCCATGGCGGCCATGGCCAGGCTGGTCATGGCCAACGCGAACATTCCAAGTAGAACGCCAGCCACACCTGGTGAGAGTCCGACCAGTGGAATGGCTGCAAGCAGAATCCCGGCCTGAATGAAGGCGACCGTACCACTGCCCAGTGTTCGTCCCATCGCGATGGAGAGCCGGGGAACCGGTGATACGAGAACGGCCTGAAGCCAACCGGACTGTCGATCCTCGATCGTGGAAAGGCTGCTGAAGATGGCGGAAAAGACAGCCACCAGCGTCATCATTCCGGGCAGCAGCCACGCTGCAAATGGAATGGTCTCATCCGGTGAGATCTCGGGAGTGAGGCTTCTGGCAAATCCACTTCCAAGCAGGACCCAGATGATGGCGGAGGTGCCGATCGCCGCAATCCAGCGTCCTGGTTGTCGTACGAATCGAATCAGTTCACGCCGCCAGACGATCCACGAACAGGTGCTGATGGTCGGTTTCCGGCGCATCATGATCGAACCGCCTCCGGATGGCCGAGTGACTGACCGCTTTTCCGTACGAATACATCCGCCAAGGTCGGTTTCAGTACGGACAATTCGATCTGCTGTGACAGCAGATCTTCAACGACAGGATCATCGGAGCCGCTGACCGGACACGTCCAGGCGTTGCCCTGCCTGGTCCAGCCTTCATCTGATGGTGGTTCGAAATCGGTCTCGTAGATTCTCAGGATCCAGTCGCCAATCTCGCGACACAACGCTTCGGGCGCACCATCTGCAACACAGCGCCCTTCGTGAAGCATGATGACACGCTCCGACCGGGCCGCTTCTTCGACCAGATGGGTACTCATGATGATGGTCCGGTTCTGAGTCTGATGGACTTCAGCGAGGTGATCAAGGCAGCGCTGCCGGGCGATCGGATCCAGACCACCAGTGGGTTCATCCAGGAGAATCAGATCGGGATGATGCAACATGGCTCTGGCCAGGTCCGCGCGTCTGGCAAGTCCACCGGACAACGTTGCGACTCGATCGTCAGCGCGTTCCGTGAGTTCGGTACGGGCGAGTGCTTCNGTGAGCCCTGCAACCGAATCCTCGTGACTCATTCCCTGAAGACGGGCGAGATCCAGCAGGTTCTCCCGAATGGTCAGTCTTGGATCGAGTGCAGTCGTCTGGAAAGCCACACCAAGTGCGCCGCGATCGAGGTTTTCAACGGGTTTGCCAAGAACGTCACATCGTCCTGACGTCGCTGCGAGTTGCCCGGAAATGATGTTCAAGAGCGTGGATTTGCCTGAACCGTTGGGGCCGAGCAGCCCAATCCATTCTCCACGATCGATCTTGAGATCCAATTCGTCGAGCGCTGCANGGCTGCGCTTCCCATGTCCGAAGATCTTTGTGAGTTTGTCAAGACTCAATGCCGTTCCATGTGAACGCACGTCATGTTCGGGATGGTCATGAGGCATCGTCGAGCTCACGGCGAAATCTGCTCCGGTCCAGTCGAGAGAAACGAGTCTTCAAGGGCTTGATCGAAGAGCAGGAGTTCAGGTTCATCTCTCAGGCGATAGGCTTCTTCCTGCATGAGCAGCCGTTCCTGTGATTGCCGGACCTGTTCTCGAAGTTCCTGTTCAAGACTCTCATAGCCCTGTCCGTCTGCCGGAATACTTTCTTCAAGCCGGGCTACGAGGTAACGGTCCCCAAGCAGAATCGGATTGCTGTGTTCGCCGGGTCGGAGTTCATCGATCGCCTGGCACATGGCGGTCGGGAAGGCAGGGTCGACCGTGCTGAAGGGATCAAGAAGACCGCCACGATCACGGCTTTCATCGATTGACCAGTCAACAGCGAGTCTGGAGAAATCCGCACCATTGTCGAGTTCCTCGACGACAGCGACCGCGCGCGAGTAGGAGGGGATCACGATGACTCTCACACGTACACGAGGTCCGTGAGTGATCTGCCAGACCAGTCTCGTGGCGTCCGCTTCAACAAGGATGTCCTGCTGAACGATCGCTCGCAACGCCGCATTTCTCCACAGCAGACTCCTGTAACGCTGCGTCCCGAGTCCCTCGGCATTCTTCAGGATCTGCAGCAGTCTGCGGGCAACGTCGGGGTCGTCATCCAGTTCCGCCAGAAGTCTGATCTCCTCTGCTTCGATGGCGGGATCCGTCAGTTGGATCTTCAGTTCCCCCAGCCGATCTTTCAGGGCCTGCTCCAGTCTCATCTCACGGATGACTTCGCCTCCGGATGCTTCAAGCAGTCGATCCTTCATGTCCATCAGCGTGATGGCGTCCCGATCCATGAGGGCCAGTGGCTTGGAGGCAGGCGGTGTGGAAGGTGCCGTCGCGGCAGGATTCCTGGAGGGCGCTGTCGGTACATCGGTCGAGTGATCGACGGTGCATCCGGCGAGGAGGANGATCAGCAGGCTGGTTCCCAGTGGCTTCATGAGTACAGGTGAATCGTGATTCGCGTCCATGTCAACTGGATCGTTCCTCGAAGAGGGTCGGGGGCCCGGAAGGGGGCTCTGCAACCCGCAGGTGGNTTGGCAGGGTATTTGCATCCTATGCCTCAGTACCCGGTCCAGATGGGCCAGATTCGAGGAGAACGACGATGCGTGGTCTCTCAAGGTGGTCTTGGTGGTTGAGTCTGCTGTTATCCATTGCGCTTGGCGCAGAAACTGCCGATGCGACCTCTCTGCAGGATCTCGTCAGACTTCGGGGACATGATCGAGTGGTCCTCCAGGGGCTTGGCATCGTGGTTGGCCTCGATGGAACCGGCGATACATCCAAGGATTCCTTCGTGGCCGTCAGGCCCTATGCCGAACTTCTGGCCAATCTTGGCGATCCTGTCGGGGGGCTCAACGAGCTGTCCAAGGCCGGTGCCTTCGCCATTGTTCTGGTGCAGATGGAGATCCCACCGGCAGGTGCCATGGACGGCACCCGTTTGGATGTCTCCGTCGACACCCTCTTCAATGCCGAGAGCCTGTCCGGTGGCCGACTGGTCTTCTCGCCACTCCGTTTGCCTCGTCCTCACAAGGACAATCCTCCGATCATGGCCTTCGCCAGTGGGCCGATCGTGATCGAAGGCACATCTCTGACGAGTGGTCGAGTTCGTGGAGGTGGCCAGGTCATTCGGGACATTCGCCGCAATCCGGTCGATCCAAACGGGAGATTGCAGCTGGTGATCAAGGAACAGTATGCGGGGTATCCGATGGCGGCCAGGCTGTCCGACCTCGTGAATTCCACGATGGAGTTCAGTGGAGTCGATCGCCTGGCAATTGCCGAGAATGCCGTCAGCATCCAGGTCACGGTTCCCACCGCTGAACAGGCCGTCCCGGCAAGATTCATTGCCGCCTTGATGAGCATTCCGGTCGATCCATCGTTGATCGAGACCGAGGCCCGGATCGTGATCAACGAGCGAACGGGAACCATCCTCGTGACGAGTGATGTCGAGATCGGCCCGGTCGCCATATCCCATGCGGGTCTCACGATCACGACGATGACACCGTCACCTCAGCCATCCGCACTGGCACCGTCGATTCAGCAAAGCTCGTGGTTGTCGATCAACGCCGAGAAATCACCACGAAGTGAAACATCGACCACTCATCTGGACACGTTGCTCGAGGCATTGAGACAGTTCAATGTGCCAGTGGCGGATCAGATTGAGATCATCTACGAACTCAAGCGCAGCGGGGCGTTGCATGCCGAGGTGATCCACGAATGATGACCTCGCCAGTCCAGACCATGACCAGCCTGAATCCGATGCCTGCATCTGCGAGCGTGCCGGGTTTCGCCGCAACCATCGGACGGGTTTCCGAGGGCAGTCGGGAAGAGAGAATCCATGAAGCAGCGCAGCAGCTGGTCGCCACGTCCCTGGTCCAGCCCATTCTCAATTCGTTGACGAAGTCGCCGTTTCAGGAAGGTCGATTCGCGCCGGGTCCTGTCGAAGAACGGTTCATGCCTCTGCTGCATCGACATCTTTCGGACCGAATCGTCGCAAGCGCCAATTTCGGGCTCATTGAATCCTTGACGAATCACCTGACGGCCAGATCGGGATCCGTGGAGCTGACTGCATGAGTGATCACCAACTCAACGAGCATGTGAACGGGCTGATCGAGATCCTGCAGGCACAGACGGCGGATTTCAAGAGGCTGCTCGAGTACATCGCACAGGGAGAAGCGGCCGTTCGATCTGCCAACGTGACGCGACTTCTGGAGATCTGCCAGGAGGAGCGTGTGATCGCCGGGCGACTTTCCGAGCTGGAACGACACCGTATGTTGACGACCAAGGACATCACACGACAGCTCATGCCCGGCAAGTCCGTCGATACCCCGATGAGAACCGCGGACATCTGTCGTCATCTTCCTGAGCAGCTGCAGCCTTCACTTCGAAATGCAGCCGATCGTCTTCGTGGACTGGCGGAGGAGACGGGTCGTCGAAGTGCCATTCTGAGAGCGGCCGCAACCACCTTGTGTCGCCACATGGGGGGCGTCATCCAGGCGGTCAATACGAGTCTGGCAAACGGAACCACCACCTACGGGAGACGTGGGCGAATTGAATCGCCTGAGGTCCTGCATGCCGTCGTGGACATCAGACGTTGATGTCTGGAGAGATGGAATTGCCTGAATCGCCTACTGGTCATGGAGCACGTACATGAGTCTTCACGGTGCCTTTGAAATCGGACGTTCGGCCTTGTTGACATCCCAGCTGGCGATGCGGGTGGCCGGCAACAACATGGCCAATGCCGTGACGCCCGGATACTCAAGGCGGACCATCCATCTGTCCGCACTTCGTGGACTCGAGGGTGTCGGTCAGGGTGTGTCCTTCAGTGCGGCCCGTCGTGAAATCGACATGGCACTCCAGGCCAGATTCCGCGATGCCATCAGTCGTGAAGCGGGTGCTTCCGTCGATCAGCGTTTTCTCGGTGCCATCGAGGCTCTGCAGAACGAATTGGGAGATTCCGACATCTCCTCGGCGTTGAGCGAGTTTCTGAACGCCTTCTCGAATCTCGCCAATACCCCTTCGGAAACCTCGCTTCGGTCATTGATCGTCGAGCACGGAGTGGCGCTGACAGGTCAGATCAATGATCTTCGAGGCCAGTATCACGATCTCGGTGAAGAGGTGGCGAATTCGATTGCCGGTGCAGTCGATCAGGTGAATACTCTGCTCGCGCAGATTGCGGAACTCAATGAACGCATCGTTGCGGAAGGTGCGACTGACGATACGACCCTGCTGGATGAACGGGAGATGCTCCTGACGGAACTTTCCCAGTACATGGATGTTCAGGTCATTCATCAGGACTCCGGGATGGCGGATGTCCTCGTCGGGTCGGTCCCGCTCGTGCTGGGTACGGAAGCCCGAGGTGTGGAAGCCCGATTCGAATCCGGGCCTCATGGGGTGACGGAAGCGTCCGTCAGAGTGCAGGCTGACGGTTCGGTGCTTGATGTTTCCCAGGGAACGATCGGTGGCCTCCTGAATCAGCGGACGGAGACGATCATTCCAGCCATCGAGTCCCTTGAGACCTTCACTCGAGAGCTGATCTGGCAGGTCAACAGATTGCACTCGCAGGGGCAGGGACTGTCGGGATACACGTCCGTGACCTCCGGGATCGCATTCGAGGACACGACGATCCCCATGAACCAGGTTCTTGATTTCCCATATGCCAACGGCAGTTTCACGATGAGTCTGCGGGATCCTGACACCGGTGAGATCGTGGATGCCTGGACGATTGAAGTCGATGCTGAAGGCTGGTCTCTGCAGGATCTTGCAGACGCCATCAGTCTGGAGACCGGGGGCTCCGTGGCGGTTGCCGTCACCAGTGATGGTCGATTGCAGATGGAAGCGACCGGCAGTAGTGAACTGGTGTTCTCCCAGGATTCATCGGGCATCCTCGCTTCGCTTGAGATCAACACGTTCTTCTCAGGCTCGAATGCCCTTGATATCTCCGTATCCCAGCAGCTGCAGGGCGATCCGGCGTTGATTGCATCCTCCAGCGACAACGTCGAGGGATCCTCGGGGACGGCTCTGGCCATCGCCGGTCTCAGGGACCTTGTCGTCCAGTCACTTGGTGGACAGAGCCTTACCGCATTCTGGACNGGTGAAGTCGGTGCGTTGGCGGTTCGAACCGGAACCGCGACAGGGGCCTATGGCGCGGCTGCCATGGTTCGAGATGGTCTGTCTGCACAGGTCCAGTCCGTTTCAGGTGTTTCCATGGACGAGGAATCGATCAATCTGCTCACCTTCGAGCGGCAGTACCAGGCAGCGGCGCGCTACCTCGAAGTGCTTGATGAAACGATTCAGACCCTTCTTTCCATGGCTTGATCTCGCAGGAGTGTCACGATGAACATGATCCACTCAGCACTTGGGCGAACGCCGACACTCTTGCAGTGGCAACAGGCGGCAGCTCATCTTGGCAGCGGGAATGCGGCGCTGGCCGAGGTTCAGATCCAGTTGGCGACCGGTCGAAGTGTTCTCAGACCTTCTGATGACGCCATGGGTGCCGGCGCGGTCAGCGTGCTTGATGGTCTGCTTGAACTCCAGAAGCAACGAGAACGCAATCTTGATCATGGTGAAGCCATGCTGGGCCGGCTCGATGGTGTTCTTGGTGAAGCCTTGGACCTTGTGCTTGAAGCCAAGGGAATCGGACTCAACCAGAGCAGTTCGGGAATCGATTCGACGGAACGTCAGGCTCAGGCCGTCTCGATTGATGCGATCCTGACCAGCCTCTTCGATCTTTCCAACTCCAGTCATCAAGGTGTTCACCTCTTTGCTGGTTCAGCGACCGCTCGAAATCCATTTGTGAACATGGACGGCCTGATCCAGTACTTCGGTCAGGGTGAAGGCCTCATCACCGATCTTGGTCTGACCAATGGCATCCCATTGACTCTGGGTGGGGAAGAGGCCTTTGGTGCCGTTTCGACACGTGTCGAAGGCCATCGGGATCTTGATCCCGCGATTGATGCGGATACGCCGTTGAACGAGTTGAATGGCGCGCTCAATGCCGGTGTGAGTCTTGGATTGGTCGAGATCGTCCGGGATCCACCTGGTGTGACCACTCAGGTTGATCTGACGAATGCGTTCACGGTCCAGGATGTCATCGATGCCTTCCAGTCGATTGCCGGTCTCGATATCGACATCGATGAAGATGGAGATGGCCTCTTCGTCAATGTTCCGGAAGGTCAGACGGTCATCATCAGAGACATCGAGGGTGGCCGGACCGCCAGGGATCTGGGCATCGACATGACCGCCACGGGTCCAGAGGGCGGTGTCGGGGCCGATCTGGACAGACGATTGACGGACAACACGCCGATTTCAGCACTTGGCATGGATCTGGGATTCGTTCGGTTCAGCAACGGTCTGCAGACGCTTGATCTGAACATGGCGTCGGCGGAGAACATCGGCGATCTCAAGCGTCTGGTCGAGCAGATGGACATGGGAATCAAGCTGGAGATCAACGATGCCGGCGACCGGCTTGATGCGGTCAATCTCCGCTCCGGGAGCCTCATGAGCATCGGTCAGGTCTCCGGGGATACCACCGCGACGGATCTCGGAATCAGAAGCCTCGATCGGGAAACACTGCTCTCGGATTTCAACCGGGGGCTTGGAGTCGACATCGTCGAGGGCAACATCGACCCGGAGACCGGTCTGCCCAACGCCGTCCTCGATCGTGATTTCGCGGTGAATCTTGCCAATGGCGAACAGTTCACCGTTGATCTGGCAGGTTGTGTCACGGTCGGTGACGTCCTCGACCGGATCCGGGCACGGGCCGACGAGACGCTCGCGGATCCATCAGTCTTCGAGATCGGACTTGCGGCCGATGGCAATGGAATCGTCCTTGAGGACAATTCCGGTGGTGCCGGCGTCTTCTCGATGAATGAGCTGAATGGATCCAATGCTCTGATGGATCTCGGGCTGAATGTGGCTTCTTCTGGCGCAACGATCGTCGGTGAGGACCGCGCAATGGTTGCCGTCGAGGGTCTTTTTACGCACCTCATGGACCTTCGTGATGCCCTGCTGGGGGATGACGTGACTGGCATCGCACTTGCAGTTGATCGGCTGGAAGGCGATCTGGACCGTCTCGGCCGCGTGCAGGCTGAGGTGGGGATCCGGACGAACCGGGTCACGGACGCCATGACGAGGATCGAGGACACGATCATGATGGACGAACAACTGCGAAGCCGAATACTCGACCTGGACTACACCGAGGCGAGCATCCGGTACGCCAGTCTCCAGCAGCAGCTGCAGGCGGGGATGGCGACCGCAGCACGATCCGTCTCCATGACGCTTCTGGACTACCTCTGATTGCGGCACGATGCGTGGGTCCAACGGGCCGTATCCACGCAGTGAATGGCAGGATGCCCACCGGCGGAGGATACGCCGGTCGAGGCCGGGAATCGGCAGGCCCAGATGGACGGAGTTCCGCATGCAGGTACAGACGACACGTTTCGGCACCGTAGAGGTTGCAGCCGACAGAATTCTCGACTTCTCCTCGGGATTGCTCGGATTCGCGAGTTACCGCCGCTTTGTTCTGTTGCAGCCCGATGAAGAAGGTGTCTTCTACTGGTTGCAGTCCATAGACGCTCCAGAGCTTGCATTCGTCGTGACGGATCCCAGGCTCTGGTCGGAAGAGTATCAGGCAGTCGTACGCCAGGATCAGCTCGATGCCATGGGGATGAGAACCATGGCAGAAGCCCAGTTGTTCGTCATTGTCAACAAGTATGACAACACGCTGACGGCCAACTTCCAGGGTCCGCTGGTGGTCAATCTGGCCAACCAGCAGGGCATGCAACTCGTCCTGGCGGATCGACAATGGACCACTCGTCATGAGATTGCCCGTCTGGCTGACGGCCAGAGAGCGGCAACCGCCTGATCGTCCCAGCCCAGTTCACCAGCAAACAAACCACGAACAGTCAAGGGCGAACGGAGTCGCCCACGGTCCGAACCCCATTCGGACCTGACCGCCAAGGAAGGAGCCAGGCATGCTCGTGCTATCTCGACATCGGGATGAAGCCATCATGATCGGCGACGAGGTGGAGATCACCATCGTCGATATTCGAGGAGACAAGGTCCGAGTCGGCATCAACGCGCCGTCCCAGATACCTGTCCATCGTCGTGAGATCTACGATGCCATTCGCCAGGAAAATGAGCAGGCCAGTGGATTCACCGGGAATCCCATTGGATCGATTCATCCAGATGACAGACCTGCGGGATCGGATTACCAGTTGAACATCGGTGGAACCCGGGTGGGTGACCAGGTCCAATAATCCATCCGCTCAATTTGATGACGTGTACCAACGAATGCGGCGCATTATCTGCGCCGCATTCGTCGTATGGCATCACGGGAGGCCTGTCGATGGACCGGTAACAGGATTCCTTTCATGCAAGTGAATACGGGCATTCCATGGACCGATAGAGGACTGACGAATTCAGGCGTATCAAAAGACACTGTTGACGTTCTGGTAGCGGATCAGTGAGAGTCAGGACCCCAGGGGAGTCCAGAGGAGAACCCGGCATGAGCTTCATCAACACCAATATCGCAGCCTTCATGGCACATCGAGCCCTCTCGACCCACAACAATCAGATGTTCGACACCTTGCGTCATCTGAGTACCGGACTTCGNGTCGAATCCGCCAAGGACGATCCCGCTGGGATGGTCGCAAGCAGTTCCCTCCGATCGGACATGGTTGGTATCGATGCGGCGATGAACTCGATCACACGCGGTGAACAGATCATTGCCACCGCAGAAGGCGCGATCGGGGAAATCAACGAACTTCTTCTCGAGCTTCAGGCGATCGTCACCGAGTCCGGAAACTTCGGCGGACTGGGCGAACAGGAACGCATGGCCATGCAGAGTGAGGTCGACGTGATCCTGGAAGCCATCGACCGGATTGCCATTGGTACCGAATTCAACGGCAATCAACTGCTCAACGGTAATTTTGACTATGAGCTTCGTGGCAACGAACTCTCGAACTTCGAATGGGTCCATGTGAACAATGCTCGTCTGGGGACAGGTGGCCAGCCACTTGATATCCACGCGGATGTCCTCGTGGCCGCTGAAAAGGCACAGGCCGGCATCACCCTTGACAATGGTGTGCTCTCGTCGTCGATGGGACTTTCCGTCACGTTCGAGATCGCCGGCAGCAAGGGTGTTCAGCAGTTCACCTTTGCAGATGGAACAAACAAGCTGGACATGGAAGCCGCCATCAGTACGTTCGCCGAGGAGCTGGGGATCGAAGTCGATCTCACATCGAACAATGAGTTGATCATCAAGTCGCGAGAATACGGCAGTTCCCAGATTGCGACGGTTCGTGTGGTGGAAGCCAATGGACAGAATTCCAATGGTGGTCCGTTCGTGCGGAGCTGGAACGGTACCGAGTGGACAGATGAAGCCGACAATGAACATACGGATAACGGTGTCGATGCACAGATGCTCATGAACGGTCAGAGGGCGATCGTTCAGGGACTGGAAGCACATGTCGTCGCCAACGGATTCAATGTCGAGTACAGACTGACAGAGTCGGCCAACGTGGTCGGGGACTACGACTTCGAAATCGTCTCGGGCGGCGCCTTCTTCGATGTCGCAGCTGGAGCGAATCGATCCGAGCTGGCTACATTGGGTATTCGTTCGATGACCACTGGTTCGATCGGTGGATTTGACGGCATGTTGAGCAAGATCAGGACAGGTGGTGAAGCTTCGGTTCTCGATGGCAATCTTCTGCAGGCCCAGCGCATCGTTGAGCAGGCGGTTGATGATGTGACCAAGACCCGGGGGCGACTGGGCAGCTTCATGCGATACACCCTCGAATCAGCACGCAACAACCTCGATGCAACACTGGAGCAGGTTGCTGCAGCTGATACAGCCATCCGAGATGCGGATCTCGCCTGGGAAACAGCGGCTCTTGCCCGAACCCAGATTCTCTCCCAGTCGGCTTTGCAGGCGCTTTCGATGGCCAACAGTCATCCGATGCAGATTCTCAACCTGCTGAATGCGTGAGAAGGATCAGCTGAATTCAACTTTCAGGAGCCTGCATCCCGGATGCAGGCTCCTATACTATGAGTCTCATGCCACTCTACGAATACAAGTGTGAAGAGGACGGAGAAGTCCTGACCCTGCTGAGGTCCATGGCTGAGGCGGACGATCCCGTCGAGGATCCGCGTGGTGATGGCCGGCAGTTCACGAGAGTGCACAGCGTCTTTCAGGTCGATTCGGTTCCTGGCGCATCCGCTGGACCGGGGAATCCTCCGCCAGCCTCTGGTGGTTGTTGCTGCGGGCCCTGCGGCTGTTCCTGAATGACGATTGCTAGATCGCGTTGAGTGCGTTCGCCAGATCGGACTGAAGATCTTGCGCGTCCTCGATACCGACCGAGAGTCTGACAAGACAGTCGTCGATTCCCAGTTGAGCTCTCATCGCAGGATCGACAGAAGCGTGCGTCATGATGGCAGGATGATTCACCAGGGATTCCACGCCGCCAAGGGATTCAGCAAGACTGAAGACCGAGAGCGTTTCGAGGAACCTGCGACAGCCTTCGATATCCGTATCCAGAACAAGCGTGATCATGCCGCCTCCAGCGGGCTTGTCATCGATCTGCATGATCTTCTGCGCGATGTCGTGTTGAGGATGCGATTGCAGGCCGGGGTAGACCACCGACTTGACTTGAGGTTGATTCTCCAGCCATGTGGCAATCGACATGGCCGATTCACAGTGTCGTCTCATCCGGATGGCGAGTGTCTTGAGTCCTCTGAGCATCAGGAACGAGTCGAAGGGGGAGAGGATCGCGCCGACCGAGTTCTGGTGGAATCGAAGTTGTTCGGCCAGGTNGGCCTGGCCCGTCACCAGAACNCCACCGATCGCATCGCTGTGTCCACCGATGTATTTCGTGGCCGAATGCATGACCACGTCGAATCCACACTCCAGAGGACGTTGGAGGATCGGGCTTGCGAAGGTGTTGTCGCAGACCGAGAGGATGCCACGCGATCGACAGGTGGCCCCGATGTGCTGGAGATCCGCAATCTTCAGTGTCGGATTGGTCGGTGATTCGACCCAGACCAGCTTCGTCTCCGGCCGAATCGCCTGTTCCAGAACACCCGGTTGCGACAGATCCACAGCAGTGAATTCAAGATTCGAGGAACGAGTGCGGACTTGATTGAAGAGCCTGTGAGTCCCTCCGTAGAGATCATCCATGGCGACCACATGATCGCCGGCCGAGAGCGTGTCCAGCAATGTGGCGATCGCCGCCAGGCCACTGGCGAATGCGAAGCCCCCGAAGGAGGCATCCTGNTCTTCGGTCAGCGTCGAACCCTCGAGCCTGGCGATGCAGCGTTCAAACGCATACCGGGTGGGATTGTGGCTGCGTGTGTATTCAAATCCCTGGTGTACGCCGGGGGACTGCTGTGCATAGGTGGATGTCAGGTAGACGGGGGGAATGACCGCACCGGTGATCGGGCAGGGGGACTGTCCAGCATGGATGACATCTGTGTCAATGTGGGTGTTGGATTGCTTCACGATAGTGCTCGCTCAGCGCAGCAATTGCTTGCGCAGGTAGTTGATGAGATCGATACGGGTGATCAGGCCGAGAAATTCCGAGTTTTCCATGACGATGGCGACCTGATCGGATCTGAAGATCGGCAGCAGCTCTTCGATGGTCGATTCCGGGCTGACCGTTTCAAGGCGACTTGTCATGATCGCCGAGACAGGCTTGTTGAAGTTGTCCGTATTGCTGGTCACGGCAAGGAGCACATCGGATTCGTCGATGATCCCCTGGATGTTGCCATCGGAATCCAGAACAGCCATCTGGCTGACATCGTGCAGTCTCATGGATTTGAAGGCCTGCATGAGCGGCAGGTCATCGCGGACCGTGTAGTCCTCGCCCATGCGATGCCGTCGAGCGATGAGGTCCCGCAGGTTTCCATGCTGCTCCCGTTCGATGAAGCCCTGATCCGTCATCCAGTGNTCATTGAACATCTTGTCGAGATACTTGGCGCCGTGGTCACAGGCGAAGCTCACGACTGTCTTGGGCTCGGTTTGACGTCGGCACCATTCAAGTGAAGCCGCCAGCAGCGTGCCGCTGGAGGAACCGGCAAGCAGTCCCTGGACGCGAAGCAGTTCTCTGGCAGCCAGGAAGGCATCCCGATCGCTGACTTCGATCGCTTCATCGATGATGTCCATGTCGGTGATGGGGGGAATGAAGTCCTCGCCGATCCCTTCGACAAGCCAGGATCCGGCCTTGACTTCACGGCCCTCGTTGACGAGTGGCGCCAGGACGGATCCGACCGGGTCAGCAAGGACGATCGATACCTCCGGTTTGCGCTCCTTGAGGTACTTGCCGATTCCGCTCACGGTTCCACCTGATCCAACACCAACGACAAGGGCGTCAATCTCACCACCGGTCTGTTCCCAGATTTCGGGTCCTGTCGTGGTGTAGTGCGCGTCGACGTTTGCCTGATTGGCGAATTGATTGACATAGAAGGCGCCTCGCTCATCTGCGATTCGAGCAGCGACTTCCTGGTAGTAGTCGGGATGTCCTTTTTCGACATCGGATCTGGCCATCACCACCTCTGCGCCAAGGGCTCTGAGGTGTGCGATCTTGCCTTCGGCCATCTTGTCAGGGACGACCACGGTGACGGAGTAGCCACGTTGGGTGCCGACCAATGCCAATGCGATGCCGGTATTGCCTGCAGTGGCTTCGACGATGTGTCCACCTGGTTTCAGTGCGCCGGATTCCTCGGCATGCGCGATCATCGCGATCGCGATGCGATCCTTGATGGAGTTGCCNGGNTTCTGCGTTTCGAGCTTGAGCAGCAGGCGGCAGGGGCCGGTATCCAGCCTCTTGACCTCCAGCATGGGTGTGTTTCCAACCAGCTGGAGGACGTCACTGAATACGGGGGCGGAGGTGTTCTGTGCTTGAGGTGAAGTCATGGCATTCTCGTTTTGGTTCACGCCACGAATTGTAGCGGCAGCTTCAGACAACAAAAAGAACACGGCCGGCCCCGAGGGGCCGGCCGTGGGTCATGTGATCATTGTCGCAGTCAGACTGCGGAATCACTGGTTGCCGAGCACGTCCTGGACGATGTCGCGGCCATTGGATCCGTCAGTGGTGTGGGTAAAGAAGCTGACGTCCATCCAGTCAGTACCAGCCTCGAGCCAGTAACCGTTGTCACCATCTGGGGTGTTCCGGTTCCATGTGCCACAGAGGTTGTCGCCTCCGTAGCGAGCTTCGTTGGCTGCAGCAACGATGTTGTCGGCCTTGTCACAGGCGTTGACATCCAGCATGTCCACATGGCCGTCGTTGAACGTGGCCACTGGGGTGGAACGGAAGGAGTGGAGGTACAACGCTGGGAGGCAGCCGCCCCAGTGCCAACCGTCATCATTGGTGGTGTTACGCCACGCAAGGGTTCCGGAAGTCGGGAGGTTGTCCCATGTTGGGCTGCAGTTTTCACCCGTCACGTTCTGGAGCCAGTGACTCTCGATCAGGTAGCCCTTGAGTGAGGCGTACTTGGACTGGTCAAGAGTTGGAGCCTGGAAGCCAGAGTTGAATGTGCAGGGATCCGTGAAGCCGGGAGTTGCATCACCCTTGTACTGGAACACGCGGGGATTGAACATGTTGGCAGGGGAGTAGATGTAGCTGACGTATGGGATTGCGGGTCCCCAGCCGTAGCCACCGAACTCATCGATGCCGAATGAACCGAAGTCGCCGCCCCATTCGCCCTTCACGCCTGGGCAGAGGTTGCCCTGCGAGGAGAAGCAGTCCTTCAGACCATCAAGGACGATGACATCCTTGGGTGCGAAGTAGGCCTTGTTGACGATCTGATCTTCCATGTACTCGGCGATCTGACGAGCATTGGGGTGCATGTGAGTGCCATATCGGGCTGCACCACTCGTGGTCGAGCATGGGCCGCTTTCCCAGAGGTAGGGGATGATGTATTCGGGAACGTTGCCAGGGAACACGACGGTGCCGCCCTGGGTCTCACCGAACTGGACGCCTGGGCCAGGTGCCCAGCCATCGAACATCTCGCCACCGTAGGCGCCGCCATAGGCTCCGATGTTGTTGAGGTAGTTCTGGATGCATTCACCAGCGGTGTTGCCGAACTTACCAAGGTTGGAAGGCGCACCGACGAACTGACGGCCCTTCCAGGCAGCGTTGTAGTTCTGGTTCGCCATGTAGATGTTGCGAATGTTGTTCTTGGATGAGTTGACCATCGCAGCATCACGAGCACGGCTCAATGCCGGCAGCAGGATGCCCACGAGCAATGCGATGATGGAGATCACCACAAGCAACTCGACGAGTGTGAATGCGTTTCGTTTCTTCATTGGCCTAGTCCTTAGTTGCGGATCAGGAATCCGCGGTTTCGACAGTCTCTTCACGGTTTCTGAACAGGTCACCAAACAACCAAACATGGGATACGGAATCGAATCCCGAACTCCAACGATAACCTGTATGACCTGACACGTGCAACGAATTAAATGTGACAGAAAAGGTTCCGATGGAGAACGCCGAGGGGCCCTGATGGGGTCTTCAGCGAGTCTTATAAGGTGAACGCTCATGTGATGAGTGTCACGACAATGATCTGGCAGGCCGGAGACATGGGGCCAGAAGCCTGCCGGGGTCTGGGATCGAAATCCCTCTGGCCACCTATAGGATGCCGTGGTTGGGCCGACTTGACAAGGATCAAGGCCCTATTTCTGCCTTTTCAGTGCAATCAGTCCCATTCAAGCTTTGACTTGAATGGCTTCGGGCAGGTTGTTGAAATGACCCAAAGGAAGGCTCAGAAGGCATTTAGTGGCCTTCATTCTCCAGTGAAGAGGCCTGAGCTCGCCTCACCAGCCGCGTCCAGCCAGTTTCGGCCTGCTGGGGTCACCTGGCGGCCCTGGCGTGTCCTTGCGAGGAATCCGATTTGGAGGAGATAGGGCTCCACGACATCCTCCAGAGTGCCCGGGTCTTCTCCCATCGTGGCTGCGATGGCTTCCAGTCCGGCTGGGCCACCGTCATAGACGGAGATCAACGTCGTGAGATAGAGGCGATCGAGGGCGTCCAGGCCGGCATCATCGACGCCTTCGAGTTCGAGGGCTTCGGCGACCACGGACGAGTCCAGGCATCCCTTTCTTCTGACCTGTGCGAAATCACGTACCCGCCTCATGAGTCGAAGGCCGATGCGGGGTGTCCCGCGACTTCGCTTGGCGATCTCGTGGATGGCGTCTTCGGGGACCTTGTCGATGCCAAGCCTCGACATGGCGCGCACGAGAATCTGGAAGAGTTCTTCCTGTTCGTAGTAATCCAGTCGGTGGGACAGACCGAAGCGACTTCTCAACGCGCCCGTGAGCAGTCCGGCGCGTGTCGTGGCACCAATCAGGGTGAAGGGTTTCAGGTGGTACGTGATGACCTTTGCGTGAATGCCCGAATCAAGCGTGAAGTCGATCTTGAAATCCTCCATCGCGGGATAGACATATTCCTCGACGGCCGCAGGAAGTCGATGGATTTCATCGATGAACAGGATGTCGCCGGGCTGCATCCGAGTGAGTGTTCCAACCAGATCGCCACCTTTGGTCAGGGCTGGACCTGAGGTGATGTAGGCGCGTGTTCCCATTTCNTGAGCAATGATGTGAGCGAGCGTGGTCTTTCCCAGTCCGGGTGGGCCGTGCAGCAGAGTGTGTTCCATCGGCTCAGTCCGCTGTTGTGCGGCATTGAGCGCAATGGTCAATCGCTCCCTCAGTTGTGGTTGGCCGACATACTCATCCAGTGAGGAGGGTCTCAGAACGCCAGCAGATTCCGCTTCGACCGGTGTGTCGAGTGGGTGGGAGTCTCCGGTGATGATCCGATCCTTGGCCATGTCTCGTCCTTGATGGCGCTCTACTCGTCAGGTTGATCGGGTGGACTGATCCGAAGTCCTCGATCGATCCATGACAGCTCCAGTGTACGTTCCCCCTGCAGGAAATCGCCCAGCGTCCTTTGAATGAATTCCCCACGCCAGCCGGGCAGCTCCGGTGGGCCAAGAGGGCCCTCCGCGGGGTGGTCAAGGCACCAGCTGGCAATCGGCGCTCGAGTCGTCAGCAACGCCGGGGAAATGCCTTCTGCCAGGGCAGCCGCCGTCACAGCCGCCCAGAGGCTGTCGATGGTCATGCGTTCCTCCACCGTCTCTTCGGCAAGTCTTGGCCGAGGCGGTGCCATTTCGGGCATCTCCTCCGAGAGGATTGCATCGAGGAATGCGGCGCCGTGGTACTTGGCCACAGGTCGTGGCATCCCGGGCAATGCGGATACGGCTTCCAGGGTCTGCGGNTTCTTCTTGAGCAGACCCATGATGACCTCATCGGCAACCAGTGATCGCGGAGGTACATCGGCATCTCTTGCCGCCAGGTCTCGAGCCTTGACCAGCCTGTGAAGCATGGCTCTCTGGACAGGACGCAGCGAACGGTTTCTCTGCAAGCGATTGGCCTGTGCCTGGTAATCCGCTTCGTAACTGGCAGGGTCACACAGTTTGCTGCATTCCTCCTGCATCCACTCCACATGTCCGGCCTTCTCAAGGATCTCATGGAGTCGATTCCAGGCCAGTGGCAGGTATCGAACATCATCCGCAGCGTATCGCCTCTGCATCGAGGAGAGGGGGCGCTTGTCCCAGTGGGTGAACGTCATGCCCTTGCCGAGTTTGGCGCCGGCCTTGGCGAGGATCAGGCGGTTGAGCGAACAGGGATAGGGGAGGCCTGCGAATCCTGCGGCGATCTGTGTATCGATCACGTTCGCCGCAGGGATGCCGATATGTCTGTAGACGGGCTCGAGATCCTGCTGACCGGCGTGAACGATCGTCAGCACTTCGGGATCCGCGATCAGTTCCCACAGCGGGTTCAGGTTCTCGATGGCAAGAGGGTCGATCAGGTGCACCTGTTCGACGGTCGCAACCTGGAGGAGGCACAGCCTTGGAAAGTAGGTTTCCTCACCGATGAACTCGGTATCGAAGGCGAACGTTCCCATGCTTCTGACATGGCGAATGAGATCGAGTAGGTCCTGTGCGTCGGTCATGGGTTCCGGGGAGCCCTTGGGCACCATCGGAAGATCCGGGATCTCACCGGGTGTCATCGCCTCATCATGCGAGGCCTGATGGTGCTGGTCTCGCATGCGGCGACGACCGCGGCTTCTGGATGATTTGTCGTCTGATCCCATGATCCACGGGGCACTGTACCTGTTGGGCGATATTCCTGTCCGTGAGAGCACCCAGGCAAGAATCGAGGCCGCGTTCCGGATGGAACGCGGCCTCGAGTGAAACACGTGAGTGTGTCGTCGACTGGACTCAGTAGTCCATGTCTTCCATGCCTCCACCAGCAGGCTTGTCCTTCTTCTCCTTGAGTTCGGTGATGGCACAATCCGTCGTCAGGAGCAGGCCGGAGATGCTGGCTGCATTCTGCAGCGCGACTCGCTCGACCTTGGTGGGAACGATGACGCCGGCTTCCACGAGATTCTCGTACTCGCGGGTCAAGGCATTGAAGCCGAAGTTGGTCGTGGTGTTCTCCTCGATCTTCTGGGCGACGATGGAGCCTTCGACACCGCAGTTCTCGGAGATCTGGCGAATGGGCGCGGACATGGCTCGATGAACGATGTCGACCCCGAGTTTCTCATCGCCCTTGACCTTCTTTCGAAGGGCTTCGAGGACACCCCGTGCACGCATCACGGCAACACCGCCACCGGGCAGGATGCCCTCTTCAACGGCAGCACGGCAGGCGTGAAGGGCGTCTTCGACTCGTGCCTTCTTTTCCTGCATTTCCACTTCCGTGGCGGCACCGACGTTGATCTGGGCGACGCCACCAGCCAGCTTGGCCAGGCGTTCCTGGAGCTTTTCGCGATCGTAGTCCGAGGAAGTCGCATCCAACTGTGCCCGAATCTGATCGATTCGACCCTTCACATCGCCGGACTTGCCGGTTCCCTCGATGACGGTCGTGTTGTCCTTGTCGACGGTGATCTTCTTGGCCTTGCCGAGTTCCTTCAGCGTCAGCGTCTCGAGGTCCATGCCGAGTTCCTCCATGACGGCAGTGCCGCCTGTCAGAACAGCGATGTCCTGGAGCATGGCCTTGCGGCGGTCACCGAAGCCGGGTGCCTTGACGGCAGCGACCTTGAGCACACCGCGAAGTCTGTTGACGACGAGCATCGCAAGCGCTTCGCCCTCGACGTCCTCTGCGACAATCAGAAGGCTCTTGCCGCTCTCGGCCACCTTGCCGAGGATCGGAACCAGATCCTTTGCGGAAGTGATCTTCTTCTCGTGGACGAGAACGTAGCAATCCTCGAGGACCGCTTCCATGGCGACGGGGTCGGTCACGAAGTGAGGACTGAGATAGCCCTTGTCGAACTGCATGCCTTCGACGAGTTCAACGTGCGTATCNAGGCTCGAGCCTTCTTCAACGGTGATCACGCCGTCCTTGCCGACCTTGTCCATGGCTGTTGCGATGATGTCGCCCACACCCTTGTCCTGGTTGGCGGCACATGTTCCGACCTGAGCGATTTCGGTGGAGGACTTCACAGGCTTGGACATGGAAGCCAGTTCATCGCAGACCGCGCCAACGGCATGATCGATGCCACGCTTCACCATCGTCGCATTCGCACCTGCCGTGATGTTCTTGAGACCTTCGGAGAAGATCGCTTCTGCATACACGGTTGCCGTGGTGGTTCCATCGCCGGCATCCTTGGAGGACTTGGAGGCGACTTCCTTCACCATCTGGGCGCCCATGTTCTCGTAGGCGTCCTCGAGTTCAACTTCCTTGGCGACGGTCACGCCGTCCTTGGTCACGGTTGGTGCACCGAATGATTTCTCCAGAACGACAACTCGTCCGGAGGGTCCAAGGGTGGTCTTCACCGCCTTGGCCAGTTTCTGGATGCCCCTGAGCATGCGCTCGCGGGCATCGATGTCGTATGCGATCTGCTTGGCAGCCATGTTTCTTTCCTTCCTTCACGCGGCATCAGCAGCCGCGACGTGTTCTGTTTGCTGGACGCACGCTTCGGCGTGGTGCCCTGTCTTTGCAGACGGACTTCAGGAGCCGTCCTCCCTCGTCTGCCACATCGCGGAGACGTGGCTGGCGTCGAGCCAGATCTGGCTCTGACGAGTCTTGATGTGGATGCCGTTGGAGCTGTGAAGCTCGACGGCATACTCGACATTCCTGAGCTCCATGGCCTTCGCCTGGCCCTGGAGTACGAGATCCAGCTCCTTGGTGGTGCCGGTCATCTCATTCAGGACTCGCATGATCGGTCCGCGTTCCATCGGTCATCGTCTCCGTACGGGGCCTCGCCGTCTGTTGCGAGAACGCCCGGTTCAGTCATCAATGGTTCCGAGGATGTCTTCCTCGGTCATGATCAGATAGTCGCCGCCCTCGATCTTGATCTCGGTTCCTGCATAGGACGAGAAGATCACGCGGTCACCCTTCTTCACCGTGAATGGCAGGTATTCGCCGGTTTCCCGGTTGAGAACACCATTGCCGACAGCCATGACCTTGCCTTCTCGNGGCTTGTCCTTGGCGGACTCGGGAAGGTAGATTCCCGACTCGGTTCGATCAGCGGCTTCTGACCGCTTGACAATCAGTTTGTCACCCAGTGGTTTGACCTTCATGATTCTTGTATCTCCTCTGTCTTCTTCTCATCCGTTCTTCATACGGAAGTCGGGGATTGATTCAAATGGGTTCGTTTTCAGCGAACGGCGGGGCCCGGTTGAGGCCAGCCGTCGCGGTAGTGTTTTCTGAGTACTCGTCGAAGTACTTCCAGAAGTGATTCGAGTTCCAGTGGACGATCCAGGACCGCGAAGGCGCCTTCACGGAGTGACTGGGAAAGACTGCGTGCGTGTTCGCGTTCTGAGCCCTGCCTGGGTTTGACAACGATGGTCGGCGGAGGTGTGTCCAGCCGCTTGAGGAGCTGGAGCAGTCTCGGTCCACCGGTCCGATTGATTGATGTCGGGGAGGGTCCGCGATTCAGAGGGATCTCAAGATCCACGACGGCGATATGCACGGGCTCGCTGTCGATGATCCTGGCGGCCTCGTCGCCGGATTCAGCCTGCATGGCGTGGATCCCCATTGGTGACAGGAGACGTGGAAGTTGGAGTACGGCGGGCATGTCACGCCATCCGCCGTAGGTCAAAAGGAGGTTGAGCCTTGGTCGGACGGGTGTCTGGCCAAGGCCTTCAGTCTTCCTGGTGGTGTCATGGCCGATGGGCATGATCCGGGGTCTCTCCTGTCCACCATCGTGGAGTGCCTATTACAAGGCAATGAGCGTGCCTTGGTAAGGGGGGGCAGATCGGCCTTGGAGGCCTCGGCATCGAAGATNGGGCGTATCGGTGCTGACATCCCCCTCGTTTGGAAGGCCAAATCCCTGCCATATTGGCGGGGCAAAGCTTGCTCTCGACACCCGTGCGGGTGATACTCCGCGGCCATCTGAGCCCATTGCCAAGCAAGGAAATCAACATGAGCCAGTCTCCATCGCCCAGTCGAATTGCGAATGTGCTCGCCGGTCAGGCGGGCAAGGAAGGTGATTCCATTCGCGTCCAAGGTTGGATTCGCACACGTCGCGATTCCAAGGCCGGCCTGTCCTTTCTGCATGTTCATGATGGGAGCTGCTTCGATCCGGTGCAGGTCGTGGCCGACTCGAGTCTGGACAACTACGAATCCGAGATCCAACGGCTGACGACGGCATGTGCAGTCGATGTCTCAGGAACGCTGGCCATGTCTCAGGGCAAGGGTCAGTCTCTCGAGATCCAGGCGACTTCCGTGACGGTGATCGGTTTCGTCGAGGATCCCGATACCTATCCGGTTCCCGCGAAGAGACATACCTTCGAGTATCTCCGTGAAGTGGCTCATCTCAGGCCTCGGACCAATACGTTCAGTGCCGTGGCGCGAGTCCGCAACAGGATCTCCGACGCGATCCATCGCTACTTCCAGAGCAATGGATTCGCCTGGATCCATACGCCCATCATCACGGGGAGCGACTGCGAGGGTGCCGGCGAGATGTTCCGGGTCTCCACACTCGATCTGGCCAATGTTCCAAAGGATGACTCCGGAGAAGTCGACTTCGGTCAGGACTTCTTCGGCAAGGAGACCAATCTGACGGTTTCCGGCCAGTTGAACGTGGAGGCGTATTGCCTCGCGTTGTCCAAGGTCTACACCTTCGGGCCGACCTTCCGGGCTGAAAACTCCAACACATCACGACATCTGGCGGAGTTCTGGATGATCGAACCGGAAATCGCCTTTGCGGATCTCAATGACGACGCTGATCTCGCAGAGGACTTTCTGAAGTTCATCTTTGCGGATCTCCTGGAGGCCTTGCCGGACGACATGGCGTTCTTTGACAAGCGGATCGATCCCGGGTGCATCAAGCGACTCGAAGCCTTCACCAAATCGGCCTTTGAACGGATGGAATACACCGATGCGATCAAGGTGCTCGAGGACGCCGTCTCGAAGGGGACGAAGTTCGAGTTTCCGGTGTCCTGGGGCATGGACCTGCAGTCGGAGCATGAGCGTTGGCTCACGGAAGAACATGTCGGACGATCGATCGTCGTGATGAACTACCCCAAGGACATCAAGGCCTTCTACATGCGGCTCAATGATGATGGGAAGACCGTGGCCGCCATGGATGTGCTCGCCCCCGGTATCGGAGAGATCATCGGCGGCGCCCAGCGTGAGGAACGCCTCGATGTGCTTGACCGGCGGATCGCCGAGATGAATCTGGAGCCGGAGGACTACTGGTGGTACCGGGATCTCCGGAAGTACGGGACCGTGCCCCATGCCGGATTTGGCCTCGGATTGGAGCGGACCCTGGCCTATGCCACCGGCATGGCCAATGTCCGGGACCTCATTCCATTCCCCAGAACGCCCCGGACGGCGACTTTCTGACCCAGCTCTTTGGATTCACTCCCGGAGATCAGTTCCGCATCAGGGGCCTCTCAGGGGGGCCATTCAGCCCGAGCGCTCCGACTAACCCGCATATTCTGCGCGTTTCCGGTCCGGTAATGAAGTTTCCCGGCCAGTTTCCCACTTTGTCCAGCATGAAGCCCCATGCACTCGATTGTCACTCTTGTACCCGGTGTCGTCATCGAGGATCTGGAAGCGAGTGCTTCCTGAAGGCGACACAGGGGAAGGGAAATCTGGTCAAAGGCCCTCGTGGGCATCAAGGAGCGACAAGGTGAATTTCGAAGCGTTGAAAGAAAGACTGTTTCCGATGCTGGTGACAGGGGACCGGGTGGGTGCACGTGCGATCGTCAATGAAGCCGTGGAGTCCGGCACCAGTGCGGAAGAACTGACACACGAGTGCTACTGGCCGATGCTCGACATGATCAACCTCATGTACCGCGAGGACAAGATGGCCAGCCTGGCCCATCACTACGCGACCCGGCTGCTCAGAAGTCTGGTCGACCAGGCTCAGGCAAACTATGAACAGAAACCCACACGAGAACGCAGCATCATGATGTTCTGCGGCGCAACCGAAGTCGACGATCTCGCTGCACAGATGGTGGCGGATCTGGCGGAAGCCGATGGCTACTCCGTGAGCTTCGGTGGAGGTGGCGTGAGCTGGGACGAGATCATGGCCGAGGTTCATACTCGAACACCTGACGTGCTGCTCCTGTTCTCTTCAGCAGCATCAGATGCGCCGCACATCAGGATCCTGATCGATTCGATCAGAGATATCCAGGCCTGCCCGAACATGCAGATCGCCGTTGGCGGTGGTGTCTTCAACCGGGCAGAGGGGCTCGCAGCCGAAATCGGCGCGGATCTCTGGGCAACGACGCCTCGTGAGCTCGTGCACTCCCTGAACACACAGGCCGATCGAAGAGCCACACCGGATCAGCGGACTGTGGGCCGGCATCGTGGAGATGCCATGGCAGCCTGAATCAAGGGACTCAATGACCAGATCGCAGGGGGCGGAATCCATGATTCCGCCCCCTGTCTTCGTATTCCTCGAGAAGTTGGATCCGGTTTCGAATCCCATGGGGCGTCCGCTCACTCAGGAGAGCTATCATGAGGCTTCATCTGATGTCAGATGCCGTGACGCTGTTCCATTTACAAGCTGCTGATGACCACGACTGTCGGAGATTTGATCACCATGAATGCCCGTATCAAGACCATGATCTTCGTGATTCTGATCACGCTTCTGGGGACCCCAGGACTCGTGTTCGGTCAGCGTTATCCGTTCTTTGTCCAGCCCATATCCGTCGAGGATCTCAAGCCCATGGCTGATGAGCTGAAGCTCTCGCCCACGCAGGTCGAGGTCGTGATCGGATTCCATGAAACCTACGGTGAGCAGTTCAACAAGTTGCAGGAAGGTGAGCTGAGTGAGCTCGTCGATCGCGCCATGGTGATTGGCCAGGACATGAACTGGATGGGTGGTCAGATTCAGATTCCACCGCGGAAGGAAATCGAATCGGTCGTTGACGCTGCCGAAGATGTCTGGGCGGCGTTCGAACGGATCGATCGCGAGTTCTTCGACAAGGTTCGTGGTCTCCTCCATGAAGAGCAGTTCTCTGCAATGGACCGATTTCAGAACAAGCGGAGAATCGAGGCGTTCCGCGCCGTGCATCTCAGGCTTCCTCGCTCATTCAACTCCGGATCGGCTGCACGCATCGACGAGATGCTGAAACGGCTGGACCTCTCCGTTCTCGAGGAGCAGGAGCTGCACATGGTCATGGATGCCTACGAGCGCGACATGATCGTCTTGTGCGATCGGCTGGAAAAGCAGATTCTGGCTGCCATCGTCATCCTTCTGGATGAAGTCGACCGCACCGGCATGCGCGACATGGAAATGATGGAGATGATGGCCTACTTCACGGACGAGACCAGGCAGGATGAGCTGAAGGCGATCTTCGATGAAGAGTCCATTCCGATCCAGGAAACCGCATCCAAGTTGAGCAAGCTCAACTGGAGCACCTATGAAAAAGTGTTTGCGTTGCTTCCCGAGGACAAGGCACTGGACTTCCAGGAACGTTATTTCAATGCCGTCTACAGAGCCGGTCGTGAGGTCTTCGAGACCCGTTCCTTCATCAAGCGAGCGCTTGATCTTCCTTCCCTGAAGGCGGAGCAGCGGCTTCCCATCGAGGAGACGCTCTCCAAGATGAACATGGATTTCGATTCACTCTCCAGGAAACTGGCCAAGGTGAGTGAAAAGCATCGTGCCTACAGGACGATGGCCGTGATGGAGGACGACTCCCTGTCTCCACAGACGGAGGCCATCGAAAAGTACGAGGCCGACATGGAGGAGCTTGCCGAGGATTCAAGATCGGCAGTCGAACGTCAACTCCTTCCAGAGCAGCTGGAATCGCTGAACGTCGAGAAGGAAGAGTCCAATTCCCGAATGCCACCGTGGGCACGCGGTCGTTCGGGTCGTGGCGGATCAGGTGGTGAAGGCCGATCGCGATCCTGGGATCGAGGCAATGATTTCCCGATCTCACCGATGGATCTCGACCAGGTGAAGACCTTCGCGAGCTGGGTCGGTGTTTCCGAATCGGAACTTCCCATGGTCGAAGGTCTGCATGAATCGTACATGGTCGATTACGAATCCATGGGCGAGTCCTACGACGAGGAGCTGACCGCACGCTACGAAGACATGGAGTCCGAAGGTGGACGTGGGCGATGGATGCAACGTCGTCAAGTCCGCAATGAAGTTCTGGACAAGTACCGGACACGTCTTGGTGATCGTGAGAACCAGTTCTTCGAGGAGTTCTCGGTCGTCTTGCCACCGGATCTCAATCCGGAGGTCGTGTTGACCATCCGACGTGCTCAGGACCGTGCGCGGGAGCGCACAGGACAGCGACAGAGTGACTGGGTGCTTCGTGGTCAGCCGGAGTCCGCTGTTGATGTCGGATCACTCCTGCTGATGACGGATCCATCGGCGGTAGAGGACGACACTCGGAGGACCATCATCACGCTTCTCGATGGATACGACGACGAGGTCACCGGTGAAGTCGAACTGCTGGATACCCAGATGGAGAAATTGCAGTCACTTCAGGAACGCATGTGGTCCGGGGACGAGTATGACGCCGAGATGCGCAAGAACCTCGACAAGATCAGGGAGAAACGACGCAAGGAAGTCAGTGAGACCGCGCTTCGTCTGACCATGGTCAATCGTTCCGCGATGGCCAGGATCGAAGAGGTTCTTCCCGAAGAGACCAACTGGTATCTGCGAGAGCAGTACGACAAGGCGGCCTATCCCGATGTGTTCCGCGACGGATCCTCACTCGACAGGATCTTCGAGCAGACGCTTGAAATGGACAGCATGACACCGGCCGAACGACAGACCGTTGAGACACTGGTTCTGGATCACCGTGGGCGGTATCGCGAGCTGACCGATGCAATGCTCCAGATTGCCAAGGATCGGTCTTCAAGGACGAGCACATGGCCTCCAAACGAGGACATGATGGATTCCTGGATGAAATCGGAGCAGTTGAAGTACCAGCGCGGTGAATTGAACAGCAGGACGCGGACTCGNCTCCAGCTCCTGCTCGGAGATGAGCGTTCGGTGGAAATCAGAGGTCTGATGGTCGATGCACCTGAAATCGAGGCCGACGATTCGGTCGAGGTTGAAGTCCAGTGATCCTTCCTGGGCTGATGCGGCTTGTCGGTCTGATGGCCTTGCTGGTGATCGTTGCCGGGGGCGTGTCCTGCTCATCGGCTCCCAGATCCAAGGCATCCACGGGTCCGGATGCGACCATCAGTCTGCTGCCCGATTCCGCCGTGTCCGATCAGTGGCCCTCCACGGCACTTCAGTTCGTCGTCTCACGACCAAGCTACGAGCCGGGCGGCAAGGGCCGATTCGATCCTCGGACAACGCTTGCGGTCCTGGATCCTGATCGGGCGACCTGGATCATGGCAGGCCGAATGGAAGATCAGCATGGCCTCGAACTGACGAATCAGTTGGAGGAACTGATCGTTCTCAAGAGCCTCGAGGGCAGCCAGGCGAACGACGGTCCTGGCCTTGAAGCATTCATTCACATGCAGTCCCAGGATGGGCAGTCGACGAGCACACTGGCCGGTGGCCAGTGGCAGATCCTCGGGTTCGATTCGGCCCGGGGTGAAGAGACCGTCTCCAGCATCATTCTCGCCATTCAGGATGGCGAGGGCAGGGTGGCAGCCACCGCGGAAATGGATCTGCCAACGGCACGGGATCTGCTGCTCAGGCTGTCTTCTGCGATCCGTGCACCCAGTTGATCAACCGGTTTCGGGCACTGAGCTCACACTTGGTACGCTGAGCTGATCCGGAAAGTGTGTGGCCCTGAAAGGGCCCCGGATTCGTTGGAGCGAGTGAACCGTGTTGACCGCAAAGATCTTCAAGTTGATGCTCATGGCCGGCGTCGTCTTCATGATGGCGATGGACTCGCCCCGTGTTTTCAAAGGCGGCACATCCTCCGGTCAGTCAACCGTCACGGTGGATACCGGTCATGGCGTATCGGTGACGTGGAGCACACGAACCGGGGCGATCCAGACCGCTCTGATCGGGCATTCGCAGGGCCACAGCTCGCTTGACATGAACCTGCCATCTCCATCATGGTTCATCCGATCCAATGGCCGCCTGATTCCGATGGCATACAGGTGGAGGGGGTACCGGATCCAGGGCGATCAAGTCACGCTGTTGCATGAGCTCACGATGCCGGATGGACCAACGTGGCAAGTGGAGGAACAGCCTGCTTCGATCGTCGGAAGGGGGGGGCTCCTTGCACTGCAGCGAACGTTCAAGATCTCTTCACCGAATCAGGGCACGGCATCACGGGGGAGACTCGTCAAGCGAATCCGTACCGGAACAAATCAGGGTGTGACGCTTCCCAATCAAACGAACGGACCGCTCTATCCGCTTGGCCTCAACGATAACTTCATGGCCGATGTCGTCTTTGTGCAGTCCGGTCCAACAATCATCACGACCTCATTCAACGGTCATTGGGTGGATCAGCCCGAACGTCCCGTGACTGTGAAGGAATCCCGTTCATGACCTCTCTGCTGATTGGTTTTCTCGCATGGATCATGTCTTCAGGAGTCGTACAGGCCCAGTCTCCGGGTGTCACGATCCGCATCTGGGACGTCGGATCATCCATGCAGGATCTCCATCAGATCGAGCCCGGAGAACTGCCCAACGTGGTCAAGGAGATTGCCACGCTGGATCTTGAAGGTCCTCGGGATTTTCTCGGTTATACGGAGCACTTCATCCTCCTGGCGGATGGATCAATCGAGATCGATCAGCCGGGCGTCTACGAATTCAGATTGACGAGCGATGATGGTTCGGAACTGTGGATCGCGGGTCAGCAGGTCATTGATCATGGCGGTCTTCATTCAGCCATCGGCCGTGAGGGCACGATCGTCCTGGAAACAGGAACGCATCCTTTTCAGGTCAAGTACTTTCAGGCCTCGGGTGACGAAGTCCTCCGGCTCGAGTGGAAGCAGCCGATGTCATCCGGTTTCAAGGTCGTGCCGGAAAGTGTTCTTCGTACGAGGCTCCCGAAGGACCTGCCGACATCACGAGGCTACAAGGCGATTGTTCGACCTGAACTTCCCAGATATCCCGGACATGGAACATCGCTTTCGGGTGTACATCCCACTCTGGACTATGACAGTCATCCCGTCGGGGAGCTCGATGGCATCGTCACTGGCATGGCGTGGACAGATGATGGTGACATGCTCCTCCTGACTGATGCGGGAAGCCTCTGGTCCGTGCACATTCCCGAACGACGGCATGGTGATGCCAGCCTGACGCGAATCGCAGAAGGTCTGGATGATCCNGGTGGAGTCGTGGCGGCTTCCGATGGACTGTGGGTGATCCAGCGTGAGGAACTCACTCGTCTTCGGGATCTGAATGACGACGGCAAGATCGATGAATACCTGGCGATTGCCACCGGCTGGCCGGTCGATGGGCCTGATGCTGGAACAGCACGTGGTCTGATCGAACATGAAGATGGCTTCCTGACCATGCTGACACGTGCCATGGATGATCAAGGCCTGCCCGTCGGAAGTGAGCATCGGGGAACACTGCTGGACATCTCACGTGATGGCAGTTGGGAGATTCGATCTTCCGGGCTCCTCTTTCCGGAGGGGTTCCTTCAAGGCGATGAAACCAGGATTGCGATTCTGGATCAGGCCGCCTGCGGTGGCCTNGCACCCATGACTGATGCTGGAGTGCAGCTGCATCAGGGTGTTCGTCTGCCGGGTTGGATGTCGAAGCCGACTGCCGCGATCTGGATTCATGAAGCACCCTGGAACATGCAGGCGCTTGTCGTCGGTCATGATGATCATGGAATGCGTCGTATTCAGTTTGATCAGCATGACAAGGGTGTGCAGGGCACGGTCTTCCGGGCTTCGCAGTGGACGGGCGGTGATCACATTGATCACATTTCCATGGATCCAGAAGGGCGGATCTGGCTGGTGAGTCGTGGAGAGTCCGGTGTTCATCTTCACCAGGCGGATCTGGTTGGTTCATCGACATTTGAGATCCAGTCCGTGCATGCCCATGCCGACGGTCTTGAAGTCACGTTCACACAGCCCTTTGATTCGATGATTGCGCACGATCCGGCGTCCTGGTCCATTGGATCCAAACTGCACTCGAATCCAGATGGTCCGGCGGATCCCATCCACATCGATGAAATCCTGATGTCCGTCGATGCACGCACGGCCTACTTGAAGACGGATGATCTGAAGGATCAATCGAATGTATTTCTCATGCTGAATGGTCCATGGTCCAGCCTCTCCGGAGAACGGCTCTACACCAACGAAGCGTGGTACACCATGCACAGAGTTCCGGATCGCATGCTTGACCTGACATCGATCAACCGGGATGTTCGAGCCCAGAACACGTTGACGCCTCGGCAGATCGCCGAAGGCTGGCGATTGCTGTTTGATGGCAGAAGCATGGATGCCTGGCGAGGTTTCAACAAGTCGGATGTACCCGATGGCTGGTCGGTCATCGATGGTGCGATTGTCCGGACCGGTTCAGGTGGCGACATCATCACTCGTGAGCAATTCGATGATTTCGAACTGTCTCTCGACTGGCAGGTCCAGCCGGGTGGCAACAGTGGCATCTTCTACAATGTCACTGAGGATGGTCATTCAGTCTGGCTGACCGGTCCTGAGATGCAGGTTCTCGACAACGCACTTCATGCCGATGGCGGTAATCCACTGACTTCGGCTGGCGCGAACTATGCCCTTCATGCACCATCTCATGACATGACAGGCCCGCCCGGTTCATGGAACAGGGCCAGGATCATTGTCCGTGGAGATCATGTGGAGCACTGGTTGAACGGGGTCCGAGTACTCGACTACATTCTGGAATCACCTGATTGGGAGCGGAGAGTGCAGGACAGCAAGTTCAGAAGCATGCCTGATTATGGACGGCGTTCCAGCGGACACATCGCGTTGCAGGATCATGGCGATATCGTCGCCTTCAGAAACATCATGATCCGACCATTGTCAGGCGATCGTCGGGAGATCGATCAGTGAACACAGAAGGGGGGAAGTTCTACAGCAAGCGTGGGCAGCATGATTCGACACATTCTTCCCTGAACGAGGCAAGGCTTGCGGAGGCCGTCTATCGATGTCTTCTGGATGCCATGATCGTCATGGATCAGAATGGTCATATTCGCGAGTTCAACCCTCAGGCTGAACGCATGTTCGGCTATGAAAGAGAAGAAGTCATCGGTCAGGAGCTTGCCGATACGATCGTTCCGGAAGAAATGCGAGAAGCGCATCGCAAGGGCCTGGCGCATTATCTCGCGACGGGTGAAGGCCCGGTCATCGACAACAGGATCGAGATCATCGGACTTCGCAAGGGTGGCCAGCGTTTTCCGATCGAACTCGCCATTTCGGCGGATGAGGTCGACGAGGGCAAGATCTTCGTCGCGACACTGAAGGATCTCACCGAAGAAAAGGCCAAGCAAGCCGAGTTGGAGCAGGTCCGTGGCTATCTGGACAACATCATGGAGTACGGCCCGACCATCTTCTATGTCGCCAGGCCCGATGACAAGGAGGATGAGATCGTGGCTTGGATCAGTCCCAATCTCGAATCCATCATCGATGTCGACGCATCCGCTCTGATCAAAGGCACCGTCCGCTGGCGAAATCAGATTCACCCGGTTGATCTGCCCCATGTCGTCGAGCAGTGGGCTGTCTGTTGGGAAGAAGGGGCCAGTCAGCTTGAGTACCGGATCTACGATCAATCCGATCGACTGCGTTGGGTCCGGGAGTCTCGTCGCGTCGTCGGTGCCGATTCCAAGGAGATCATTGGCAGCATCGAGGACATTACCGAAAGCAGGAAGAGTGAGACCCGTGAGCGAACACTTCGCATGGAACTGGATCACAGGGTGAAGAACAACCTGCAGGTGATTCTGGGTGAGTGTGAAAAGGCGATCGCATCCGGTGACATGCAGAGCGAACGAATCATCGGCCTGGCGAGCCGCATCCGATCCATGTCCATCGTGCATCAGTCACTGGCGGATCGTTCGTGGTCATCCATACACATGCGGGAATTGTTTCAGAAGAGTGTTGATGCGCTGGTGCATCCTGATCACCTCAATTCCATTCAGTACACAGGACCCCGGATCGAAATTGCAGTCGATGCAGGCATGACGCTTGGCACCATCTTCAATGAACTGGTCCAGAACGCGGTCAAGTATGGGGGTCTTTCAGTCCAGGGAGGATCCGTCGAGGTCGCCTGGTCCATCGAGGGTCAGGGAGATGCCGCTTCGCTCGCAGTTCAATGGATGGAGCATGTTCCGGGTGGAGGGATCAGCCCACCGAAACAGAAGCATTTTGGTCTTGAGCTGATTGAATCCATGATTCCCTATGAGCTGAATGGGGAGGTCTCTCTTGATTTCAGGCCAGAAGGTCTGAAGTTCGAGGCTCGGATACCATTGGATCACTGTCAACGTGACATCGGCCGGGTTCGTGGTCGAATTGAAGAGGGGGAAGGTCACGAATGAGTGATCCAGTGAGAATTCTGATTGTTGAAGATGCGTTCCTCATCGGAATGGATCTCAAGATGTCTCTTGAGCAGATGGGGTATCGCGTACTTGGGCCTGTTCCAAGCCCCACGCGTGCCATGACGCTTCTCAAGTCGGATTCCTGTGACGGCGCCATTCTCGACGTCAGTCTCGGGCGGGAGACGTCCGAATCCGTGGCGGACTACCTGATCGATCACGAGGTGCCTTTCTTCTTCCTCACGGGCTACAGCAGCAGCAGTATCACGGATCCCAAATTGAAGGAAAAGCCGCTCTATCACAAGCCCATGAACCGTGAGAGCCTTGCTGAAGCGGTTCGGATGCACATTGATCGAGACAAGGCGGCGTGATGTCGACGAGTCCGCAGTCTGGTGATTCTCCATTTGATGCCACGAATACTCCCTGGGCGGCTCTGGGGGGTGAAGATGCCGTGAGGAAACTGGCTGATGCGTTCTATTCGGAGATGGATCGAAACCCGGACTATGCGGATATCCGAGGCATGCATCAACCTGATCTCACATCGGCCCGTGAGAAGTTCTTCGAATTTCTGAGTGGATGGCTTGGTGGACCACAGCTCTACGTTCAACGACACGGCCATCCGCGTCTTCGGATGCGGCACGCTCCTTTTCCGATCGGTGAATCCCAGCGGGATCAGTGGCTCTCATGCATGCAGCATGCGATGGATTCCTGTGGAATCGACGGTGACATCCGGACCTTTCTGGATGCCCGTTTCGCTCATGTTGCTGATTTCATGCGAAACAAATCCTGACAGCGACGATCTCAGCTGGTCCCCGGGATCGGCAGACCAAGATCTGCTGCCCGCTCAAGCCCCCAGGTCTTGACCGAGTTGAGGATCTCGAAGTCTCGAGTGCTGATGTCAGCGGCACTCATCAGCGTGGATACATGCTGGATCCACTCTGTCCAGGGAAGATCTCCCTTGCCAGGAGGCACTTCCAGACGTGTCCGGCAGCGTTCAAGCCAACGGGTCTGCTCCTCGTGATCAAGGGTTCCAGGGGCTTCGCGGGCACGGTAGTGCAACATCATGTCTCGCAGCCTGCTGTCCTTGAATCGATCTCCGATGTCGGCCAGNTCTTCAGGCCGTGTCCTGGCGACTCGAGTTCTGAGTCGGCTGTCCTCATCACTCGGAAAATCCTGATACAGCGCGTCTGCCGCATCAAGTCTTTTCTGTTCAACCGGTGCCCAGGCTTTTCGCAGCCTGTGCCCCAGGCTTTCCAGTTTGGTTCTGTTGCTGTCCAGGATCGAATCATGCTTTCGCCAAGTCTTCTCATCGAGTTTCAGAAGATCATGATCAGCTGATTCAAGCACACCGAGCGGGGCCAGAAAGGGGGCTCGGTTGCTCTTGATTTCCTTGATTGCGAAACGACTCTGNCCCTCATCGAGATCCTCCTGTCTCGAGAAGGTCCGGTGCAGAATGTCATCAACATCAGCCTCGAGCAGATCGGTTGGATCATGACGCAGATCCCAGCACAGGAAGGATCTCTTGTTTCTGGGATGTTCTGTGAGTACCCGCATGGGTGACGTACATCCATAATGGGAAGAGATCCGGGCACTCACATGAACGAATGGCGCGGGGTCCTGGAGGATCCGCTCGGCCTTCTTGGTGTCCGTGAGCGAGCGTGCCCATGTCCAGAGATCCGGTTGGGCCTTCTTGAGAAGTCTTCCGATGGCGATCGTCGCACGGACATCGGACAGGGCATCATGTGCATCCTCATGTTCGATGTCATTCGCCGCACTCAGATGTTCCAGTTTGAAGGAAGGGTTGCCGTTGTCATGCTGTGACCATTGAATACCCTGAGGTCTCAAGGCTCTGGCGGCACGGGTGAGATCGATGAGATCCCAGGCACGGCATCCATTTCTCCAGCTGTGCTCATAGGGATCCAGATAGTTGCGCCAGAAACCGAAGCGGCAGACGACATCATCGAAACGGAGGGTGTTCCAGCCAAGCGAGGTGGTTCCCGATTCCATGAACCGCCGGTGGATGTCATTGAAGAACGGTGCTTCCGTCTGACCTTTGGCGGCTGCTTTCTGTGGTGTGATGCCGGTGACGAGGCAGGCTTCCGGTGCGGGAAGACGATCCATGGAAGGGCGGCACCAGAGGACGGTTTCCTCCTCCTCCACGATCCGAAGCGAGTCGTCGGTACGGATGGCCGCGAATTGGAACGGGCGGCAGATGGTGGGTTCAGCGCCATCCGTTTCGAAGTCATAGAAGAGGNATGAATCAGGCACGGCTCCAGCCTAGCAGGTGGCATCGAGGCCGGATGGCGGGCCGAAGGGCCTCCAGGACGGTTCGAGGAAGGCCGGTTGTCGAAGGTGATGGATGCGGTACCCTGCTCCACCATGAAAAGCACCTGTCTACTGATCATCATGCTCTTCGCCAACTGGGCGTTCGCTGCNGATACCGTTTTGCTCAAAAACGGNGACCAGTTGAGTGGAACGNTCCTTCTGCAGAAGGATGGCAATGTCGTCGTTGAACACGATGTGCTCGGGGTCCTCAGCTTGAAATCCAGCGAGATCAAGAGTGCTCGACTGTCTGTTGGACTGGTCGATGGTGAGCAGGTGTCCGGTGAGCTGGACGGTTTCAGTGACGGTGCATGGCGAATCAGGACCACCGATGGCAGTCTTGTCGAGCTTGCATTCGATCCGGCAGGGGTCCTGACCAGGGTCGAACCCGGAGCGCCGGCATCCTCCGTGACGCAGATGGACGAGGATTCCTTCCAGGAAGCGACTCCGGAGATGAAGGCTGCAGCCAAGGAACGCATCAAGAACGCAAAGCAGGTGATCTCGGATGCGGAAAAGGTGCTTGAAAAGGAATGGAAGGGTTCGGTCAGCGTGGGTGGTTCCTTGTCGGATGGAACCTCCATGGCAACGAATCTGCTGCTGGATCTCGGTATTCGACGAAAGGTGCCTGATTCCGAGACCAAGATCGATGCCTTCTACATTCTCAACACGGATGGCAGCACCGTGACACAGAACTGGTTCCAGGCGAGTGTCGACCATTACTGGGATCTGCCCGATACCGATCGAGTCTGGGCCATCTTTGGACAAGCTGTGTTCGACTGGCAGGAAAACGCGGATTGGCAACAGCGGGTGAATGGCAATCTGGGTGTCCAGTACCAACTCATCGATGCGACNCGCGATCCCGGTACCGACTGGTTCCAGAAGTTGAAGCTCCGCGCTCGCCTGGGACCTGGTTTTCGGAAGGAGTTTTCAGGTGAATACGACAACTGGGCCATTGAGGCTCTCGTCGGGGGCACATGGGACATCACCTTCCTGAAAGGTGTCACCCTCAAGGGCAATGCCCAGTTCTATCCTGATCTCGAGGATTTCGGACAGTATCGAGTCACCGCGAACACCAATTTCATGGTGGCACTCGAGTCACTTGAAGGTGTTTCCGTCGGTCTGGGCCTGAAGTTCCAGTTCCAGTCACGTGTCCCGGAAGACGAAGAGCAGTATCTCATCGTCATCAGTGGCCAGGTCGCCTACGACTTCTGATCTTCAGCTCGAGCGCGTTGTTCAGTTGCATGTGAAGCCTGCAGCAGGTCGGCCAAGACGCTGGTTCAGACAGCCTGCTCGGGAACGGAGTCCTGACGGCGCGTTCCCTTGTAGAGATCGAAGTGCAGGAGGCGACAGTCATTGCCTGCATTCTCGAACGGNAATCGTCGACTGGCCTTCAGGCCGATGGANCCTGCGAGGGCTCGTGAAGTAAAGACCCAGGCATCCCATCCCGCACACTGCTGCTTCAGGTAGTCACCCATGCGGGCATAGGTCTGCTTGAGTTCCTGTTCATCACCCAGCCGTTCGCCGTATTCACCATGCAGAATGATCGTGCCGGGTTCCTCTGGCAGGGGTGTTTGGGCAAAGTCGCACTGATGGAACTCGATGAGATGATCGACTCCGGCGGTGACGGCATTGCGACGGGAAGCCTCGACGGCGTGTTCATCGAGATCCGTGGCCACGATGGGGGCGGGTGGGTTGTCGTGCCGCAGTTTCTTGGCTGCCAGGCGTTCCTTGCCCCAGGTTTCCTCATCAAAGGTGATGAGATGCTTGAAGCCGAAGTTGGAACGCAGGAGACCAGGTACCCGGCCTGTGGCCATCAGCGCTGCTTCGATCGCGAGTGTTCCACTGCCGCACATGGGCACGACCAGTGGTCGACTTCCGTCGTAGCCGGTTTCCATGAGAACAGCAGCGGCAATGCTTTCTCTCATCGGTGCTTTTCCGGGCATTCTTCGATAGCCGCGGTCCGAGAGCTTCCGTCCGGAGAGATCCAGAGCAAGGCGACAGTGCGCATCCTTCCAGAACATGTGCACGACCGTCCGGTCGGCCTTCGGCCCGGAGTCCGGTCGGCGGCCATGGACCCGTTGAAGTCTGTCGACGATCGCATCCTTGAGTTTCACGTTGGCGAACATGGAGTTGCGAATCGTCTCGTTGCGAACCGTCGAGACCACCGAGAGGTAGCCGTCTGCTGGAATCACACGTTCCCACGGGAGCCCACTGGCGCCTTCGTAGAGCTCATCCGCATTGCTGGGATAGAGGTCTCCGAATCGCTGGAGAATGTGGAAGGCCGTTCGCAACCGCAGGTTGAGTCTCATGGCGTCGACCAGGCGTCCCTTGATTTCAACCCCGGTGTGATCCGAAGCCTCGATCGTGTACCCGAGCGATTCGACCTCCCGGGACAGCCATGGGCTGAGACCGGGTGCACAGGTCATTCTCAAGATTCGTGCCGGTTCCCGGTCCATGCGTGCAGGGTACCCTCCAGAACGCTTCGCCACGGCCTGAACTGGCNGGCTGTGGACGCGAGGCTCCCGGATCATCGTGAGGTTGCCTCTGCCGCCCTGTGGAACTTTCAGGATGTTGCCCACTGGCGGATATTTGAGCCAATTGATGGGGTAGAATCAGAAAACGTCGTTTAGGGATTCCCCCGTCCCATCCAGATGCGGCCTCCGGCCATATCCAAGTGGGACAGTCAACAGGCCATGGGCCGCCATGGGTTCTCCTCAGGATCCGCTGGCCCGGTGAAGATGAAGTGCACGGTATGCAGAACGTGAAGCGTGGGTTGTTGTTGCTCCTGATCTCCGCATGGCTCCTTCCGATGGCCGCCATCGCTCAGGTGGATCCGACCCAAGGGGGCTGTGGAACGATCCTGACGCCAGAGGGTGCCGAATATGCCCGGCGTCAGGTCGCCCAGGGCGCCTGGTCCCAGACTCTGGACACCCGCGATCTCCCGACACTGTTCATCGGAATCACGTGCCATATCGTCCGCTACAGCGATGGCAGTGGCGGCATTCCAGAGGACCGGATCGATACCGCGATTGGCGATCTCAACCTTCACATGGCTCCGGCAGGGCTTTCGTTCTTCAGAGATGGNGATTTCATCTANGTCGATGATGACAAGTATGCCGAGCTGTTCACCTCCGCCCAACGTGACGAATTGAGGCAGTACAACCCGGTCGAGGGCACCATCAACGTCTGGTTCGTGCCCGTGCTGGCAGGTCTCTGTGGTGAGTCCTCCTTCACCTTCAGCCAGCACCAGGGCATCATGATGGCAAATGACTGCACCGCAACGGCCAGCGATCGTGCCACATTCAGTCATGAAGTCGGCCACTATTTCAATCTCTTCCATACCTTCGAGACCGCGATCGGTGTGGAATGTGTGGATGGCAGCAACTGCGAGGATGCCGGTGATCAGGTCTGCGATACGCCGGCGGATTTCGGCCGTACCTGCAACAACGGGAACACCGCTGTCGACGGCCAGTGCAATCTGACCTGTACGGATCAGGATCCATGTGGATCCGGTCAGCCCTACGACCCACCCATCAGGAATCTGATGAGCTACACCACCCAGCGGTGCACGGATCATTTTTCGCCGGATCAGTTGGCAAGAGCCCGGTCCGTCGCGATCGAAGAACGACAGGATCACATCGTCGACGGCAATGTGAACGAGCCCGGTGCCTGCTGCCTCAACGGTCAGTGCATCGAAGTGGAGGCCGCCGGGCTCTGTTTCCCGCTTGGTGGAACCTACATGGGATCCGGCACGAGCTGCTCCGATGCCGATCTGGTCTGCGATCTTCCAGGAACACCTGGTGCCTGTTGTTTCAATTCCAACTGCACGAATGTCAGCAGTGTTGTCGAATGCCAGGAGATCGAAGGCATCTTCGTCGGCGTGGGCACTACCTGTGATTCCATCACGTGCGATGACAACTCGCCGGGTGCGTGTTGCACTGGTGCGGAGTGCACGCAAGTCGCCAGTGTTCAGGACTGTGTGGACCTGGGAGGTCTCTTCGTGGGGCTTGGTTCGATCTGTTCCGACTTCGTCTGCTTCCAGGGCTCACCGGGAGCCTGTTGCCTCGGGCAGTCATGCAATCAGGTCGGCAGCATTGAAGACTGTGATTTTCTCAACGGCATCTACATGGGTGTCGATTCCCTGTGCGACGATGACCCGTGCGAATCGGTCCTGAGCTGCTGTGTCGGCTTGAACTGTGTTCAGGTTGATTCACTCGAGGAGTGTGTCACCGATCTCGGGGGGATCTTCCTCAGTGATGGTGATGTCTGCAATACATCGACCTGCATCGCCCTGCAGGGCGATTCCGCCGGGGCCTGCTGTCTCGGCCAGAACTGCATCGAGGTCTCGGTCGTCTACGACTGTGTCGATGCCGGCGGTACGTATCTCGGATTGGGGGTCACGTGTGGTGGCGGTATCTGTGCGGATACCACCGGAGTCTGCTGCATTCTCGACAACTGCGTGGAAGTCGGCCAGGAATTCGCCGGTGAGCAGTGTCTTGAAACCAGCATCTTCTACATGGGTCCTGGAACGACGTGTGAACTGGATACCTGCGTGCTGCTCTCAGGTGCCTGCTGCTTCGGTGTGAGCTGCGTCGAGGCCCCGAGCTCCTTCGCCTGTCTGAATGCCGGTGGCGAGTTCCTTGGGCAAGGATCGTTGTGTCCAGTGATCTGTGACGACCTGCCGGGTTCCCCTGGTGCCTGCTGCATTTCAGCGGCTCCGGGATCACCGGTCTCCGAGTGTGTCGAAGTCGTCGACATCCTGACGTGCACGATCACGCTGGGCGGTGAATTCGCCGGTATCGGTACAAGCTGCAGTGACGCTGATTTCGACTGCCAGGCCTCGCCGGGTTCATGCTGCCTCGGTGACGAGTGCCTTGGGGTGCTTTCAGTCGCACAATGTGAGGATCTCGGTGGCGTGTATCTGGAAGTCAACTGCCAGTTCATCTCATGCGATTTCGAGATCAGCGGTGCCTGCTGCTTTGCTGAGGACAACTGCATCGATGTCACCCGTCCGGTGTCCCAGTGCTTCGTTCTGGGTGGAGAATTCAAGGGTGAAGGTTCGAGTTGCAGTGAAAATCCATCTCCATGTGCCGTGACCGGTGCCTGCTGCATCGACGGGGTCTGCAGCATCGAGACATCGGATGTCTGTCAGTTCTCCTCCGGTGAGTTCCTCGGGGTCGGCACTGAGTGTGTCGGTGACCCCTGTGCACAGGATCCAAGCGTCTGTCTCCCCGAACTCGAGCTCGGCGGTGAAACCGATTCCGGCGGCAGGCGGGGACTTTCGGTCAGCACGCGTGGCGAACTGGCACTCATTGGTGCTGCAGGGGAGCACCTCTCCAATGGAACACCCGATGTCGGCAGAGCCTACCTGTATCAGCAATCGAGCGAATCGCTTCAGGCACGGGTTGTTGTTCCGCCGTCAACAGGCCTCGGTCAGGGGCGGTATCAGGACAAATTCGGCTGCTCCGTCAGTGTGGACGGCGTCATGACGGCCGGTATCGCGGCCGTTGGTGCATCACATCACGATTACTACCTGTCGGGTCCACCCAAGTTGAATTCAGGCATCGTCTACGTGTATTCAACACAGGATGTGCAGAACCAGAACAGCAGTGATCCTGCCGTGCCGTTGGTGATTGCCAATCCGATACCCGATCGCGAGGACTATTTCGGTCACGCCGTCGAGGCGTCCCTCTCAGGTTCTGAAGTCCGCATGGTGGTGGGTGCACCGGGTGCGGATACCTACGGTCCGGATTCCGGGGCGGCCTACTTCTTCAAGTTCGATCGGGATGCGGAACTCGAATCGGATATCCAGTTCACATCGATTGACATGCGTGGCGTCGAATACGCGGACAGGGCATCCATCGGAACCGCCGTGAGCATCTGCAGTCCGGAGCTTCCGGGCCTTCCGTGGATCGCAGCGGTCGGCATTCCAGGCCATGATTCAGGGGAGTGGGAGGATGCTGGAAGGATCTGCATCGTGACACCGACGCTGATTGGAAATGATGCCACCGGCATCAGCCTCAGAACCGATTACATCACGAGTGAGCGTCCTGAGTTCACGAGTGATCTGGGGCGTTCCGTGAAGCTGTATTTCGATCAGGCCACCGGGACTCCCTATCTCATTGCAGGTGCACTGCGGCGTGACGAGTCCCAGGATGGTGTGGGCCGCGGCATCTTCATCGTCTGGGAATACGACGCCACCTCACGCAGGTGGAGCCGAGCCGGCTTCCCACCGCTGTCCATGCTCCAGATCGAACCGGAAGAGAACAACTGTGCTGAATCCGTGAGCATGGGAGTCGTCGATGACGCCTTGTACGCACTCGTGGGCTGTCCGGGTGCCCACTGGAATGGCTACGAAGGGGCCGGACTCACCATGCTCTACACCCTGGATGAAGCGTCCGGGCGTTGGGTTGACTCGAGGACATTCTGGGCCTGCAACCAGTCTGCAGGTGATGCCTTCGGTACTGCCGTTGCGATGGACTCCATGATCATCTCCGGTGCTCCTGACAGCCTCGAGAGCTTCGAGGGGCATGTCTATGCAGAACTCACTGCAGACGTTGTCGGGGCAGGGGGCATCGCTGGGCGATCCTCCATGGGCGATGCGGACATCAGCTCACGAGCCGGTTCCGGTTCACGTGACGGTCTGGTCGATGCCTCCGATCTCATCACCCTGCTTGAACGGTGGGGACAGTGTGGTCCGGAGTGTGACACGCTTCCATGCCTTGGTGATCTCAATGGGGATTGTCGAGTCGACGCAATCGATCTTCTGTCTCTGCTGGCATCCTGGAACAGATAGCCAGGTCTGATACCCCCTTGAGGCGTCCCGGGAGGCTGCTGAACAGATCCGCCTTGGCCGGTTTTTTCGCTGCGGTGATCCCAGGACTCAAAAACAAGATCGGGGAGATGCAATGGACATCTCCCCAATCAGGCCCAATCGGGGCGACACGATTCGAACGTGCGACCTCCTGCTCCCAAAGCAGGCGCTCTACCAAGCTGAGCTACGCCCCGGGCAAGCGGATCATTCTAGCGTCTCCCGCTCGAAAACACGACTGGCCAATAAGGCTGCTTGAGATGCCGTCCATATGGAGAATGCCGGGTGCCCGGTCAGGTGGCCGATTGCTGTTTTCGGCGTCGCCTGGCCCGCCGGATCTTGGGCTGCAGCCACAGCCAGAAGCCGCTGAACACCAGGAGGACGATCGCGATGGGCACGATGGGCATGATCCAGTCATGGAACCAGTCGGCGAAGAACGAGCCGTCATGGATGGATTCCAGCAGATCACTCATGCGGCGATCCGGGCCACTGAGAATCGTGGCCGTAATCGCATCGACCTGATACTCCGTGTAGTGATGACGTGATCGCACCTTGTGAAGGCGCTTGTCGGGCCGGGTGTCGATTCGATCGATGTCTTCCGGCGTCTGGAAGTCCGGGTGATTCTGGGCGATGATCACGGCCACGATGTCCTGGATCGGAACGAACTGATCGATGGTTCCATCGGTGGCGGTCGCAGTAGGGGGCTGGATCCAGTCGAAATCCTTCTTGATCAGCAGCAGGAAGCCCGTGACCGAGGACATGATCAGCAGAATTGCGATCACGATGCCGGTCCACTTGTGGGTTGTCCAGAAGAACTTGAAGGAACTCATGCGGCAGTCATCCAGTGTCGTTGTCCATGTATCGGCAGAGGTCATCAGCGCTCGCCACAAGGGACCTGGGCCGTTTGAAAACACCCCGGCCGCTTGGCCGGGGTGTGGTTGATGTTCATGCAATCCATATCGTGGAACTATGGTGTCCAGGCCGCAAGCAAAGCCAGTACATCATTGACGGCTACGATTCCATCGCCATCAAGATCCGATTGGCAGCCAATACATGGGCCCCAGTCGCCCAGAACGATCAACAAGTCGTTGACGTTCACGACCCCATCACCATTGACGTCCGCAGTGGCCGGACACTCGCCGTCCTGATTGGTATGGGCCCAGTACGTTTCGCCGGCAGGAACACAGATCCTCTGGCCGTCACTGAAGGTGACTTCCAGTCGTTTGGTACCCGGATTGTGCGCCACATACGTCGTGATCTGGTCCTTGCTGAACACCGCCGAGAACGGCGTATCACCGGTAATCTGCGGTTTCAGTTGACCCAGTCCAGTGAGTGCGGCAAGCCAGTGATAGGTTCTCGCCTTGGAATCACCGGCTTCAGGCCAGTAGTTCGGAGTCGCATCCAACCGCTGCAAGGCTGCGTCGGCATCCGCCAGGCCAAGGTAGGACCAGAGAATGTCCTGCCAGACGGTGGGCTCGCCACCATTTTCTTCCAGCAGATGATTCCAGCAGCGTGTGATGGAATCCGGTCGCTGGCCGAGGTACAGCGAGCCACCTGTCACGGGGAGTACATTGATCCCATGAATCTCTTCCGGGTTTCCGGTCCACCAGGTGGCGTAGTCGGCGCCGCTGTCCCAGACGATGCCGGCAACGGGATGCGGCATCTCATCGGGGAAGATCGTCTCATCGACATCGAACCAGTAGCGTTCGACAGCCAGGGATTCCGCCGCCAACAGGAAGAGACCCAGTTCCAGAATCTCATCGTTGTTGGTATGCGCACCCCAGGAGACGCAGGCACTGGCGAAGTTCAAGCCTTCCGAGGATGACTCCTGATTGTTGCCTGCAGCAAAGCCGGCGTGTCCCGATGCATAGGAGTAACCGACATAGGGCTCCATGTGACGCAGAAAACAGAAGCGATCATCCGTGCGATCCCAGTTGGCCGCATCCTTGATCAACAGTTCGATCATGCCGCCCCAGTTGTCCACCTGAGCCCATTCCGGATCGAACCGAGCGATGATCGAAGCGGCCATGATGTAGTAGCCATAGTGGAAGTGATGATCGTTGAGTTCACTGTCCGCACCATAGGAGGCGGGGTAGCCGATCAGCGTCGACCATGTCGGGTCGTAGGCGAAGTAGCTGGCCGAACTGCCACCACCTCCATAATCGAAGGTGAACCAGTCCAGGGAGAAGATGTCTTCCGTATAGGGGGTCTCGCACGTGACATAGATGTCGCGAACCCCTTCGATCTGGCTGACATCGTCAATCGAGATACCCAGGGCGATCTCGGTCCATGACGTCCAGCCTCCGGTATTGCCGATGCCCGCCTGGGAGATCACCGGGCCGTCCACGCTGTCCAGTCGCAAGGACACCATCGCACTGCCACTTGTTCCCGAGGCGATTCGAATCAGAGCACGATTCGGCAACTGGCTTGAGAAGTTGATGTTGCTGAGCTTGATCCAATCTCCGCCATTGAAACCGGTGACAGCTTGTTCATCGGCGCCATCGATCTCCTCGATCGTGACACCATTGGAGTCATCGAACGACTCGGCTTGCAGCCGATCTGCAGAATTCAGGTCGCCACTGGAGTCCACCGAGAGCCATTTCTCAAGTTGATCCTTCATGGTCTGGATCAACTGATCACGCGCCTCGAGATCTCCGAGTTGATCGGCGATCAGGGCCAGTTGGCCGTGTCGTCCAACAGCTTTGCCGAACCAGTAGGTATCGGAAGGGAAGTTGTCATCATCAACCACGCTCTCCAGCAGAGATTCCAGGCGGGTTGGATCGATCGATCCCACATCGGGCAGCAATGGCAGAATGGCGGGGCAAGGCAGGTTGACCGTGAAACTCGAGGCTGATCGCAGGCTCATGGGGCCACGTGCCGTGATGTACTGGCCCCAGTCCTGATCATCCTGATTGCTGTGTTCGACATGATGACCATAGAGGCAGATCAGAGGGGCCTCCTGGGTATCGGTCGTGAAGTCGTAGGTTGTCTCGATGGTGCGATCTGCCGAGTTCCACTCCCAGGAGACGCTTGTTTCACGCACGACGGTCAAGGCACGATCAACGAACCGTTGAATCGTGACAGGGTTCGAGTCAGGAAGAACAGCGGCTGCGATCTTCTGGGCGCCGGGTGCCAGAAACAGATTGCCTTGTTGTGTCCAGGTTGTTCCCTCCGGTGCGAAGAGCCCCCAGGTGGAATCTGCGCACTGAAGAATGACATGGGCACCCTGGTTGTCGATGTTCGAGGCGCCTCCTGAACCGGGATTGATGGTGATGCTTGGTGTGCCGCCGATGATCTCGGCGACGACGGCAGGCAGCCCACGGCCGAAGGTCGCATCCATGGTTCGCTGGCCATCATCCCAACGAGCGGTGAGGGTCCAGTCACTGGCATCGGCGATTCGAACATCCGAGGACTGAAGGCCTTCAACGCCGATCGTCAAGGCATGCGTTGAGTCCGTAAAGTGATAGCCATAACCTGCGCCGGTCGGAGTGGCCGCGTTGACCTGCCCGATCTCCAGGCCATCCGAGCTGGCCTTGACTGAGAGCGGGTGGGGGTGCATGGCTTCCCCGAAGGTCTTACCCGGATATCGAGTCCATACCAATGAAGACCACCAGGTATTGGTGGGTACCGGACCTGTGAAGTCATCTGTGATCCGAGGGGCAACCGACTGGCCATTGGTGTCGGATGGTCCGATGGCCCCATCAGGAAGCGAGACGTAGAAGGACCCTGCGCCAAGGGGTTCTGTTTCAGTTGCAGCCATGACTGCAGGAGGAATTGACAACAAGCACACCGCTGAACCCGCGAGGGTCATGGAAAACAGATGCATGAATGAACATCTCCGGACGGGGGTGGATGCGTGATCGAGAGAAGGGGTCACGCATGTTCAAATCTACAGTCCAAAGGAGTATCCGGCCAAATGAGAACACGGGATTCATTTCAATTTCAAACGCGAAGGATGAATGTTTCAGTGAAGATCAAAGCACGACAAAAACAACGGCGGGAGGCCGTCGAAGGCCTCCCGTTTCGTTGTTCGAATCTTGATTAGAGACTCGATTCCCCCCTCAAGGAGCGGTTCCGGACGTCATGGCCGAGGCCTTCGTCGCAGAAATGCTTCTTTCCGACGCAGCCCTTAAGAGTAGCTCCTCGGTGCGGTGGCAATCAAGCATGAATATTCATTTGAAGAGATATTGGACCAATCTCTCAATTCTTTGGGAGCGGTGTTGGACGAAATGGAGTGGCTGATGGGTCTCCAGCCGTATTCAAATAGGCCATCAGGTCGAGCAGTTCCTCGAGGCTCAGGCTGTTGACATGTCCGGTTGGCATCGGGGAGACCGGAGATGGCAGGATCTCGGCGATCTCTGATCTGGGAATACTGAGTGTTTCATACCCGTAGGGGTCGATGTTGAGGACGACCCGGGTGTCGGTGTCCTCAAGAAGTCTTCCGGTATCGATGGTGTCATCGGTTCGTATGACCATCGTGGAACGGTACTGATCCGAGATGACCTTTGAAGGCTGAAGAATGGACTCCAGGAGATCATGATCCGTGAAGCGAGCTCCAATCCCGGTGAGATCCGGTCCGGTACTGCCTCCTGATCCATGGAATCGATGGCACTCGAGACATCGAGCCTCCCGATAGAGAAGACGGCCCTGTACGAAGTTTCGATTTGAAGACAGATCGCCGAGATGTGGTGTCACGTTGTCCATGGTCCAGTTGTTGATCCGGGGACGACTCGCATGACCAGCACGAATTGACTCGACTGCTTCCAGATCCGCCAGGAGGCCATCCTTCGTCTGCGGATCCCATCGTGCCAGTGCATCCGATTCGATGGCACGGACAAATCCGTTGATGCTTCGACCACCAGCGAGATTCTGGTGGGCCCTCAGCCACAGGATGTAGCGTCGGCGAAGATCATCTGTCCAGTCCTGTTCGACCAGTCGAAGCAACAGGGCGGCATGAAGGGCCGCTTCCTGAGTGCCGGCTTCTTCCATGTCCTCTACCAGTCGAGCTGGCAAGTCCGGAGACTGGAGGTTCACCAGGATGTGGTCCATCAGCCGTCTGGCCGGCACATCGTCTCTGGGGATGCGCTGCTGCCAGGTTTGAATCGCTTCGACAGTCGGATTGTCCGGAGTCCCCTGTCGAACCAGGGCCAATGCGATGACCCGGGCTGCGAGGCGTGAGATCTCCGAATGCTCGCTCTGTTGATCGATCTCGATGGCTCGCAAGATGATCCGGTCGGAGCCACTGTCTTCTCGTTGATCGGGGGCCTGTGCGGTATCCACCCGGGACAGCCCGAGCAGCATCTCGATCGCTGCATGGGGATGTTCTTCACTCAAGGCGGCGTCTCGCCACAGATCAACGGGCACTTGTTCAAGGGCGACTCGTGCGGTGTATCGAAGGACCCGATCATCACTCCGCAGGGCCTCCAGGATCTCCTCCAGACGATCGGAGTCCGGTGTGATCTGAAGCATTTCCAAGTCGCGTCTCATCGCACGAAGCGCTTCGGAAGAGGCAGACCGTGAGGGGGCGGCGCCATCATGGGATCCGATTGAACGGATTCGATACAGCACCGACTGTGTTCCGCGGCCACCGGTAATCAGATACAGGTGTCCATCCGGGCCGAAGGCCAGATCGCTGATGTTGAAGGGGCGACCGGACGCGAACACTTCATGCTCCGCACGCCATGAGGCACCGGCTTCTTCAAGATGCAGTACGAACAGTCTGCCATAGGTCCAATCGGCCAGGAACAGTGCGGACTGCCACGGTTCAGGGAAATTCCCATCGCCACCGAAGGCCATGCCTGTTGGAGAGCCTTCCGGCATGTCAAGCATGGTGGGGAGGCTGTCGGGATACCAGTCGGGCCATTTGGCAGTTCCGCCTCGCCACCCAAACTCGCCGCCTGGAACCACATGAAGCGCACGGGGGGGTCGGTACCAGGGAGTCCCGAGATCCCATTCCATGTCGGAGTCCCAGGTGAAGAGATCACCGGTTTCGTTGAAGGCCAGATCGTAGGCATTGCGGAGACCACCGGCGATGACTTCAAAGTGGGAGATGTCGGGATCTGTCCGCAGGATCACGCCGCCTGGAGTCATGACGCCCACAGCGTGTCCATTGGCATCCCAGAGTCTTTCCGAGACGTCATCCTCCATCCAGTTTTGAAACGGGGAGGGCGGCGATCCATCCGGATCAACTCGTGGCGGCAGAGGTGTGTGGTTTCCCTGAACGATGTAGATCAGGTCATCGGGTCCCAGGATCATGGCATGGTTGCCGTGCTCGTTTCCTGCGCCCCATTTCGCCAGATGCTCACTGGAATCGTACTGATCATCACCGCTCGTATCCCGCAGTCTCCAGATCCCGCCACCGTCTTCACCGCTTTTCGTGACCATCGCATACAGCGCACCATGGGCATGCAGCAGCCCCTGGGCACTCCCGACATCGAGGCCGATGGGTTCGACCTCGACCTCATCATCGGAAGACGGCGGCAAGGTCATGCGAAGCAGCCCACCGTGCTGAGGAGAAATGATCAACCTTCCACGGTCGTCAAAGGTCATGGCCACCCAGGATCCCTGTCCGGGACCGGCCTCGAGCAGCCTATCGATCTCGAAACCAGGGAGGATCTGGATCTCGTTGGTTCCCTGATGTGTTCGCTCTTCAGTTCCAGTGAACGTATCCGGCCATGGGCCGTTGGGCTCGGATGCCTTGCCGAAACTGATGATCGGCAGGTCTTCGGTTCCAGTCGTCCAGCTCGAATCGCTGATCACATGGTGGGTGTCACCGTCCTGATCGATCCAGCTGAGTCGTGCCATCATTCCGGCAGGTCCATGGTCATTGTGACCGGTGATCTTCAGAACATGCGTTCCTCTGGCCAGGCCCTGTGGTAGATCGATCTGGACAGGTTGCCACCACTCGTCTCCGGTTGCAATCACTCGTCCATCCAGTTCGGCCGTGAATGCGTTGTCGCAGGTCACGCGAATCCATGAATCGACTGCAGTCGAGGGCACCTCGAAGGTTCGGCTGAATCGGCATGTTTCATCTGAAGAGGGTTCCGGTTGGCACCAGATCCATTCGGGCTCTTCATGGACAGGTGACTTCCGGAGAGGCTTCATCTCGATGCTGGTTCCGTTGAGCGGCCTGATGGAGAGGTTCCTGGCCTCGACTCGCATGGGAGGTCCGCTGTGTATCTGAATCGCGATGCGTCCATCATCGCGGCGTCGTTCCGGATCCTCATCAATCACTTCGGTCATCAATCGATCATTGATGTGATGGGTGATGCGGGGTCCGTCAGCCGTGATCCGGTACCGATTCCATTCATGCGGAAGAACCGGTGGCTCATCGACGCCCGCGATGGTTCCGAGGTCTCTTCGGTTGTCCTGAAACAGAAAGCCGCGTTTCTGGCCACGGAGACTCATCAATCCCCGTCCATTGGATTCGTAGAGTGCACCCGTGTACTGATTGTCCGAGTCGAGGTCGGCCTGGTAGCCCGCGATGTCATGGGCGCCTTTCTGTTCGCTTCTGTACTGGATACCGCTGTTGCCACCAAGCACTCGAATATCCAACTCGAGAACGAAATCGGAGGCGATGCCGTCCCAGTACAGATAGTCGCTGTGTTCGATGGGGGAGTCGGCGCGGTTGACGCCTACGATCACCCCGTTTTCCACGGTCCAGTGCTCGGGATTGCCCGTCCAATTGTCGAGGGTACTTCCATCGAACATGCTGATGGAGTCGCCTGTCACGAACAACAGGCAGGCGGCGACCAGGTCGATGGAAGGCATGCCGCTAGTTTAGGGGCTAATTCTTCCCGCTGGTTCGGCGGCTGGAAGCACTGCCGCCGTAGGTGCCCAGGTCCAGAAGGATCGCGATGAGCATGACGATGACGCCACCGACTGAATCGACACCGTTCTCGAACGTGTGTGCCCATGCGTAGGCCAGGGTCGTGAACGGAAGGAAGATGAATCCCAGCAATGGAATCGCCATGCTGCTGTAGGCATTGCTCAGAAACGAGTTGTCAAACAGCCACACGAACAGAAGGACGACACGTGGGAAACCGAGTGCGAGGAGGGCAATGAGGCAGCACATCGTGAGCAGGTCTCCGGTCGTCGGACAGCAGCATCAGTCCCAGCGGAAGACGCCCTTTTTCCAGGCATACACATAAGCCACGATCGACGTCAGGATGAAGAACAGGATGCGGCCAAAGAACAGCGTGGCGTCGCTGCTCATGGGTTCCATCTGGGTGAAATCCACCGCCCATGGGTACAGGAAGATGATTTCCACATCGAACACCAGGAAGGTCATGGCGAGGATGTAGAACCGGATGTTGAATCGCTTGCGGGCCGTTCCGATCGGGGCCATGCCCGATTCGTAGGTCTGTTCCTTGCGATCACCGTGCTTCTTGGGGCCCAGCAGGTGGGTGCCTGTCAGATTCACGATCCCGAAGATCACCGCCATCACGATGATCAGGGCCACCGGGAGGTAGCTGGTGAGCTCGGCCAGAAGGAGTGGGGCGGGATTCATGATGTGCGAAGTTTAGTAGATGGAGGGGATGGCATGCATCCTTCCCAAAAAAGAAAAATCCCCGGGGCGGTGGTGGGTCCACCCCGAGGAGGAGGGAAGAGAGGAGGAAGCGATGTGGCTCCAGGCAGGAACCACGCTTCTCCTAAGTGCCAAGAGGGATGGGCGACCGGGTCGCCCTGGGGCACGGACGGGGAGCCATGACGACGGGTGCGAGGCCTGTCGACGACGAACACGTCCTGTGTCCGCTTTGAATCGACCGGAATCCTTTCAGTCGATTCGGGATCGGAACTTCCATGATCCGCATCCCCTCCGATGGAGCGTGACTGGCTCTTGGCCCGACCAGCCGTCTCCCAGATCCATTGAATACTCCTCTCAGCTGCAGCCCATCGAGTTGCCGCAGTTCATGCACTTGTAGCAGGTGCCGTTTCGTACGGTGATCGAACCGCAGACATCACATGGAGGCGCGTCACCCATGAGCGTAGCTGTGGACATGCTCAAGCCGTCCTTCGCTTCTGTTGCGTCCTGGTTCGATTCCGTGTTGGTATCGCTGTCGCTCGCTGAAATCATTCCAGATGGATGAGCGATCTTCTCCGTGTCGTCGGACATGGACATGGGCGACTGACCAAAGACATCGCCTGTCTTCGCCCGGTCTGTACGGCCCTCGATCGTCATGTCGCCGCCTTCGGTCAGTCGTCGACCAGCAGTCTTCAAGCTCGACTGGCCATCCGTTGCCTCCGAACGTGTCCCTGAGCATGCTTCGTCCTCCTTGACTTGCAACTCGTTCTTGACAGTGGTGGTACGTGAAGCCGTTTCCCGTGATGGGGATGCCCCGGGTCGCTTGGGGGCGTTGGCTTCTCTGAAGCCCGGCACGAATTCCATGCCGAGCCATCGGAAGATGTAGTCAACAAGGCTCTTGGCAAACGGGATCTCCCGATTGGTCGTCATGCCCTGTGGTTCGAATCGTTGGTGAGCGAACTTCGTCACGAGGCTCTCGACGGGAACGCCGTACTGCAACGCGACGCTGATGGCCGTTCCGAGGCTGTCCATCAAGCCGCCGATGGTCGAGCCTTCCTTGGACATCGTGATGAAGAGTTCGCCGGGGGAGCGATCGTCGTACATGCCGACCGTCAGGTAGCCTTCGTGGCCGGCAACATTGAAGTGATGCGTGATGCTTCGACGCGTGTCCGGAAGACGGCGTCGCATCGGCCGTTCGATGATTCTTTCGACGATCCGTTCGACATAGTTGACTTCGGTGTCTCCATTGTCGTCGACGGATACGGCAGCCTTGATCACGTCCTCTCCGACTTCCTCCTGAGCAGCGGTGATGTCATCGACATCCTCTTCTTCTTCAAGGACCGCGTCGTCGGTCTTGGAGTTCAGGGGCTGTGACAGCTTGCATCCGTCTCGATAGAGGGCGTTGGCCTTGAGGCCCAGTTCCCAGGAGAGGTGGTAGGCCTCGGCAATGGCATCTTCATCCGCTTCGTTGGGCAGGTTGATCGTCTTGGAGATCGCACCGGAGATGAAGGGCTGTGCAGCAGCCATCATCCGGATGTGACCGGATGGCGCGATGAAACGTTTTCCAGTCGGCCCACAGGTATTGGCACAATCGAATACCGCCAGATGTTCGTCCTTGAGACCCGGTGCACGTTCGATCGTCTGCGTTCCGCAGATGAGCGTGTTCAGATCTCGGATGACTTCCGCATCCAGGCCCATGACCTTGAGTCCATTGAATCCGCTGTCAGCCCGGGCGGCTTCGACATCTGTGATGCCGCAGTTCTCGAGCACGGCCTCCGGCATGTTCCATGCCGTGAAGGCGTAGGCCAGGTCGAACACCATCGGGAGCTGATCCATGACCTCCGAGAGGGCTTCAGCGGTGTACCCCTTGTCTGCGAGGAAATCACGGAAGGTGTCATGTGGCCCTTCCCAGCTGTCGGGCATCGGTACGTCGAGTTCCAATGCGCCCATGACCCAGTTGAGAATCCTGCCGGTCTCTTCCTCGGAGTAACCAAGGGCCAGAAGCGCTGGCCGCAGAGACTGGTTGGCGATCTTGAAGTAACCGCCGCCTGCCAGTTTCTTGAACTTGGTCAGTGCGAAGTCCGGTTCCACGCCAGTCGTGTCGCAGTCCATCAGGAGACCGATGGTTCCAGTCGGTGCGATCACGGTCACCTGGGCGTTGCGGTACCCATGGGCTTCGCCGAGTTCCAGGGCCTCGTCCCAGTTGCCCATGGCCCTGTTGGACAGGTCATTGGCATTGCGAATCAGCATGGATTCACTGTTGAGCAGGTGGTGATTGATCGGAACAGGTGGAATGTCGAGGGCTTCCCATGTCGCAGCATCCCTCGGCTCACCGTGGGCGGCGCGCCTGTGATTACGGATGACTCGAAGCATGGAATCCGCGTTGTCATCGAAGCCTGCGAATGGACCATGTTCCTCGGCCATACGAGCACTCATTGCATAGGAGCGGCCAGTCAGGATGGAGGACAGGGCCCCACAGAGGGCTCTTGAATCATCGGAGTCATATGGAATTCCGGCCTGCATCAGCATGGCACCGAGATTCGCATACCCGAGTCCGAGAGTTCGATAGCGGTAGCTCTTCTCGGCGATGGACTGTGAGGGGAAGGCGGCCATCAGCACGGAGATCTCAAGGACGATCGTCCAGAGATCGATGGCGTGTTCGTATCCCTCGACATCGAATGTCCGCTCGTTGGAGTCGTAGAACTTCAGCAGATTGATCGATGCGAGGTTGCAGGCCGTGTCGTCGAGGAACATGTACTCGCTGCACGGATTGGAGGCATTGATGCGTCCGCTCTCGGGACAGGTGTGCCACTGGTTGATGGTGGTGTCGAACTGCAGCCCGGGGTCGGCACATTGCCAGGCAGCACGGCAGATCTGCTCCCAGAGGCCGCGTGCGCTGGTTTCCCTGGCGACGGTGCCGTCTGTTCGATTGATGAGTTCCCAGGGGCGATCTTCCGCGACGGCTTCCATGAAGTCGTTGGTGAGTCTGACGGAGTTGTTGGAGTTCTGTCCACTGACCGTCTGGTAGGCCTCGCCGTTGAAGTCGTAGTCGAGCTGGAGACCGAGATCCTGAGCAAGCGCCTTCTGAGGTTCACTCAGTGTCTTCATGCCCTCGACGAGTGCCGCGACCTTGAGTTCCTCCCGAACCTTCCAGTTCACGAACTCCTCGATGTCGGGGTGGTTGGCATCCAGGCAGACCATCTTTGCGGCTCGTCGAGTCGTGCCTCCGGACTTGATGGCGCCAGCGGCACGATCGCCGATCTTGAGGAAGCTCATGAGGCCGGAGCTGCGTCCGCCACCGGAGAGTGGTTCGTCCGATCCACGGATGGATGAGAAGTTGGTGCCGGTACCCGAGCCGTACTTGAAGAGTCTGGCTTCCCGGGTCCACAGGTCCATGATGCCACCAGCCTTGACCAGGTCGTCATTGACTTCCTGAATGAAGCAGGCATGCGGCTGCGGATGGGAATAGGCATCCTGGGCCAGCATGGTCTTGCCGGAGGCGGGGTCGTTGACATAGTGACCCTGCGGAGGGCCGGAGATTCCGTACGCCCAGTGCAGGCCGGTGTTGAACCATTGAGGGCTGTTGGGTGCGGAGACCTGATGGATCATCATCCAGCAGAGTTCGTCATAGAACGCGGAGGCGTCCTCGGCGGTGTCGAAGTAGCCGTGCTTCTCCCCCCATGCTCGCCAGCATCCAGCCAGGCGATGGATCACCTGTCGTGCCGATCGTTCCGGTCCCGTCTGGATCTCACCAGCCTCATCCCGGATCGGGGTACCGTCCTCCTCGAACTGGGGAACGCCGGCCTTCCGGAAATACTTGCTGACCATGATGTCGGTGGCCAACTGGCTCCAGCTCTTGGGGATCCATGCATCGGTCATCTCGAAAACGAGTGAGCCGTCTGCATTGGTGATCTTGCTGGAACGTCGTTCCCAGTCAACGGTCGTGAATACGTCTTGTCCTGCTGTCGTGAATCGGCGGGTAATCTGCATGTTGTCTTCTGGCCTTCCGTGGCGCTGCTCTGTCCGTGTACGTCTTTTCGATGTGATTGTCTGTCGTCTACCGTTGGGTCAGTCGAGCATCTTGGGGAGCGTCAGCCCTTCCTGATCCTGGTACTTGCCGCGTCGATCCGCATAGCTGGTTCGACACATGGTGTCCGCCTTGAGAAAGATCATCTGCGCAATTCCCTCATTGGCATAGACCTTCGCGGGCAGTGGGGTGGTGTTGCTGATTTCGAGTGTGACCTTGCCTCGCCACTCCGGTTCAAGAGGCGTGACATTGACCACCAGTCCGCAGCGTGCATAGGTGCTCTTGCCGACACAGATGGTCAGGACGTCCCGCGGTACCTCGATCCATTCGACGGTTTCCGCGAGGGCGAAGCTGTTTGGAGGAATGATCACATGATCAACTCCATTGGCTTCCGTATCGACTTCCAGGAACAGATCGTCGGTGAATCGCTTCGGGTCGACGATCGCGACGCCACCTGAAGTCGTATTCGTGAAGATCTTGAACCGCGTTCCGACACGCACGTCATAGCCGTAGCTTGATACGCCGAAGGACACCACGCCTTCGCCGCACTGCGACTGTTGCTTGGGCTCGATGTGAACTTCATCGAGGATCTGCTGATCACTGAGAACTGTCACCGGTTGTCTCCCTCCATGCGCGACATGTCTGCCGCTCCGTTGCCTTCGTAGCCTCTCACCACCACTCGATGGGTTGCTTGTCGTTGCACGGCTTGTTGCATGCATCGCGTTTCAACAGAACGTTGAAACGGAAACTGAACTCGAATTGCATGCCACTTGAATGGTGCACGACTGCTCCTAAGACCGGTCAGAACCCCCTGAAGGGGCCAGGAATTCCAGCGAGGCCGCTCGCTGGCCTGAAAAGCCCGGTCTCCCATATAAGGGTCGTATCGTACTACTACATCTTGTGGCTGCAAGAAAGCCACCTACACAATCTTGTGATTCTATTTGAATAATGGTCTAAGGCCCCCGTGAGGCAGACTTTACGGGCGATAATCGGCCCCCTCAACCTGTCAATGGAATAGTGGAAAACCTGTCTCAGGACCCTTTGAGGGGGGTTTTTGATTGATTTCAGGTGTATTCGAAGCGGCTTGATACCATCAGGAACCATGATGGAGGCAAGGATGCAACTGCTGGAAGGGCTCACAGAGGCCCAATTGGAGGCTGTGACGACCCACGAGGGGCCGCTTCTGGTGCTTGCCGGACCTGGATCCGGAAAGACGATGGTGGTGACTCGACGCATCGCCCATCTGGTGGCCTCTGGCGTGGATCCCTCGAGCATCCTGGCCCTGACCTTCACGAACAAGGCCGCCGCCCAGATGCGTGAGCGTGTTGCGCGTCTGCTTGGTGATTCACTGGCCGGTGTGATGCAGGTCAGCACGTTTCATGCGTTCTGTGCACGTCAGCTTCGCATCTGGTCAAGCGCTGCCGGGGTCTCGCCCAACTATTCGATCTGGGATACCTCCGATCAGCGTGATGCGGTGAAGCGCGCCATCGTTGATGCGGGGCTGAGTACATCCAATTGGCCACCGGCAGCGGTTCTTTCAACGATCTCCGGTGCCAAGAACAAGCTTCAGAATGCGTCGACCTTCGAACAGGAAGCCATGGACTTCAATGATCGAACGGTCGCCAAGATCTTCACTCGTTATGAAACGTTGCTTCGTGAAAACGATGCCATGGATTTCGATGATCTGCTTGGACATGTGGCACGTCTGCTTCGAGATGACGAATCCATTCGATCTTCCGCCCAGCGTCGTTGGAATTACATCCTGGTCGATGAATATCAGGACACCAACTTCGCACAGTTCATCATCGCTTCGGCACTGGCCCAGTCGCACCGGAACATCTGTGTGGTGGGCGATCCGGATCAGTCCATCTATCGATGGCGTGGTGCCGACATTCGCAACATCCTCGATTTCGAAGCGCATTATCCAGAGGCCCGTGTGGTTCCTCTTGGGAGGAACTTCAGAAGTACCGGTCACATCGTGAAGGCGGCTTCGGGTCTCGTGTCTCGCAATGAATCCCATCGTCACAAGGATCTGCATACCGAACTCGAGGACGGCACTCCGGTCAACATACAAACCTGCATGGATGAGCATGTCGAAGCGGAAGCCATCGTCAAGCACTTCCGGAAGGCTGCGGAGGCAGGGAGGCCCTGGCGGGAAATGGCCGTGCTCTATCGGGTCAACAGTCTCAGTCGAGTGCTTGAAGATGCCTTTCGCCACGCATCGATCCCGCATGCCGTCGCCCGAGGGACGGCCTTCTACGAACGTCGTGAGATCAAGGACGCGTTGGCATACCTGAGATTGCTGCTGAATCCGAACGATGACATCGCGCTGCGGCGAATCATCAATGTTCCGACACGAGGCATCGGCAAGACCACGATGGATCGCATGGAAGCCGATGCGAGGGCCCATGGCCAGCAGCTGGGTGAAGTGATGCGGCGCATCAGTTCAGTGCCCGGTGTCACGGATCGAGCACGCAAGGCCGTTGGTCGTTTCGTCACGATGATCGATGGTTGGATCGCTGAAATGACCGGTGGAATGCTCGGTCTGGATCTCGCGGATCTGGTGTCCATGGTGCTGCGGGATTCAGGTCTCGAGTCTTCCATGGTGGATTCGGATGACGGGGAGGACCGGATCGCCAACCTCAGTGAACTGGTCAGTGCAGCGGCGGATCTGATCATCGAACCCGATGAAGAAGGCAGGCTGCCTGATCTGAGGCAACAACTGGCGTCCTGGCTGGAATCCATCGCCTTGGTCAGTGATTCGGATGCCATCGATCCAGAGTCGGGAGTTGTCACGCTGATGACCCTGCATGCGGCCAAGGGTCTGGAATTCGATGTCGTTGCCATCGCGGGACTGGAGCAGGGAATGCTGCCGCATTCACGTTCCTTCAACGAACCCGAATCGATGGAAGAGGAACGGCGGCTCTGTTACGTGGGCATGACCCGTGCTCGGCGCGATCTGCTGATGACGCGAGCCATGACGCGGACACACCGCGGCCTGCGGGATCGCACGATGGTCAGCGAGTTCATCGATGACATTCCACCGGACCATGTCGCCTGCGAACTGCCTGAACCGTCCTGGGGCAGCACGATGGGTTCCGTTGACGAGCCGGTCCGTCATGGTGATGACGAATCGGTTTTCCAGTTGGGCGATCAGGTGGAGCACCCTCGATTCGGACTGGGCAGGATTCAGCGATTGATGTCCAGGCCCAGGGGGCTGACGGCCACCATCGATTTCGAGGAATATGGCCCCCGGACGCTGCTGTTGGCGCATGCAGGATTGCAGCGATTGGGTGGCGGTCTCGAGGATTCGACGTATTGATCGTGTTTGCGAGGAAGCACTCATGACCTCGGCCAGTTCGATCATGAACCACTGTCTCAGCGAGGGATTCGTCGCTGCAGGTGTGGCCGATGCCGTTCCAAGCAGGCATGGTGAAGCCTTGACGACCTGGTTGGATGATGGTCGCCATGGGGAGATGGGTTGGCTTGCGGATCATGTCGAGGTCAGGATCGATCCTCGTGTACTGGTCCCGAACGCACAAAGCGTGATCGTGGTCGCGGACAGATACGGCGGGGGGCCCGATGGCGAGTTGCCGCAGGGGGCGGGTCGCATCGCCCGGTATGCACGGGGGCGTGATTACCACGTGCACATGAAGAAGCGACTGCATCGCATCGCGGATGTCCTGTCCAGGGAGTTTCCCGGTGAGACGTTCCGGGCCTGCGTGGATACGGCACCGATTCTGGAACGTGAGGTCGCGGCGGCTGCCGGGCTTGGCGCCATCGGGAAACATACGCTCCTGATCGAACCATCCGTCGGTTCGTGGTTGCTGCTTGGCGAAATCGTCACCACCCTGGCGATTGAACCGACCCGGATGCAGGACCAGATTGATCCATGTGGAACATGCACCAGATGCATCGATGCGTGTCCAACGGGAGCGATCACGCCCTGGTCGGTGGATGCCACTCGTTGCATCAGTTATCTCACCATCGAGCATCGTTCAGACATCGATCCCGAATTCCATGCTGGCATCGGAGACTGGCTCTTCGGCTGCGACATCTGTCAGGAAGTCTGTCCACACAATCAGCCGACGACATTGACCAGTTCCGCGTCGACTCATGAAGCCTATGAGCCTCGGCCTGCAGGTCGAGATGAGACGGGAGCGTCATTTGATGTGCGAGAGGTCCTGGACTGGACAGAAGAGGATCGCCGCAAGGCGTTCACCACGTCATCGATGAAACGAGCGAAGCTCGACATGATCAGGCGAAACGCTGTCATTGTCGCGGGCAACTATCTCAAGAAGCAGGACGATCCATCACTTCGCCAGCGTCTGGAGGCGATCGCTGCTGACCCTGCTGAATTGCAACTGGTACGGCAGGCTGCGATCGATGTCATCCACCCATCATGAGTGACATGAGTGACTGAAGGGCGGCATCGAGTTGATTCTGGTTTGAAATCTGGCCGGACTTGATTTGCTCAAGCACCCCGCGAGCCATGTCGAGCATTTTCGAGACATTGGGGAGCTGTCTGCCGGCTGACATCGGTTCGTTCTCACCATCCAAATACCATTTTCCATTGGCCTTGATCATGGGAAATGGCATTTCCATGCCCATTACTGAAAGGACCACGGTTGCGGTATCACCAGAAACGGTAGGGGTCGAGTAGGTGGCTTGTGCCAACATTTCGCCCGCTCCGCTGCCTTGAGCCATCATGCCAAGTGGCCCAGTCAGTTCGCCACCGAACGCACTCTTGGCAGTATTGGCAATCTCAAACATGGTCATGCTGAGTCGGTAGCCGTCCTGTGCCCGTTGTGCTTCGGCTGCGTTGCTGAAGTAGGTGTTGTCGATCTGGAACTGAGGCATCTTCTGAAAGTCGCCACTGCTCATCACCTTTTTCATCGCATCAACGAGGGCCTGTGGTGAGTCAAAGCCGCCGCTGGGAGCATTGCCTGAACCGGAACTCGCAGGACTGGAGTCCGAGGCGACTGACTCATTGCCTGAATTGGCAGGGGCTGGTTCATCAGCAGATGTGGGCATGTCGTTGCCCGTCACGAACGCCTTGGAGGCTTCGAGATGAGCTCTGGTCGAGTCGTTCGTCTTCGACCCGGCACCGGTTGACAGTGCGGCGTCGATGGCAGTGCTGACCTTCTGGGCAAGACCTTCTCGCTGGTTTCTGGCTTCCTGCGCTTGAAGTCCCCAGGCGTCGCGATTGCCCAGATCCACGTTGCTTGAAAGCACATCAAGCACCCGGATCCATTCATCAAGTCCGCGGATCTGCATCATGCCGAGATCCGCCTGGGCCAGTTCGATTCGAGCCTGAAGCAGTCGTTGCTCCTGCTTGGCGAGTCGACCGACTCCGTTCCGGCCAGCCTTCCGTGCATTGGCCTGGGCTTGTTGCAGAATGCCTTCGGCTGCCTGGTAGGCCTGTCGAAGTTCTCCACTGACCTTGCCCGAAATCTCCTTGCTGAGCGTGGTCAGCGTGGCATCCATCGTGCGAAGATCCTGCCGTGCCTTGGAAGCGGACTCCGCTGCTTGTCGGCTGCTTTCCTGGAGTGACTGTTGAGCAGCATCGATCTCCGAGAGGATCTCCTCATGGTCAGCCTGGGATTTTTCAAGCATCTCCTTGGCTGGTCGATGGATGATGTCCAGTGCCAGTTCCTGACGCATCATTTCAGCTTCAAGTCGATCCGCCTCACGCTCCTGTTCGATCGCCTGTTCGATCAGCGGATAACGCTGCATCGGAGACGTCTGGCTGGCCTGTTCACGAAGTCTGTCGGCTTGCCTTCGAAGACGTGCGACATTCTCTGATGCGGCATTCAACTGCTCGAGGGTATCGATGACGGGACTGTCCAGCTGCGAGGCCTGTTGGCGGACATCCTGAACCTTGGAGCGAATCTGATCACGAAGTTCTGCGAGTTGGTTTGCATTCGATGCGCCATCGATCTGTTCACGGGCCTTGGCGAATGAGGACATGTTCGCAGCCGCGTCGGCCATGGCTCTGAGTTTCAGCATGTCCCGGCTGACGGCAACACCCATCAGTTCGATCTCGGCGATGTCGATGACGGCGATGTGGAACTGTGTGGAGGCCAGAAGCCGGTCACGGGTGGATTCCTGCTGCGGCGATCCTCCCTGAATTCCCTTCAGGGTCCTGACGACCTTCTCCAGAGCGTTCTTGTCCGAGCCGGCAAGAAAAGCATCATCGGCTGCCTTCATCAGTGATTGTGCCACTTCGCTGCGGGTGGCTGCATCGGCGTCATGACAGGCGGTCAGCGCCAGGCTGCTCATCGAGAGTAGGCCAGCGGCAACCAGACGGATGGTGAAGGATTTCATGTTTGCTCCTCGCATGTGATCGAGCCGGGGAGTGTATCCGATCGCTCTGATGGAACGTCCCGGGACCCGGTCGGAACCGGTTATCAACGGGATTGTCCGGGATCCGATCCGGAGCCCTGGGCGGGGGGCGAAACAGCCTCCGTATCGGGCTCTGATGGGGTCCAGGGGGTGTAATCCACGGGCCAGTCCTTGTGGTGGCGACCCATCATCTGCTCGATCCAGTTGAGGTAGGCCTTGCGTTGGCCGGCACCACCCGGGGTAAAGACCGGTTCCCAGCCATCGACCTCCGGGTGTGGGGTCGAGGCTTCCGACCTCGGCAGGGCGTACTGATAGAGCAGGGACTGCTTTGGATGGGACCAGTTCAGCATCTTCCCGTCATCGAATTCCAGTCGATTCAGAGCGAGGAGATTGGACGTCCTCACGCGATCGTCCGGGCGATAGCTCCAGTGGAGTCGAAAGCCTCCGGCGGTTTCCTCGGGGCCTCCGTGGCAGGCTCTCGAACCGCACCGGTTCAGAAGCCAGTTGTCATGGATTCTCTGTCGAAAGGTCGACAGCAGGGCGGGTTCCGTGAGCACCTGAATCTCTCCGTAGAGCTCACGCGCTCGAAGGGCGAACATCACGGACACGATGTCGGCAGGGTCCGACTTCGTGAAGGCGATCTGGCCCTCGGCATCCTGTGGAAGAAGCGGACTGCCCTGGTAGCCGTCGAAGAGTTTCTGAACGGTGGCTGCGGGAACCCGCAGCTTGGGTGGATCATCGACCTGAATCTCGTAGACACGGACGAGATTCACATCGCTGTCCGTGACGAGGTCCGGCATCGAATCGTGTTTGATGTCACGGTCGTCGGCAGGATCCCGATTCTGTTTCTTGGCGTTCTGGACGGCCAGTCTGGCATCGATCTTCTGCAGCATTTTTCTGGCAGTTGGATTGTCTTCACGGCCCAGCAGCCGCTCCAGTTCCGCCTTGGCTTCGGGGAGTCGTTCCTCGCTGATCAGCCATCGACACAGGGACAGATGTGCCAGAATGTTCGATTCATCAAGTTCCCTCAGCAATCGCTCGTACTCCTCATCAAAGCTCGGGAGCAGACGGACGAGTGTCACATCCTGTCGGGCGAACTGGTGGTCGACGCCATGGATCTTCAGTCGTACGTGATCAAAGGAATCTTCCTCCAGAAGACCTTCACGAATGCGTCCGTCCTGGAGATGCACGACGGCCGGGAGCGGCTCCTCGACATCGTGAAGGCGGACCAGCGCGTAGATCAATGAGCTGTCGAACTCGTGCGTCTTTCCCGAACGATCCAGCAGCTTGATCGTGCCTTCGCCTTCTTCGATCAGATGTCCGTTGATCGATCGAAGCCGCGACGGATAGAGGATGACCCGCGGCTTCGTGCCTTCTTCTTGCGTACGCGTTTCAGTCGCCTCATCAGCGGCGGACTTCGAGGGAACGGACTGATCGGACGGGGGAGTCGCCTCGTCGGTGGGGGCCTGGCTCACGCCGAGCAGGAGGAGCAGGCACCATGCTGCTGCGGGCAGCGTCATGAGGTCTCGCCGTGGTTCTTGTCGATGATGGTGCTGAGGATTCCAGTCTGCCTCAGCAGGTTGGCGATTCGATCCGCATGTGGCAGCGTGCAACAGTCGACTTCCGCTGCCAGTTCATCTCGCTCCTGTTCGAGTCGGAGGAAGTCGAGCGCCATGGAGCAGATCGTGCCTGAAGGCATCTTCTCGAGTGGGTCGATGCCCTCGCGATAGACCAGTCTCGCGGCGAGTGATTTGGCAGCCATCCACTGGAGGTAGGTCTGCGGGATGTTGCTTTGGATTCGATCTCTGGCGACTTCCAGCAGCGAGGCGGGGAGGTGTTCGAAGATCACACCTCTCATGAGTTCGAGGTCGTCGCCTTTCAGTTCGCTGATGGCTGCCTCGATGGCATCCGACGTGCGAATCACCGAACGACTGAGGCGAATGCTCATTTCAGGAAGCTGGACGTCGGAGTTCTGCTGGTAGAGCCTGACGAGCAGCTGGGCTTCACGTCGGGCGAAGCTGCGCAGCTTCTCGATGACTTCCTTCACGAACTGCGGTTTGATCGCCAGGAATTCCTCGGTGGTCAACAGCATGCTGGCGATGATCTCGTAGCTCGAGCAGATCACACCGCACTTGTTGGCGGAGGAATCCTTGAAGATCAGAGCCCCGGTCGAGGACAGCTCGGATCTGGCATCCGGTGTCAGGAAGAGGTTGGCGCCCTCGACCACGATTCGACTCGAGGATGAGCCGTCCGGTCGCAGGAAATCCTTCCAGTTCCGTTCATGAATGGTGGCTGGCCGACCGCCGCAGGGAACAAACGCATCGGCGATCACCCTGTTGTGAAGGGAGTTTCGAAGTCGAACACCATCGGGTTCATCCAGGCTGGTCACCCGACCAGAACTGGGAAGCTTGTCGGCGTTGTAGTCGGCGATCGGGAGTCCCGAGTCGACGAGCCTCAGCAGCTCTTCGTGCTCGAGTCCCTCTGGGCACTCGCCGGAGCCGCTGCCATCCGCGATCCCGACGAACCGCACGTTCTTGCCGAAATCCCGGACGAGAATCTTGATCAGGTTGCCGCCGACGTCGCCATCCGGGCCACCCGTGATCTTCACGGAGAAGCTCTGTTCCCGTGGGTCGATGCCGATGGCCTTGAGCCCGACTTCCAGGAAGACGGCGACACCCTCGGAGGTCACGCCGTATTCCTTGTGGTTGATGCCCGCGCCCGGCTTTGAACTCATCAGGGCCGTGGGGACCGGGTATCCGCGTCTCTGGGCGCGTTCAACGATCCAGTCGATGAGTGTTGGTGTGATGTTTTCATCTGGTCCGAGATAGAGCAGTTCCTTCTCGCCCAGCAGATCGACGATCTGGCTCTGGACCCGCTCATCCGGAGTGATCAGGTCGAGCAGCGAATCGACGAATCCCTTGATGGCCCGGTCGACACGCGCATCGGGTTCCACGAGAACAGCTGCTTTCGAGCCGCCCTCAGGAATGTCCTTGTTCTTCAGCTGCTGAGCGTGTGCGAGCCCGTAGGCTTCGTCATAGAGTCGTTCCGTTTCCCGTGCATGCTGAGCGGCACTCTTGGGTACGACCGCTCGGATGCCACCACGCGCGATATCCCGGAAACGGACATGGAATCCGTTGGATGCGCGTCCATGGACGAAGAAGACGCCGAATGGAACTTCAGGCCGATCCTCCGAAGTCAGGAAGGAGGGGTCCAGTCTCATCGAGAGTCCATAACGCTCGGTGACATAGATGTTCGTTTTCAGGACCTGGCTCGTGGCAGTCAGCATCGACTTCAAGACGGTCCTGGCATCCTCGAGATCCACCTCATCCTCGAATCGCTCACTGATGGCGATGGAGCGATCCTGGAAGACGGCTTCATCCAGCGGGTGATGGGGATTGAATCGATCGAGGAACAGGTCGCAGACCGCCATGGACAGATCGATGTTGTCTTCGGCGAGTCTTCGAATGCGTTCAGCCGTGAAGGCGTACCGATTCAGTTTCACCAGTCGCTGGTGGACGAGATCGCAAAGCGCCTCATGCAGTTCTGCATGGGTCAGATCAATGTCATGGTGTCGACGGCTGAGTTCGAGGCTTCGCTGGTGGACCCATTTGATCCTGCGAAGATCATGTTGGACACGTGCCCACAGGGCACCATCGGGATCAATCGGGCCTTCCGGTCCCTGGACGACGAATCCAATCAGGCTGATCGTTCCATTGTCGCCGTCATCGATGCTGTCCAGATAGGCTCGATGGATATTGATCTCCGACTGGCTCAGACGAGCGGCCAGTCGTTCCAGCATGGTCCGCCTGGTGCTGTTGCCCACGGCGATCGAGATCCTGGTCTGTGTCGGATCGAGTTCCGGTTCAAGCGTGATGACCGTTCCGTCGGTACCCGTGATCTGCTTGTACATGTCCCAGTGCTTGTGCAGACGCAGCGGCGTCAAGGTGAGCATGTAGTCGGCCGAACAGCGTTCGAGGAAATCCGTCAGCGTGGCTTCGTTCCAGTCGGGTTGCGCCTGCTGCGCGTATTCGAGGAATTCGTTCAGCTTGGCCTTCTGATCGGGATCGCTCAGATCGCATCGGGCGCTGTCACCGAACTCGAAGGTGTCGATGACCAGAGAGCCATCATGAGCCGTATGGATCTTGGCGGCACGGAGTGGCTGGTCCTTGGGCAGTTCCGAGACCAGCTCGGCGAGGACACCCGGATAGTCCAGAGGCCTCATGGACGTCCACTGGGAGCCATCCTCGCTGCGAAGCGTCATCTCGATGGGCCGCCCTGACGCACGGGCCGCGATGATGGCCCGAAGATGCACCAGTCGCGTTTCCTCATCCGTGTCCTGGAAATAGGTCGGAGGCATCTGTTCGAGGAACCATGGCACGACCTGCTCGGATTGCGACCGCAAGCCATTGGTGATCTGGTCGATCACAACCTCGGGCCTGTCGGGCTGTTCAGGGGTGCTCGTCATGGATGTGCTGGATTCGCTGGCCATCGCGAAACTGTATCCGCCTCCATGTGCCGCTGCAATGGCGGATCTTCTTAGAAGTGTGCTTTCGGCCCTGCGCGTGTCGCTGTACTCTCATTGACATGGCCACCGCATTGACAATCGGTATGTTCGATGGCGTTCACGCAGGGCACCGCGGGATTATCGACCAGGCACGAGCCGCCGTGGGATCGGAGGGGGCGGTTGTTGTGGTCACATTCGAGCCGGCACCTGCTGTGGTCCTGTCGCCCGAGAAGCGTTTTTGGCGACTGATGACAGATCGGCAGAGAACGGCCGCCTTGAAAGAGGCTGGTGTGGACATCGTTCATGTTCTCGAGCCCAACCAAGCGTTCCTGCAGCAGACGCCCGATCAGTTCCTCGATCACATCCTCGGGCAATTCGAACCGACCTGCATCCTGGAAGGCCGGGATTTTCGTTTCGGTGCCCGTCGTGCCGGTGATGTCGAAAAACTGAAAGCCGTTGGTTCGCAACGTGGCTTTGATGTCCTGTTGGTCGAGGACATCGAGGGCCAGCTGCAGGACGGCACCATCGTGGCCGTTCGTAGTTCGGTGATCCGCGATCTGATCCAGCGTGGTCGTGTCCGAGACGCCGCCAAGCTGCTGGGGAGACCATGGCAGCTGGAGGGCATCGTCGTCAAAGGTCATCAACGAGGGCGCGAGATCGGTTGTCCAACCGCCAATCTGGATACCGGAGATCTGGTTCTCCCAAGAGACGGGGTCTATGCGGGACGGGCCTACCTGGAGTCTGGGGAGGTGCATGTTGCCGCCATCAGCGTCGGGACCAATCCGACCTTTGATGATGTCGTAAGAACCTGTGAGGTTCACCTGCTGGATTTCCAGGGTGAAGTCGGGGCGTACGACTGGCCGCTGAAAGTCGATGTTGACCATTGGATCCGCGAACAGTTGATCTTCGACTCCATCGACTCTCTGAAGAATGCCATGTCCAGGGACCTGGAACGCATCCGGGATCTGGTGAGCGTGTAGAGTCCTCATCCATGTTCAGCTATCAATCGAATACCGATCTGAAGACCATCGCCCAGAGAGTCGGCGAATCCACTCGAGTCATCGTCACGACCCACGCGAAGCCTGATGGCGATGCGATGGGATCCACACTGGCCCTGAAACGGGCACTGGATTCGATGCTCGATGTCGAAATCCTGTTGATGGGCCCCGTGACGTCGGCCATGAGAGCCATTGCGGGATCGACACCCTGGATCGATGCCGATCAGCAGATGCCCCGTGGGGGTGAGGACCTGGTTCTTGTCGTCGACACGGGTGCTTTCAGCCAGGTCGAGCCCATCGCGGACTGGATCCGAGAACGGTATGAACGCGTCATCGTCGTCGACCATCATGCCTCGGGTGATGACATCGGTTCAATGCGTCTGGTGGATTCGTCCGCGGCATCCGCAACCGTATTGGTGAAGTCTCTCATCGAGGCGATGGGACTCCCCATCCAGGGAGGACCTGAGAGTGTTGCCGAAGCACTCTTCTGCGGGCTGGCGACGGACACGGGCTGGTTCCGTTTCAGCAATGCGGACAGTCGGGCGTTTGCCATGGCTTCCGAACTTCTTCAGACCGGCATCAATCGTGATGGACTCTTCCGAACCATCGAGGAGACGGCGAAGCCCACGCGTCTTGCATTGCAGGCGCGTGCGTTGAATTCGATCGACTACGTGATGGACGGTCGATGCGCCTTGATGACGCTGCTCCCCTCCGATTTCAAGGACTCCGGAGGATCACCGGGTGAGCTGGCCGGTACGGTGAACATGCCGCTTGCCATCGAATCCGTCGAATGTGCCTTGTTGCTGTACAGCGAGAATGGCAAGGAGACCAAGATCAGCTTCCGATCCAAACCACCAAAACAGATTGGTGGTGACTTCGTTGATGTGAGTCAGTTGGCCAGGACACTTGGCGGTGGCGGGCATGTGCATGCGGCAGGCGCTCGATTCGCGGGGACTCCACAAGAGGCCGATCAGGCTGTGCGGCAGGCTCTGAAAACAGGTTTGGCATCATCATGAACAGCAGGCGGTGGATCGTCCTGGGCACGCTGCTCCTGATCTGCTCCGTTCTGATTCTCGTGATCGGTGTCGTGTTCTCACTTTCCAGATTCAACATGAAGCAGGTCCTCATGCCTGGAACGGTTGAATTCACGATGGACACACCCGGCCCGTTTTTTCTCGCCTACGAACCCCGGACCGATTACGAGGGGACGCTGTATGTCTCTCCGGAAGACTCGACCTTCACCTTCGAACTGGAATCCCTGGATGATGGTGCTTCGGCGAGCATCGAAAAGCCGTTGGTGTCTGCCAACTACCGCATTGGCGGTCGACGGGGCCGGTACATCGGAAAGGCGAATCTTTCAGCCGGCTCATGGAAGCTGATCGGACGGGCGTCTGCGGGCGATGATCACCGGGCCGTCTATGCCTATGGTCGGACTCCGATCGCATCGATCGTCATTCCGATCATCATCTCGGTATTGGCGACCGCCCTGATCGGTCCCGTAGGGCTCGGGCTGCTGGTTGTCGGCCTCATTCTCCGCGTTCAAGCCCGCAAGAGAGCCATGAGTGCTTCCAAGTCCACCGCCGAGGGGTAAACTTGAATCGTGGTTCCCACCCCGGAATGCCGTCATGAGTGATCAGCACAATCAGGACATCACGCGTGTCATCGGCATCGTGAGACGACGCGAGCGAGTCAATGCTGGCCTGGCCTGGTTCAGCGTGACCTGTCTCTATCTCGCCTTGCTTGCCGTCGTGCTTGCGGTCGTGGATCGACTCGGTGCAAACGCGTGGTTGCCTTGGACGGTGTTGATCATCGTGATGTCCGCCGGTGCCTTGTTGGCTGGACTGGCGGGCTGGTGGAGATCACGGCCCGATGCCATGCAGACCGCTCGTCGAGTGGATGATCGATTGCAACTCAAGGATCGCCTGTCGACGGCCATCGCATGCCGGGATCGTCAGGACCCCTTCGCAAGAGCCGTTGTCGAGGATGCGATGTCGATCGCCGCAACCCCGCAGACACGGGAGCAGGTTCGTCGACAGTTTCGTCTGGTACCGCCGCCATTCTGGTGGGGATCGCCTGCACTCGTTCTGGTTGCGTTGGTCATCACGCTCTTCGGACAATGGGATGTCTTCACACCGGGTGTGGTGGAGGAGGTTGATCTCAGGCAGGTTCGAGCGGATGCCACGGAGTCGGTCGAGGCATCCGTGAATGCGGTCCGCGAGGATCCGGAACTCTCCGAGGCGATGGCCGAAGTGCTCGAAGAGCTCGATGCCCGGACGGACGCCTCCTTCGAGAAGAAGCAGGACGAGGAATCCATTCGACGCGAGGCACTCAAGCGTCTGACCGAACTCAACAGGAATCTCGAGAACATCCTCGAGGGTCCGGAGGGGCAATCGATGGAGTCCTTGAAGGAATCCCTCGAATCGCTCGAGTCTTCTGAAGACAGTCCGGTGAGTGACCTCATGGACTCGCTTTCGAAAGGCGAATTCGACGAGGCCCAGCAACAACTTTCAGACCTGCAGGACAAGATCGATTCAGGTGAGCTCTCCGAGGCGGAGCGCAAGGACATCGCTGATTCGATGGAATCCATGGCGGATCAACTGGACGACCTCGCTTCGGACCAGCAGGCGATGCGGGATGCTTTGAGGCAGGCGGGACTGGATCCTGAACTGGCCAATGATCCCGAAGCCTTGAAGAAGGCACTGGAACAGGCGGGGGATCTCAACGAATCCCAGAAGCAGAAGTTGTCCGAGAAAGCGGAAGCTGAATCCGAAGCCAAGGAGATGTTGAAAAAACTCTCTGAAGCATCTCAGCAGGCGTGCGAACAGTGTCGCAATCCCTCGGAGAAGAAGTCTGAATCAGGCAGCTGCAAGGGGATGTCCGAGGAAATCGGCAAGATGCAGCAGAAGCAGGAAATGCTCGAGAAAGCCAAGGATGCCCAGGGAGAATGTCAGAGCCAGTGCAACAAGCTGGGGCAGGGTCTCGCGAAGCAATCGGCCGTCAAAGCTGCTGGCAAGAACGGTGAACGCGGCAAGGGTGATTCGGCCGGAGTCGAACAGACCGATACCGGACTGGTTGCGCGGCAGGATGCCGGAAAAGCCGGTGACGGACCGATCGTCGATCGTCAGGTCGTTGATCGGGATCTTGACATCGGTGAATCCTCCATGACGTTGCGGCAGGCGCAGCAGGCGGCCAGCGAGGGCTTCGATGAAGCAATCGATGAAACGCCGCTGCCTCGGCAGTATCACGATGCCTTGAAGCACTACTTCAGTGACAAGGATGCCGTCGAAAAGGCGATCGAGTCGGATGCGAAATCCCGGGAAGGCCAGAAGGACGAGACGTCTTCGGAGGAAACGGAATCCGAGGCGTCCAAGTCAGCCAACAAACCAGCAAAGGGTGCATCTGGTGGCGAGAACTAGTGCTCGACTCTCCGCCTGTTGTCTGATTCTGTTGTCGATGCTTGGCTGTGACCGCTCCGATCCGCCACTTGTCGTCTATGTCTCGGTTGATGAATATGTCGCCCGGCCCGTACTGGAGTCCTTCACGGAAACCACCGGCGTCACGGTCCACATGGTCGGAGACACCGAGGCCACCAAGACAACCGGCCTGGTCGATCGCATCCGTGCAGAGCGAAACACTCCGATCGCGGACGTCTTCTGGTCATCCGAAGCCTTCATGACCATGCAGCTCGCCCGCGAAGGACTTCTTCAATCCTGCCGATCTCCTGTGACCGACAGCTGGTTCATCGAGTGGAAGGATCCAGGCAACCAATGGTTCGGTTTTTCGCCGAGGCCTCGGGTCCTCGTGTACGACCCGGACGTGATCGATGAGTCGGAAGTTCCACGTTCGCTCGAGCAGCTCGCCGAACCTCGATGGCGCAATCGACTGGTCATGGCGGATCCTCGTTTCGGCACGACCGGTGGCCACATGGCGGCCTTGAAGACCTGGTACGAGACCCAGGATCAAGCTGGACGATACGAAACGCTTCTCAACGGACTGGCCACCAACGGTATTCGCGTCCTTCCAGGCGGGAATGCGGCGGTCGTGGATGACGTTCGATCCGGACAGGCTGACATTGGCCTGACGGATGCCGATGATGTTCGAGCCGCCAATCGTCTGGGCGCCAATCTGGCCATGGCCTATGTCGGACCGGTCGAAGGTGTCGGCACCTTCATGATGCCCAACACCGTTGCAGTCGTTTCCGGTTCCGAGCATCCTGCCGCTGTCCAGCTTGTCGAGATGCTGTTGTCCGAGCAGGTGGCTCGCAGTCTTGCGGAATCAACTTCAGGCAATGTTCCTTTGGACCCGGAAATCGCCCGGGACTATCCGATGCTTGCAGTGCCCGAATCCATGGTGGTCGACTTCAATGCTGCCGCAATCGAATATCCCGATGCCGTGGAGCTCTCCGTGAGCATGCTGCAGAATCGAGGATCCGATGCTGCGCCGTAGCGTCTCGGTGCTGGTCATTCTCTTGGCATGCATCGCAGTCCTCTGGCCTGCCATGATCCTGATGATCGAGTCGTTCACTGGTGAAGGTGGCGACAGTCCGCTCATGCATGACCCCTGGATCTTGACCGTGGAAACACTGGCATGGTCGATCGGCATCGCGATCGGTGCGATGCTCATCGGCTGGTTGCCCGGTCACGTACTGGCAGCCTGCATCCAGAGTCGCCCTGAGCCTCGTGGACCCCGAAGATGGCTGAAGGAAATCGGGCTGATCGGTCTGTTTGCCGCCATCCTCCTGCCACTGCTTGTGCCGTCCTACGCGATCTTCTATGCCTGGTGGCAGACATGGCCTTCGGGCAGTTGGCTCTTCGATCTTCTGGAACGTTCCGATGCCATCGGACTGGGCCGTCGTTTCACCTTGGCCATCGGTCTGTTGTGCTGGTCCTGGCCCTTGGTCAGTCTGTGTGTGGCGGCCTCCGCGGCGACATGGCCCCGATCCAGAGATGATCAGCTTGAAACCGATGGTGCTTCGTTCTGGAACAGGATCAGAGCCAGGTGGCACCACGATGCTGGCGGCCTCCTGCTTGGTGGCTTGCTTGTTGCTTCATTCACGTTCGCGAACGTGATCTGCTTCGATCTGGCAGGGGTCTTCACACTCGGGAACGAATTGCGAGCGTTGGCCGCCATGCAGGCGGATCCCGTACAGATGGTTGCAGTATCACTTCCAGCGGCGACGGCAGCCGTTCTCGGGGCGATGATCACATGGTGGGGCATCGGTCGCATCTTTGACGATGCCAGTGTTCCCCGGACCGGTATTGGGAAACGCACCGGAGTCCTGACTCTGTTGATCTGGATCGTCACGGCCTGTATTCCTGCTGCGTTGATCTTCGTTCACATGGATGAGCGAGGCCTCGAACTGTGGGCGGCTCATGGTCCAGCGATTGCACGAGATGGCCTCTACGCCATCCTGCTTGGCATCATGGCCTCCGTGGTCTTTCTTGGAATGCTCTGGCTGCTGCGTTCACCCGTGCGATCCTGGAGACGATTCGGTTCGGTGCTGTCCATGCTGTGGATTGCCATGCTTCTGGCACCGGGCTCACTGGTCGCCATCGCCGTTCTGGCCGGCATTGCCTGGGTGCCCTCGAACAGTCTGAAGAGCTGGCTTCTTCGAAGTGGTGCTGCCTTGCTGCTTGGGTGGTTGGCGAAGTTCGGTGGGATCGCCGTACTGGGCGCACGTTGGATCAGTAGTTCCGAACCTGAACCACTCCAGGATCTCCGTCGCATTCATGGGGGCAGCTGGGCGTCTGATGGACTCCGGACGTGGGCTGCCGCGATCGCCATTGCGGCGATGGCCTCGTTGCTCGCTCTGGGGGAAATCCCGATCGCCATGAGGTTGTCGCCACCGGCGACGTCGCCACCGATCAGCGTGACCTTGCTCAATGCGATGCATTATCAGCGTCCACAGACCGTGATTGCCGTGCTGGCGATGTTCATCGTGATCGGTTTTCTGATGGCGATCGGTATCGGCCTGCTTGTGAGAACATCACACGCCTTTCGAACGGCTGCTGGCAAGACCACGATGTTGTGCCTCGTGTGTCTTCCACTCATCACGACAGTCGGATGTTCGGATTCGGAACCTGTGGTACCAAGACTGGATGTCAGTGCGGTCCTTGGCGGTCCCGGGCATTCCACTGGTCGCTTCAATTATCCCAGAGCGATGGCGATCGATCCGAACAGCCATGATCTGTATGTCATCGAGAAGAGTGGTCGAGTCCAACGGCTTGATGCCGAGGGGCGACCGCTGGCGGACTGGATGATGCCCCGGGTGGCACGAGGTCGCCCAACGGGGATCAGCGTTGCCTCTGACGGAACCGTCTGGATTCCGGATACCCATGAGCACCGGATCATGATCTACACCTCGACGGGTGAGTTGCTGGATTCCTTTGGAGGCTATGGAGACGGGCCTGGTCAGTTCATGTATCCGACGGATATCGAATTCGGGCCCGATGGTCTCGTCTACGTGGCGGAGTACGGTGGCAATGATCGCATTCAGGTCTTCACCAGCGAGGGAGTCTGGATCAGGACATTGGGTGGTCCGGGCAATGCCCCCGGTCAGTTCGACCGCCCTCAATCGATCACGATGGCCGACACCGGAGACCGTCTCTACGTGGCGGATTCCAGGAATCGACGGATTCAGCAGATCGATGTGCTGACCGGTGAGGGTCGAGTGGTCCTGCAGGGAGCGCCCGGTGAGCAGCTGTCCATCCCATTCGGTCTCATCCAGCAAGCGGATGGAACGCTGCTCGTGACCGACATCGGATCCAATTGTCTGCTCGTGCTGGATGCCAACGGCCACCTCATCGACGCCAGGGGAGGTTGGGGCTGGGAGACGGGCCAGTTGCGTGATCCTTGGGCAGTTGTCCAGAGGGACGAGGCTGCACTCGTCCTCGACAGTGGGAACAACAGGATCCTCGTCATTGATGATCCACAGCCCTGAGACCGGGTGATCGGCATCGCGGGGGTATGATCAATCGAGGTTCGTTCTTGCCGATCTACTTCGAACAACCCGGATGGCTGCTGCTGATCCTGCTGCTCATACCTTCATGGTGGTGGCTGACTCGCAGTCGTGATGCGTTTGCACCGGGACGATGGATTCTGATCGGTCTGACACGCAGCGTGCTGATCATCATCCTGTCGATCGCATTGGCAGAACCCATCATCGAATCCCGCGCCGAGGATCTGACGGTTGCAGTGATCGTCGATCGAAGCCGCTCCATGCCGCGAAGCAGTCTCGAGAAAGCAACGGACTGGTTGGAAGAAGCTGCTGACGGGCCTGCACGTCAAGCAAGCGATCGTCTGGCGGTCATCCAGCTCGGCCGAGATGCGGTGCCGACCGCCATGCCGGATCCCGCGTCCGTGCTGAGTCTGGCCAATGGACCCGCGGACGTGACGGAAACGAATCTCGCCAGGGGAATCGAACTGGCCAAAGGACTCTTTCCGCGTGACAGTGCCAGTCGTATCGTTCTGGTCAGTGATGGAAACGAGACGATCGGAAATCTTCAGGCTGCCGCCGACATGGCGCGCGACAGTGGCATTCCAATCGATGTCCTGCCGATCGAGTACGCCTATGAGGACGAGATTCTCTTCGATCGTCTGATGGCGCCTTCCCACGCGCGGATGGGGCAGTCTCTGGAACTGCGTCTCGTGCTTCGAAGTCGAGGTCCCGCCTCAGGTCGACTGATTCTCGAGCAGGATGACGCGCTGGTCGACATCAATGGCGCTGCGGCAGGTCATGCCCTGCCCTTGCAGCTCGAAGGCGGTGTCCATGTTGAACGCATCGTCGTCGAAAGTGACGAGCCCGGTCCCATCCAGTTCAAGGCGACATTCGAGCCGGATCCAGGTTCTGGAGACCGAATTGCCGCGAACAACACGGCATCCGCAGTCACGATGGTTTCGGGAGTGGGTTCGGTCCTCATCATTGATGACGGAGCCGACTCAGGTGGTGCATTCGCACGCGCACTGAACCAGTCGGGAATCGCAACGCGCACCACGCTGCCATCCGATCTCGAGCCGGGCGTCGTCGGCATGCTCGGCTACGACATGATCGCGTTGGTGGGTGTCCCACGATGGTCGTTCACGGACATGCAGGTCCGGGATCTTCATGCCTATGTCCATGACACGGGTGGAGGACTGCTGGTGACCGGCAGTCCGGAGGGGCTCGGTGCCGGTGGCTGGATCGGATCCGCACTGGAGCCGGCCATTCCCCTCGAACTCGATCCTCCAGCCGAGCGTCAGATCGTGAAGGGTGCATTGGCCATCATCGTTCATTCATGCGAGATGCCTCAGGGCAACTACTGGGGACAGCGTGTCGCCGAAGCGGCCATTGAAACACTGAACGCGGCAGATGAAGTCGGCATCATCGAGAAGGGGGCTGGAGAAGAGGCCGCCTGGGTCCTGCCGATGCAGGTTGTGGGCAACCGCCAGGTTGCCTTGTCGGCGGCCCGTCAGCTGACCTTTGGTGACATGCAGATGTTCGAGCCCTCGATGAAGGCAGCCTTGCAGGGGCTGTTGCAGGTCGATGCCGGTCAACGGCATGTCATCATCATCTCCGATGGTGATCCGTCTCCGCCGTCTGCCGAACTGATCAACCAATATGCACAGAACAAGGTCACCTGCACGACGGTGATGGTCGGTGGTCATGGAAACAATCCACAGCATGCAGCCATCATGCAACGGATGGCTTCGATGACGGGAGGGACCTTCTATCGCGTCGATGATCCCAAGCAGCTTCCGCAGATCTTCATCAAGGAAGCACGTGTCGTCAGCCGTTCTCTCATTCAAGAAGGTCAGTATCCGACCACGGTCGTCGACAATCAGTCGGGTCCAATCCAGGGATTCGAATCGGTCCCGATGATCGATGGTTATGTCCTCACGTCGCCGCGGGAGTCGCTTTCAAGAATCGGCATCGTCGTCACCAATGACACTCATGGCGATCCTCTGTATGCATGGTGGAACTACGGTCTTGGCCGGGTATCCGCATTCACGAGCGATCTGTCATCCCTTTGGGCGGCGAGGTGGCTCTCCTGGTCCCGTTTTACGGCGTTCTGGGAACAGGGCGCCCGGTGGTTGATGCGTTCATCGTCGATGAGCGATTTCGAGATGACCATCCAGGACGAGGGCGGCGGTGAATTCGTGGTCGATCTGACTGCATTGGATTCCGATGCCGCATTCCTCAACTTCCTCAGAACGCAGGCCGTTGTGATCGCACCAGATGGTTCCACCAGTGGTCTGGACCTCCAGCAGATGGGCCCCGGTCAGTACCGAGGTGAGTTCCAGCAGCGTCAGGCAGGAACATCGGTCGTCAACGTCAACTTCGTCGGACGTGATGTCAAAGGCGAAGTCCTGCAGGGCAATGTCCAGGCAGCCGTGAGCCGTGCCTACTCCGATGAGTACCGTGATCTTGTCGACAATGCCGTCATGCTGCGCCGTGTTGCCGAGCGAACGGGTGGTCGTATCCTGTCCATGGATGATGCGCTCGTATCGGATCTCTTCGATCGGGAATCGCTGGTCATGCCTTCCAGTGCCCAGCCCGCATGGACCACACTTGCCATCATCGCCGCGATCCTGCTGGTTCTGGATGTGGCGCTGCGTCGATTGGCGGTGGATCCCGAGCGGGTCCGCGAAGCCATCGCCAAGGCATCCTCGCGACGTGAGCGAAAGGGGGACTCCTCCTTGTCGGCATGGCGTCGAACGAAGCGGTCAGCGCGCAGTCGCACCACCATTCAGCATGAACAACCGGTCCCACGAAGAGCTTCCGGTTCCGAGGACGGTCAGCCGTTGCCTTCTTCAGAGAACACGCCGAAGGAGGGCGGTGGTCAGTCGAAGGAACCCGAGGTCCAGGACGATGGTGGCATGACAAGCCGACTGAAGGCCGCACGTGATCGAGCTCGAAAGAAGGGGTTTGGTGGTCTTGGGGATGACGAACCATGAGCCGCACGACGCTCGAATGGAATCCGGCTGATCTGGACAGTGTGCGTCACGCCTGTGAGGTGGTTCGCGGTCAATTCGCCCAGTTGCGTGCGGAGATCGGGCGGGTCATCGTCGGGCAGCAGAGGGTCGTGGATGAAACACTCGTGGCGTTGTTTGCAGGCGGCCATGTTCTGCTCGAAGGTGTCCCGGGACTGGGCAAGACGTTGCTGGTTCGGACCATTGGTGAAGCCCTGGAGCTGGATTTCGCTCGAATCCAGTTCACACCCGACGTGATGCCTGCCGACGTCACTGGGACGACGCTGGTCGTGGAACATGAGGCCAGCCGAAAGCGGGAGATCGTGTTCAGGCCAGGTCCGATCTTTCATCAACTTGTTCTGGCTGACGAGATCAATCGGGCGACACCCAAGAGCCAGTCGGCGCTCCTGGAAGCCATGCAGGAACGAACGGTAACGACGGCCGGAGAAACGCGATCACTTCCCGAGCCCTTCTTCGTTCTCGCGACCCAGAACCCCGTCGAGCAGGAAGGAACCTATCCGCTGCCCGAAGCGCAGTTGGATCGTTTTCTCTTCAAGGTCGAAGTGCCGAATGTCAGCCGTGATGATCTCAACGAGATCCTCTCCAGGACGACCGGTGATCAGGCCCCAGCCGCGAGACGTCGTCTGGATGGTGCGTTCCTGCTCTCGGCCCGCCGTTTGATGAGGGATGCGATCGTTGCACCTCATGTTCAGGATTACGCCATTCGACTCGTTCTGGCGACTCATCCATCGCATTCGACGTTTCCCGAATCGCTCAGTCGCCATGTGAACCTGGGGGCAAGCCCTCGGGCGGCCCAGGCACTCGTCACGGCTGCCAAGGTGCTGGCGGTAGCCGATGGTCGGTATGCCGCCTCGATCGATGACATTCGTCGAGTCGCACCTGCAGCCCTTCGTCACAGGCTTGGATTGACCTTCGAGGCCGGCAGCGATGGTGTTCGAGGAACCGATCTCGTGAACACGCTCATTCGGGAAGTGCCTGTCGATGTGCCCTTGCTTGATTCGATCGATGAAAGCGGGGAAGCGGCATGAGTCGATTCGGCCAGGGTGAAGGCCCCATGAGCATCGAAGATCTGCTGGGTGGTGGACTCATGTCGCGACTCGACCGTCTGGATGTGCTGTCACGGAAGATCTTCAGCGGGAAGGTTCACGGTGAACGACGCAGTCGACGGCGAGGACAGAGTGTCGACTTCGCCGACTATCGTCCGTACACCGCTGGGGATGATCTGAGATTCGTCGACTGGAACATCTATGCAAGACTTGAATCGCTCTTTCTGAAGCTGTTCCTTGAGGAAGAGGATCTGTCTCTGGCCATTGCCATCGATACCAGTCCATCCATGGATTGGGGTGGACCCAACAAGCTGGGGTTCTGCAAACGGCTCGCCATGTCGCTCGGGTACATCGGACTGGTCAATCAACATCGAGTCAGCCTGTTCGGTTTCGATGGTGGTGGGGTCAACCCACTGACATCGATGCGTGGACGAAGACGGACCAGAGAGATGGCATCGTGGTTGCTCTCGCTCACATCAGGTGAGCCCGGTGGGCTGGAGGAGGCGATGCGATCCATCGCACTGGGCCGTCGAGGCCGAGGTGTTCTGGTCGTTCTCTCTGATTTTCTGGAGCCGGATGGGTATGACGCAGGTCTGCGGTACGTCACCGGCGGGGGAGATGACGTGTTCTGTGTGCAGGTTCTGGCGCCCGACGAACTCGACCCCGCTTCCCGTGGCTTGTCCGGAGATGTTCGCCTGAGGGATCTTGAGACCGGAGCCGATTGCGAGATCACCGTGACGCCCGCTCTGCTGCGAACCTATCGAGAGCGACTGGATGCCTTCTGCACGGGCTTGCGTGAATGGTGCAGTCGAAGAGGCATCGGCCACCTGGCCATCGGAACAGATGTCGACATGGAAGTCCTGCTGGTCGAGTACCTGCGTCGACAGGGGCTGCTTCAATGAGCCTGCTCACACCCTGGTCCGGTTTCTTTCTCCTTCTGGGTGTGGTCCCACCTCTGTTGCTGCTCTATTTCCTCAAGCTCCGTCGCAAGACGCTTCCGGTATCAAGCACCCTCTTGTGGTTCTCATCAACGGCGGATCTTCAGGCGAATTCCCCTTTCCAGAGATTGCGTCGCAACATCCTTCTTCTGCTCCAGTTGATCATTCTGTTGTTGCTGGTGCTGGCCATCATGCAGCCCCGGATGGAAGGTCCGCGCGGCGCCGGTGGTCGCACCGTCTTGCTGATCGACCGTTCCGGTTCGATGACTGCCACCGATGAATCCCTCTCGGGTCTGAGCAGACTGGATGAGGCGTTGGAGGAGGCACGAACAACCGTCGATCGCCTGCATCCCGGCGGTCTCTTCGCATCAGGGGACGGGGAGACGATGATCATTTCCTTCGGGGAATCCGCTGAAATCGTTCAGCCGTTCACGAACTCAAGGGCGCAGTTGCTGGCGGCCATCGATCGGATCGAACCCTCGCATGGAACAAGTCGGCTGACCGAGGCGCTTCAACTTGCCCGTGTCTATTCGATCAACACGGATCCCGACAATCCGGATACACCTGCAATCGTGCCCGCGCATCTGGAGTTGTTCAGTGACGGACGGTTGATCGATCTGGATGGACAGGTGCTTCGTGGAGAGACCCTGACCTTCCATCGGATCGGTGACGACCAGTCGGCGAACCTGTCTGTCCTGCAGCTTGCTGCCGATCGGCCATGGGAATCACCCGCGGAGATCGAAGTGTTCTGCTCGCTGGGCAATTTCTCAGGGCAGGCGCGTCGTGTCGACGTCCAGCTTTCGGTTGATGGTGTCGTGCGATCGATTCAGGAAGTCGAGATTTCCGCCGCTCAGGACAATCTTCCCGGTCGTCGAAGTCTCGTGTTCACACCGTTCAGGTTGTCTCGTGGTGCCGTGATCGAGGTGGCGTTGCTGGGTGATGATGCCTTGTCTACGGATGACACGGCCGTCCTGATCGTGCCGCCTCCACGCCAGCTCGAGGTTCTGCTTGTCAGCGAAGACCGTCAACTCATGTCGAGATTGCTGGGTGGCTTCGGACTTTCGAAACTGGACGTCATGACACCGGGGCAATGGTCACAACGGGATCCACTGGAAACCTGGGATGTCGTCGTGTTCGAGGGATCATCGCCGGACATGACTGCTCGCATGCCGACCTTGACACTGGGTTCGAGTCCTTCCAGTGATCTACTCAAGGTGTACGGTCGTCAAGACGAATCACAGGTCGCGCTGCAGGCCATGGAATCGCATCCTGTGATGGAGCATGTCGATGTCAACTCGCTCTTTGTCCAGGAATCAGATTCGATTCAGCCTTCCGAATCAGTCGAAGTCCTGCTGGAAGGTGATCGGTCACCACTGGTACTGAGCTGGGAGGAGAACGGATCCGTTCATGTTCATGTGGCGTTCGATCCAATCCAGTCGACGTGGCCCTACGATCCGAGCTTCGTGGCCTTTCTGTACAACGCGATCGACTGGCTGGGGCACAGCAACGAGGCGTTGGTCCAGCAGCAGTCGATGCCGGGCTCGATGCTCAATGTGAGAGTGGCCGCAGGTGGTCAGGAGGCCCGGTGGATTCGTCCAGATGGCTCCAGTCGTCTGGTGGTTGCAGATGCCGAGGGTCTGGTCAGCCTCGGACCCGTGGACCTTTCCGGTCTTCATGTGCTCCGGACGGATGGGGATGAGGGCTTGTCCATGAGGAGATCCGTGTTGTTTCCCTCCATTCACGAATCCGGCATTCGTCCTGCCGATTCGATCACGCTCGGGCAGGAATCCGTCGTGGCAACGTCTGGTGCGGCGAGAGGCTACGTGCCGTTGTGGCCCTGGGCGATCGGTGCATCTCTTTTGATCCTCATGCTGGAATGGTGGATCTGGAGCAGTCGGATGGGGGGCCGCCGAATGCCCGTGAAGTCGATCACGGCCGCCTCGCCCTGAAGGACGATCATCCGGTCCTCATCAGCTTGATGAGCTACAGTGCTCCATTCGATCCGAGGAGAAACCATGGCTTCGATTGACGAACGCATTGCCCAGTATGAGAACATGGCCCAGGCCGATCCCGAGAATGAGATGGCCCACTTCAGTCTCGGTTCGGCATACCTGAAGGCCGGTCGACCGGCGGAGGCTGCAGTCAGCCTCGAGAAATGTGTCGAGCTGAACCCGGACATGAGCAAGGCCTGGCAACTCTGTGGTCAGGCGCTCATCGACGCTGGCTGGTCGGACAAGGCCGTGGTCACACTGCAGCGTGGGTATGAGGTTGCCGCATCCAAGGGTGATCTGCTGCCACGGGATGCCATCGCGGATCTCCTTCGCAGCATCGGTCGGGAACCACCAGAGATCGAAGGGGCGGACACGGCCGCAGTCGAGGCACCGGATGGCTCATTCATCTGCAGACAGACCGGTCGAGCCGGGTCCCCCATGGATGGTCCGCCATTCAAGGGCGTCGTCGGTGAGTGGATTGGCGAGAACATCTCCATGGAGACCTGGCAGGAATGGATCGGTCAGGGAACCAAGGTGATCAACGAATTGCGACTTGATCTCTCCCGAGATGAGGATTCCGCCACCTACGACCAGCACATGCATGAGTTTCTCGGGGTTCCCGATGAAATCACGGCATCCAGCTGATTCTGCCCCAGCACGTATCATGTCAAGCCATGCCCCGAATGGCTGTCACACTTGCCGGTGTTGAACTCCCAGGCCCGTTGGTCGCGGCGGCTGGTGCAGCTGGTAACGGACCTGAGATTCTTGAAGTCGTCCCACGCGGTACCTTCGGTGCCGTCACGACCAAGTCCATCACGCCTGAACCTCGAGCAGGGCACCCACCCTGGCGTCTTGTGGAACTGCCAACCGGGATGCTCAATGCGGTCGGTCTTGCCAATCCGGGTCTCGAGCAGTTCATGGAGTCGGTCGTTCCTCGACTGGCACAATCCGATGCGACCTTCATCGGATCCATTGCAGGACATTCCATCGAAGACTATGTCGAAGTCGCCAAGGCCTTCGATTCCGTCGAGCACCTGCCACTGGTCGAGGCCAACATGTCCTGTCCGAACACCGGAACGGGCAGGCAGTTCACGGATGAACCGGCGGCCATGCGTGATGCTGTCCAGGCGATCAAGTCGAGCTTGGAACAGACACCATTGTTCGTGAAGCTTCCATTGGAGACCACCTCCGGTTACCCATTGGCCCAGGCGGCAATCGATGGCGGTGCCGATGGCCTGACATTCCTCAACACCATTCCCGCAATGGCGATTGATGTCGATACCAGGCGACCACGACTTGCCAATACGTCCGGTGGTCTCAGTGGTCCGGCCATCCACCATCTTGCAGTCCGCATGATTGCCGGTGTTCGACAGACTGTCACCGGTGGCGAATCACTTCCAATCATCGGACTCGGTGGTGTGACTCGGTGGGAACATGCCGCCGAAATGATTCTCGCGGGGGCGACCGGGATCGGATTGGCAACGGCGTTGTATGTGGATCCGAGAATCGCCAGGCGTGTCCATCGGGGTCTGGAGCGATGGGTTCGTGCTCAGGGCGTCGGTTCACTCAGCGATCTGGTCGGCGCAGTTGAATCCGATCCCATCGAACCGGATTGAGTCAGTACAAGCGAACGAAAGGCTTCGCCTCTCGCTTCAAAATGATCGTACTGATCCCATGAGGCACAGCCCGGACTCAGAAGGAGCAGGTCATCCGGCTTCATTCGATGGACTGCCTGTTCGACGGCGGTTGCCAGATCGCCACATGAGACCGCGTGTCCCGTGGCCTCGGCGGCGAGTCCCGGTCCGGTCGTCCCGATGGTGTAGAGCCCACCGAGTCTTGAACCCAGACGGGCAATCGCTTCGAGTGAGACACCCTTGTCATAGCCACCGGCGATCAAATGGACCCGGGAGGTGCGTGGCGCAAAGGCCTCGACGGCAAGCACCGTCGCTTCCGGAGTGGTTGATTTGGAATCGTTGAAGAACCGACCCTCATCGCCTACGGCTTCGAGGCGATGTGGCAGTCCAGCGAAATCCGACAGGGCTTCAGCGGCACGACCGGGTGACAGACCGGTTGCTCTCGCGACGGTCATGACGGCCAGAAGGGCGTTCGTCTGATTGTGACTGCCCGGTATCCGGATCGGAATCGGGGTAGCTCGTTTGGAGATGTGATCTCCACGGATGACGAGATCCTGATCCAGCTGCCATCGAGTGATGTTGTCCTTGCACTGTCTGTAGTGTGATTCGGAGCCATGCCAGTCGAGGTGGTTCGGAGCGATGTTCGTGATCACAGCCGTTCCCGGTGACCAGCCGGATTCACCATGAACCTCCCCAAGCCAGTAGAGCATCGCACTGGAGAGTTCCAGAACAATCCATGTGGTCGGCTCCACATCCGCGATCGACGGCAGAAGGCTGCCACCGATGTTGCCTCCGAGGATCGATCGGGATCCGGTCCGTGTGAGAACATGGTGAATCATCGACGCCGTCGTGGACTTGCCATTCGTACCCGTGACGCCGATCACTCTGGTGCGATCAAGTCGTTCAACGAGGAGTCTGATCTCGGTCGAGATCGGGATTCCATGGGCTGCCGCACTCTGCAGATAGGGATTGTCCCAGGGCATCGGGACGGCCGGATTGGCGATCACGAGATCGGTGTCAGTGAAGTCGTTGACATCATGGCCGCCCAGAGCCAGTCGGACCCGCTTCCTGTCGATGTCGGGTCGAAGGGATGCCAGGGCTTCGGTGAGTGACGCCTCGGTGGCCATGTCGGTCACACAGACCTCGCATCCCTGCTCGAGAAGCCATCGCGTCACCCCGAGGCCGCCTCCAAATCGACCCAGACCCATCACCGTGCATCGCTTGGCTTCCAGCGGATTCATGTCATGAGTGTATGACGGCTTGGACGGCTCTGGATTACCATCCCCTGCGAATACCTGCTTGAATGCGATGTCCGATTCGTTCAATCGGACACGAGCAGGGCCCTCCAGGCACATCTCCCGATGACAGAACAGAATCAAAGCCCGGGACATCCTGAACCGGTTCCACCACCACCCGTGAAGTTCCGTCCTCGTCTCTCGAGCATGGCGATCCTGGCCATGGTCATTGCCTGCCTCCCGTGCCCGCCGGTGAGCCTCCTGGGCTCGGTGATCGGACTGATGGCGATTGGTCGTATACGCCAGGCCGATGGCAAGCTCCGGGGGCTGACCCTCGCGAAGATTTCCATCGTCGTCGGCATTCTGATGAGCGTGAGCAGTCTGTTCCTGTTGACGAGCCTGCGGGACTACCTGGAAGACGGGCAGCGGAAGGCGATCTCGGAGTCCGTGCAGATTTTCCTCACGGAATCGCTCAACGACAATGCTTCAGGGGCGCTCTCCCATTGGGAATTGAAAGAGTCGCCTGTGCACGTCGAGGATGTCGTGGCCTTCGCGACCGTCGTCCATGATCGTCTTGGATCCTTGAAGTCGCTTCAGATCGGCAAGATCGATCCAGCCAAGGATGTTTCGATGCTGCAGCCTCGGCTCGATGCCTGGTTGATTCTGGAGTTCGATCAGGGGACCCGCAATGCCTCTTGCCAGTTCGTCCTGGTTCCCGTTCTGGGAAGCATGAGTTTCGGCACCAGAATCACGTCGCTCAAGATCGAGGATCCTGATGGGGGGCTGATCATTCCAGTGGAGGATGGCCTTCCAGTGGAGACGCCACCAGTCGAAACCGGCGATTCAAACGATGATGAGGTGTCCTCGTGACGACTCAACAACGACCACTTCCCTGGAGCCCCTGGGCGCTGATCGGACTGGCGTGTTCGGTCGGACTCTGCCCGGTCGTGACGATGCTGGGTGTCGTCTTCGGCATCTTCGCGCTTCGCGATATCCAGCGTGGTCAAAGACGTGGTCGTGGAGTCGCCATTGCGGCCATCTTCATCGGGCTGGTCTTCACGCCGACAACAACGATGGCCCTGTTCTGGTGGAACACCAAGGTGCGTGATCCGATGTTGCAGGGGCCCGTGGAAGCCATCAAGGCGGGCCAGGCCGGCAATCTCGATCTCTTCCGGGAGGGGTTCATCGAGGGCTCGGGCAGTGGGTCCGATGCCCAGCAGTTCCTGCAGAGGCTGGGTGACCAGTATGGAACGCTTGTGGCCATCCGGCAGGATCCCGATCGTGAGGCTTCCTGGGCACCCGAGGGCTGGGCCATTTCGGTACCCTACATTCTGGAATTCACCCGGGAATCGGTTCCCGGAAGGGCTCGATTCGTGATCCTCGATCCCCGGAATGGCCAGGAAGGACTGGTCTTTCGATTTGCCTGGATCCGAGTCGGAGAGTCTGCTCCATTGACCTATCCGCCCGGCGCCGAGACGGACATGGAGACAGCAACTGGGGTTGAAGATGCCCGATAGTGGGGAGCATGTCATCCAGATCGAGAATCTCGTCAAGAGGTTCGGTAATCAGACCGTGCTTGATGGAATCAATCTCGATGTCAAGGCTGGGGAAACCATGGTGATCATGGGTGGCTCCGGCTGTGGCAAATCAACACTGCTCAGGCACATGGTGGGTTCGCTTCATCCAGAAGAGGGGAAGGTCAGGCTGTTTGGTGAGGTTCTCGCCGAGATGTCCGAGGAACAGCTCGACGATACTCGAAAGAAGTTCGGGATCCTCTTCCAGTCAGGCGCTCTGTTCCAGTCGCTCTCGGTCGGAGACAACGTCGCCCTGATTCTCGAGGAACACACCGATCTGGACGCGGCGATCATCGATTTCATGGTCAAGATCAAGCTTGAGCTGGTCGACCTGCGAGAAGCCGCGCACAAGTTTCCTGCGCAGATCAGCGGTGGCATGAAGAAGCGTGCGGGGCTGGCCCGGGCCTTGGCATTGGACCCCAAGATCCTGTTCTACGATGAGCCCAGCGCCGGACTTGATCCGGTGACCTCCGCAGCCATCGATCGTCTGATCATCGATCTGACCAACAAGCTTGGTGTAGCAAGCGTCGTCGTGACACACGAGATGGATTCGGCCTTCGCCATTGCCGATCGAATGGCCATGCTTCACAAGGGACGTGTCCTGATGCTCGATACCCGTGAAGCCTTCGAGCACATCCGTGACTGGCCGTTCGATCGAATCAACGAGCTGGATGAGAATCAGCAGCTGATCCGCCAGTTCCTTCGTGGTGATGCCGAGGGGCCCCTGACCGAGGACGCCACAGGTGACAGCAGCTACGCTGCCGACCTGCTCGGAATCGACAACAGCAAACTGACGGGTGGTCGTTCCATTCAGACGACACGGCGTGTTCCCATGCCGGGGAGAACGCGTGGCTTCTTCAAGCGATTGATTTCTCGAACATCCCATGACAGCACCAAGAGTGGACGGGACAAGCAATGAGCAACGAATCTCTCAGACAGGCGAACAATGTCAAGGCTGGCATCTTCGTCACCATCTCACTGGTCATCGCATTGATTGTGATCTTCCTGCTTGGAGATCTCTGGACGCTGTTCTTCGGCTCGCCAACGACCAGTTACGCCACGAGCTACACCGTGAGAGATGGGGTGTCCTACCTCCAGACGGGCTCCGATGTTCGAATCGGCGGCATCAAGCTCGGAACCGTCGACTCGGTTGTTCTGGATGAATCAACCACGGACATCGATCGCAAGATCGACGTGACCTTCTCGATACCGACCACGATTCCGCTCTATTCCAATGCCATCGCCACCATCCAGAGCGGTCTCATCAGTGCCGACTCCTACATTGCCATTTCATCACTTGGATATGACGAGGCCAATCAGCCTGAGGATCAGGAGGGACCTCCTGGCAAGCGACTCGAGGCTGGGGGGTATTTCACCGGCAAGGGGTCCGCAGGGATGCTCGGATCACTCGTGGGTGCTCGCAGCTCGGACAACATCGAAGTCTTCCTTGCGAACATCGCCACGCTCTCAGGACGATTCAAACAGGACGGCTATGTTCTGAAATGGGTACTCGGCGCGCCGAGCGCCGTTGAGATCCAGGACGTCGTACAGAACGTGGATCGCTTCGTTCAGGATTTCAGAGACAACTGGGATTCCGCCTGGTCGGATGAGATTTCGTCGATTCTCGACAATCTGGATTCATCCATGACCGGTATCGATGAAATCATCGTCGAGAACAAGGCGTCCTTCGACGAGATCGTCGAGAACGTTCGTTCGGTAACGGCCGAAGCGGACTCCAACTGGAAGCCGCAGTTGACCGCAATCTTCGCAGATGGCAGAACGACTCTTGAGAACGTGGATTCCGTCGTCGCGGATTTCCGTCGTCGTTCGCCACTCCTGTTCGACAATCTCGGCGATACCCTCGCACAATTGAACGTGGCTTCACAGCAGTTGAACCGAGCCATTGCGGAAGTGTCCGCCAATCCATGGAGGCTTCTGTACAGGCCGACCGACAAGGAGTATTCCAATGAGCTTCTCTACGAAGCTGCACGGAACTTCTCGTTTGGAGCTTCGGATCTCAAGTCGGCTGCGGGATCGATGCAGCGACTTCTGGATGCCCGTGGTGATCAGCTTGGTGCCGATGACGAGGATCTCCTGCTGATCCGTCGAAATCTGGTGGAAAGCTTCCAGCGGTACGAGCGTGCTCAGCAGCAGCTGATGGACATCCTGCGGGGTGATGATGCGACCGATTCATCTTCCGCAGGTTCCGGAGGGTCGTGAACGGCCCGCATCGAATTGAATCGCTCGACGACCCGCGAATCGATGCTTTTCGTGACGTCCGGGATCGAGATCTCCGTGGTCGAGACGGGCTCTTCATGGCCGAGTCCGAGCTGGTCGTCAGGCGTCTGATCCGTCAGCCGGATCGATTGCATGCATTGCTGCTGTCACCTGAGAAACTGGATCGTCTGCGTGACGAACTGGTTGTGCTGCCTGAGTCCGTCCCGGTGTTCGTTGCCGATCTCGAGCAGATCGGCATGATCGCGGGGTTCCATGTCCATCGAGGGGTTCTGGCGACGGGTCATCGTCCATCACGCCGCGATCTTCAGGTCGAACAGGTCATGAACACGATCGATGAGGATCATGCCTGTACGTTGCTGCTGGCGCGCGGCTTGACGAATGTGGACAACATGGGTGCATTGTTCCGGAATGCAGCTGCCTTCGGAGTGGATGCGATCATTCTCGATGAAGCTTGCTGCGATCCCCTGTACAGGAAATCCATCCGGGTCTCGATGGGTCATGCGCTGTCCATTCCCTGGGCGATCGCCGATGACTGGATCCCGACACTGGACATGTTGCGATCTCGATGGGGAATCTGTCTGGCGGCTGCCGAGTGCACTGGTCAAAGCATTCCTGCAGATGAGATGAACCTGCCTGCACGCTCAGGAATGGTGCTGGGCTCAGAGGGGCCAGGACTGGATCAGGACACCATCGCGGCCTGTGACCGCGTGGTCGAGATCCCGATGGCAGCGGGCGTACCGTCACTCAATGTGGCAACCGCATCCGCGATTCTGCTCTGGGAGCGATGTCGTCAGCGGCAGATCGACGGTGACGCTTCAAGTCGCTGAAGATGTTCGGGTCGATTCAGTCTTGGGTGTCTCGGCCGTGTCCTCGGCATCCGCATTGAATCGCTCGATGTCGGCCCCCAGTGAATTCAGCTGAAGCTCCAGATCCTTATAGCCTCGATCCAGATGATAGATCCTGCTGATGGTGGTCGTACCTTCTGCGGCAAGCCCCGCCAGCACGAGGCTGGCGGAACCTCTGAGATCACTGGCCATGACCGGTGCGCCAACCAGTCGATTGACACCTTGGACCACGACGGTTCCACCCTGTCGGTAGAGCTGTGCACCCATTCTGGTCAGTTCGGACACATGCAGGAATCGGTCGGGGAAGATCTTCTCGGTCACGATGCTGTTGCCATCCGCGAAACACAGAAGCGTCATCATCTGGGCCTGGAGGTCTGTCGGGAAGCCGGGGTAGGGCTGGGTCGTGAACAGTACAGGCTTCAGTCGACGTTCACTCGTGACCTTGATGGTGCATCGTCCGGGTGGTTCCAGCTCATCGAGCCTCTGGACTCTGACGCCTGTGGCCTGCAGTCGATCCACGACTGCCAGCAGGTGATCGAGCGGGAAATCCTCCAGCGTGACATCGCCATTCGTGATCGCCGAGGCAATCGCAAGCGTTCCTGCCACGATCCTGTCAGGCATGACCCTGTGGTCACAGCCGGAGAGCTCGGTGCACCCTCGTATGGTGATGCGGGGCGTTCCGGCTCCGGTAATGGATGCGCCCATGCTGTTGAGCATGACGGCGAGATCCGAGATCTCGGGTTCGCATGCGGCCGATTCAATGACGGTGACACCTTCTGCAAGCGTCGCCGCGCACATGACGTTGGCGGTTCCAAGAACAGTCGATCCGAACGGACCTCCGAGAAACACGGTGTTGCCCCGGAGTCGATCCGCTCTGGCGATGATGTCTCCGCCATCCAGTTCGATCCTGGCCCCCAGCGCCTCGAGGCCACGAAGATGAAGATCCACGGGTCGATCTCCGATGGCGCATCCACCGGGCATGGCAACACGTGCCTGGCCATATCTGGCCAGCAGTGGTCCCAGTACGCAGATGCTGGCTCGCATTGTCCTCACGATGTCATAGCGTGCATGCCAGGAGCCATCATCCGATGTGACCATGCGGAGATCCTGGCCGTCACGTTCGATCTGGCAGCCCAGCTCGGCCATCAGCCGTGCCATGTTGTCGATATCCGACAGCGCGGGCAGGCCGCGCAACTGGACCGGGCCTTTTGCCATCAGTGCGGCGGCCATTTCCGGAAGGGCCGCATTCTTCGAACCATCCACTCGAATCCGGCCGTTCAATCGTGTTCCGCCGGTGATCCTGAAGGCATCCATTCGCTTCGTCTCAATCCTTGGAGTTGTGGTCAAAGATCAGTGGGGGGAGCCCCCATGGTGGGCCGTTCCAACTCCATCTGGAGGGCCACCGGAACCGATCCTACCGCGTTCCTTCTCGGGGTGCGCAGCATCAGGCATGTCTTGTCCACCCTGCCGTTACAACCCGCAACGCATGGGACTTCTTTCATTGCTTCGGCAAGACCGGGCACATATCTGAAGTCGGTGAATCGTAGCTTCTGGTATTCCCCTGACTCTTTTCCGCCTATTCCAAGGAGGATGCCCCATGAATCCTGCTCTCACATCGTGTCTTGCCGTCTCGGTCCTCATTCCGCTTGAATTCTGCCTGGTTTCGGCCCTGGTGGCTGAAGATCCTCCGCCAGCGACCCTCGAATTGACGGGCGTGGTTCGTGATTTCAAGGAACGCTCCGTTCAGGGCGGGCATCCGGACTTTGAGCGGCAGCCTGATGGAGGATTCAAGCACTACTGCGGCAATATCGCTGAGGAACTTGGAGCGGACGGACGACCGGTCTACACCGGCGAGGGGTACTACGTTCGACGTCAATGGAAGGACGCTTCAGGCAAGCCCATCTGCTGGACGGTCTATGACCGGTCGTTGGGAGATCGCAAGGGGCGGAAAGGGGGTACGGATTCCGGTGGCATCCAATCCTCCGAAAGCTTCGATCAGTGGTATCGGGACGTTCCCGGCGTCAATCTCTCCATGCCGCTCAAGCTGACATTCAATCGGCAGGGTGACGGCAGCTATGTCTTCGACGACAAGACCGATCCGGATTTCAGCCAGTTGGGTGGTTTCTTTCCCATTGACGGTGATCTGTTCGGCAACTCGGGAGGAAGCCCGAATCACAACTTCCACTTCACATTCGAGCTTCACACGGAATTCACCTATGACGCCAGCCAGGACAATCACTTCAGATTCACGGGTGATGACGATGTCTGGGTGTTCGTGGATGGCAAGCTGGTGATCGACATCGGGGGGGTTCACCCGGCCATCAACCAGACCGTCGATCTCGATCGGCTCGGCCTCGTTGACGGTGAGACCTATTCCCTTGATTTCTTCTTTGCGGAGCGACATCGAACACAATCCAACTTCAGGATCGTGACGAACCTCCTGCTTGAGACCAGCCGTGTTCCGCCCATGACCGCTGCGTACGATTGATACCGGTTCTCATTTGATGGCGATCCGAATCCATTCGTTGGACAGGTGCTTGACACCTGTCCAACGTTTTCATTTCTCCATCTGACCAGCCGGACATCGGTGATCATCTATACTCGAAGACGAGATGACGACACCTGAGTTTCCAGACGTCCAGATGAATGTCGTGCGGCCCAAGGAGCCGGTCGTGGGTCGTATCGTGGAATCCACACCCTGTCTCAAGGGGCGATCGGCGAGTTATGTACGGCACATCGCGATCGATGTTTCCGGAACGCCACTGGCCGGTTCATTCAAGGTCGGCCAGGCGTTCGGTGTCATTCCGCCAGGGCAGAACGACAAGGGCAGGCCGCATGCCGTCAGGCTCTATTCGATCTCCGCGCCCAGCTGGGGCGAGGATGGTGAAGGCAACATCCTCTCGACGACCTGCAAGCGACTCATCGATGAGACCGATTCCGAAGATCCTGAAGATCATGGACTCTTCCTCGGCGTCTGCAGCAACTATCTGTGTGATTGTCGTGTGGGTGACGAGGTGCTCGTTTCAGGACCATCCGGAAAACGGTTCCTGCTGCCCGAGGAACCCCAACGTCATGATTACGTGTTCGTCGCCACCGGGACCGGCATCGCACCCTTCCGGGGGATGGTGATGGAACTGCTCGAACACCCCGATGGCCCTCGTGACTGTGAGATCCATCTCGTCATGGGTGTTCCCTATGGAACGGATCTCATGTACGACGACGCCTTCAGAAAGCTCGCACAGGATCATCCCGGTTTCCATTACCACACGGTGATCAGTCGGCCTGAAGTGGGCCCTCGGAGGTATGTCGACCAGTACATCGTCGAGACCGTGGATCCGTTTCATGAAGTTCTGGCTCGTGATCGGACGCTGCTCTATGTCTGTGGAATCGAGGGCATGCAGTTCGGCATCTACCGTTTGCTGGAAACCCTCGGCATTGCTTCGAGCTACGTCACGCTGCCGGAGGGCATGGAATCCATGGCGGATGCCGACCATGCCATGATGAAGAAAGTGCGTCCCGCAGACCGCTGCATGGTCGAGGTCTACTAGAGACGGTAGATTGTTGGCCATGTATCCATCAGCATTCGCCACCTCCGACGAGAAGAAACCGGATCCATCCACTGCCACGACAGGGCCCTCCAGTGGTGCTGACGTCGAGCAGGGTGGCCTCCATATCTACGATTCACTGGGCGATACGGCAGCTCGTCAGATTCTCCAGGAGTGGCGTGATTCCCTGGAGGGATTCATCACGGGACTGGGGACGTCACCCCTGTTCGCTGAATGGGCTGCATGGGGTGTCTTCTTCATCTCGCTGATCATCATCTGTTTCTGCTCGAACTGGATCGCGAAACTGACCATCAAGATGATCTTCTATCGAACCTTGAGGAAATCGGGGACGCTGTGGGGGCATGCGTTGATCGAGAACAAGGTTCTCACACGGCTGTCTCATCTTGTTCCGGTGATCCTGTTGGCCATCGGTCTTCCAATGATCGTTTCGGACGACACTCGTGGCTGGATCCTGCCGTTCCTGGATATCTACACGCTCTGGATCGTCATGATCGTGGGGTATGGAATCATTGACTGTGTCGGAACGCTCTATGCGCATCACAAGGGCGCTGAACGGACACCGATCAAGGGTGTTCTCCAGGCAATCAAGCTGATTCTCTCTCTGGTCATCATCCTGTTCGTATTAAGCGTGTTGTTCTCCAAGTCACCGCTGTATTTCATTTCCGGAATCGGTGCCTTCATGGCGATCATTCTGCTGATCTTCCGGGACTCGCTCCTCGGGCTGGTGGCCGGGCTTCAGTTGACGGCCAATGACATGGTCCGGGTCGGCGACTGGATCGAGATTCCAGGAAAGGGCGTTGATGGGGATGTGATCGAGGTGACCTTGACCACGGTCCGGGTTTCCAACTGGGATCGAACCATCGCGATGGTGCCGGCCTACGATCTGTTCCAGAGCACGTTCGTCAACTGGCGTGGCATGTCCGAATCGGGTGGACGACGCATCAAGCGTTCCATCAACATCGACATCTCCACGATCAAGTTCGCGACTCCCGAAATGCTGGATTCGTGGAAGAAGATCCATCTTCTGGACGACTATCTCAAGCGGAAGGTCCAGGAAATCGATGACTGGAACAAGGAACACGCCGTTTCCGATTCCCATGATGTCAATGGCCGCCAGCAGACCAACATCGGTGCCTTCCGTGCCTACGTCGAAGCATATCTACGCAACAACTCGAAGATTCATCAGGAGGGATTCACCTTCCTGATTCGACAGCTCCAGCCCGGGCCCGAGGGTCTTCCACTCGAGATCTATGTCTTCACGAATGACAATCGTTGGATTCAGTACGAAGGCATCCAGTCGGACATCTTCGATCATCTGCTGGCTGTGATCTCCAACTTTGATCTCGAAGTGCATGAGAGTCCCAGCGGCAGCGATGTCCGCAATGCACTCGACCCGGCCTTGCTGGAAGCCAGCAAGCGTTGAATCCAGTCGGTCGACCGAGTGTCTTCAGGACCGTTTCGAGTCGGCATCCATCTCGTCGACTGGATCATCCGTGGGGGGCGTCGCCGGCCCCTGCGCCTTCAGAAGACTCCAGGTCAGCCAGCCCACGGCGGCCATGCCGATTCCCGTGACGATCCACTGGAGCATTTCAGTTGGAATCTCCACTGCCCGCATCGTTCATGCGAGTGAGCAGATCATCAACGGCCACCTCGAGTTGTCGATCACGTCCACTGGCTTCGTCCGCCGGCGTTCGTTCGACACGGATATCAGGTACGGCACCGCGATCTTCCATGTCCGTTCCATCGGGCAGTCGCCAACCCCGGAAGGGTCTGCGGACTCTGGAACCGTCGATCAGGGTGAAGCTGCCCGTCGAGATGACACCGCCATAGGTTTCTTCACCGACAACTCGGCCGCGATCGGTGTTCTTGATGGCATGGGTGAAGATCTCCGCATTGGAGAACGAATGTTCGTTGGCCAGGACGACGATGGGTTTCGACCAGGCGTAGATGAGTCTTCGGTCCCTTGGATACGCATCGGAGGGAGCGTCTTCCCACGCCACGCCTCTGGGGATCGTGGAGGCATGGACGGGGGCGGTCAATGAGGCCAGCAGCACATCCGTGGTCCATCCGCCACCGTTGTTGCGGACGTCGATGACGAGGCCGTCCTTGCCGTGGGCCGCCGCGTACAGCTGATGTTCGAAATCATGGACGGAGGCCATGTTCATGCTGCGGATATGAAGATAGCCGAGCTTGTCATCGCTGAGTTCGTCGACGAGTTCACGATTGCGACGCAATTCGTCCTTGTAGGCGAGGCCATTCCAGGCCGACCAGGAGACCGGAGTGATGAGCATCATCATGTCCTCGCCGTCACGGTTCAATTCGATCAGGGTTTCCCGGCTGCGGGTTCCGGACATGGCCTTTGACAGATCCATGCTCGGCATCTCCTCCGCCGATTCACTGACCCGATTGTCATTGACGGCCTTGATGACATCGCCGACATGGAGTCGGGAGCCTTCGTGGTCGGCTGGAGATTGAGGGAGAACCTCGATGACCTCATAGCCGCCAGCGACGGGTTGTGTCCTGATTCCCAGATACCCGATGGGATCGGAAGTCGTCGAGAAGCCGCCGCCTCCGTAGATTCCGGTATGGGAACCGTCAGCCTCTCCGAACATCATGCCGACGACACGATTGAATTCCTGTGGCGTCCTCGTCGAAGTGGCCTGTTCGCGGTAGGCCTTCGAGATGGCCTCCCAGTCGAGCCCCTTCATGTCGGGGTGGTAGAACCAGCGGCCGAACAGACGGGACGTCTCATCGAACTTCTGGGCCTGTTCGTCGGCAACGATGATCTCCGTGACGGCATCGATGCCGATCGTCTTCGATGAACCTCCCTTGCTTGGAAGCGTTCTGGCCGTGCCGCCACTCACGTAGCTGAGGGTCTTGCCATCCGGACTCTGTTCCAGATTGCTGACTGAGCTGGTGGTGAGTCGTTTTCGGTTTTCGCCCATGGCGTCCACGCGGTAGAGACCGCTGGTGCCGTCGACGTCTGCGCTGAACATCACGGCATCACCTGCAGGAGAGAGCAGCAGATCGCTTTCGGCGCCTTCGAATCGTGTCAATCGATCTGCTCGGTTCCATGCCGTATCCACATCCTTGAATTCAAGCGGATCGCCAGCTTCATGTTCCTCTTCAAAATCGATGAGATCAAGCATCTTCTTCTTGCCAGTCTCCTTGGCGACGGCTTCGAAGTGTTCGGCTCGTTCCCAGTCGCTCATGCCATCCAGCGACTCATCAAGGAATACGCGATAGACGTCATATTCGCTGTCGGTTCCGATCTGATTCCGATCGCTTCGGAAGATGAGCACCTTGCCGTCATCACTCAGTCTTGGAGACTCGTCGAGATCAGGATGGCGTGTGAGGTTGACGGCGTCATCCGGATGGTCGACATCCATGAGCCAGATGTCACTGTTGAAGTCCAGATCCGCAGTGGCATAGACGATGTGTCGTGAATCAGATGCCCATTGGACTTCCGGTGGCCACCAGCCCGCCAGCAGAAGTCGATCCTCTCCGGTGGCGAGATCGAGGAGATGCAGATCGCCTCGTTCACGCATGTAGAGCAGCTTGCGACCATCCGGCGAGGGCATCGGATGATGATTGGCATGTTCGTTCACGACGACCGGTTTGATATCGAATCGAAGTGCGCCGGCCCATCGTTCGCCAGACTTGTTCTCCGGCTTCTCTTTCTTGGCGTCTGCTTCGTCAGTGTCTTCATCCATCTGCTCGGTGTCTTCTTCACCTTCCGCCGTTGCCGTTCCATTGGTATTGGAGGATTCGACCTCTGATTCCGAAGACTCTTCGGAGGCGTCTGTCGAGTCATCCTGGGCAACCTCTTCTTCGGTTTCCGAGTCTTCAGAGGACGTTTCATCCGTTGCCTCTTCTGGCTCGAGATCCTCGCGTGAGAGAGACACCGTGGCGGCCCAGATCCCTTCGTGACCTCCGCGGTCGGAGGTGAAATAGAGCTGTTCGCCATCGGGGGAGAAGGTGATCCACTGGTCACGGGCGTGGTCATTGGTGATGAGCCGGGTGGGGTGGTCATCCTCCACGCTTCTCACCAGGAGCTGGCCTCTGGCGGCAACAGCCATGGCTTTGCCACTGGGATGCCGCGCCGCTTCATTGACCGAGGTATTCAGTCGTTGGCGTCTGGTCGGTGGCATTGATTGATCGGGGTTGACCTTGAGGTCGACCGCCGTCGGTCCCATGTCGGGCTGATTCAGATCGATCCGGTGAAGACCGTCCCATGCCACGAAAGCCGCCGTGGAACCGTCAGCGGAAACCGCCAGGTCACGTACACCATGTCCGATCGTGGCCTGCCCATCCTCGGGAGCGAGTCTGGTCAGCTGAATCATGGAGGATTCGTCTCCGCCGGCCGGGAGCTTCCAGACATTGTTCTGCCCGTCACGTGATGAGAGCAGGATGACATCGCCGTTGGGCAGTGGATGGGCATCAGCGTCGTTCGCGCGATGCATTGTGATCCTCTTGAAGGATCCATCCTCTGTGTTCATCGACCACACATCCTGGTTGCTGCTTCCTCGATAACGGGGCCGTTCCATGGGGGCGCCGCCTCGTGCGAAGACGAGCGTGTCCCCTGCGATCCTCGGCGTGCTGCCTCTTGCCGGTGTGAGCGGCTCGATCGGTCCGCCATCCAGGGGCGCTCGATACATGCCGGTCTCGCGGAACAGCGATGGATCCAGGCTGCTTGAAAACAGAACCGCGGAGCCGTCCGGTGTGAAGCCGGAGAGTCCTTGTCGACGATCAGTCGTCGTGAGTCGTTCGATTGGACCGGTTGCGACCAGGCGATTCCCCCGTTGCTCGACCGGCATCAGATAGATCCCCGTGGCGCCATTGCGATCGGACTCGAACGCAAGCAGCTTGCCATCCGGTGAGAAACTGCTTCTGAGTTCCGTTGATTCATGGGAGGTCAGCCGTTCGGCATGACCGCCTCCTGTCGGGACGGACCAGAGATCACCACCCAGCGAGAAGACCAGCATCTGTCCATCCGGAGACAGCGAGGGGTATTGCTGAAAGCCTGCGGTCGATGAGGCGATCGCAGCACCTGGGGCCATCAGAAAGCAGATCAGGGCGGTCAGTTGGGATCTCATGGGGGGGTCCTTGGAGGCAAAGGTGTGAAACGGTCGTTGTCGAGCGGTCTACTTTAGGGAGCTTGAGGGCTTCAGGGGCTGCTGAGGGCATTTCCTCTCCTGGAAGCCAGGGGGAATGCTTAGCTCAGGCTAATGGGGGCTCAAAATGGCGTTTGTGGGGTCTTTGACCGACCTCTGAAAATGTTTGGATTGTGATCAGTTTTCATAAGCCCTCAGGCCCTCTTGAAGGCCGTTGTTTCCAAGCTTGCCTAGCCTGACATTCGGATAAACAGCCTTAAATGGTTCTTCAACAGTGTTTTACGCCAGCTTGGTGCCAATAAAAGATCTTCACAGATGCCCGGTAATTAGTCTTGACCCGGCCTGAATAGGCTGGCAAATTGTACGTAGTGCTGAATCCGCCCATGCGTTTTGGTCGGGTTCAGCGGAGGTAAGAGAGAGAAGAGGGGAATGTGTTTAGATCCCTCAGAAGATAGGTAGCTTTGCGCCGCGCGACCAACGGCCTCGTTGTTGTTGGGCGCATGTTGCCTGTCATGCATGCATGCCTGTGTCGATCGTTTCGGATCGGGAGTCCGGAAAGCAGGCGAAAACCATGGTGTGCCCAATCCGGTGTTCGGCTCGGAATGGGAATAACAAGGATCCTTTGAGAAGGAGGAGAAAGAATGAAAATGCAAACGCTTACAGTTGCTAGCGTTGCAACAGTGACAGCAATGGCTGCTGGTTTGGCTACGGCCGACTCCATCACCATCGACCTGGCTGGAATCAACAGCAACGACAATTTCGGCAGCGAAATCAACGAACAAATCGTTCTTACTGAACTCGCTGGTGCAACAATCACAGGTATTGGCTGGGACAATGTCGTCGGTAACGGCGATGACACTGGCGCTACCTGGGGCAATGAGATGAACATGGTCTTTGATGCGGCCCTCAATGTTCAGTTCTTCCC
>PAAJ01000024.1 GCA_002702575.1 Phycisphaerae bacterium | reverse complement strand
TGAGGTTGCCAAGGAAACCTTCAAGATGGTCATGAACATCTCGAAGCAGATTCCAGTGGCTCACGAGCCTGCTGCGACTCAGGCCTGAGCTTCAGTCATCACCTGTCATCAGATGTCTCGCATCGTGGGCGATCACTGCGCCTTGACGGCATGATCCCGAGGATCAGTTGCCAGGTCAGCAGGAGCGGGATGGTGACGAACACCATCATGATGAACATCTTGAGGGTGCCATCAAGTTCCCAGTATCTGAAGCAGGCGGGAATGAAAATGCTCAACGGCAGATGGGCGAGATAGATCCAATAGGACGCATCGACCAGATAGCGGATGACCGGATGATGTCTCCGCATCAGACGTTCGGCCAGGCCGATGCTTCCGAGAATGATCAACCAGCAGGACAGCGCGACCGTCGCCTGAGTGACATAGAACAGAACAGGGTTGCTGGACATCCATCCGGACTCGGCCATCTCGATGTAGTAGGCGATGGTCAGGAAGGTTGCGATCAGGAGCACCACCAGGCCCGACAGAAAGCGAAGCCAGCACCACCGATGAAGCGACTCGATCACCTGTCGATTCCGCCACATCGCCCAGCCGATGATCATGTAGAGGCCGTAATACAGAAGGATGTGCGGTTGGGGGATGAAGCCATCCGGTGTATCCGCGGTCGGTCCCTGCATCATGCAGAGCAACCCGAAGGTGGCACCCACGAGGATGGGAAGTCGAAAGCGACTTCGAGTGACCAGTGTCGAGATCCGGTCCCAGGCCTGCTGGAGTGGTGGAATCATCCGAAGCATCAGCCCAATGGCCATCAGGCAGACGTACAGAATGAGCAGGTAGTAGAGAAACCAGAGGTGGATGGGATGCGGGTTCGACCAGAGGCCTTCGCTGACGAGTCCACCGACGGCCATCCCGAGGGAAGTGGGCAGGTCCGCGCCACTGGCGTAGATCATCGCAAAGCCGAAGGACGCCTTGACCAGTGGAAAGAGAATGAACCATCCGATGATGAACGGAATGGCGATCCGCAAGAAGCGATTGCCTGCAAACCCGGCGGTCCCTCTCTTCTGATGCAGCATCGCAGCGAAGAAGCCCGCCATCACGAAGAACACCGGCATCCGGAAGACATGAATCATGACCACGAGCAGCCCAGCCAGTGGACTCCGTTCGACATCCCGGGCGGGCCAGATGAAATTGGGATCGGACTCCTGGAAATACATCGCGACATGCAGGACGACACCGAGCATCATGGCCAGTGCACGCAGTGCGTCCAGGCCGTGATATCGACGGGAAGCTGAAGCATCCAGGTTCGGCTGTGCAAGGGTGTTCATGGTGCTGCTGGTGGCTCTTCCTGAGACGTTGGGTTGTCCAGCAGCATAGCTGAGGAGTCCGCTTTTCTGCACTTACCAAAGACACCGCCCCATCCGAAGATGGGGCGGCGCTTCATGGCAATGCCATCGGAGGGCAGTGAGTCAGATCACTCAGGGGCAGCTGCCAAAGTTCACCATCACGATCATCAAGTCGGCTGTGTTGACCACACCGTCACCATTGAGGTCGGCGACACATTCGCCAGGGCCCCAGCTGACATAGAGCGTCCATGGTCCATCACCGGACGTGCCTGCTTCCAGGAAGTGATGACCTGAGGGCACGGTGACGAGATCATCGGTCAGTTCAGCAGGCATCGACAGGGAGCTGCAGCTTGCATCGCCGATGTAGGAAACACTGATATCACTGCTTCCGCCAGGCTGATGAAGATCCGTCCACAGCGTGCTGGCTGCATTGTTGCCGACAAAGCGGTACTGAAGCTGCCCATCCATGCCTTTCCATTCCACAAGGGCGAACTCGGCAATGATCTCGTCCCAGAGCGGGTTGGACATCATGCTGCCGCCGCCGCCGCCACCGCCGCCACCGCCGCCAGAGCCTGAACCACCTCCGGAACCGGAGCCACCACCCGAGCCGGAGCCGGAAGATCCGGGGCCAGGAACATCAAGATGCAGTTCCGAGCCGCCAGCAGCGGTGTCGTTGTAGATGATGTGGTAGCCGGCGCCCAAGGTCAGTGTTCCGGCACTGACTGCAGTTGTTCCGGAGCCAGCGGTGTAGACATAGATGCTCGTGGCACTGTGGACGGTGAAATCCCAGGATCCAGTCACTTCAAATGCAAGCTGGAAGGGTGCTGATACGTTGGTCGCCATGCTGTCGATGTCGAACGTGTCACCACCGATGCTGTCATTGCGATACCAGTGGAACGTATCGACTCCAATCGAGCAGACATAGTTCAACGCCATGGTGTCTCGAGGTTCGAAACCGAAATCGGGATCGAATGGATCCTCGATACCCGGGCGATCCAGCTTGTCGGCGAATTGAACGCGATCGAAATCAGGCACGTTGGCAGGTCGCTGGAATCGGGGCTGTTCGCCCTTGTTCATGTCGACCATGGGGGCTGGGGGATGTGGCTTCTGGTCAAATCGCTTCCCATCGATGTCTTGCATCGGGGCGGGGGGTGCCGCTGCAAGAGCAGGTGCGATGACGCTGAAGCTGGCGATGGTGATGAGGGTTCGTCTCAACATGGAAGAGGCTCCTGAGTAAGGTCATCAGCCGACTATCGGCTCACTGCAGGGAAGGCAGGAAGGGGGTGACTCGCATCTGCCCTGAGGCTTCTGGGAGCGTCCTTGGTTGTCCTGCCTGCCGGATCACAGTGCCCCTTACGCACGAGAAATCTGTCCGGAGACACCCCCCTCTATGCAGCTGGCGGCTCGTGTGTGTGACGCCTTGGAAAAAAAGGCGGTGGCCATCCAATGACTGATCGGGATTCCACGAGGGGCGATCAGTACCTCATTCAGGCGGGTTGTCTATCCTTATCTATTCTTGAACCACCAGGGCCCGTCAATGCGATCTGATCTGGACAACCCAAGCAAGCCTCGAGTCTGGTTGACAGGTGCCAGCTACGGCATTGGCCGTGCGGTCGCCCTGGAATATGCCCTGCGTGGCGCCTTCATCGGTCTCACCGCCAGAAGCGAGGATCTGCTCTCCGATCTGCTTTCGGAGATTCGAGAAGCCGGGGGAGATGGCCTTGTTCTCGCCGGGGACGTCAAGGATCTGGATGCCATGCATCGCAACGCGGAAACCATGCGGAATCACGCCGGGGGGATCGACATCCTCATCGCCAATGCCGGCAGCCATCTGCCTTCCGAGGTGGAGTCGTTCGATGCCGAGCAGTACATGGGATTGATGTCGCTCAACTACGCCGGTTCACTCAACTGCATTCAGGCCGTCCTGCCGGAGATGCTCAAGGCGGGCCGGGGCCACATCGTCGGCGTGGCCAGTCTGGCCGGCTACCGGGGCGTTCCCTCAGCGGCTGCCTACGGGGCAAGCAAGGCGGCGTTGATTCATTTTCTGGAATCCCTTCGTTTCCACATCGAGCCCAAGGGTGTCGAGGTCACGATCGTCAATCCGGGATTCGTCAGGACGCCGTTGACCGACAAGAACGATTTCAAGATGCCGTTTCTCATCGAGGCTGACAAGGCTGCTCGAATCATCTGCAACGGAATCCAGCGCGGTCGCCGGGAAATCACGTTCCCGTTCCTGTTCGCCTCCTTCATCAAGTTGCTTCGAATCGTCCCGATGTCGCTCTACATCGCACTCATGAAGAAGACCTGGAAACGGATGCAGCAGGGATGAAGATTGCGGTCATTGGTGGCGGAATCGCCGGAATCGCATCCGCCTGGATGCTCGCAAAGCGGCATGAGGTGACGCTGTTCGAACAGGATGATCGAATCGGTGGTCATACCAATACGATTCCAGTTGATGAAGAGGGGCGCGTTGTGCCGGTCGATACCGGTTTCATCGTGTGCAACCGTCGGAACTATCCCGTCTTCTACGGTTTGCTCGAGGAATGGGGTGTTTCGCTTCGAGACAGCGACATGTCGTTCGGCTTCTCCTGCGAGCGTTCGGGCTTCGGCTATGTGGGACCATCTCTCCGGGAATTCTTCGGTCGACCACGCAATCTGATCAAGCCGAAATTCTGGGGGATGATCCGATCGCAGCAACGCTTCGCAAGACGTGCAATGGCTTCGCTTGAACGGCAGGATCTGGGGAATCAATCGCTGGGTGACTATCTGGATTCGCTCGGGATGGATTCCTTCTTCGTCCAGAATTATCTGATCCCTCTGGCTGCAGCTGTCTGGTCCAGTCCCGACAAGGACATGTTGGAGTTTCCAGCCGAGACCTTTCTTCGCTTCTTTGACAACCACGGCATGGTTCGTGCCAGGGACATTCCTCGTTGGCAGACCGTGGTCGGGGGCAGCTGTGCCTATGTCGAACGATTTCTGTCACGGTTTCAGGGCAGGATTCTCAAGGGCACGCCCGTAGCGTCCATCCGTCGTCATGCCGATCATGTCGACGTGCAGCCAGCTCATGGAGCCGTGCAGCGGTTTGATCATGTCGTCATCGCCACTCATGCCGATCAGTCCTTGGCCATGCTTTCCGATCCGAGCCCCGAGGAAACAGCGGCACTCTCCCGATGGCGGTATCACCACAGCTCGGTGGTTCTTCACACCGACCCTTCCGTGATGCCTCGTGATCGAAGCCTCTGGGCATCGTGGAACTACCGTCGTCCCGATGGTGCCGAACCCGGTGAGCCGGTTCCCATCACGTATTACATGAACCGATTGCAGGGGATCCGGTCCGATCGAGACTATCTGGTTTCACTGAATCTTCGAAAGCCGGTGGACCCTGCGCACGTCATCTATGAAGTGGACTACATGCATCCGGCCTATCGACCCGACTGCATCGATGCTCAGGATCAATTGAGATCGCTTCCAGTCGAACGACGGACTCACTTCTGCGGCAGTTACCTCGGGTATGGGTTCCATGAGGATGCGGCGGCATCGGCGGCGGTTGTCGACAGGCGATTGGGTGGTGAGGCATGAACTCCCGGATCTTTCGAGGCTGGACTCATCATCAGAGGCTCGAGCCGGTCCGACATGCTTTCAAGTACAGGATCTACTGGTTGGGTGTGGATCTGGATGAATTGGACACGTTGAATCGCTCCGTGGGAGGCTTCGGTTACAACCGATGGTCTCTGGCAAGCATGAAGGCTGCGGATTACGGCGGGCCGGGGGAGGGGACGCTGCGAGACCGTGTTCTGGAGAGGCTTGGAGAGCACGGTATCGAGCTGGGCAACACTCGAATCATGCTGATGACGATCCCGAGGTTGCTCGGGTATGTCTTCAACCCAGTCAACTTCTACGTCTGTCTCGAGGAGGATGGAACCATCGGTGCCCTGTTGGCGGAGGTTCGAAACACGTATGGCGAGATGCACCACTATGCGGCTCGGCCAGTTGCCGGGAAGGGACCGGGAGAATCCTGCGAGTTTCATTTCCCCAAGCGGTTCCACGTCTCTCCGTTCCTCGAGGAAAGCGGCGGCTATGTTGTGCATGTGCGATGTGAAGCCGACCGGTTCTCAGCGGCAATCGCGCTGGATCAGGGAGGTCGGCGAATCTTCTCGGCATCGATGGAGGGGGTCGGTCGGCCGCTTGATACGAGCTCGCTCCTGGGCACACTCATTCGAATGCCTCTGGCGGCGGCCACGATCATGATGAAGATCCAGTGGCAGGCCATCATTCTGAGGTTCCGTCGTGGGGTTCGGCCCCACGCCAAGCCTGAGCCATCCGATCCAGCCACGATCAAGTCGACCCGCTCCTCGATCTGGTACTGGATTCGAGGTCGATTCGTGCGGTATGCTTCAAGGTCTCCCAAGGGGCCTGAGGTCGATTCGGCTGTGGAGAAGGAACGTACGTGATGAGCCCTTCATTGCTTCTGCAACCGGAATCCCTGACTGAACCGCCGAAGTCATCGAGCGAAACGCTCGAGTCTGTGCTGTCGGACCCGACGGCCATGAGGCAGTTCAGAAAAGGGGGGCTTCTGGGTCTTGGTGAAGCCTATATGGACGGTCGATGGGAGTCGGATCATCTGGATCAGTTCATGTTCGATCGATTCAAGGAGTCGGGCACTCGACTCTCGGCTTCGACTCGAGCCAAGATGCTCATGGCGGCTGTTCTTCCCAGGTTGTTCGACCGTCAGTCTGGAGCCGGTGCGTTCCGAATCGGTCGTTTTCACTACGACCTGGGCAATGATCTCTTCGAGACGATGCTCGACAGGAGCCTGACGTATACGAGCGGGTACTGGGCGGAGGCGGACGATCTCGATGCCGCCCAGGAAGCCAAGCTGGAACTGCTGTGTCGCAAGCTTGATCTGCAGCCCGGAATGCGGGTTCTGGACATCGGTTGCGGGTGGGGCAACTTCGCCCATCACGCGGCCAGTCGACATGGTGTTGAAGTGACCGGCATCACCGTATCGGTCGAGCAGGCCGATGTTGCTCGTGATCGTTGTTCCGGCCTGCCTGTCGACATCAGAATTCAGGATTATCGAGATCTCTCGGAGTCCTTCGATCGGATCGCCTCCATCGAGATGATCGAGGCCGTCGGTCGTCGCAACATTCCCAAGTTCCTCGGTGTCGTGGACAGAAGTCTTGTGCAGGGCGGCCTGTTCGGACTTCAGGTCATCTCCGGTGACATGCTGAGCAGGACCTCGAATGCCCGGATGGATCAGTTCGTTCTCTGGCTTCTGAAGTACATCTTCCCGGACGGCTACCTGCCGCATGACGATGAACTCAAGAAGCCATCCGGGACGGACCTCTGCGTCCTGGACTGGCATCGCTTCTCCCAGGACTACGATCGGACACTCCTCGCCTGGGCAGAACGATTCAATGAAGGATGGTCCTCGCTTTCCGAACGCTATGGCGAGCGATTCCGCAGGCAGTGGAACTACTACCTGAATGGTTGTGCTGCTGCTTTCCGAGCAGGCCACATCAATGTTCAGCAGGTTGTCTATGCCAAGGGTGGGGGTCGCCCGGACTATCAGCCGATTCGTTGAAATCGTGATCCCTGTCGCGAATCGTCCTTTGTTGGAGTCAAACCATGCTCATGCGTCCGCTTCTTCTTCTGTTCCTGGGTGCCATCATCATGATCCTGGCCATTGCCTATGCCATGATCTACGGGAGCTTCTGGGAGGAAGCCAAGGTGCTCTTTCCGTTGCCGTGGTTCCAATTGAGCATGATCGATCTCTATCTGGGCTTCTTTCTCTTCGGTGGCTGGATTCTGTTTCGCGAGTCATCCCGTGGGAAGGCGATCGGCTGGATCGTCGCCTTGTGCCTGCTGGGGAATCTGGCAGCCTGCGTGTATGCCTTGCTGGCGTTGATCGGATCCCGGGGCAACTGGATGGCGTTCTGGATGGGGCATCATGATCCGGCCATGCAGGGATCCTGAGCGGTCTGAAGGCCTGATTCGCCAAGATCTGATCAAATTTGGCTTCTCTCATCTCTCCTCGCTCCCTACCATCTGACTCGATCGGGTCCAGGTAGGGGTCCGACACGCAATCAGATCATCACGGCTCAAAACTCCAAGGAGTGATCTCAAGATGTTTGCTCGACTGGCGATCGCCATTGCTCTCACGACCACCGTTGCCACTGGTTCGACCATCCCGGAGCTGGCATCCTCCTCTGAACGTCTGACCACCCTCGTGGCCGCTGTCCAGGCCGCCGAGCTTGGTGAAGCTCTGAGTGGTGATGGTCCCCTGACTGTCTTCGCGCCCACGAATGACGCCTTTGCTCGAATCGACGAAGCCACCCTCAACGCCCTGTTGGAAGAGCCCGGACGAGAGACGCTTCGTCGCATCCTCGCCCACCATGTCGTACCCGGGAGGCTGGATGTCCAGTCCCTGATGAATCGAGATGAGATCGTGACTCTGGCCGGGACGACACTGTCGGTCGACACCGTCCGTGATCGAATTCTCATCGACAATGCAGCGGTCGAATCGGCGGATCTCGTCGCCTCCAACGGCATTGTCCATGTCATCGACCGCGTCCTCATGCCACCGCCGCCGGAATCACCTCTGCGTGCCTATCTCGAACGCGTCATCGACCGGGGAGTGCCACTGTTCAACAATGGCGAGACCGCTGGTTGTGCCGCGGTGTATGCGACGGCCCTTGATGCGATCCTGAACAGTGATGGCTGGGGGCTGGCCCCCGGGCAGCGTGCCGCCCTGAAGTCCGAGTTGCAGGATGCCGACCAGATGGCTGACCCGCGTTCTCGAGCATGGGCCTATCGAGGCATCATCGATGATCTCTGGGACAACGCGATGCAGGCTGACAATTCACGTCAGGCCAGCATGAACAGCAACGATGGTGGTGTTCCCCTCTTCGACTTCAATGATCCCGCCTCTCTCAGGAGATGGAACATCGTCCTGGACGGCGTCATGGGTGGTCTTTCGACCGGCAGGATTTCAGCTGGAAGCGACACGCTTCGATTCACGGGCGAGACGTCACTCCGGAACAATGGAGGATTTTCCTCCATGAGAGCCGCCATCCCGGTCGGGACCTTGGCCGGTTACGACGCACTGCGGTTGCGCGTGAAGGGTGACGGCAGGGAATGGATCGTCGGAACGCGTGCATCCTCCCAGATGGGCGGTGACAGCTACTGGACACGATTCAAGACGACACGTGGTGAGTGGATGGATGTCCTGGTTCCCATCGAGCAGATGGAACGGCATTTCTTCGGCCAGGCAATGCGTGGAACGATCCGGCCCGAGCAGGTCGGGGGTATCGAGTTCTACATGTACGACAAGAAAGCCGGACCCTTCGATCTCGAAATCGATCGAATCGATGCCGTCAATACCGGTGAGATCTAGTCTGTTCACCAGCCTTTGAACTGATCAGAAGCCGTTCCCATCGGGAGCGGCTTTTTCAATGGTTGATTGGCCATGACTGAGATTCGCCGGTCGTCAGCGAGGCCCATGGAGAGGCCTTGGAAGGGTTTGCTGGATCGACTCATGAACCCGGTCCGGCCTCAAAACCCCGGTACTATTTGCTTGAATGGTCGATCAGCCAGGACATCCTGATCACCCTGCTTCAGGTGACGCCGAGACCGTCAGTGGGGCGGGTCTGCCCGAGACCGATTCCCCATCCATGTCTTCAATGGTCGGGATGAAGATCGGCTCCTGCACGCTCAAGCGAATCATCGGTTCAGGTGGGATGGGGACGGTCTATGAGGCCCAGCAGGAACAGCCTCGGCGTCGCGTAGCCGTGAAGATGATGAAACGGGGCATCAGTTCCCGCTCAGCCCTGAGGCGATTCGAATTCGAATCCCAGACGCTGGGGAGGTTGCAGCATCCGGGTATTGCACAGGTCTATGAAGCCGGAACGCATGATGATGGTGCCGGCGGTGTGCCCTATTTCATCATGGAGTACATCCCCAATGCACGGACCCTCATCGAGTACGCACAAGAGAAGAAGCTCGGGACCCGGGAACGTCTGGTTCTGTTTTCCAAGGTCTGCGATGCGATTCAGCACGGACATCTCAAGGGCATCGTTCATCGGGACATCAAGCCCGGGAATGTTCTCGTGGATTCCAACGGGCAACCCAAGATCATCGACTTCGGGGTGGCCCGATCAACCGACAGTGACCTGGCGGTCACGACACTTCAGACCGATGTCGGTCAGCTGGTAGGCACGCTTCAGTACATGAGCCCCGAGCAGTGTGCTGCGGATCCGAGCGATATCGATACGCGCAGCGACATCTATGCCCTGGGCATGGTGCTGTATGAACTGCTCACCGGTCAGCTCCCGTACGACGTCAGAGAAGCCGCCATTCACGAAGCGATTCGAATGGTTCAGGAAGAAGAGCCGACACGGCTGTCCAGCATCAATCGACATCTTCGTGGCGATGTGGAGACCATTGCACTCAAGGCGCTTGAGAAGGAGCGTGAACGTCGCTACCAGTCGGCTTCCGAGTTGGAGATGGATATCGCCCGCTATCTGGTCGGAGATCCCATCGCAGCTCGCCGGCCCACGGTCTGGTACCACCTGAAGCGTTTCTCCTGCAGGCACAAGGCGGCTGTGATCGTCGGGTCATCGTTCCTCCTGCTGCTGGTCGCTTCAACCGTCATCTCTCTGGTGTTGATGAAGGACGCGATGGACTGGCAGGTTGAAGCGCTGAAGATGCGTGATCAGGCCATCCAGGGTCAGCAGGAAGCCGTACTCCAGGCTGAAACCGCTCGAAGAGCGCAGAAGAAGGCAGAAGAATCCGAGACCGAGTCCAGGTGGAATGCGTACATAGGCCATCTGTTTGCGGCCTCTGCGGCAGCAGAACGAGAGGATTTCAGAGGTGTTTATGTTCGATTGCAATCAGCCAAGGAGGCGATGGGAATCGAGTCTCCTGATGACATGCCATTTGAATGGCAGTATCTGGCAGCCTTGCTGGACAGCACTGCGTTTCTGCTTGATTCAGGTACAAGGCGTATTCTCAGCCTTCAGTTTGTGCCTGGCAGTTCGAGTCTGGTTGCCTCTACGCTTGATCGTGCAGGTGGTTTCGGGCTCGTCGGATGGAACGCCTCGGATGACTGGCAGAAAGTTCAGGTTGATGAATCCATCGGCCTTCAAGAGCGGACCCTCATTCCAGATGTGGACTGGAATCGGGAGAAGACTCGAATTCTTGATGCGTTAACAGGCCGGACACTCTCGACAGTGGATGAGCTGGCGATCAGTCCTACTCGAATCACATTTGATTCGGCTGGAACCCGAATGGCTGCCGTTGATGGCAAGAATTTGAGGGTCTGGGATGTGCAGACAGGTGTGGAGCTTCCATCTCATCTTTCCGGTGCCTCAGCCGGTGCCAATATCGCGCTGAGCTCGAATGGCTCAATGATTGCATTCGAGCAGCAGCAGCTTGGGCAGTCGGGTTGCTGGGTCGAAGTACGAGACGTCAGTACGGGCGATTACATTCGAGGATTTGGTGATGCGGATGTGCCTCTGACTCGACGAGTCTCCGGCATGCTGCGGATGGCCTTCAGTCCTGATGATCGATTGCTGGCCACCATTGATCATGAGGGTCAGGTTCGCATCCTTGACATGGAACAGGATGGCTCTGGACTTGATTCAGAAACCCCTGTCGTATCGCAGTGGAACATGGACATGGATGCCATTGGAAGACCTCAGTTCATCAGGTTCAGTCCGGATGGCGAGATGTTGTTCATAGCGACCTTGTCGAATGTGATTCGTGGCTGGGATGTCGCCAGTGGTGAGATGATTCACGACTTGAAAGGCCAGTTTGAACGAATCCGGAACATGACGATTCAGGCTGACTCCAGCCTCATGGCCTGCAGTGGATATGGCAGTGAGGTCCATGTGTTCGACCTCATGCCCGAGCGGGATCTTGAAGAGCTTCTTTCGAATTCATCCAATTTCTACAGTGCTCACAGCATCAGCGCTGATGGTCGTCAGCTGGTCTGCATTTCATCTGGGGGTGACATTGCTGTCTGGGACCTTCAGTCGGGCGAACAGGTTGTCGACATACCATTTGACTTGTCGGATCCGATTGAAGCGATCTGTCATGACCCCAGCGGGCGTCGATTTGCGGTACTCACGATGCAAGGTGAGGTTCTGTTCTACGATCTGATGACGGGTCTGCAGATTGGTGCACTTCCTCCGGTCGAAGGAACGGCCAGTCCCGGCGGCATCTTGTTCTCGGGGCTCGTCTATTCGCCAGATGGTTCGAGTCTGGCAGTGAAACGGGAGAGTGGTACGGTCGAAGTCTGGAATCTGGAAACGATGGCGCTGCAGTTTTCAATTCCATGCAATGTGACCGAAGGTTTTCAATTCAGTCCGGATGGGTCGATGATTGCAATCAGCTGTCATAGCTTCGAGCTTTGGGACGTGGCGACCGGTACTCGCCTTGAATCGGATGATCTTCAGGCGGCACTTCAAGAAGTCGGTCTTGGGACTGTCTTTTCATTCTCGCCCGATGGCAGACATCTTGTTCTGGATGGCTTCCGGAATACGGTCAGCATCATTGCGATCCCTTCCATGGAAATCGTGGCGACTCTGCCACAGCATCGGGGCAGTATCAGTTACATCACGCATCTGCCGGGGGATCGTCTTGCCACAGTCGATGATGCGCGGATCAGACTGTGGGATACTGAACATTATGATGAGGTGTTGTCTATTCCCGCGGATGGCATCGACATCAATACTTTGACATTCGTTCCAGCTCGTGCATCACTCATGGGAACCGACCGAGTGGATCGCATGAGATTCTGGGATACCCGTACATCCGGCCAACGTTCTGATGATCTGAAGTCAGCCAGGCAGGATGGCAAGCAGCTGGAGCCAATGGTCAGCTCCTGGGTCGAAAGAGCAGACAAGGACAGCGAGCTGATTCTTGCCATGTACGAACAGGAGTCTGATGTGAGAACGCCTGAAGAGCAGGCCATCATGAGGAACCTGATTCTCAAGCAGCTTGCGCCGTCGTCCTCCCGATTGTTGCGTTTCCTGATTCCAGGAATGTGAGTTCAGGTCGGATCGGCCTGATCACGACTGGGTCATCGATCTCAGATGTGACTCCACTTGTCGCGAAAGCTGCAGGGCATGGGAACGGCTGAGTGTCGGTTGGGTCCATGAGTAGGTGCATCGCAGCTTGTGGCGGTATGTATAGACCGAGAGCAGGAGGGGAAAGCCTCCGAATCTCAAGGTTGCGGTGATGTCCACTTCCTCGAACTGGACCGGGCCATAGTCTCCATCAAATGGAAGCAGGCCCGTATTCGTGATACTGAAGCCATGGGTGTGACGACCGTCGACATCCTTCCATCCATCTATGGACGTGATGACATCTTCAGGATTGAAATCCAGAGGGGGGTAGAAGTCCTCTTCCAGTTGCTGCCCGAGTGTTGTCTTGTAGGCGCGAGCGATCTCCCAGGGGTCGCTCTCCTTGGAGACATTGAAGGATCCCGTGTCAAGGCATATGACCTTGCACGCGACTTCCCTTGGATCGATGTCCACAGCGGCAAATCGTCGGAGATCGACCGGTGTGATCGTGTCGATGTTGACGGCATGCCCAAGATGGGCCGAGATGCTCATGGCCGACGCTGCGGCCATGGCACCCTGGATTGTGGTCCCGTGTGCGTGGCAGGCATCGGCCAGTTTTCTGGTAAACGCTTCATCATGAACGGTGAAGGTATTGCAGGAACATCGATCCTCGAATGTGGCATCACTGTCTATGGGCCAGTGGCTGATCTCTCCGATCTTCTCAGCCCAGGCTTCTCCGGTCTTGAGCCAATGGTCCATCGATCCCGGGGGATCCAGTTGGTGTTCGATGGGGGCAGGCAGATCAAGCGCTGCGATCTCGATGTCCGCCCCGGAGACCAAGTCGCCCAGAATGTGCCCGAACTGATCAAGCAGGTGGAATGCGGAGCGTCCATCCGTGATCGCATGATGCGTTTCCACAATCAGCCACCACTGGTCGGGTCGGCAGCCCTGGACAAAGAGAACGCCCCATGTCCGGTCTTCACCGGTCAGTGGTTTGTTCATGTGGGGTTCAAGGATGTTGTTGATGTCATCGCCTTCAGAGAGTTTGCATTCCTTCAAGGGAATGTTCTCGATGGGGACATCCGTCACAAAGCGATAGTGGCCCGGTTCGCCCGCGATCCTGGCGCGGAGCAAAGGATGTCGCTGATGCAGGATCCGCATGGCTTGTGCGACCTGTGGGAGATTCACAAGACCACGAGCTGTGGCCCAGGTATAGATCGGGCTGCTGAAGATCTGCGTGGTGGCGACTTGAAATGTGGATTCCAGGAAACTCAGTCTTCGGGTCGGGTTGACGTGATCAGTACTCATGGTGTGTGGACAAGTCCTGGAACAGTTGGTGTATCTGGCAGCAGCGTGTTGAGAAGCGGGCTCAACAGGCCGGGTGTCAAGACCGGCGGGCTGTCGCTCCGGAGCACTCCATGCTAGCCGGTCGAAGTTCATCGAGTTGGCTAGACTAGAGGGTCTCAGTCATACCGATATTCCATCTGAAAGGGTCGAGATCATGTCCGTCGAAGCAAGCCAGTGTCCCTTCACAGGAACACAGCCTCACAAGGCAATGACCAACCGGGACTGGTGGCCCGGCCAACTCAATCTGGGTGTTCTCAGGCAGAATTCAGAATTGTCCGATCCGATGGACGCTGATTTCAACTATGCCCAGGCCTTTCAGTCGCTTGATCTCGAATCGGTCAAGCAGGACCTCTATGCCTTGATGACGGATTCCCAGGACTGGTGGCCAGCTGATTACGGCCACTATGGTCCGCTCTTCATTCGCATGGCCTGGCACAGCGCTGGAACGTATCGAATCTTCGACGGTCGTGGTGGGGCTTCGACTGGAACCCAGCGATTCGCGCCACTCAACAGTTGGCCGGACAATGCGAATCTGGACAAGGCCCGTCGACTTCTCTGGCCAATCAAGCAGAAGTATGGCCGCAAGCTCTCGTGGGCCGATCTGATGATCCTCGCCGGCAACTGCGCTCTGGAATCGATGGGCTTCAAGACCTTCGGCTTCGGTGGTGGACGCGAGGATATCTGGGAACCCGAGCAGGACATCGATTGGGGGGTCGAATCCGACTGGCTTGGTGACAAGCGCTATGAAGGTGATCGTGTTCTGGAGAATCCCTACGGGGCTGTCCAGATGGGCTTGATCTACGTCAATCCGGAAGGCCCCAATGCCGAACCGGATCCGGTTGCTGAAGGTCGGGATATCCGCGAGACCTTTGCACGCATGGCGATGAATGATGAAGAGACCGTTGCCTTGACAGCCGGTGGGCATACGTTCGGAAAGTGCCACGGTGCGGCATCCGATCAGGAGTATGTCGGTCGTGAGCCGGAAGGTGCCTGCATGGCCGAGCAGGGGCTTGGTTGGAAGAACAGCTACGGCACGGGAATCGGTGAAGACACGATCAGCAGTGGCATCGAAGGCGCCTGGACGCCGAGCCCAACGCAGTGGGACAACGGCTACTTCGACATGCTCTTTGGTTACGAGTGGGAGCTCATCAAGGGGCCAGGCGGTGCCTGGCAATGGCAGGCCAAGGATGTTGCCGAAGGCGACATGGTTCCAGGTGCCCAGGACGCTTCTCACAAGATCGCTCCACGGATGACGACAGCCGACATGGCGATGCGGATGGATCCCATCTACGAGCCGATCTCACGACGGTTCCATGAGAATCCGGACCAGTTTGCCGATGCCTTTGCCCGCGCCTGGTTCAAGCTCACGCATCGTGACATGGGTCCGATTGCACGCTATCTCGGTCCGGAGGTTCCCGATGAAGAGCTCATCTGGCAGGATCCGGTTCCAGCCGTTGATCAGGCCGTGATCGATGATGCGGATGTCACAGCCCTCAAGCGAAGCGTGTTGGACTCCGGTCTTTCGGTTGCCCAGCTGGTTTCAACTGCATGGGCTTCAGCGTCGACCTTCCGCGGTAGCGACAAGCGTGGCGGTGCCAATGGCGCGAGGATTCGACTCCAGCCCCAGGTGAACTGGGAAGTCAACGATCCCGCCCGGCTTGGTGACGTCCTTTCGAAACTCCAGGCCGTTCAGGAGTCCTTCAACCAGTCCAGCAGCAAGAACGTATCACTGGCTGACGTGATCGTGCTCGGTGGTTGTGCAGCAATCGAAGAAGCGGCTCGACAGGGTGGCCATGAAGTCACGGTTCCCTTCACGCCTGGCCGAACGGATGCGGCACAGGATCAGACGGATGCCCATTCATTCGAGGCTCTCGAACTGAAGGCCGATGGGTTCCGCAACTATCAGGCGGACGGTTTCAACCGATCCGCCGAAGCACTTCTGGTGGATCGTGCCCAGTTGTTGACCCTGACGGCACCTGAGATGACCGTATTGGTCGGCGGCCTGCGTGTCCTCGATGCAAATCATGGTCAGGCAGCACATGGCGTCTTCACGGATCGTCCTGGCACGTTGAGCAACGACTTCTTCGTGAATCTCCTCGATATGGCGACCGAATGGAATGCAACAGATGAATCACAGACCAGCTTCGAGGGTCGTGATCGTGTGACAGGGGCCGTCAAATGGACGGGGACTCGAGCGGATCTGGTGTTCGGTTCGAACTCCGAGTTGAGAGCACTGGCCGAGGTCTATGCTTCGGATGATGCCGCATCGACCTTCATGACCGATTTCGTGAACGCCTGGGACAAGGTGATGAATCTCGATCGATTTGATCTGTAGATCTCCTGAAAACATGCCGGTAATTGAGGCCAGACCGATTCGGGCTGCTTAGCATCCGACATGACCAGCACTTGCGATCTCCTTGTCTTCCCGCATCAGTTGTTCCGGCTACACCCGGGTCTGGGACAGGGCTGTGAGCGTGTCTGGCTGATCGAAGACGGGCTCTTCTTCGGGGATCATCGTCTCAGGGTTCAGCTGCATCAGCAGAAGCTCTGGCTGCATCGGGCCAGCATGAAGCACTACGAGCAGTGGCTTCGCTCAGAAGGCGTGGCCGTCGAGTACATCGAACATGAACAGGGGCTTGATGTCCTGGATCAAACTGTTCAGAAGATTGCCGCTTCCGACTCTGATCGTGTGGCAGTGACTGAGCCGCATGACTACCTGCTGGAGCGACGGCTTCGGCGGCTCTGCAGCCAGCATGGCATCGAGTTGAAGATGCTCGCTACGCCGATGTTCTTGAACTCTCCCGAGCAGAACAGGACGTACCGTGAGGGCAAGAAGCGTTGGTTCATGGCCGACTTCTACAAGCATCAACGGAAGCGACTCGATGTTCTCATGGAGGATGGTGAGCCCGCCGGAGGCCAGTGGAGCTTTGATGGCGATAACCGCAAGAAGGTGCCGAAGAAGCTGCTCTCCGAAATACCGGAGTTGATCCTGCCTGAACGGGACTCGGTTGATCAAGATGCCCGTGCACATGTCCTGAATCAGTATCCGGATCATCCAGGCGCCCTTGATCATTGCATCTATCCGACGACTCATGAGCAGGCCGCTGAGTGGCTGTCATCCTTCCTGGACCAGAGATTCGGTTTGTTCGGTGACTACGAGGATGCCATGGTGAAAGGGCAGAACTGGCTCTGGCATGGTGTGCTGACACCCATGATGAACATCGGACTCCTGACCCCTCGGCAGGTCGTGGATGCTGCACTTGACCACGCGGACCGGAACGATGTCCCCCTGAATTCCCTTGAAGGATTCATTCGACAGATCATCGGCTGGCGGGAATTCATGCGGGCGACCTATGACGATCTCGGGGTCGAGATGCGAACAGGCAATCATTGGAATCATGAACGTCCCATGCCGTCGTCTTTCTATGACGCGACAACAGGAATCGATCCGATTGATGACGTCATCAGGCGGGTTCTGGATACCGGCTATTGTCATCACATCGAGCGGTTGATGATTCTCGGGGGGTTCATGTTTCTCTGTGAGATTCATCCAGATGAGATCTACACCTGGTTCATGGAGATGTTCGTCGACAGCTACGATTGGGTGATGGTGCCCAATGTGTACGCCATGAGCCAGCATGCCGATGGCGGGCTCATCACCACGAAGCCGTACTTCTCAGGATCTTCCTATGTGAAGAAGATGAGCAACCATCCAGCTGGAAACTGGACCAGTGTCTGGGATGGTCTGTACTGGAGTTGGATCATGAAGCACGCAGGGGATCTGGCGAAGAATCCTCGCTGGGCGATGATGTGCTCCATGGCCCGCAAGATGGACCCTGCCAAGCGGCAGGATCATCAGTCGAATGCCGATGCCTTCCTGCGGACTCTGGACGGGGCCGGCTGAGGCCACATTGGCAAGCACGGACAGCAGTGACATCTGGTAGATTTCGCCTGATGTCATCCATGCCTGTCAGTGGAATTCAATCGAGGATGCGTTGCGTCAGTGCCCTGATGGTGGCGACGCTGGTCATCCTGACGGGGTGCCAGTCCGGTCAGCCGAGTGGGGATGGCTTCGCGCGGACAGCCCGGGTCACCGGCAAGGCGGCGAGTGATCCTCAGGAACGCCTGCGTGATGAGCTCGGTGAGTTCATGGCGTACTTCGAACGGACCATCACGCGGCTGAAGAACAATGCGATCAGGCTGGCTGATGGAGATCCCGAGGAACTCACTGCGATTCGCAACACCGTTCAATTGATCGAACGCAAGTTCACCGAAGCCTATTCTCAACCCAATTCATTCGAGGCCCTCGTCGAGCTCTGGTACGACTCCTATCGATTGAACGCTTGGCGTTGGGAGTATGAGAAGCAGGATCTTCTTCTGCTTCGATCAAGGGGCATCACGAACATCCTGAATCGAATTCGCGAGATCGCCAGGCGATGGACTCAGCCTGAAGTCTTCGAGGTTCTCGATGACAAGATCCGTGAACGGGCACAGCGTGATGAGGAGACCGAGGATTTCATCGACCCTGATCGCATGCTTGTTTCCAAGACGCCTGATCTGGTCAACGAGACCAATTCCCAGGACATCATCAGTGTTCTCGGATTTCCTCTGGCACCCTTTGCCGCCGCAGACAGCCTGTCGCGAACGGCTGCCGAGATGGGCATGGAGGCGCGAAGGATCGCCGATCGGGTCGATCGGCTGCCCAGCGACCTGGGGCATCAGGCCGAGATGATCGTCCTGGAGGTGCTCTCGAGTCCGCAGATCGAAGCCGTGCTCGTGGACCTCGAGGAAATGAGCGTCAACTTCGCACGGGTGACGGACGAGGTTGAGAAGCTTGAGGATGTCGTCGATCGTTTTCCGACACGGATCCGCGAAGAAGCCTCGATTCTTCTGCAATCACTCGATGGTAAATCGGAGGAGCTCGGCACGATCAATCAGACCTTGCAGGCCACTCTGGTAACGGGTGGCCAGACCCTGGACAGTCTGACCGAGGCCAGTGTTTCATTGACCGAGTTGACCAGCCAGGTCGAGCGGACGACTCTGATCCTTGATGAGTTGTTCGCTTTTTCCGAGACGGTCGAATCCGATTCCGATGATCAACGAGATACGCTTCTGGAACTCAGGCAGACGGTGGAAGCGATTACGGAAACGTCCCAGTCGCTTCAGGATCTCATCGGGTCTCCCGATGTCGAGACCATCATCGATCGTATCGATGCCTCCATCCAGTCAGCGGCCGTGGAAGCTGATCAAGCTGCCGGCAAGATCGTGGATCGCCTCACGTGGCGACTTGCCGTCCTTCTGGTCGTTGCCTTCGTACTCGGAGCCCTTCTGGTTCTGATTGCCGGTTGGCAGAAGAGAAGGCTTGCTGATCGGGCCTGATCACGGGTTCGAATCACCGTCCTGTCATGATCAGGCACACCGCTGATCGCCATACGGGCAGTTCCATTTCACATCGATACCCCACGAACTCGCTTGGATCCCATCCATGTTCCTTGAACAGGTGTAGAGTCAATTCCTTCTGACGGGAATAGGCTTCGGATGCCGATGATTCCAGGCCGGATCCAAGTTCGGTGAACTGAATCTGGTCGGCAAACCGTGTCATCCACAGGTCCTCAGGAGGCGCCAGAAGAGACGTACCCCAGAGGTGGCAATCCGCGGAGGTCTCCAGTGTTGAATCCATGCTTCGATGGAGATGCAGATCGAACGTGCAATGTCGAGTGGGGTAGTCGATATACAGCCAGATGGCGACCTGGCGACCGACTTCCTTGAATGTCCACTCGGTGTTCTGCATCGCAAAGCAGTCAAAGGGTTCACCCGTCGGTATGTGTTCAGGATTGATGATGTGAGCGAGATGTTCGGATTTGATGACTCGTGTGTCGATGGTCGGGAGGGGTCGTGTACAGAATTCCTCGACGAGTTTCTGTGGTTGTCTTGCCGCTTCTTCGCCTGTCACATTGCGAAAGTCGGTGTAGGCCATGTTGATCGGAAGACGAATCGGCATGGCTGATCCGCTGGCCCGCATGCCTGCATAGCCACGAATGACAATCTGTTCGAATGTCTTTGTGTCCGTCGGTCTGGGTCGAATCGCCATCATGCTGATCGTGGTCTCGGCGGACTGGCCTGTGACCACCGAGGCGGCATCGAAGAGATCCTCTCGGCGGGCTCTTTGTCGATCTGGATCCGATCCCTGCTGGTGCAGCAACAAGGCAGAGGCGAATGCGGTCTGGCTCTGATCGATCTCACGAAGAAATGAATCAAAGGCATCCACAGCGGCATAGGCAGCGGCAAGCTGTTTTTGCGATACGCCTGCCTTGACGACAGCATCCAGAAACTGGCGAAGTCCGTTGACCCCCGGGAGATTCGCCAGAAGTTCAGGTCCCGGTGGGGATGTGCCATTGGAGCCTTGGGGCGATTTGCTGATTTTGACGATCCGTTGGCAGGTCATGCGACCCACGCCCAGTTCGATGGCCAAGGTGGCTGCTCGCCGATCCTTGACACAAGGCAGCTCCAGCACGCTTGTGAAGGCGATGTGGAGTTCCAGGGCCACCTGGGTGGCCTCCCGGATCATCTGGTCTGTCAGGATGAGGGGCATGGTGGAAAAACCCTGATTTGGCCTCGAATCAGACTGGAAATCATACCTTCATCGACCATAATACAAATGCACTGAGTGCATTCGAAGAGAGAAGATCAGTTTGATGGACATTTGCAGTTCGTGGCGATCGCCAAGTAGTTGCCTTGAAGGAGAACGCATTCCCAAATGCCTCCTCCTCGGCAATGGGCATGGGCTCGAATAAACGGCAATGAGCGTGGGCAGTTGATCGGGGCTGCCCAACTCATTGCCGATTCACACTGCGGTCGATTGCAGGATGACGACGTGAAGTCTCCTGCTTGACAGCCACCTCGCTGATCACAATAGGGAGCTTGCGATGTCTACTCGATTCCTGTCATCTATTGCGTCATTGCTTGCAATGGCTTCTTTGGCAGAAGCTGAAACCCACACCATTGAAATCGGTGGTGAGGTGAACACCTTGGTCGTGGCCCCAGGCGACACGGTGGTCTTTCAAGGTCCATGCCTGACGATCGTGCAATCCGGTCAGCCGTGCATCGCTGATGGCGTGCTCGAAGGGGCGATCTACCCTCCTTTCTGCGAGCCATTCACATGGGAAGTTCCTCAGTTCACTTGGGCTGAGCTGCCTTTCTACGCGGTTCAGATCGCGGGGGACGGGACTCCTGCGGATTGCGACACCGCCTGGACAGGTCATATCAGTGTCACTACCGGTGGAATCACCATTCAAGTGCCGGATGACTTTGCAACCATTGAAGCCGCCATCAATGCGGCTGATGATGGGGACACCATCTCGATTGCTGCTGGTACCTACGTCGAACATGACCTGTCCCTTGGAAGCAAGGGTATCAGGATCACCGGCGAGACGGATGCCGAGGGCAACCCCGCCGTCACCATCGATGCCCAGCAGCAAGGTCGTGTCATGTCCATCAATGGTGAGAGCGCATCTGGCTTCGTGCCTCTGATCCAGAACATCGTTTTCACAGGAGGCTCCTCACCAGTCGATGGTGGTGGTCTGAACTGTACGACAAGCAATGCGACCATTCGCAATTGTCACTTCATCGACAACTGGTGCGGCGGACGTGGTGGCGGGGTGTATCACACGGGCCAATCGGCTGGTCCACCGCCCGGCCAGCCTGTTTCCGCTCGATTTGTTCGCTGTCTGTTCACCGGGAACACTGCTGACGAAGGTGGTGGCATCTACGGACGCCTCGGAGTTCCAGAACTGGTCAGCTGCATCGTCACGGAGAACTCGGCTACGGTTGGTGGCGGGATCAATCAGTGTTCCTGCAAGTATGCCGTCATGAGCGTGGGGGATACCATTGTCTGCGGCAATTCACCAGACCAGGCTGTAGGCCATGTCGCCCTTGGCGCATCATCGTGTGCGACCCCCTGGTGCGACGATCCCGACGGCGATGGTCAACCCGATGGCTGCTTGTACGACAACGACGGCATTCTGAATGTGCCCGATGAGTACGCCACCATCGCACTTGCGTTCCAGAATGTGACCGATGGCAATACGATCGCCATTGCGGCGGGCACCTACCTCCTGGAAGAGGCCCAGGAGCTCTTCATTTCGGAAATCTCAATCACGATCTCCGGTGAAACCGGCCCCGATGGCCTGCCCGCGACCATCATTGATGGTCAGGGCGCTGCATTTGGCATTCATGTCGTGAGGGGTGACGGAACCACCATCATTGAGAATCTGCACCTGACACGCTGCGTGTACCCACTTAGCTTGATCCAGTGCCGTGCAGACGTGACCAACTGCATCATCGACACCTGTATCGGCTACTACGGCGTGATCTCGCTATTCAACAGCATCGTCAACTTGAGTTCATGCACCGTAACTGGCAACCAGGGCACGTTTGGTGGAGGCGTGATGGTCGTGGACCAAGGCGGCCAGTCTTCCGAAGTGACCATGGTTGACTGCGTCATCGACGCCAACATCGGCGCCTATCCGGTGTATGCCATTGGCGGCGTGGGTGTGTTTGACGGTCAGGCCTCACTCACAGGTTGTACGGTCAGGAACAATACATCCGGCGGTATCGCGGGTGTGTACGTTGCGGCAGAGGCGACCATGACCATGGCCACTACCGCCGTATGCGGCAATGTGGGCTACGAAGGGGATACAACACAGATCTCCGGCGAGTACACGGATGACGGCGGCAATGACGTCGAAGTCGACTGCCCCGAGGACTGCGTTGGTGATTTCGATGGAACTGGTGATGTGGGTGTAGATGATCTGCTCGCATTGCTCGCTGCATATCAATCAAATGGAAACGGTGATTGTGATGGCGATGGTGACACCGACGTCGATGATCTTTTGATCCTTATTGGAGTATGGGGATCCTGTAATGCATAGAAAAGCGACTTCAGAGATTTCTGGTGCATGAACTGTGAGTAGAGGGGACAGGACAATGCGAAGAATCATGACATGTGTTGCGCCATTGCTTGCAATGGCTGCTTTGGCTGAAGCTGAGACTCACACCATCGTCGTGGACTTGACGTCAATCACGCCAGAAACCTTGGAAGTCGCTCCGGGTGACACCATCATCTTTGACTCGGTATGCGCCATGCGTGTCTCGACGGGCAGTGAGTGCATCGCGGATGGCATTCTGTCCGGTGTCAATGCGCCTCCATTCTGCAACGGCTTCCAGTGGACGATCCCCGAGTTGGCGACTGCCCAGCTTCCAATCTTTGGAGAGTCGTTCAATGACGGTTGCAACGACAACCGTACAGCAATGATTAACGTGATCAGCGGGCAGACCATCGCCGTGCCTGGTGAGTATGCGACCATCGGCGATGCGATCGCCGCGGCTGAATCAGGTGACCGTATCAGTATCGCAGCCGGTGCCTACTTCGAGCATGATCTTCTGATCGACAAGACCATCACGTTGCAGGGTGAGACCAATCCTGATGGCAGTCCGGGCGTCAAGATCGATGCGCAGCAGCAGGGCCGTGTCTTTGAACTGGTCGGTGGCGGGCCACAGCCCGGCGAACCTGGTCTGATCATCATGGACAACCTGGTGATCACTGGAGGTGATGTCGATGGGAATGGGGGTGGTGTTCTGATCAGCAACTGCAGTCCCATCCTGCGAAACTGCCTGATCGTCGAGAATGCGTGCACCGGTACCGGTGGAGGCGTTCATGTCAGGCGAGATGCACAAGGATCTTCATGGATCAATGCTGCTCCGGACTTCTCCCGGTGCGTGATCAGGAACAACGAGGCCCAGGATGGTGGCGGCCTGTACTGCTATGGCGATGATTTTGGAAGTGGTTGCGAACCGAACATCACGGGTTGCGTCATCAACGACAACACGGCCAGTGACGGCATTGGTGGTATGCATCATGTCGGTGGTGGTGAGGCCACCGTCGATGATTCGATCATCTGTGGCAACTTCCCCGGGCAGTATGCTGGAAATGTCGAAATTGAAGGCGGCTCTTGCACGCTGTCCAATTGTGTGGATGGTGATGGCGACGGCGTGATAGACAGTTGCGAAGCGGGTGATGCGGACGGCATTCTGTACGTGCCCAGCGAGTATCCGACGCTGGAGATGGCGTGGGAAGAGCTCACCGACGGCGACACGATCGCTATCGCAGCGGGCACCTATTTTCTGGAAGATCTCGACGAGGAGGCATTGGTCGCTGAGGAGATGGCGGTTTCAATCATCGGCGAAACGAATGCCGACGGTACCCCTGCAACGATCCTCGATGGCGAGGGCAGCGACTTCGAGGGCATCTACATCCAGGGTTCTGATTCGGACGAGCACCTGATGGTCATCGAGCACGTGCATTTCCGACGCTTCGGAGGTGGGAGTGGCGTTGCTCTGACCAACGGCTCTGGGTACATCAGGAACTGCATTTTCGAGGGCTCATACGACAGCTCTACTGGACTGAGGGTTGGCAACTTCCAGGGCACCGTGGAGGACTGCTGGATCATCGACAGCACATCTAATTTCATAGGTGGCTTGAACTTTGTGGATTGGGACGGTCATCCAGCCAGCGACATTACGGTGACCAATTGCATCATTGAGAACAACTACGGTTCGTTCCCATGGGGTGGCGGAAACGGCGGCGTGTACTTCTTCCTTGGCTCCAACTCCGATGGAGATACCTCCATTGGAGGTACGGCCCACTTCGTCGACTGCACGATTACAGGCAACAGCGGCAACAACGGTGGTATCGACCTGAGCCCACAGTGGGATGTGACCCTGACCAGCACCACGGTGTGCGGCAACGAGACGCCAGGTCAGATCTACGGCGGCACGTGGACCGATGCCGGTGGAAACTGCGTCGAGGACATATGTGATGACTGCAGTGTTTGTCCCGGCGATCTTGATGGCAATGGCGAAGTCGGTGTTGATGACCTCCTCATCCTGCTGAGCGAATACGGCAATGATTGCAGTGATGGGTGTGACAGTGATCTGAATGACAACGGTGAAGTCGATGTCGACGATCTGCTGAATATGCTGAGCTACTTCGGGAACAACTGCTGATACATCAGTAAAAGGGGTGAGGGCAATGCGATTGATTTCTTTCTGTGCGATGGTGTGTCTGATTTCATCTGGTTCTGTTGTTGCGGAACCATCACTGCTGCGGGGCAACAGTGCCGCNGTATCAACGGACACGATGAGTTCATCGCTTGATGTCACTCGCATTGCAGTGCAAGTGGATCTTGAAGCACCAGCGTTGGAAGTGGTACTGCATGATGCCTTTGGCATGGATTCAGTTCAGTTTCGGGAAATTGCAGTGGGTGGATGGTTCCTGATCGATGTTCCAGAGGGCAGCAGGACCAGTGAACGCATTCAGGATCTGCTGGCGAAATTGGCGGTACGTGATGGCATCGCAATGGCTTCGCCTGTACTGCTCAGCAATGAAGGTACGCCTGCGATGCCGACTTCAACTGTGCTCGTTCGCTTTCAGGAAGATCTGACGCCACAGCAGGCCAACCTGGTTCTTGAAGGACGAGGGCTGCAACTGGTCACGGAGTTGCCTTGGGCCTCGTTCCCGAGCATGTATGCCGTCACGAGCAACAGTCGAAATGGATTCGAAGTCATGCAGGCAGCCAGCAGCCTCTCCCAGCATGCTGCTGTGCGTCATGCCGAGATCGACATGCTTTTTCAAGGGAAGAGCAGTGGATTCGACTATCCAAACGATCCTGATTTCGAATTCTGCTGGGGTCTGCACAACGACGGCACCTACGGGCAAGTCGATGCTGACATGGACATCCTGGAAGCATGGGCGACGACGACCGGAGATCCATCCATTGAAGTTCTGATCATGGATACCGGCGTGCAGCAGGATCATCCTGAGATCAACCAGAATCCAGGAGTCGACTTCACATCCGATTCAGACTATGACGGTGGCCCTCAGAATGGATGTGACAAGCACGGCACACCTGTCGCAGGCTGCGTGTCTGCCTATCTGAACAACGAGTCGCTCATGGCTGGTGCTGCGCCGGACTGCAAGACCGTCTCGTCCCGCTGCTTCGTTTCCGATTGGTTCTGTTCAGGTGGATGGTGGAGTCAATACAGCAATACCGTCAGTGCCCTCGATTATGCCGTTCAGAACGATATCGAGATCACCAACAACAGCAATCTGTACGGAGGCTGGAGATCGTTCACGATCGATGTGGCATATGAGGAATCACGTGATGCTGGCGTTGTCCACTTTGCCTGTGCCGGAAACACCGAAGACTGGTACTTCGGCTATCCCGCATCCTTGCCGTCGGTCATATCCGTTTCGGCGCTGAACCAGTACGGAAACTTCGCCGCATTCAGTTCGTATTCCCCTGGAGTCACCCTGTGTGCTCCTGGTGAGTGGATTCTCAGTACAGACCGAACAGGGGAAGAGGGCTATAGCGACGAGGATTACGCATACGTTTCCGGTACGTCCTTCGCTTCGCCTTATGCAGCATCCGTTGCGGCACTTGTTCTTTCGGAGCGTCCCGGACTGTCTCCGCAGGAGGTCGAGAACATACTCAAGGCATCCGCCGTGGACTACGGTGATCCCGGAACGGACATCCTCTTTGGATGGGGTGTCGTGAATGCGAACAATGCACTGCAGGTAGTCCTTTCGCCGCAGACCCATGACGTCTGTCCAAGCGGATGTGACTACAGCTCGCTTCAGGCTGCAATCGATGCGGCTGTCAATGGCGACACCATCCTGGTGAGTCCGGGTGTGTACACGGGGGATCCACTCACGGCTGCGGTGATGAAAACCAACGGGAAGCAACTCACGATCCAATCCACGGACGGGGCGGATGTCACGATCATCGATGGTGAGGGGGTCCGTGCGGGATTGCTCTGTGACAATGGTGAGCCCATTGACATGGTGGTTGAAGGTTTCACCTTCCGCAATGGTCAAGCAGTCGATTACGACTTTGGTGATGGTATTCTCTGGAACCTGGGTGGCGGCATCAGCTGCCTGAGTGCATCATCTCCACGTATTGTCGACTGCATCATCGAAAACAACACTGCTGAGTACGGTGGTGGCATCTATGGCTACGTTTCGGACTTCAAGTTGGAAAACTGCATCATTCGCAACAACACGGCATCCGAATACGGGGGCGGTTTGCTCGTCGCCGTTGACTGTCGCAGTGTGATCAGTAACTGTTCGTTCATCGGCAACCATGCCGACATCGGTGGTGGGGCCTTGTGCTGCTGGGAAAATGATGAGCCGATTTTCAACGATTGCGTGTTTACGTCCAATAGCGCATCTGTCGGCGGTGGAGTTGGCTTCATCCAGGATGCCTCCTTTGCCAATTTCTATGACTGTCAGTTTGATCTCAATACCTCTGATTTTCGAGGAGGCGCCTTCTATCTGACATCCGGACGGGCTGAGTGGTATGACTGCGAGTTCAACGAGAACTCTGCGGTCCATGGCGGCATGTTGTGGACAGAGTCATCGAATTTCGAAATCGAAAACGCTGTTGCCACTGGCAATAGTGCCAGTTCCGGCAATGGTGGAGTGCTTTGTCTGACTACGAACAGTGGCGGAATGATGAGAGCGTCCACGTTCTCTGAAAACACGGCCGGTGGATTTGGTGGTGGAGCATCAGTGACCATGTCGAATCTGACCATCCAAAGCTCAACCATCTCATCGAATACGGCCGGCAATGATGGCGGAGGTCTGCATCTGGATAGTGGAACCTTGTTCCTTCAGAATACGGTTGTCTGTGGTAACTCGGCTGAGCAGATCGCTGCTACCAACTGGGCTGATCAGGGTGGAAACACCATCGAGGAGGAATGCGAAGGTTGCATCGGTGACTTTGACGGCAATGGCTCGGTCGGAATCGATGATCTGTTGACCCTGCTGGAAAATTGGGGCGAAGGCAACCCGGATGGTGATGTCAGCGGAGATGGGGACACCACCATTGATGACCTTCTTATACTGATCGGGGTCTGGGGCGAGTGTCTCTGACACAGTTGAGTAGGAGGCATGCATGCTTCTCAACATCTGTGCAGTCTTGGTCGGCTTGATCGTTGGAATGGCCTTCAACATGGCACTTGTCGTGCTGAATACCATTCTCTATCCAATGCCGGAAGGCGTTGGCTTTGATGATCCAGAAGCCATGGAGATCTACTTCTCCGATCTTCCTTTCATGGCATTCTTGATTGTCTTGATCGCCCATGTCGGGCAGGCCTTTCTGGGTGGTCTTGTTGCTGCACTTGTCAGCAGCAAAGCAGCCATGTCATGTGCCATGATTGTCGGATCAATTTCATTGATCCTGGGGATCTTGAACATGATGAGCATGCCGTTGCCTGCATGGATGATGATCGAGTTTCCGCTCTATCTCATCGCTGCCTATGTGGCTGCCAAGCTCGTATTGAGTCGCCGAGTGGCGTCAGCAACTGAGCGAGTGGGCTTGTGATCCCTGGCATGCTTCACGCGCAAGCGTCGCAGAGCCCTGACAGGGTCAGTTCATGGTGCTCGAGTTTGAAGCCTTCCGGCACAAGCTTGTTCAGGCCGCCTGGGCACCCGTGAATGTCGAAGAACTTGTCACAAGCCGTGCAGTGAAAGTGGTGGTGGTGCTTCGCCGCAATGCTTGACAGCTCGTATCGATCTGCATTGCCCGGAACAGGCACGTTGGTGATGACCCCATCCTCCTGAAGGCGGCGAACAGCTCGATAGATTGTTCTCAGACCAATCGACTCGATGGTTCGTGCAGCCAACTCGTGGAGTTCCTCGATGGCGAGGGGGCGCCCTGCCGTTTCGAAGGCATCGCGGATGGCCTGCAATTGCTTGGTCTGGCGTTGAGGGGTCATGGTATGAGGGTACCCGGAAAGGTTGAAGGGCCGAATCCAGCCCTTTTATTGACATTCGGATGCCATTAGTTATTGACAATGAGATGTCAATAACCATACCTTAGCTGCTTTCCCATTGCCAGGCCAGGGTTTCCTGATCGGATCCGGCCCCATCCCTGATTTGGAGCTTGAGCATGTTCATGAAGAAGAACGTCCCGGCTGTTCCCGATCGGGTGGGTGGGGGTTCACCTCTGAAGCCGAGGTCACCAGGTGGATTCACGCTCATTGAACTGATGATCGTGATCGTTGTGGTGGCTGTTCTGGCTGGTCTGCTCATTCCATCCCTTGATCAGGTATCCCATCGCTCCCGTGTCACGGAAGACATGGTGAATCTTCGTTCGCTCCAGACGGCTCATTACCAGTACGCGGTGGAATCCGGAGGTCAGTTTGCCGACGCTGGACTCTCCCATGGTGGGCTTGCCAACGAGAAGATCGCATGGCTGAATACTCTGGGTCGATACGTCAAGATCGATGGAATCATCCGATCGCCTCTGGATCAGAGTCAACATTGGGATGTCCCCATTGAGGGCACGACGGATCGATTTCGTCGAACCAGCTACGGCTGGAACAATTATCTGTCCCGAACCAAGTCCCCGGATGCAGCGATTGATCCGAAAAGTGCGGCAGATCGATTGAGCCGCATCAAGCATCCCTCCAGCACGGTGCATTTTCTTCACATGGTCGGGACTGGTTCCTTTGCGGGATCAGATCATGTTCATGTCGAAAATTGGTGGATTGGAGATTCCCATCCCAATGCTGCACCGATCCTGGCTGCCAACCATGTTCAAACCAACATCGTCTCAGGTGAGGCGAAAAGCAAGCATGCCAGAGCCAACTACGGTTTCGTCGATGGCTCCGTGCAGACCTTGCACTTCAGTGATGTCTTTCTTCGGCCAGATCACAATCGATTTGATCCGAAGATTGCCGGGCAACGTTCATTCCAATAGAGAAGTGAGGAGATCTATTCATGGCTTTGTTTAAAAAAGAGAGTGGTGCTCGACCGCAGGGGCGGTTCTCCACCATGTTTTCGTGTCTTGCCATCGTGGCAATGATCGGATTGGCTTATCCGGTTCTGGGCGAGGGTGATGATGACGGGCATGAGGGACATGCTGGCGACATCTACATCGGTATCAAGAACGGCGCGCTCTTCACCGGGCTGATTGGAAGTCATGATCATGATGACGACCATGACCATGGTGATGACGATGATCACGACGATGACCATGGCGATGACCACGATGACGACCATGGCGATGACGATGATCATGATGACGACCATGGCGATGACGATGATCATGATGACGACCATGGCGATGATGACGATGGTCACGATGACGACCATGGCGATGACGATGGTCACGATGACGACCATGGTGATGATGACGATGGTCACGATGACGACCACGGTGATGACGATGGTCATGATGACGACCACGGTGATGACGATGGTCATGATGACGACCATGGCGATCATGACGAGTACCCTGAAGTCCGTGTCTTCGGTGCTGAAATGGGCGAGCTTGGTATCCCCGGGTTCACCTCGGATCCAGGGTGGGAGGCCTATCCCGGTACGTTCTCACCTGATACATGGCTTGGCTGGAATGCCATGCACGGTCTTGGGCGTTGGAATGGAGCTGGATACGATGAATCTCTTCCTGAGATCATGACGATCAGCTACGGCGCTGGTGGTCCGTCCTTTACAGTCGGTGACGCTGCTGTCAATGGATTCGAACTGGCCTGTGCCGTTGATGGAAGTTTTCACCTCCATCTGAATTTCCTTCTGACCGATGACAACGGCGGTGATGCCCAGCCGGGGATCTATCTCCTTGAACTGGAGATGTATGCCCTGAATACGGAACTGGCGAAATCCGAGCCATTCTGGATCGTGTTCAACCACGGCGCAAGTGAGGAAGATCACGAGGCCGCCATCGAGTGGGTAGAAGAGAACCTGGCTGAAGAAGAGCACTGTGACGCTGATCTTGATGGCGACCATGACATCGACGTCGAGGATCTTCTGAGTCTGATCGAGGACTGGGGCTGTGCAGGAGACGCCTGTGCAGGCGATGTCAATGACAACGGTGTCACCGACATCGAGGATCTGCTGGACCTGATCGCAGACTTCGGTGGTGACTGCCACTGATCGACTGATCGTTGGCGACAGTCATACACGCAAGGCCCCCTGCATCGGCAGGGGGCCTTGTCTCATGCTGGAGATCACTCAGGCTATTCTGTGGCTCCAATCGCCCTTTGGGGGTCACCGCGTCTGATTTCATACGGAGGATTCGCATGTCATCACAGGACGACATCAAGCAATGCATTGAGACCTATTACGAGGCACTTCGAACATCCAGCTCCGAGCGTGTTCGAGCGGTCTTTCATCCCGATGCTCGCATTACCGGCTACCTGCCCGATGGCTTGCATGAAATGACCCTGGAGGAATTCTCGGCCTTTGTGGGCTCACAGCAGCCATCTCCAGTCGAATCAGGCGAAGAGGCCATGATGGAGCTTCTCTCCTGTGAGATCGCCGGGCAGACCGCTGGCGTTCGGCTCCGGGAGTCCTATCTCGGCATGGTCTTCCTGGACACGCTCTCGATGCTGCAGTGCGAGGGCGAGTGGCGGATCTACAACAAGCTCTTTCACGTTGAGCAGTGATGCCGTACCGGGTCTGCGGATCAAGGGCTGAGGGACGCTCGCTGATCGGCCAGCTCAAAATGATGACGGTTGTCGATCTGCTTCATGACCAGGGGAGGTGGCCAGGGCTACTATGACATACCTTTTCATCCGGAGCTGAACACCATGACAACCGTACTGGCCACGAGACCCGGCACCCTGGAGGAGTTGCAGGCTTCCGGATGGTCCTCGCGAACCGTCAAGGATGAATTGAGGGTCAATCTGATCGAAGCCATGGCTTCCGGTGAGCCTCTGTTCCCAGGCATCCTTGGATACGAGGAAACGGTCATTCCAGAAGTGATCAACGGTATCCTCGCAGGACATGATCTCCTCTTTCTTGGCGAAAAGGGGCAGGCCAAGAGTCGACTGATGAGGCTGATGACCCGCTTTCTCGACGAGTGGATTCCCTATCTCGATATCCCAGGCAGTCCGGTTCACGAGGATCCCATCCATCCCATTACCCATGAAGGCAAGGCGTTGGTGGCGAATCGTCCGGCATCCGAGATTCCGATCGCCTGGTGGCATCGAGACGATCGTTATGCGGAGCGATTGGCGCCAGGCACCAAGTTCGCGGATCTCATCGGCGAAATCGATCCTGCCAAGATCCTCTCCGCCGGCGCCAGCCTCAACACGGAAGAAGCGTTGAGTTTCGGTTTGATCCCGCGGATGCATCGTGGGCTTTTCGCCATGAATGAATTGCCTGATCTGGATGATCTCGTTCAGGTCGGTCTCTTCAATATTCTCGAAGAGCGTGATGTTCAGATCCGTGGTTATCCCGTGTCGTTCGATCTGGACGTGTGTGTCCTTTTCAGTGCCAACCCGGCGACCTACAACCGATCCGGCAAGGTCATCCCCCAGTTGAAGGATCGGATCGGGTCGACCATCGTGACTCACTATCCCCGAGAGCGCGATCTTGGTATGGACATCACCCGTGAGCAGTCCATGGCTGATGGGCTGCAGGAGGAGGATCATGACTATCCCGTCATGGTGCCTCGGTTCATGGCTGAAGTCGTCGAGCAGATGGCCATCGAGGCACGCAACAGCAAGTGGGTGGATCATGATTCCGGTGTCTCGGCCCGCTTCAGCATCGCCAACTACAAGACCATGGTCAGTAGCGCCAGGCGTCGAGCCATTCTTCTGAAGAAGGAGGGTGAGCCGGTTCCGGCTGTGCCACGCATCAGTGACCTGGCGCACTTTCACAGTTCCGCGATCGGCAAGCTGGAACTCGACATGATGGGGTCCCATCAGATGACCGAATCACAGGTGCTCGATGCCATCATGGCCCAGGCGGTCGGAGTGGTCTTCGATGAATACGTCGACGAGCATGGTCTTGGTGAGATTGCCGAGATCTTCGCCCAAGGTGTACGCGTCGAAGTTGGAGATCTGCTTCCCAGTGCGCAGTATGTCGAGATGCTCAAGCGAGTCCCGCCAGCCTGGGAGAAGGCCTTCGAGGTGAATGCGGCCGAGGATCCCGCGGTCAGGGCAAGCTGCGTCGAGTTCGTTCTGGCAGGCCTCTGGGCGACTGATCGCATCAGCCGTGGGCAGCGGCATGGTCGAGTCGAATATGTCATCTGATCGATCCAAGCCGCGACGAGCCGGCGGAATCGTCCACAGCTATCTGGGGTATGACCCGAAGCGGTTCCCGCCTCCGACATCGCCACCATCCGATGGGATGGTGGACGCGGCGATGGACCATCTCATGCACTACGGCAGCTATCGTTCACTGACGGACGAGGAGCTTGCCAATGCCATCGAGATCGATCCCTCGCAGATCTCCGGCCTTGGCCCCAGTCTGGATGCCATGATCGCGTTGCTGGAGGAACAGAAGCGCAGAATTCTCGAGACGTATGATCCTGCGCCTTCGTTGTCGGAGTCCCATGAGACGCAGAGGCAAGCCATCGCCTCGCTCAAGCCACCGACCGAATTGATGGCGCAGGTCTTCGAGCGAGCGGTCGAACGAGACTCCATCCCCGAACTGGAACGACTCTGGTATCGAGTCGGTGGGGAAAGCAGCCCCTTGGGCCCACCCTTGATGCGTGTCATCGCCACCCTGGCCATCCGTCTTGAAATCGAACAGCTGCTCAGTGCCTACGCCTTTTCGGGCTCCGAAGTGGTTACTCCGACTGAAGCCGTTGAGCTCAAGGAGACTCTTGAGAAGATCGATGAACTCCTGGAGCAACTCAAGGAGGCTCGAAAGAATGCCAAGGTTGCCCTGATCGACATGGACGCACTTCGTGAATTCGTCGAGGACGCCGACATCGAGGATCTGGAGGGCATGAGGCAGCAGATCCAGGACATGATCCGCGCCCAGGCCGAGGAGGCTGGTCTGGAACAGGGCCCCGACGGCTATCGTCTTGGGCCCCGTGCGTTGCGAACCATCCAGGGAAAACTGCTGGATGAGATCTTCAGTGAACTGGATGCCTCCAGATCCGGCCGACATGAGGGGCCGATTGCCGGCGAAGGTGTTGTCGAGCTGGAGCGGAGTCGTCCTTACGAGTTCGGGGATTCGGCGGCGCATCTCAATATCAGTCAGACACTCACGAATGCGGCCATTCGCAGCGGTTCGGAGCGATCCGATTTTCGGATCAGCATGGATGACATCGATATCCATCAGACACGCAACAATCCAAAGGCTGCTACCGCGGTCATCATGGACATGTCCGGTTCGATGCGTTCCGGTGGCCAGTATGTCACCTGCAAGAAGATGGCCTTGGCTCTGGATGGTCTGATTCGACGTGAGTATCCCGGAGATCATCTGTCGTTGATCGAGATGTCCACGTTTGCACATCGCAGACATGTCTCGGAGCTTCCGGAGATGATGCCCAAGCCGGTCACGATCCACGATCCGGTCGTTCGTCTTCGAGTTGACATGTCGGATCCGTCCGTCTCGGAGATGATGGTGCATCCGCATTTCACGAATATCCAGGCTTCAATGGCGATGGCGAGGACACTCCTTGCGGGGCAGGACACGCCCAATCGTCAGATCATGTTGATCACGGACGGGCTTCCTACTGCGCACTATGAAGGTGAACAGCTCTACCTGCTCTATCCTCCGGATCCACTCACCGAGCAGGCCACGATGCGTGAAGCGCATCGATGTGCCAAGGAAGGGATCGTGATCAACACGTTCCTGGTGCCGAGCTGGAGTCAGGACTCCGAGGACATCGCTTTCGCGCATCGCCTGGCCGAAGCCACTCGTGGCCGTGTTTTCTTCACAGCCGGTCATGATCTCGACCGTTTCGTGCTGTGGGATTACCTGCAGCAGAAGCGTCGCATCATCGGCTGATTCGGACTCTATGACCTGGGCACGCCGCGTCTGGCGGCGAGGCGGAACATCGGCCAGAAGCATCGCTGCATCATCGTCCAGAGGCGACTCCAGCCATGGCGGACATGGGAGGTGACCCGGATCACGACTTCGCATCTGGCATCATCCAGCTTGGATACCCGGATCGTCAGGAGTCGAGGTCGAATGAAGCGAAAGCCGATGGCATACGCGCCATAGCCGTATTCAAGATCTCGCTCACAGATCTGATCGCCTTCTTCGATTCGTGTGATCACGCCACAGAAGTTCATCAGTGGTCCGTGGTGTGCGTTCAATGTGCCAATATCGAATCCACATGCCGTCGAGCCGTCTTCCTGTGGGGTCTCAAGGAATTCCACTCGCCATGGCCACAGCTGGCCTTGTGTAAACGTTTCGGGGCGCAGCAGCCACTGCCATGTGGAGGTCATCGATCGATTGATGGTGCACGCATATTCGAAGACATGTTCCCGGAAACGAGGCGGGCATGGTGCGCTGGGAAGTGACATGAATGGCCTCAGGTAGTTGGTTGGGGGCCTTGGTTGATGATGTCGTTGGCGACATCAATACCGCTCTGAACCGCTTCTTCAATGGAGGGGTCCTCCTTCCAGTCGCCGGCGATCCAGATCCCTTTCGGCAGATCCGCGAGCGCGTGACCTTCCGAGATCCGCGGCAGGGCACGGCTCACGACACTGTTGCGGACCCAACTCCATGCGGACGCATCGACACCAAGCATGGCAGCGGCTTCGGCCTGTACGGCCTCGACATCGACCTGAGGCGGACCGCCACGGTATGGCCGCAGGCTCACAAGAAGCGTGTGTGTGTCCTCGGGTCCGTAACCGGGCGCGACTCCACTGGGCGAGCAGATCAGATTGATCATGCCTGTGCCACTGCCGTTGAGCACGATGAGAGGTGCCTGCAGGACGGGTTGCGGTGTCGTGAAATGACAGGCCATGGTTCCGGACCATCCCATGGCATGAGCATCGAGTGAGCGGCCCAGAAGCCGAACGGACTGTTCGAACGTCGTCGCCAGCACGATTCGCTCTGCAGGAAACGCCTCGCCCTGACTGCATTTCACATGGTCTCCCGGCTTGACGCTGATGACTTCATGGCCAAGTCGGACATGATCTTGGATGGGGGCGGCCATGGCTTGGGCAAGTTGTTGCATGGAACCGCTGGGAAGCTCAGCCTCTCCAGTTGCGAAACGATGAAGCGTACGCAGGAAACGATCGGCTGGTACATCAAGTGCTTCATCCAGAAACACGCCGCCAAAGAACGGGCGAAGGAAGGTCTCGACAAAGCGTCTTCGAAAGCCAGCCTGCCTGATGACATCCGCTGCCGTTCCCGTCTGCGTTTCCCCTTCGTTGATGCGGCGAGCCCAGCGACGGCATCGTTGTGCTGCGAGGAGATCCCGAAACCCGACCAGCCCTCTCAGCAATGGTTGGCAGGCGGCCAGTGGTGACTTCTTGGGGTCGATCACCTTGATACGGTGACGACCGTCCCAGACCATCGCGCCCGGAAGAAACGAGTGTCTCGGGACAACGTCGCGTGGAACAAGTGACTCCAACGCGGCGTAATTGGACATGGAGACCTGAAAGCCTCGGTCGCACCAGATCTCGCCTGCCTGTTCGCTGCCCAGTCGTCCGCCGAGACGGTCTGTGGATTCCAGAACAGTGACTGGAATCGACTTGGCTGCGAGGGTGCGTGCACAGGCCAGACCGGCCATGCCGGCGCCGATGACAATGACTGGTAGGGGAGAAGTCATGGCGTCACACCGTAGCGAATCATCCGAACCCGGGCGAGCGGCTTCTGGTCCAGGCCGCCTTCAGAATCAGAGCGAATGGGATCCACCACACGAGATCGTTGAAGATGATGATGACGCCGAAGGACCAGGTGATGTCTCCCATGAGTGCAGTCTGGATGAATCCGATCGGGCCGAAGATCTTGCCAAGGAACCCAACCAGAACGATGGGCCAGTGTCTCATCGGATCGAAGGCGGCGATGAAGTAGCCGATGCCATACACACCGACAATCATTCCGATGCACTGCCACAGAAACGGGTAGTGGGGCGGTTCCATGCCGAGTCCGGTGAAGGCCCACTCGGGAAAGAGCACCGCCCAGGCACCGAACAGCACGTTGTAGCCCGCTGCGATGATCAGCGTGATGGTCATCCATTTCGGAATCGGAGGCGTCTTCATGCTGACAGTCTAGGCACGACTTGCAGGCCCGAATGTTCGATGAGCCCGATCAGCACACCTCACTCGGTTCCAGTCGTCTTCCCACCCAGGTGGACACGGCCGGCTGGATCGATGGTCGTCCTGGGGTTCCATGCGATTTCCCAGGGATTGCCGTCAGGGTCCGCGAAGTAGCCTCGGACACCGCCCCAGGGAGGCGAAGATGGTTCGACCAGGATGCGGCCTCCGGCTTCGACAGCACGATTGAGAATGCGATCGATGTCATCACGTTCATGCACATTCTGGGAAAGCGTGACCGTGACTCCTTCAGTGGTACCGGCCGCGATTCCCGCGTCCTCGGCCAGTGCGTCACGTGGAAAGAGGGCGAGGATCTGACCCGACATGTCGAAGAAGGCGACCTTCGGACCACTTGAGGGATGTTCTTCAAGTCCCATGCTGGCATAGAACGATCGACTTCGATCAAGATCCGTCACACCCAGCGTGATGAATGAGATGTTGGGTCGAAGCGCTGTCATGAGCTGCGGTCCCTTTGATCGTTCATCAGACCCAGATCGCGACCAGTGCCATCAGGCCCGCACCCAGGAAAGCCCAGGCAAGCCGACGACCTCGATTGGTTCCACCCGGGAAGAATTCCTCCCGGACGATGTCCAGGGTTGCGATATAAAGGAAGGTTCCGGCCGCGACTGCCTTGAACCACGCCTCGGCGGCACCACTGCCCTCGCCGAAGGCATCGATGGCGACGCCGCCCAGGATGACTCCGAGGGGTGTGCTGCAGACGAAGACGAGCAATGACGGAATTCTGGTTCGTGGTGGTACCTGAGCTTCGCGGAAGGTCGAGCCAAGCGCGAAGCCGGCGGCCCCCTTGTGGGCCAGGATGGCAATGAGCAGGACACCGGCGCCGGCGGCCGAAGAGATGCCCAGGGTGACGCCTGCGATCAGGCTGTGGATGGAGAGCGTGAGCAGCAGCAGGTAGGGGGTGAGGCCGCCACTCTTGCCGGCTTCAAGGAAAGCGGCTGCTTCTGGCGTGTCACCCTTGGAGCCGCCAGCCATGGCCCGGGGAATCACCCGTTCAAGACCCAGAACGAGAAGAAACGCCAGTGTCGCTACGGCATAAGCGGCCGGGTAGTCGAGCTTTGGATAAGCGGCAGCAAACCCGTCACTGGCATCCGCAAGCAGGTGGATGAGCCCTGCTGCCAGGAGCACGCCACCGGCGAAGCTGTTGCCGTATGCGATCGCGTTGGATCCGGCACGTCGAGCGGCCAGCCAGGGTGCGAAGACACCGAAGGCTCCGACGATCGCGATGAGGCCTGCCCAGAGGAGGACCATCGAAAAGCTGATGGGTGCTGTTGTCGCCGTNGATGCAAGCATGGAGGTGCAGTGTATGGCATCGAGTGGCTGCACTGCAGGTGTTGTATGATTCATTCATGTCGGAGGAGTCGAAAACAGGACCGTCAGCGGATCCGGGAACCTCGGCTCCCAGCATCCTCTTTGAACTGTCACGTTTCGTCCTGCCGATCCTGATCGGTCTGGCTGCTGCCTGGAGTCTCCAGCACTGGCTTGTTCTTCCAGAACTTGGATATCCGGGGGGTGTTCGTCGCACCATCGCGTTGTCCGAGAGTCTGGCTGATGGCGTCCTCGATGGTGATGATGAGATTGCAGTCATCATCAGCAATTCTGCGGGTGTCGAAGGCGTGGATGCCTCCATCGTGCAGGCCGCCGCTCCAGAAGGCTGGAAGATCTACAACTTCTCCATCAACGGATCCAATCAGATCGAGATCCGGATGCTCGCGGATACCCTGGCCGAGGCCGGTGCGGATCTCGTGATCTGGTTGATGCGTCCCAATCTGCTCGTGCCGCCACGCCCCATGCATCCGGATGTACTTCATGCCTGGGGATTTGCAGGCTTTGCCGAGGGCAGTGAATGGCTTGCGGCGCCCTGGATCGATGAAGCTTCCCTCGAGCAGCTCACGGCAGGTCCATGGGAGACCTCTCTGCACTTCAGGCGTCGCTGGCTCGATGAGATCAACTACTCGATGCGACGCAGCATGCGAACGGGCATCCGAACACCGGATGACCGGGACTGGGTGTCGCCCTACAACCTTGAACTCGAACTTGAAGGCCCCAAGTTGGATCGCCATCTCGGCGATATCGCATCCATCACGACTCGAGCCATGCCGAAGCTCGAAGCCACAGGAGCGGGGTCGGGGCGAGCCTTCATCACCGAGATGGCGGAGGATTTCGAACATCGTGATGCGACGCTCGGAATCATCATTGCCCCGACGCATCCCACTCTTGATGAACAGTTCCGTCCCCTCGAGGAGACCTTGCAGGTCTTTCTTGAAGATCTGTCCCGGAAGACCGGAATTCTGGTCGGCAATACCGGCGGTCTGCTCACGACGGATCAGTATGCCGATGCCATTCACCCTGATGCGGAAGGCCGTGTCGTGCTCAGTGAATGGATCGGTCGCTGGCTTCCTTCTCCTGACTCGTTGAAGAGTCATCAAGCGGAGGAAGCGGAAACACGCTGACATCACCCCATGCTGTTCCAGACCGTCGAGTTCGTGATCCTGCTGAGTGTCGTCCTGTTGGCGATTCTGCTGATCAGGCGGCGTACCTGGCAGCAGTCCCTGCTTCTGGTCGCCAGTCTGATCTTCTATGGATGGTGGGACATCCGGTTTCTGCTGCTGATCGTGCTCAGTTCGGTCGTGGACTATTCCGCTGCGCTGGGCATCGTGAACTCGCGCCGCATGACGGTCAAACGACGGATCATGCTCGGGCTGCTTCTCATGGGTTCGGCGGTGTTCCTGCTGTTGCCCAACTGGCCGGCCTGGCAGGCGGCGTTCAAGGCGGGGCACATGCCAGCGGCCGATACGCCGTGGATGGCCCAATGGAGTGGGCTGCAGCCGGCCATGGGTCTCATGCTGGCCTTGTCGATCTTCGGCCCGATGGTCTACTCGCTCCTGGCCAGGCTCCCGGAGAAGAAGCGGCGTCGGGCGTTCGTGGTCACCAGCATCGTGGTGAACCTGGGCATTCTGGCCTTCTTCAAGTACTTCAACTTCTTCGTCGATTCGGCGACCCAGATGGCCGGTTCCATGGGATGGGATCTGTCCATCACGGCTCTGGAGGTGGCGTTGCCGGTCGGCATCAGCTTCTACACATTCCAGACCATGAGCTACACCATCGACGTCTACCGAGGGCAGTTGCGGCCCGAGAAGTCGCTGCTCCGGCTGGGCCTGTATGTCTCCTATTTTCCACAGCTCGTTGCCGGTCCGATTCTGAGACCGAAGCAGTTCCTGCCGAGCCTCCGGAAACCATGGACCCTTCACAAGGACAACCTTCGCAGTGGTCTGCATCTGGCGTTGCAGGGACTGGCCAAGAAGGTTCTGATCGCCGACAACGTTGCGCCGCTCGTGGATGTGATCTTCAGCAATCCCGAGGGGCAATCCAGCATCGTGATCATGCTGGGTGCGGCCTTGTTCGCCATTCAGATCTACTGTGACTTCTCGGGCTACACCGACATTGCACGCGCCATCAGCCGAATGTTCGGTGTCGAGATTCCGATCAACTTCAACTTCCCGTATTTCTCGACGAGNATCACCCAGTTCTGGCGAAGATGGCACATCAGTCTCTCAAGCTGGCTCAGGGACTACCTGTACATCCCGCTGGGAGGCAGTCGGATTTCCGTCCCGACCACGTATGTGAACCTCATGATCACGATGGTGCTGGGTGGGCTGTGGCATGGGGCCAGTTGGAACTTCGTGGTGTGGGGTGCCTATCAGGGGCTGCTGCTGGCGGTCAACAAGATGTTCGCCAATCTTGCAGAACGAAGTGTCCTGCTGAAGCGTTGGTCAGAGAGCACAATCGGTCTCGTGATCCGGTGGGGAATCACCACCTGGCTCTGGTTGCTTGGCTGGCTGATCTTCCGGGTCACCAACTTCTCCGATCTCTGGTACTGCATCAAGAAGTTCGTCTTCTTCGATGGTTCGCTCAGCCTGGGAGCTGCCGGCCTGGGTCGAGGAGATCCCTTCACGGCGATCGGCGCTGCCGCGATCTTCTGCGTCCTTCATGCGGTCGANTATCTGCTGTTGTGCAGAACAGGTTCGATCTACGCGAATATTCTCTGCAAGGTGCCTTATCCAGTTCGGGCCCTCGTCTATGCGATGGCCGCGATCGCCTTTTTCTTCGGTTGGCCTGCTGAAAATGGCGCCTTCATCTACTTCCAGTTCTGATCCTTTGAAAATAGGCCGATATTCGGATTGGCGATGTCTGCAGCAGGGGCTACAGTAGAAGGCCCTTACCATCCAATTACTGGAGCAGACCAATGAAGTCCTGGATCCTTTCCCCGATCTTGATCTTTGTCATGAGCCTCTCCTGGGCATCTTCGGCCCAGGCCCAGCAGCAGATCAACAAGAACATCAACGTCGACGGTGTCAACCGTTCGTACATCGTCTACATCCCCGCGAACTTCNATCCNGCCGAAAACATGCCTGCCATGTTCTTCTTTCACGGTGGAGGCGGGACCGCCAACGGTGGCATCTTCGAATGCGACTTCAGGTCACTGGCAAACTCCGAGCGTTTCATCGCCGTGTATCCGCAGGCCATCAACAGTACATCCGGAAACAACAGTTGGGATTGCCTCGGTGACTACCATGGTGGAATCGACGAAATGGGCTTCGTCTCCGCGATGATCGACGCACTTGCAGCCGACTACAACATCGATACACATCGCGTCTACGCCGGTGGTTATTCTCTGGGTGGCAGCATCGTCTACGACATCGCTGCATATCTTCCCGATAAAGTTGCCGGAATTGCTCCGGTGGCCGCCAACATGTGGGAATGGACGCTCAGCGATGTCAACTGGACGACGTCTGTCGCCTGTGTGCACCTGCTGGGTACCAATGACTTCTACGCGCCCTACAACGGGAACGCCTACAGCATCTCCACGGCTGCTCAGAACAATCACTTCGTGAGCCTCAACGGTGCCGAAACAACACCACAGGTNGAGAATCTCGGTGGCAANATCACTCGGTACACCTGGGCCCCGGGAGAAGGCTGCCATGGGCATCAGCACTATCGTCGCCAGGGTGGCGGTCACGATGCTCCCTCAGGCTATCCTCAAGGTCCTCAGTGGATCTGGGACTATCTTTCCCAGTACTCGCTTGATGGCATCATCGAGTGCATCGGAGGCTGCGATGGCGACTTCAATGGCGACGGTTTGCGCGATGTCAATGACATCCTGCAGGCCATCGGTGCCTTTGGAAACGATGATGGTGGTGACATGGACGGCGATGGAGATACCGATGTCGCCGANATCCTCGATCTTCTGGCGGTCTTCGGTGTTGACTGCTGAAGAGTCATTTGAAAGATCCTGAATCGTATATGGGTGGGGGGCTTCTCTCATCTGGATCAGAGATGGGCATCGGGGTTTACAGGCAGTCGCCTGAGGAAATCTTCGCATGAACATTTGGATACAGGTGACGACGACTGTCTTGCTTGCCTTGGCGATGGCTGCCCCGTCACATGCGCAACAGGTCTCAGATCAGGTCATCAACGTCGATGGGCTGAATCGAACCTACATCCTGGTGCTTCCGGACAATTTCGATCCTGCTGTGGAAAGCTTGCCGGTCGTGATGTGGGCACATGGTGGCGGCGGGAAAGCCTGGATGGGCATGGAATGGGAAGCGGATTTTCGCCCGATGGTGAATTCCAATCGGTTCATCGCGGTCTATCCCCAGGCGTGGCCCGACTTCGAACAATGTAATTGCTGGGGTTACGATCTCGGATTCGGTGAGGCGAATGGCAATTACCAGATCGACCTTGATTTCATCGANACCTTGATCAATGAGTTGGTTGATGTTCGTGGCGCAGATCGAGACAGAATGTACTTCGGGGGGTATTCAATGGGAGGCAGTTTTACCTGGGATGTCGCCTGTGAGATGAGTGACAGAATTGCGGCGGTTGCTCCGGTGGCTGCCAGCATGTGGTACTCAACTTTTGACAACTGCGATGCCGCGCTGCCTACCGCGGTCTGCCATATCCTCGGTACCAATGACTTCTATGCCCCCTATGAAGGTGGCTGGGTTCCATCAGCGGCAGAACAACATGCTTTCTGGGTTCAGAAGAACCAGTCCAATCCCACGCCGGAGACAGTCGATCTCGGAGGAGGCGTCACTCGATTCACCTGGATGGAGGGTGAGGCCTGTCATGGCGTCCAGCACTTCCGCATCCAGAACGGTGGACATGATCACCCGCCCTATACAGCCGAGGTCGTCTGGGAGTTTTTCTCGCGGTACTCGCTGGATGGCGTCATTGAATGTGTGGGTGGCTGCGAGGGCGACTTCGACGGCAACGGTTCGAGAGACGTGAACGACATTCTCCTTGCCATCGGCTCATTTGGAATCGATGACGGTGGAGATATCGACGGCGATGGAGATACCGATGTCGCCGACATCCTCGATCTCCTGTCTCTGTTCGGTCAGGACTGCTGATCGTTTTCGATCAACGCACTGGTTTCGTGATTGCGCTGAAGTGAGCTGTTCGCATGTCGACAATCTGCAGGCGCGCATGTGGCAGTGATCAAAGCGTCTCATGTCGGTCCTCCAATATGAAGAACCCTCTGGATGGATCAGGAGTTATGATCTGCTGCATCAGATATCATGACGGATCCAACTGGTTGCAGGTTTGATTCTTCCTGCTTCTCGCTCAAGTTCNTTCGAATGGGAGGAGTTCATTCATGGACATCATTGCCATCATTTCGCTGTTCGCCGGTGTCATGGGGCTCACTTACGGACTGATTTCGGTTTTCAGTATCAAGAAACTGGTGGCCCATCTGAAGGAGCAGGGGGTCATCGACAAGAACTTCTCGATCGGTGGTGGTACGGGTCCCAGGTTGTGATGGATCCTGCAGCGTTCCTGAGGCCCATGNCTGCTTCAGGGAAGCGGATCTTGCGCTCATTCACANATGGCGGACCGTGTTCATCCGTTGATTCCCGTTCAATTGGGTGATGGTGATTTCTCATGGTCCATGTGGTTTACGGCCTCGACAGAGGGCGTTTGTCAACGCGTATGAATGGATGAAACGTGGTCTTGATACCATGCCTCGAGTCACATGCCTTCAAGGTTGATCAGACGTCATGGGGACTCCATCTTCAAATCCCGATCCAGGCTCGGATGATGTTCAGAGCCAGGAAACCGAAACCCGACAGCCAGTCGAGTTCGTGGATGAATCCTCCGGATCGGATGGAATGGAAACGTCGTTCCAGATGCCCGAACGCATCGGCCCCTACAAGATCCAGGCTGTCATCGGGCAAGGTGGCATGGGGACGGTCTACAAGGCTGTTCAGGAGTCTCCACGAAGACCTGTTGCGCTGAAAGTCGTCAAACGAGGCGTGGTCTCTCGAAGTGCTCGCAAGCGATTCGAATACGAGGCCCAGACGCTCGGGCGACTCAGGCATGAAAACATCGCTCAGATCTATGAAGCCGGTACGCATGAAGGTGATGGTGGGAGTCAGCCCTACTTCGCCATGGAATACATTCCCAATGCCAAGCCTGTTACCGAGTACGCAAAGGCGAAGCGGTTGGGGACTCGAGAACGCCTGGCCCTGTTTTCAAAGGTCTGCGAAGCGATTCAGCATGGGCATCAGAAGGGCATCATTCATCGTGATCTGAAGCCCGGGAACATACTCGTCACGGGCCGAGGAGTTCCCAAGGTCATCGACTTCGGAGTGGCCAGGAGTACGGATTCCGACATGGCGCTGACGACCGTTCATACGGAGATCGGTCAGCTCATCGGAACATTGCAGTACATGAGCCCTGAACAATGTGACGCGGATCCTGAGGACATTGATACNCGGAGTGACGTGTATGCCCTTGGCCTGGTCCTGTATGAGCTTCTGACGGATGCGCCCGCTTACGACGTCGGGAATGCGGCTATTCATGAAGCGGTTCGAGTCATTCGCGAACAGGAACCAGCCAGGCTTTCTTCGATCAATCGAAGTCTTCGGGGTGATATCGAGACCATGACCGTGAAGGCGCTGCAGAAAAACCGTGCCCTTCGCTATCAGAGTGCCACTGAATTCGGACAGGACATCGATCGCTATCTGCGGGATGAGCCGATTTCAGCTCGGCCACTGGGTGTCATCGGAAAACTCCGGAGATCGATTCGCAAGCACAAGGTCGTGGCGGGATCAGTCGCGATCATTCTGGCTGTTCTGATGGTTTCCGGAATCACCATCATGATGTACGCCACAGAGAAGGCGCAGCAGGAGCGAGAGGCAAGGATGCTGGAGGATTTCACGACTCAGNTCCTGAAGATGGCGGGCTATCTGCAGGATCAGGTGTCGGTGGGNCCGGAGGCGACGGCGTTCCAGCAGGAGAGAGTCAGGATCCTGAACAGCCTTGAGTACAAGATCGAGAACTTGTTTCTTGGCATTCTTGAAATGACAGAGGACACACTGGGTGAAGATCATCCGAACACCATCGAGGCGTTGGTCAATCTGGGGTTTCTCTATTCCAATCAAACGCAGTATCAGAAATCGATCGACCATTACAGTCGTGCCTTGGAGATCAGTCGGCGTCTGTTCGGTGATCAGCATTCCGAGACGATTGGCTGCATGACATCGATCGGTCTCGTGCTGCATTCCCAGGGCAGCTATGAGGAATCAGAGAAGGCCCTGCGGCTCGCACTGCGAAGTGCACGGCAGATCGAAGACGGCCCGTATCCCCGAGTGTGGCAGATCATTCGACACCTNTCGGATGTCGTCAAATCCCAGGGCNGGTATCCCGAGGCAACGACCCTTGCGATGGAAGCGTTGGAGACCGCGCGACAGCATGCCGGTGTCGATGACATCGAAGTCATCAGTTTGACCGAGAAAGTTTCGGATCTCCATCGACTGCAGGGAGACTTCGACCAGGCTCAGTCCTGTCTGGAGAATGCACTGGATGCTCGACGTCGANTCCATGGCAATCGCTCCCAGTACTATCTCGTGGCGTTGCAGGAAATGATCGTCTTCTATCAGGAGTGGCATGCGGCTGATCCGACGACGGGTCATGATGCCGCCGCGTCGATGTATCAAGCCGAGTACGACCGGCTCAGATAGGCATCGATGGCGTGTTCAGCACTCCTGTCCAAAGAGCGCCAGTAAAGCCAGAATGTCGCTGACGTCCGTATCGCCATCGCCATCGATGTCACCTGCGTCACCATTTCCATAGGCTGCAATCGCAGTGAGGATGTCATTGACGTCACGCGTGCCATCACCATTGAAATCGCCTTCGCAGTCGCCAACGCAGTCGATGATCTCGCCGATTTTCAGGAATCCGAACTGGGAGTTGTCGACTGCGATGATGGCACCACCGTCACTTGTGAGATCGATGTCTTCGGCAGCCCAGTCCTGGCCATTCGTGCTGCTGTAGGTCTCTTCCCAATCGACATTGCCATTCTGGTCAAACTTCACGATGTAGGCTTCCCACTGGTCTGAACAGACGCCGCCATCGCAGTCCGAGTAGGGGTATTCATCACCTGTGCCGGCCGCAATGATGCACCCGCCATCGCAAGTCGCCTTGATCCCCCAGGTCTCATCATGGATGTAGGTGGGATTGAAGCCTCTTGGGTTGCCCTGTTTTCGTTCCCAGATCTGGTTGCCGTTGTTGTCCAGTTTCATGGTGTACGTATCCCAGTTGGCCGTACCTGAGAGCGTGTGGCCAGCGAGGAAGATGGAGCCGTCTGGTCCGAGATCCATGCCGAAGCAGTGGTCTTCATTGGAACCGCCGAAAGTCTTGTTCCAGATCACGTTGCCGGAGGCGTTGATCTTGATGACGCCGTACTGAAGCGCATCCTCTGTTCCGCCGGAGATGATGAAGTCGCTTCCTGTCGGTTGGACTCGGTATGCCTGCGAGAGATAGGCATTCACACTCTGTCCGTTGAGATAGTTGCCGTCGACGTCCAGGAAGGAGAGGTAGCCCTGGCCGTATACGAAGAAGGTGTTGTTGGGGTCTTCGGCTTGTCGATAGCCGACCGCCAGAATGCCATTGGCTGTTTGTGCGATCCCCTCAAAGGCGTCGGCGCCACCGTTGTCACGGGTCTTCTGGAACAGGGTGGATCCGGTTGCCTTGTCCAGCTTGATGATTGCGCTGTTGCGATTCAGCATTCCGCAGATCAGGTAGCCATCGTCCACTTCAAGGGCCGAATTCCCCATGTTGCGGCCACCGGTACCGAACTGCTTCTTCCAGATCAGGCTTCCGGTGGAATCGGTCTTGACGACCAGAATCCTGGCGTTGGAACCGACATATCCGGTCTCGCCTACCTGCAGGAACCCGCCATCATCACAGGTCAGGATGAAGTGGCCATGAGACTCTTCATTGGTTCCATTGTGCGAGGTGAACCACTCGATCTCGGGAGCGGACTGCTGGGCACTGGCTACAGTCCCTCCGAGGCCCAGAAGGGGCAGGAGAAGCAGGCTNCAGGCCGTTGAGGTTCGGGCTCGATTCAGGGTCCAGAACATGGTGTGCTCCATCAGAGTCAAGCCGGAATCAGGTCAGACTCAAGCTGGGGGCCGGCTGATCGAATCCAATCATAGTGTTCGCCGAGGAACACTTCCATGTGAATTCGAGTATTGGTCGAACCGGTCTGAAAATCACCGGGAGTCCCTGCTAGGTCTCTGCGATCCGACCGGGAAATTCTCGTACAATCTGCGTTCATGAATTCGCATGGATGGCAGGTGTCGGACATCGGTCGCTCCATGTGCTCAGAGCCTCGGGCTCTTTGCGTCATGATCTGATGGTGTTCCATCGACTGCATTCACAGACCTCAGCACACCTCGTTTCTGAACGGGGTTCGGAGCCTTCCATGTTCTCGCTACTGAATCTGATTCCTGTCGCATTCATTCTCATGTTCCCGATTGCGGTCGTGTCCGACGAGGCATCTTCGCATGCAGACGTGCATCAGCACGCTGACGGAGGGGCGTCGATGTATCGATTCCCCGACATCTCGAAAGATGAAATCGTCTTCGTATACGCAAATGATCTGTGGCGGGTTCCAGCGGAAGGTGGAGTTGCTCTTCCACTGGCTTCACCGGCCGGCATGGAGACGATCCCGAGGTTCTCACCCGATGGAACGGAAGTAGCCTTTGTCGGAAACTATGACGGCAACCGCGACCTCTANGTGGTACCGACTCAGGGTGGTTTGCCCAGGCGAGTGACTCACCATCCGACCAGTGAGCGATTGAGTGATTGGACCCATGAAGGCGACCTGCTCTTCAGTGCCCGGAACATGGGTGGCGTTCCACGTGCAGAGCGGATCTACCGGGTCAGTGGCGAAGGTGGCCTGCCCGTTCCGCTCCCCATGCCCTATGGCGCCAATGCTGCAGTCGACCGCACTGGCACATGGGTGGCCTATACCCCGAATCAGAGAGATGGAAGAACCTGGAAACGCTACCGCGGTGGCATGGCCAGCGATATCTGGCTGGTGAACCTCGAGACCGGCGAGTCTCGACAGGTGACCGACTGGGAAGGCACCGACACGATGCCGATGTGGCATGGCGAGGATCTCTACTACCTCTCCGATGCCGGAGAAGAACATCGTCTGAATCTCTGGAAGTACGACGTTGATGGGAAGTCGCATGAGCAGTTGACCCGCTTCGGAGAGTACGACATCAAGTGGCCTGCGATCGGTCCTGATGAACAGGCGAATGCTCGCTTCGTTTTTCAGAACGGTGCCGATCTCTATGTTCATGACACGGGTGATCAGTCGACCCGTCGAGTCGAGATCGATGTTCCAGGTGCAACCGCGAGTCTGCGCCCGGGCATGGTCGATGCCTCGACCTTCATGGAGAATCTGTCCGTATCGCCATCTGGAAAACGGGTCGCCGTCGAAGCACGAGGCGATGTCTGGACCTTGCCAGCGAAGAACGGCAGCCCCCGGAATCTGACTCGAACTTCGGGATTCGCGGAGCGGAGTCCAAGCTGGAGTCCCGATGGAAAGTGGATCGCCTATTTCTCGGATGAGCCCGGAGAGTATGAGCTCTTCGTGAGGCAAAGCGACGGCCGGGATGAACCCAGGCGTCTCACCGACGACATGGGCCCCTTCAAGAATGTCATCTGGTGGTCTCCGGATTCCACCTATCTGATCTATGCGGACAAGACCGGTGAGGCGCACCGCGTGGACATCGAGAGTGGCGAACGCACATCGATTGCTCGAAACGAAAGAGGTCTCTTCCCGGAGCCTGTCTTCAGTCAGGATGGTCGCTGGATCACGTGGTCCATGCCGACGGGTGAATCGATGATGGGGCGGATCCATATCCATGACTTCGATTCCGGTGAGACGCATGTCGTCACCAAGGGCATGTTCAACGACGCCTCTCCGACCTTTGATCGTGACGGTGACTGGCTCTATTTCACAAGTGATCGCAGGTTCGCACCCAGCTACTCGTCGCTTGATGGAACCTGGATCTACGACGACAGCGGTGTTCTGGTGGCTGTTCCACTTCGTGAGGATGTCGAGAGCCCATGGCTGGCTGAAAGCGACGAGGAAGAATGGTCTGAAGAAGAAGCGGACGAGGGCGACGCAGAGGAGTCGGCTGACGATGATGAGGAGGCGGCCTCCGAATCCATGGAAGATGAATCCGATGACGGTGTGGATGGAGAGATGGATACGGATGCTTCCGATGATCCTGCTGATCCGGTATCCGGTACATGGGATTGTGTGGCGACCATCACCGACATGGGTGAGGTTCCGATGACGATCACGCTGGAACTCTCGGATGATGGAAGCGTCACGGGTGTTCTGGAGTCGTTGCTGTTCGACATGGATCTCAGCGGACGGTTCGATGCGGATGCGATGACGCTTGAGCTGACGGGGAGCATGGAGGACGGTGGCTCGGTCACCTTCATGCTGACCATCGATGGTGATCGCGTCACGGGCACTGGCACATCAGATGATGGCGAGTCCTCCGGCGACATTACCGGCACTCGAATGGCTCCAGAGGTCGATGGCGAGGATGAGGATTCCGATGAAACGGATTCAGATGAGGTGAAGACCTTTGAAATCGATTTCGATGGATTCGAGGCTCGAGGCATGCAACTGCCGGTGTCTCCAGGCAGATTCTGGAATCTCAGAGTCAACAACCAGAATCATCTCATGTACGTCCGATCCGGAAACGGTGGCGGTATCAAGGTCTTCGACATGAGTGACCGTGAAGCCGAGGAGAAGTCCGCCGGTTCCGGCGGTCGTTTCCAGTTGACTTCAGATGGAAAAATGATGCTTGTTCCATCAGGCGGCGGTGGCAAGATCCGCAAGGCTGGACCAGGTGATGGTGGTGACCGCATCGTGTCCGATCCGATGTTCGTATCGATTGATCCGAAAGCGGAGTGGCGACAGCTGGTCATCGATGCCTGGAGAATCCAGCGCGATCATTTCTACGATCCTGAAATGCACGGGGTCGACTGGAACGCTGTCCTGGAGGACTATCTGCCGCTCGTCGATCAGGCGGCCACCCGGGAGGATGTCAGTTACATCATCGGTGAGATGATCTCCGAGTTGAATGTCGGTCATGCCTACTACTACGGTGGTGATGTCGAAGGTCAACCTTCCATGAACGTCGGCATGCTCGGTGTCGAATGGGAAGCAGCACCGGGAGAAGGTGATCGCCCTGATGGATACCGGATCGCACGGGTGCTTGGTGGTGGTGACTGGGATGTGGATGCTCGTGGTCCGCTTCAGGAGCCGGGTGTCAAGCTTGGTGAGGGTGACGTCGTTCTGGCCGTCAATGGCATGCCCATGCAGCTCGATCGGGATCCCTGGGCGCCGTTCGTCGGAACGGCCGGTACCACGGTCGTGCTGACAGTGGCCGACGATGAAGCCGACCATGGAAGTCGTGACGTCGTGGTCGAGACGATTCGCAATGAGAATTCGCTTCGCTATCGCGATTGGATCGAAGGGCGTCGCGCGCTTGTCGAGGAGCTCAGCGACGGTACTGTCGGTTACATCTATGTGCCCAATACCGGTCGAGGCGGGCAGAGTGATCTTGTCCGTCAATATCATGGACAGGCGCATATGCCTGCATTGATCATCGACGAGCGGTGGAATGGGGGAGGTCAGATTCCCGATCGATTCATCGAACTGCTCAATCGACCCGTTACCAACTACTGGGCCACGCGGGACTCGAAGGACTGGCGATGGCCGATGGGGGTCCATGCCGGTCCAAAGGCGATGTTGATCAACGGTCTGTCGGGTTCCGGTGGGGACATGTTCCCATGGTTGTTCCGCGAGAACGGCCTCGGGCCACTCATCGGCACACGGACATGGGGTGGTCTCGTCGGCATTTCAGGAAATCCCGGTTTGATCGATGGCGGCTACACCGCGGTTCCCACCTTCGGTTTCTACGAACAGGACGGAACCTGGGGCATCGAAGGTCACGGTGTCGATCCTGATATCGAAGTGATCGACGATCCAGGGCTCATGCTCGATGGTGGTGATCCACAGCTTGAACGAGCTGTCGCAGAGATGCTTGAAGCCATTGCCAACGGTGAAGTACCAGAACGTGCTCAGCGGCCTGCGTCACCGGATCGAAGTGGCATGGGCATTGCCGAGGAGGACAAGTAGGCGTGGTGATCCGCTCTTGTTCCATTCTTCACGGGGATCGTTGAGTCCATCCAGTCTCACTGGTATGGTGAGTTTGGGCCAGGATGTACCGTGGCGCTCGATGCGGATTGATTGTTGACGTTGTGGGGCGGGATTGGATACATGAGTGAATTTGGTGCTGAGGAATTCGATTCCAGCAGCGAGACCCAGGATCCGGGTTCGCTTCCATACACGCATGAGTTCCAAGCGACGCCGAGCTATCGCTCTGGTCAGAAAATCGGGCCATGTACACTGAGGCAGCTCATCGGTACCGGTGGCATGGGCGCCGTGTACGAGGCCGTACAGGACAATCCAAGACGCACGGTTGCAGTCAAGCTCATGCGTCGAGGGGTCGTCTCTCGAGCGGCGCTTCGCAGATTCGAGTTTGAAAGCCAGATCCTCGCCCGGCTCAGGCATCCCGGTATTGCCCAGGTCTACGAGGCGGGGACTCATCATGATCAGGGCGAAGATACGCCCTATTTCATCATGGAGTACATCCCCGGGGCGGAGCCGATCACGGAGTATGCCGAGCGGCATGAGCTCTCCATTCGCGATCGAATGAAGCTCTTCGGGATGGTCTGTGATGCGGTCCAGCATGGGCATCTCAAGGGGATTGTCCATCGTGATCTGAAGCCTGCGAACATTCTGATCTCCAGCAGTGGTCAGCCCAAGGTCATCGACTTCGGTGTGGCTCGGAGCACGGACAGTGATCTTGCATTGACCACACTCCAGACCGATGTCGGGCAGATTCTCGGCACCTTGCAGTACATGAGCCCCGAGCAATGTGCCGCCGACCCGAATGACATCGATACCCGCAGTGATGTCTATGCCCTGGGTGTGGTGTTGCATGAACTTCTCACGGGCAAGGTTCCTTACGACATCGCCGCAGCAGCCCTGCACGAGGCTGTCCGCATCATTCGGGAAGATGCACCGACTCGTCTCTCGACGATCGATCGTCGACTGAAAGGGGATCTTGAGACGATCGCCGGCAAGGCACTCGAAAAGGAGCGAGGACGGCGATATCAGAGCGCTTCGGCGCTGGCCGAAGACATCGACCATTGGCTGAAGGATGAGCCGATCAAGGCTCGACCGCCAAGTGCGCTGGATATGTTGATCCGTTTCACCCGGCGACATACAGCGGCAGCGATCTCCATCGCTGCGGTATTCCTCATGTTGCTGGTGGCGGTCACGATCACGAGCATCAGTGCGACTGAAGCCTCTCGGCAACGTGCACTTGCTCAGGAGGCTCAGGTCGATCAGGCACGTCAGCGGGAAGCGGCGGTCAAGGTCAAGGACTTCCTCAAGGGGATGATTGCCAACGTCGACCCTGCAAGATCGGGAAGGATGGCCGCAGCCGGGATGAGTGACATGCTCGACCAAGCGTCCGATCAGATCGACATGGAGTTTTCCGATCAGCCTCAATTGGAAGCTGAACTGCGCATGACACTCGGTGACACCTGGACAGGGCTCGGTCTCTATGAGCAGGCGCTCGAGGAATACCTCATCGCTCTTGAGCTGAACGAATCGCTCACAGGTTCCGAATCAATCGAGTACCTGATCGTCAAGGGGCGGTTGGGTGGTACGTTTGTTCGTCTGGGTCTGCATGAAGAGGCGGTGAATTCATACACGCAACAAATCAATGGCATGCAGATGATTCTTGATTCAGTTGATCCTGAATTGCTTCAAGCCAAGGTCGATCTTGCGGGGATCCTCCTTGATATGGCGCGTTATGAGGAATCCGAGGCCTATCTTGCCGAGGTCATCCGGATCTCTCAGGAAGATTCCTCGCAGGCGACGGTTGCTTCGGTGGCTGCCAAGATCTCAATGGGCCGCTTGAACGGTCAGCGTGGTGATCAGGTTGCCAGTGAGCAGTGGTTCGTCCAGGCATTGGCGGATATGGATCAGTTCGACGAAGTCGACGAGTCTCGCAGGCAGGATGCTCGATACAACCTGGCGATCTCGAAGGCCCGGCAAGGGGCCAGCGAAGACGCGCTTCTCATCCTGAGGGGCCTGCTGGACGATCGTGAGTCTCTGCTCGGCGAAGATCATCCAAAAACCCTGGCCACTGCCGGAACGATCGGTGGTGTGCTTGCCAATTCGGGCGATCTCCCTGCAGCGGAGCCCTATCTTCAGCGGGTCTATGAGGGGCAGTTGAGAACCCTCGGCTCGGAGCATCGCAGCACGCTGGTCACCATGACCAACCTCGGGAACATGCAGTTCGAACAGGGCAAGTTCGAGCTGGCCCGGGCAACTGCCCAGATGGGTCTGAATGTCGCGCTTCGCAGCCGAGGTTCTGATGATCAGGTCACGCACATGCTTCAGAGGCTGATGGCTCGTGTCCATATGGCACAGGGCGAGTTTGACGAGGCTCAGGAGCTCGCTCAGAAGGCGGTGGATGGTGCTGTTCTGATCCATGGTGAAAACAGCGGTCAGACCCGTCTGTCGCTGGACATGCTGATTCAGGTTCTGGATGCAAGAGGGGATACGGAAGCCGCAGAAGCTGCTCGTGAGCGTGTTGAGCGTATCTCGGGCAAGGGCTCCTGACATCTCTTGCAACTCATCATGATCTTGTGGTCTATGAATCGCGTTGTACTCAGTGTATGCGTAACTGCGACTCAATTTCAATTGCCATTCCAGATTGAATATTGACGTACGACATCATTTGATCTGTTTGACATCTATTCCCTTCAATTACATGTTCTGATTCCATGACAGTTCCGAGTTGTGATAAGTTGAACTGTCACAGGCTGATTCGTCTGTGGGCTTACGAGTAGTCACAGTCGTATTGGTTCCAGGAGTGTGCCAGCATGTTTCAGATGTATGTACGATCGCTTGTGCTCGCAATCACAGGGATGGTCCTGTTGACGATGACGGCACCTGCCCTGGCTGACACCATTACGGTCTGTCTCGACGGCTCATGCGATTTCACGGATCCAGCTGCGGCCACGGAATCGGCGATGACCGGCGATACCATCGAGATCGCAGCCGGCACCTACCTGCTCGAGAACTCCGTGGGGTTTGGGGCCAATGGCCCGATTGCGGAGGTGACGATCCGTGGTGCCGTGGACTCCGACGGGCAACCCGCCACAGTGCTCGATGGACAGGGGGCCTTGATTCCGCTGGCCACCGTGTACGCTGATCAGGTCCGCTTCGAGAATCTCGTCATCACCAATGGATACGGGGAATATGGCGGTGGCTCGCGTTTCATCGCTTCTCAGGATGTGGTCGTCAAAAACTGCCACTTCGTGAACAATCATGCAGATTGGGATGGTGGAGGCGTGCGGCTCAGTTTGCAGACCACGCTGACCTTGGTTGACTGTCTGGTCAGTGGTAACACAGCGGATCATCCACAGTGGAGTGGTCAGAGCCGTGGTGCTGGTGTGCTCATTTCAGATGCCACGCTGACCCTCGAGCGTACTCGGGTGTGTGGAAACTACGAATCTCTCAATCCAGGCAATCAGGTCCATGGTGGCCCTCCAGCCCTTTTCGGCTCGTGCATCACCGAGGAGTGTGATTCCTGTGAGACGACGCATCCTGCGGATCTCAACTTCGACAGCAACGTCGATGTTGTCGATCTCTTGTTGTTGCTCGATGCGTGGGGCGGTTCAGAGACCGGCGACATCGATGGCAATGGCATGGTCGAGGTCGGTGATGTCCTGGCACTTCTGGCTGCCTGGAAATGAATCGCTCCGATCCACTCTGGATGTGCCAGCACTCATCCAGCAGTCGTCCTGTTGGACGAGTGGCAACGAACGGCATCCACGATTCGGTCGCCGGCCCATCTGGCTCCGGCGATGTTTCTGGATACCGGGCCCAGTTCAAGTTCCGCCAGAGGTCCTGTGACATGGATCTGAGGATGCCATCGCAGCGCTGAATCGACGATTGGATAGCCGCATTGTGCACACGGAAGTGATGCGGATTCGATCAGTTCATCGATCATGGTCCCGCCTGGTCGGTCCGTCTTGAATCCAGTTGCCAGAAGAACACGATCAACGGACAGTTCGGTGCCGTTTTCAAGCGTGATTCGAAGGCCGTCATGCTGGGTGTCGAGCTCGGCGACTTCCCCTTCATGCCACTGGAGCTGATTTCTGGAGAGTGCTCTTCGCAGCGCCCGGTTGAGATCGGGTGGGACGGATCCCTTGTGACGAGCTTCCGTGATCATGGCTCGTCGTTCTTCCAGATCATCGGTTCGGATGAACCGCGAGGCGTAGGTCACGCCCAGCCATCCAGGATCGCTGTCGAACTGATGCTGGCGAATTGGATGTCGTGAGACATGATGGACTTCATGGTCTTCTGCCAGGAGCCGGAGGACCACGTGTGCAGCTGAGATGCCGCCTCCGACCACCATGACCGTTTCGGGAGATGTCGGCCAGTCGTTGAAACCGGGTTCGAACACATGCTGGATGCGGGCCGCATCCACGGATGCCCAGGCAGGGCGATACGGTTGATCGCTGCATCCCATGGCCAGCACCAGATGTCGTGTTCTCAGTTCTTCGCCACCAGCAAGCTCGACGGCAACATCATCACAGCCTGTGGAACATCTGACCGCTCGATCCCGGATGTGCAGTTCCGCCAAGCCGAGTTTCTTTTCGATCTGATCGCAGTGTTCATTGAACAGCCCGATTGATGGTCGCTCAAAGGGTGGCACGAATCTTCGAGGCATGCGGTTCTTGCGTTTTCCTGCGAAGCGACGGAGTGCGCCGTGGTCGGTCCCGAGGTGGTGTACCGAGGGTGAACGCAGGTGGGTCATCCCCGTTGTTTCAGTGCAGCTTCGCCAGCGATCAAGCAATCTCGGACCTGGATCGACGATCCGAAGTTGTTCTCGAGAGACGCCTGCTTCATCGAGCAGGCGTGCGGCGATGTGCACACCATGGATACCGCCGCCGATGATGAGCCAGTCCAGGGTCATGGTTGGCTTCCGTTGTTCGTTGTGAGCGGGGAGCGCAGAGGCGTCATGAGCGTTGTGAAGCGGTCGTCGTTCAATTGAGGGTGCTTTCCGGATTTCCGACTTCAGCATCCCATGACAGCAGAGGATCATCGAATCTCAGCCATCTGTTCGGGCCAGCGGCCATCTCCTCTTCTGTCAGGAGTGCAGCGTCGAGAGCGGCTTCGATTCGGCCGCGATCCATGGCCACTCCGATGAAGACGATCTCCTGGCGGCAATCACCGACCGCGTCGTCCCAGTGACTCTGGATCCAGTCCTGGGTCGCTGGATCCTCCGGCCAGCGTTCCCGCTCCACGGCTGCGTACCAGTATCCGCCTCGTTCAAGTTGCAGGGAGGCGCCGGCTTGTGACCAGATGCCGCAGTAGCGAGGGCGAGAGGCGATCCAGAGATAGCCCTTTGATCGGACGACGCCTTCAAGCCCTGCATTGATCGCATCCATGAGCCGCTGGGGATGAAACGGTTTGCGGCGTCGATAGACGAAGCTGCCGATTCCGTACTCCTCGGTCTCGGGCGTATGGTCGCCTTCGAGTTCCTTGGCCCAGCCGGGCATCTGGCTGGCAACGCCTTCGTTGTAGAGGCCGGTGCCGACCACCTGGGTCAGATCGACGCGGCCACGCGAGACACGCTGCATGCGGGCGTCGGGATTGAGATGGTGGAGGATGCCTTCAAGTCGTTCGGCTTCCTGATCTGTGACCAGATCGCACTTGTTGATCACGATGACATTGGCAAATTCAATCTGGTCGGTCAGCAGATCGACGATGGTGCGATCGTCCTGCTCACTGACACCCATCTCGCGATCGTTCAGGCTGTGGCGGCTGTCGAAGTCTCTGAGGAAGTTGGCGGCATCAACAACGGTCACCATCGTGTCCACAGTTGCGACATCGCTGAGGCTGTGCCCGTCTTCATCTCTGAAGGAGAACGTTGCTGCTACCGGCATGGGTTCACCGATACCCGTCGACTCGATGAGGAGATGATCGAATCGACCTTCGGATGCCAGTCGATTGACTTCGATCATCAGGTCTTCGCGCAAGGTGCAACAGATGCATCCATTGGTCATTTCGACCATTTTCTCATCCGTCCGCGACAACTCGGCACCACCATCTCGCACGAGTGAAGCGTCAATATTGACTTCAGACATGTCGTTGACGATGACCGCAACCCGCAGGCCCTCGCGATTGTTCAGGACATGGTTGAGCAGTGTGGTCTTGCCGGCCCCCAGAAATCCTGAGAGGACGGTGACAGGGAGTTTGTTTGCAGTGGACATGAATCGAGCCTTTAATCTTATTGACAATGGATTGTCAATAGTAGTCATCATCTTCCCCATGATCAAGGCCTGCATGGCCGCACCGGTCATGAGGAGAGGGGGCCTTCTGATAGGCTCTCGTCCATCATGAGCCAGTCGGAAAAGCTCATTCGAGATCGGATTGATCTGCTTCTGACGTACCTGGGCAGTTTGATTCTGATTCCGGTGTACTTCATTCCATCACTGCTTCTCTGGGCACTGGTCGTCATTCCCTTTGTTGCCCAGTCGGATCGTATCGGGGCCAAGGCGTTGATCTGCCAGGTCGTAGCCAAGGTCGTTCCAGCAGATCAGCCAACGCCCAGTACGGAACATGTGCGAATTCTGGTCGGAAGGATGCTCTCCGATTCATCCATCATCTTCGAACTCTACGTGGTCCTTGCCTGGGTTCTTGCCGGTGCCATGGTCATGTTGATCAGTACGACCTTGCCGCGATGGCAACTGGTCTACAACGCCTTGATCGGATTGCTCTTCACCATCTACATGGTTGCGCTGCTGAAGATGTATACCTTGCCGATCTGGATGCCTGTTCTTTCCATCATCATTCTGGCGGCACTGGTCTACCCGATCACACGAGTTGCCGTCTCTCACAGTACCTATGCACAGGGGTCGTGGTTTCGATCGATCAGGATTCTCGGGGGCATACGATCTGGAAAGAAGCAGAAGACGTCATCCATGGAGGCGCGTTCTGGCATGCCTGGCTTCATCCTGAGACTNTGGGGCAGCGTGTGCTCGCTGGCCCTGGTCACCTGGGTTTTCTATGTCCTGGCCATCGTGATCATGACTGAACGNTGATCAGATTCAGNTCATGAAGAAGATTGAACAGCATCATTCATGGGTGCCACGANATNGATCNGTTCGATCNTNGATTGNTCTNCGAATTGNTCATTGAACTGAAGCATGGTTTCGATCATGTCGTCAAGGTCGTGAATGTGAGGCCGACGTTCCTTGTAGGCCTTGAGGATGCGGTTGGATCGCGCTTTCAGTGCCTGATCAGCGGGCGTGGGGACATGTTCCAACGGTACCGCGTAGGTGAAGCGACCGGATTCAGCGGCATAGGTCGGAATCTGCATGAACTGCCGATCCTTCCCCGGGCCCATTTCACGGCCGTCGTCCGCGGCAACGCCGGCTTCGACGAAGAAGTCGACCGCTTCATCGGGATATCCATAGAGATATCCATAGCCTCGCCATCGATCTTCGCGAGGCATTCGGTCGACGATCTCTACGATTGCAGTGGGATGTGTGTCGGGAGTGATCTCCCATGCACTCCAGAACGACTCGTGTCGATCGATCATTCTTTTCAGAGAATTCCGATGGACCACGAACGCATGGGCATTGCGTTCGCCATCATGGATCTTCTCGAAGATCTGAACATCGGCGTACCAGGCCTCGTTCTGAAGGACTTCGAGCATCTCCTGGACCTTGTGAAGTTCACGGAGATCCGGATCGTCAACGACAAATGAGGTGTGCCAGAATCCGCTGCTCATTGGCTTCAGGCCCCCAGCGAGTGTGTACAACGCCTCGTGGTCGGCTGCTTCCTGCAGCAAGGTCAGTTGATCAATGGGTTGATCCGAAGACCACTTGCCTGACGCTGTGCCACCATGGCTGGCGCATCCGCCAATCGCCAATGTGGTGGCGATCAAGGACAGTGTGCCGATGATTGCTGCTCGAGTGATTCTTAACTTGGCGACTTCCATCTTGCCCGTAATCTTCATTGGTGTCTGGTCATATCGAAGATTTTCCTGGGTCATGTGAATATCACCTGGTGCTTCGATCTTTTTGTGTTGTGACTGCAGTAAAGATATTCGCAATCAGCCAGGCCGATGCTGCACAAAGCTGCAGGAGATCGCCAGCGCCATCAATCCCATACACAAAGACACTTGCAATCCAGCATAGGCTTGCGGCCGTCTGCCCATACCATTCAACACCCAGTGATCTCTTTGGTGTCGTAACGGTGAGTTCGGCGACATTGGAGTTGTTGTTCAACAGATGCACTCCTCGCCGCAGCAGGATAGATCGTCCAGATACATGCCCCAGTCGCGGTACTCCTCGAGCCCTGCCGCAGGCACACCGAGTGAGGTAGCGATCGCCTTGGCGACCACGGCAAACCGCATCCGGAACTTGAAGATAAAACAGAACACATGGTCATCATGTCGTACCGCAGGCCCGCACATAAACAAGCCGGGCACCAGAGTCGATTCATCATTTTCATTCAGTAGCGGATAACCGTCGGGCCGCTCTTCGAACATGTCAAGTATGAGCCTGTGGCTTCCCACGAATCCCGATGCAAGAATTGGCGGTTGAGAGGTCGTAAATCGACTGTCATCTTCCGTGGTTATCTCGTAGGCATTACTTGTCTTGATCACGGATCCGATGGCGGTGTCCGGGTACAGCGTGACATGATTCTTGAAAAAAGGCTCGCTCATCCGCTCCTGGGAATAAGTTGAAAGTGCAGTACTTGGATCCGAAGTCGTTGTACTCCATGGATTGACGCGATCAAACAGACGAACATTCAGTCCTCTCGAGGCCAAGTGGTACGCGGCATCCACTCCGCTTTCGAAGCCACCAATGATGATGAAGTCATCTGCCTGGAGATCAGCAAAGCGTTCGATCATGGATGTGTGCAGGCATAATTCGCTTCCCGTGAATCCACTCATGAGGGGATACTGGAATTCACCGGCGGCCCAGATCAGGTGCTTCGCACGAAGCGTATGTTCTTCCGTGTCGATGACGAATTCATCGGCAATCCTGCTGATCCGCAGCACAGTCGTGTTTTCGCTGATCGGTAACTCAAGAATCAGCGCTACCTGGCGGAGATATAAGGCAAATTCCTTTCCGGTGGGATGCTCGGCTTGAAGGCTGAAAGCGGGGGAGGTTCCGATCGACACTGAATTCAAGTCCAGCATGCCAATCGAGTTGGTCGGAAAAGAAGGCGTGAGAAATCGCGTCTCCTCAGGCCAGGCGGAAAATGAGGCGCCGACCTGATGCCGCTCAAGAACCAGATAGTTCTCGATGTCGGCATCCTTGAGTGCGACGGCTGCCCCAATGCCAGCAGCACCTCCGCCCACGATGATGGCGTCATAGATCTGACGGGTCATGGTGTTCTTTTTCCTTGAAGGGGATTACTGCAGTTCATTGAGGGCATCGCTTAATGACAATTAATTGCCAATAAGTTACCGTGGCTTGATCTCGTTTGAAAGGGTGATTTCGCCCGAACTGGTTGCCTAGGTATTGATTTGAGCATCTTTTACTGGTGATTGAAGGCTGGAATGAAGACTGCGGTCCCTGGCGATTTCTCTGTAGTTTTTTCTACAAGCACCCCCGTATTCACGGGGGTGCTTACTTTTGATCTCTTAAGTTCCTGAGCTGAGTTGAAGCATCCTCAGGTCCTCTTTCAATCCCTTATGAGTACCAGTTCCGCCATCACAGGTCGGTGATCGGAGGTCATCGATTCAGCAACGACGGTTGCTGATACGGGCATCCAATCATCTGGTGGTCCGGTGATGATGTAATCGATTTCGATCGTCGGTTGGTCTGCAGGAAAGGTTGCTGCGGCATCAGCAGGTTTCGCCGCATTCCGGCCGATCTGTTCGAAGGCATCGATGGTGCGTGATCCGGGGGTGTCATTGAAGTCCCCGAAGAGAATCCAGGGAGTCTTGATCGCCTCGATCCGGCGGATGGTCTCGCGGGCCTGTTCGAATCGGTAGCCATCGTCCTCGACCCAGTCGAAGTGGACCGCGATGGCGGTGATCGGCTTGCCTGACTCTGTAGGGATGCGAGCGGCCAGTGCGACACGTGGTTCATTGCCATTGGGCAGTCGCCAGACTTCATGGGACTCAACAGGTTGTCGGGAGAGGATCGCCAGTCCGTAGCGTCCACCCTGGAAATCCATGAAGGATCCGTAGGCGGCATGCATGCCGAGCTGTTCGGCCAGCCATGAGGCTTGATCGACCTTGCCGCTCCGGCTCGCCTGATCATCGACTTCCTGCAGGGCGATGATGTCGGCATCGAGCGTTTCGAGGGTGGAAGCCGTTCGTTCGAGATCGATGGTGCCGTCCATGCCTCGGCCATGCTTGATGTTGTAGGTGGCGACTCGAATCGAAGTGGTCGCATCCTGGGAAGATTCGTGGTTCGTCTTCAAGGTGGAACATCCCGTCAGCAAGGTTGTGATCAGAATGGCGGCAACAAAGAAACGCATCGAGATGTCAGCGTATATGAGGTAATGCAGTTTCATCATGACTGGAGTTTTGGAAGGCAAAGGATTGGTTTTGCTGATTGAACCTCATGATATCTTTTGCTACTTCAGCCACTTTTGAAGTACGACTTCTGTAGTCACATCATGGTTGTTGATCAAGATGATGTTCCATCGCCCGATTGCAGGGATTTCAGCCCCTACGATTGGTGCATAGTCGTACTCTTCATCTGTATCCACGAGGTTCCCTGCTGGATCGATGAGATGAATATCGATGTCGACAGAGTCGGTTGATTCGCCGAGGATTCCCATGTTCTGGATTCGACCTGTTCGGGTAACTTCGAAGGATACTGTTGTTCGGCCAGGTTCTATCTGATAAATGTCCTCTTCGGCCAGGACAAAACCAAGGCTCATGAGATTCATTCTGAGATCACCAGCCATATCTTCTTCCGCCAGAGACCGGCATGCCGGATCGATGCTTTCCCATGCTTGCGTGGTGCTCGCAAGCGCATCAGAGACATCGTTGAACGCATTGCGGAGTCTTTCGGGAGCTTTGCGAAGTTCTGGATTAGATCCAAGCATCTCGATGGATTCGCCCATTTTCAGATAAGTTGCTACGGTCGCAAGTTGGCTGAGATCACTGATGAAGCGTTTCCGATCTGCTGCTCGAAATTCCATCTCATTGGCAACGTACAGTACCTCGAGTCGTTCGCAGATGGCGTTCAGGCCAATTGTGGAATTCCGAAGTTGTTGGGCGAGTGGTTTGATCATTTCAACAACCATGTCGATCTGGGTGTCTTCGCTCTTTCCCCTGAAAGAATTCTCGATGAGTATCATTCCCCAGTTCTTGGAAATCTCATCTGCTTGCCGAATCAAGGTTTCAAGTTCCGGATCAAAGGTGCCGCCTCGCATGCTGTATTCAACGCCCCAGCGAGCGGACTCTCTGCCGATATCCAACATGATCTGCATGATGTCACGTGCATCAGACGGTCTCTGAAGAACGATCAAGGGTCTTGATCCATTGAGAAATTCAATGTAGTCAATGAAGAAAGTCTTCAGATCGGGCCTTGTTTTCATCAGCGTCTGCAGGCCTCTCTTGACACTGTTGATTCGATCTGAACCTTGGTCGGAATTCCGGATCTCAGCGATGAGTTCTTGGACACTGAGGAGTGATGGCAGGTTTTTGATACCGGTGTCGTCGCCAAAGATCGTATTGACATCATGAGAAGGGAGGGCATAACACCATTTGAATCCAAGATCTTCAGGGGCGTCATAGACTTTGGAGGCAACGGCAACCAGTCGACCTTCTAGATCGGTCACAGGTCCGCCTGACGATCCACTGCCTGCTGCGGCATCAAGAAGGTAGTAGGTGCTCCCATCGGAGAATTCTCGATGGTGTCCTGAGACGATGCCCTGGCTTGTAGTCGGTGACATCATTCCCGGAAATCCGTGTACGAGAATCGAGGAACCTCGTGGCAACAGAAGGCTGTCTGTGTACATGGGCAGTGGTCTGGCAGTTGGCCCGAGATCGCCTGTGACCTCGATGATCGCAAGATCGAATTCGGGATGAATGTATCGAACACTGCCTTCAATCGGTGCTCCAAGATCGGACATGCCACCAGCTCGTACGATGACGGGTCGAAGCTTGACGGAGCCATTGAGCCCTATGGATTCGACGACATGCCGGTTGGTGACGAGTGTCTCATTGTCATGGATGAGAAATCCGCTTCCGAATCCATTGCCTGTATCGATATGAACAAGGGCCTGGTCCACGATACGAATCGTTTTCACAAGATCATCTTCTCGAGCTGTGGCTGCCCCGGGAAAACCTGCCGATATCACGAACGCAATGGCACATGTCAGAATCCGCTTCCAATGCATGGTTGGCGAGTTTCTCATGAGGGCCTGCTCCATTCCTGATCTGTATACAAGGTGCTGTCAATTGTGCATTACTGTACACGGTGGGAAGCCTGCCCAGATCAACTCAGGAGAACAGTGAAAAGCCCAAGTCGGTTCCTGAGATGCCCTTGATGTCAATCACCTCACGAAAAAACCCACCCCGGCGAACCGGGGTGGGCGAGTGATCGTGATCTCTTTGATCAGAGCGAATCAGCCTCGTC
>PAAJ01000023.1 GCA_002702575.1 Phycisphaerae bacterium | reverse complement strand
GGACCGATGACGGTCTTGCCGTCGGGCCGAGGTTTTTCGTCTGGTTGTCGGGAGCCCTCACCCATGGGAACTAGGTTAGCAGGTGGCGATCAAGGGGCGGCTTGTCACACGCATCCGCGAGAACTCATTCAATCAGCATTGGGATCCATAACTGGCCAGAAGTACGAGGATGTCGTGCAACCCGATGATTCCATCACCATCGATATCGCCCTCTCCAGAACTGCCAAAATGATCGAGAACGATCAGAAGATCATTCATGTTGACCACTCCGTCACCGTTGATGTCAGCAGCGCAATCCGGTGCAATCAGATTGATGACGGTCTGTTCGATCTTTCCTTGTGATCCCCTGAGGCCTGCTGATACACCGCTTGCAATGACCCAATCGTCTTCTTCGTCCTTTGGTTCAAGATTTCCGGATGCGATGCTGGTCGGCGTAGTGCTGGTTGCGAGCGTCTGCTTCGACCATGTCCGACCAGCCAGTCCGCGGAGTCTTGTGGTCGTACCATCGTTGCGAAGCAGGACCATCGGTTCCGTAACGGACGAAGGTGCGACCATGATGAAATCGACATCAGCATCATCATCGGCGTCAAGTGCGGTGAGATCTTCCACGGGCAGTTGTACNTTCACTGGGATACTGCTGCTCAATCCAGTCGTCTGACCCTCGAAGAGGTAGAGGAAGCCGCGATCCGCTGAAGCAGCAACCACATCAAGGAGACCATCGCCTCCATCATCATCCAGATCCTCGACAACGATGGCGCTGATGGATGAGTTGTTGTCTTCCAGGGAAAGGACTGCCGTCAGTGTCGTACTTCCCGGTTGGGCACGGAGCACACGGCCCTTCTCGGTGCCGCCGACGAAACCCCAGCCATTGCGATCGGATCCTTCTACGGTCGTCGGAACATCCGTGTACAAGTTGTCGTCAATCTCAGCGTTGGGAATTGTGAAGATAGGCCCTGTCGATCCGCCACTCATCAGGTCGAGGATCAATCTAAACTCGTCTTTCGACGTGCCGGGGATATCCAGGCCGATCACGGCATCCAGTTGCGAATTGCCGTTCCAATTCGTTCCACTGACACAGGTCAGCGTCCCAAAGGTCACCGGGATGGTCATCTGGGTGAAGGCACCTGGTGTGCTGTTGAGAACACTGATCGTGTTGCTGCCCTGATTCGCAACCAGGACATCATCATCACCATCGAGGTCGATATCGGCAACAGCCATGTCGACCGGTGTATCTCCCACTGAGATCGTCAGGAATGTCCGTTCCACAGGTGGACCGTTTTCCTGGATGTCGTATACGACGATGAAACCAGGAGTTCCATCAAACATAACGATGAGTTCATCACGATCATCGCCATCGACGTCACCAGATCTCAGTTCCAATGGGACGGCATCCAGATCGCCTGAAAGCGGGTTGCCGAAATCAGGGGTATCCACTTCGATCACTTCGGCCGCAATCTCAACCGCTCGAGAGTCACCTCGTTGATTCTGTTCGATGATTTGCAGGCCTCGACCTGCAGGCAAGGCGGGAAAGACGATGCTTCCGAAGTTCGTACTGGCGACATCAGCCTGAATCAGAGGATAGAGATCGCCAATGGCAGCTTCCTGGAGACTGTTGCTCGCGTTCTGAATGCTCAGGGAGCCACCGGATGCGATGGTGCCGTTGGAGATCAAGGGGGTATTCCCATCGGGAAGATCGAGATCGAACTGCAGGTTCACATCATCCGCAGCCGACCACATGGGTACGAGGTCACCCACTGTTGTTTGCGTCGTACTGTCCAACAGCATGACGCCAGACCATACTCTGACCGGTCCCTCTATGGAATTCACACCTGTGAAGGTGTATGTGTTCCTGATTGCAAGATCAGTTGGTCCAGCCTTCAGGGATTCGTTTCCACTGAGGGTGCAATCGGTCACGATCACGTCACCTGTCCAGCATTTGATCGCGGGCTGGTAATCGAAATCCTCAACTTGATTCGACTCGATCGTGCAGTTGATCAATTCCAGATCACCCCCACTGATTAGTCCCGCTCCACCTTGCGAAGCCGTGTTGTTGCTGACGATGCAGTTGATCAGCTTCCCACCTCCAAAGGCAAGCCCACCACCGTTTCCGGTCCAGAAATCAGTGCCCTCCGCACGGTTTCCGGTGAACGTGCAATTCTCGATAAGGCTGATGGATTCAGAGCCTGCCGACAGGCCGCCTCCCGAAAGGGCGGTGTTGTCCCGGAAGATGCAGTCCTTGAGAGAGATACTGCCGCTGTGCAAGATGCGAAGTCCTCCGCCATAACCGCCGTCATTCATCGATGATGCATTGTGGTTGGCGATGAGGCAGCTCTCGATGCGACCGGAAATCACGTTCTCCAAATGGAGACCACGTCCATTCCCGTTATGCTGAATCGTGCAGTCGATGATGTCGGTTGGCGACTCGATGCCCCATGCATGGATCGATACGCCGCCTGCCTCCTGTCCTGAGATATCACATCCCTCAAGCGAGACCGTTGATGCGCTTGCCTTGATTCCTGTGCCGGTGTTGTTCTGGATATCGCTGTTGACAATCGTCAGATGAGAGTCTTGTGAGACCTGAATACCACCCACATCGACTCCGGAGTTGAGCTGAATAGAACAGTTTTCGATTCGAGGCGACGCTTGATCGAACAGATTGAAGCTGAAACAGATGCCACCACCTCCACCTCCTGAGCCGGTCATGTAGTCACAGGAGTTGTTCGTGATCAGACAGTTGCTGAGGTTCAGGCTGGAGTTGTAGCCGTAGACGCCACCACCTCCGTAGAGGGCGCCACTTGCCGAAGAAACGGCGTCATTCCCGGTGATGATGCAGTCACTGACAAGCGGGCTGCTCGAATGGCAGTAGATGCCACTTCCAGCGGCACTGTATCCGTTGGTGATACGAAACCCTTTGATGATCGTGTGTTCGTCTTCCCCATTGGTGCAGACGACGACTCTCCGCTGATGTTCTCCATCGAGTACCACATCCCCGTTTCCCTGTTCACCAAGGATGGTGATGGCCTTCCCCTTGGTATCGATGACCGAATCACCCGTGCCTGTGTAGGTACCAGCTGAAACAACGATCGTATCGGTGTCACTGGCATGATCGATCGCTTCCTGGATCGTGGGGAAGTCATCTGGAACATGGAACGTGTCCGTGTCGCAGGCGTCGATGATGTCATCCTCATCCTGATCATTACAGGAATCGGACACGCAGTTCGATTCATCAAGGGGAACACTTCCATAGGTGTTCTGGGGCAGGTTTTCGCAAATGGTCGAGTTGGTGATGCTGAGTTCACCGTTCGAATTGTTGCGAATGCCTCCGCCATCCTGTGACTGTGCGATATTCCATTTGACTTCACAATCCTCGATCGTGATGACCGAGTTATTTCCTTGGATGTTCAAGCCGCCGCCTGCACCCGCATTGTTGTTTCGGATACGGCACCCCGTCATGGTCACGATCGAAGAGGTGCCGCCGATATGAATGCCTCCGCCACGATTCGTACCCAGGGCGATGTTGTCGTAGATCTCGCAGTTCACAATGTCAACAGGGCCACCTGTGATATCGATTCCCGCACCAGGGAAGGAACCGATATTGCCTCTGATGATGCAGTTGTCCACTTTCATCTCGGCACTGCCCAGAATATCGTTGAATCTGATGCCGCTCTGGTTGTTTTGGATGATGCAGTTGAAGACATCGAGTGAGAAGAAGGTCTGGATTCCACTTGTTCCGCCCACGATGGTGAAGCCGTCCAGCTCCCGGCCGCTCCCCGGTTGATTGCCTTCGTACACGACAGCTGATGTCTCACCCAGATTCTGAAGGACCGTGACGGCAGCTCCGCCAAGACTCGGGTTGGATTGGATCCTGATCCGCTTGCCCTTGAAATTGATGACCGATCCGGTCGAGGCGTAGGTTCCGGGCCAGACGAAGATGACATCTCCATTGGATGCGGCATCGACCGCATCCTGGATCACTGAAAAGTCGGCCTGGCTGTCCTGTTGTCCATCATCATCGACGAACCAGTACTCACCATTGGCGGTCCCGCAGATCGCACCAAGCAGGAGCACATTCATCACGAACGNCATCAACCATTTCATACCCCGTTCCTCCTCCAGTGGATGTCCAGTCTTCATTCTATTTGGACTGTGAAGGGGGTCTAATGGAATCTTTTTGATGGAGATATGAATCCCGTAAAACCGCTCTGAGAGGACCGTGGTCCCATGCGATTTATGGCATTTGGGGGGACGACATGCCTCTGATTCGGAAGGTGCCGAGACCGGAACCTTCGGCTTGATTCAACTCATTCAGGCACGATGGTCACGGCTGTTCCGTAACAGAGGACTTCAGTTGCGCCTTCTGCGACCTCGGAGGACTCGTACCGCAGTCCGACGACTGCATTCCCGCCGATGTCCTGGGCATGTTGCAGCATCTCTTCAAGTGCTTCGCGACGGACGGATTCGCACATCTCCTTGTAGGCGCCGATGCGACCGCCGACCATCTTTTTCAGGCCACCCATGATGCCCTGTGCGATGGTCGGTGCCCGAACAATGATTCCACGTGTGAGGCCCTTGTACTCCGTGATCTTGTAGCCATCGAANGTGAACGTGGTCGTGCAGGGAATACTCATGCCTGTTTCTCCAGTGGATCGTGGTGACTTGTCCGCAAGAGCGTATCCTGTCAGGTGACATGAGTCGAAAAGTCCTCATCAAGGCCCCCGCCAAGATCAATGCAGCCCTGTCCGTGGGTCCGCCTGCCGAAAACGGCATGCATCCCATCAGTTCGTGGATGATCACGGTCGATCTGTGTGACGACATGGAATTGACTCGCCTCGACGCCGGTTCCATCTCCCGGTACGCCATCCTCTGGCACGAGGATGCGCTGCAGAAGCCTGATATCGATTGGCCTGTGACGTCGGACCTGGCCGTACGAGCACACCTTGCTTTGGAGAAACATCTCAATCGACCGCTGCCGATCCAGATGAAACTGGAAAAGCGCATTCCTCTGGGAGGCGGTCTGGGTGGCGGATCCAGTGATGCAGCTGCAATGCTGCGTGGCATCAATGCCCTCCATGAGCTGGATCTTCCTCGAGAGGAACTCGAAGCGGTCGCATCAGGTCTCGGTTCGGATATTCCATTTCTCGTCGCAGGCGGCGTTGGCATCGTCCAGGGNTTTGGTGAATCCATTGAACATCTCGATGACATCACTGATTTGAATGCGGTCCTGATCCTGCCTGGCCTGTCATGCGATACCGCACAGGTCTACAAGGCCCTTGATGAAGTCGGTGCCCCCGGTGTGGACAGTGATCGGGTGAGAACACTCTCTGCTTCCGAGATCACCGGTGACACTCTCTTCAATGACCTGGCCGGCCCAGCCATGGCCGTGGCCCCCGAGTTGGCGGGTCATCGCGAGGCGATTGCAGGACTCGTGAATGCACCGGTCCATGTCAGTGGAAGCGGATCGACTCTGTTCGTGATCTGCCGGAATGCCATGGAATCCGAGGCCATGGCGGAAGCCATCCAGTCGAAGATCGGCCTGCCAGCGGTTTCCGTATCGGCAGCCGGGCAGGAAGCCGGTATGGTGGTGCCTTCGTCCACGGCATGACCGCATGCCAGAGAAGGAGCCGACATGAGTACCTATCCCCCTCCCAACGATCTTGTCCCCGCAACGCTTGATGCGACCCAGTGGGACCAGCTGGAGCCACTCTACAAGAGTCTTCAGGAACGACCTCTGTCGTGTGCCGGATGTCTCGAGTCCCTGCTGCTCGATCGCAGTGAACTCGATGCGGCGGCCAGCGAAGGCGCGGCGGATCTGTATATCGAAATGACCTGTCACACGGATGATGAATCGGTGACCAAGCGATATCTCGATCATGTCCGTGATGTTCAGCCTCCTCTGAAGGAAGCCGGCTTCCAGTTGGATCGTCGAATCGTGCAGAGTCCATTCGTCGATGATCTCGACCAGGAACGCTACGGCGTTCTGGTACGCAACATGGAAGCGGATGTGAAGATCTTCCGCGAAGAGAACATCCCTCTGAGCACCCAGGACACGGAGCTTGGAACGAAGTACGACGAGATCTGTGGCGCCATGTCCGTCGAGTTCCGTGGCGAGGAATACACCATGCCGCAGATGGGCAAGTTCCTTCAGGACAATGATCGGGAGACTCGTGGTGAAGCCTGGGCCGCCACCATCAACCGTCGATTCCAGGATCATGAAGCCATCGACGGGATCTATGACGAGATGGTTGCGGTTCGCAACCGCATCGGACTGAACGCGGACTGTGAGGATTTCCGCGACTACATGTTCAAGGCGATGCATCGGTTCGACTACACCCCCGCTGATTGCGAGGCTTTCCACAAGGGAGTCGAAAAACTCTGCGTGCCTCTGCAGCATGCGACCAATCGACAACGACAGGGTGCGTTGGGGCTCTCGACGCTCAGGCCATGGGATCTCGAGGTCGACATCAAGGGGCGTTCACCCCTTCTGCCCTTCGAGGGTGCGGATGATCTCGTCGCCAAGACCTCCGGCCTCTTCCATCGCATGGATTCAGGTCTTGGAACCCTCTTTGATCGACTGCGTGGAGGTGGTTGCCTTGATCTGGACAGCCGCAAGGGCAAGGCGCCGGGTGGATACCAGTACAACCGTGATCGCAGACGGATCCCCTTCATCTTCATGAATGCCGCGGGTCTGCAGCGTGATGTCGAGACCATGGTTCATGAAGCCGGGCACGCTTTCCATTCCATGCTCAGCGAAGAGGAACCGCTGGTGGCGTATCGCCATGCACCCATCGAGTTTGCAGAAGTCGCGTCCATGAGCATGGAGCTCCTGGCACATCCCTTCCTGGATGAGTTCTATACGGCTGAGGAAGCTGATCGCGCCAGACGTCAGCATCTCGAAGGCATCGTGAACACGCTCTGCTGGATTGCGACCATCGATGCCTATCAGCACTGGATCTACACGCATCCGGATCACACCCGGGATCAGCGGGACATCTACTGGCTCGAACTGCATGCCCGTTTCGGCCCCGATGTCGACTGGTCCGGCTTCGAGGACCAACGTGCCAAGTTCTGGCACAAGCAGTTGCATCTCTTCGGTGTTCCGTTCTATTACATCGAGTACGGCATCGCCCAGTTGGGTGCCTTGCAGTTGTGGTCCCAGTACCGCAGGGATCCTGATCGTGCATTGGCCAACTATCGGCGTGCAATGGCCCTCGGCGGTTCCAAGCCGTTGCCTCAGCTCTTCGAGGCGGCTGAACTTCGCTTCGACTTCGGGCCCGGCATGATGGAGCTGCTCATGGATGATGTCCAGGAAGCCCTTGAGGCCGTACCGGTCTGAGCCATCATGTCGAACGTACCGCACATGGATCCTGAGGACTTCAGGCGACACGGCCATCAAGTCGTCGACTGGATCGCGGATTATCTGGCTGAGGTCGAGTCGAAGCCCGTGCTGTCGCAGGCGGCGCCGGGTGACGTTGCCTCCTCGCTGCCCCCATCGCCACCATCGACGGGCGAGCCCTTCGAACATGTGATGGCTGATCTGGAATCCGTGGTGATGCCGGGAATCACCCACTGGCAGTCGCCCAACTGGTTTNCCTATTTTCCATCCAACTCGTCTGGTCCATCGATCCTTGCGGACTTCATCTCCAGTGGCCTGGGGGTTCAGGGCATGCTCTGGTCAACAAGTCCGGCCTGTACCGAGATGGAAACCCGGATGCTGGATTGGATGGCCGAACTGCTTGGACTCGGCGACCGATTCCGTTCGACCGGTACCGGTGGTGGCGTCATCCAGGACACGGCGAGTTCTGCTGCGGTCTGCGTGATGATCGCGGCGCGGGATCGCATCACCGATGGTCAGTCGACTCGTGAAGGGGTCTCCGCCTGTCCCGGACCATTGACGGCCTATACATCCAACCAGGCACACTCGAGTATCGAGAAGGCGGCCGGCATCATCGGCATGGGTCGGGATCACCTTCGCCTCATCGATGTCGACGAAGCCTACGCCATGAAACCGCAGGCGCTGCGCAAAGCCATCGAGGCGGATATCGCTGCCGGTTGTACGCCTTTCCTGGTCAGTGCGACGACCGGCACGACGGCCTCCGGGGCCATGGACCCCATCGAGGATCTGCTCGAGATCTGTCGCGAGTTCGGCATCTGGCTCCACGTCGATGCGGCCATGTTCGGAACAGCGGCCTGTTGCGAGGAGTTTCGTTGGATCCAGGCGGGATGCGAACAGGCAGACAGCTACACGATGAATCCGCACAAGTGGATGCTGGTGAACTTCGACTGCAACTGCCTGTGGGTGGCTGATCGCGGGGCCCTGATTCACAGCCTGAGCATTCTGCCCGAGTACCTCCGCAACAAGGCGACCGATGCGGGTCATGTCATCGACTACCGAGACTGGCAGATTCCTCTGGGCAGACGTTTTCGTTCCCTGAAGCTGTGGTTCGTCCTGCGGCATTACGGGATCGAAGGGATCCAGTCGATGGTGCGGGAACACGTGGCGATGGTCCAGGAACTGGTGGACTGGATCAAAGCGGATCCCAACCTCGAACTGGCGGCCCCGAGTCCTCTTTCTCTGGTGTGTTTTTCACANGTGGATGGAGACGATCGGACGCGTCAGGTCATGGATCAGGCGAATGCCACCGGCCAGTTGGCATTGAGTCACGCCGTCCTGGACGGTCGTTTCGTCATTCGATTCTGTGTCGGTCAATGGCGGACAACACGGTCGCATGTCGAAGCAGCCTGGAGGCTCCTGAGCGATCTCAGCGCTTGAGTGCCTTTTCCAGCTGCTTGTCGTTGGTGCAGAGCTTGAAGAGCTTGTCGAGACGAACCATCTTGAGCAGCTGTTCGAGTTCAGGTCGAACACCACCCAGAACAAGCTTCATCTTCTTGGCGGACGTCCTGTTGCGAATATCGACAAGCATGCCGATTCCCATGCTGTTCAGGAACGCGACTTCGGTCATGTCCATGTGCAGGTGAGTCGAACCACTGTCGGCTTCAAGTGCCCGTTCGAAGCCGGCCGTGATGATTTCGGATTCGCGCTGACCGATGTTGGGCCCGACCATGCGAGCGATGAGTACCTTGCCATCCTGTTCGAAGTTCACGAACAGGGATGTGCCGGTCGTACTGAATTCGCTTGGTGTGGACAAGTCGGTTGGCTCCGTTTCGGACACCAGTATGGCTCCGAAACATCAGGATAGCTTGAATCGCCTGTTCAGGTGACCTCGACGCGATCCAGCAACGCCTGGATGTCCTCCAGAAGGGACTGAGCGCTCTGGTATCGAGCTGCAGGCTGCTTGGCCATGCACATCCGGATCACAGCCGTGCAGTCTTCCGGTACATCCGGATTGTTCTGGCCCGGGTCCGGGATCGCTTCGGTGCATTGGGCCCGCAGGACGGCGTTCAATCGGTCGTGATGTCCGAAGGGCGGCGATCCGGTGAGCATGTGGAAGAAGGTGCCGCCAAGGGCGTAGAGATCACTTCGATGATCGACCGGCTTGGCCCTGCATTGTTCCGGGCTCATGTAGTGCGGCGTCCCGACGATGCGGTTGTCACCGGAGACATCGGTCGTGTTGGCCGCCATGGCCAGACCGAAATCGCTGAGCTTTCCGGTTCCATCGGAATCCAGAAGAATGTTGTCGGGCTTGATGTCACGATGAATCATGCCTCGTTTGTGCGCTGCGGACAGTCCGAGGCAGGCGTCCCTCGTGATCTCCAGCGCTTGCTGGTAGGGAATCTTCGAGTTGTCTTCGAGACAGCTGCCGACCGTCTTTTTGCAGAGCTCCATCACGAGATACATCGATCCTTCGTATTCGCCGACATCATGAATCGCAACGGTGTTCGCATGGTTCAGTCTGGCCATCGAGCGGGCTTCGCTCATGAACTGTGATCGCAGGTGCTCGATGCGACCGGAATACAGACCAAGCAGCTTGATCGCGACGTCTCTTTCGAGCAGTTCATCCGACGCCTTGAAGACGACACCCTGCATGCCGGAACCCAGAATCGACTGCAGTCGGTAGCGTCCCAGGGAGGTTCCGACCATCGACATCGGTTGGCTCGGATCGGGAACGATCACCGGACTGTCCTGGTCACCGCTGTCGATCACGAGCGTGTCTTCGAGGAGGATGGGTGACTTGGCCACGATCGTGGCCGCCAGGTTCATGGCGTCCGGGTCGTCGAAGAATGCGGCTGACAACGCGTGGGCACAGCGGGTGACCAGTTGGCCTGCGATGATTTCCGCTTCGGCCGTGAACGGTCCGTGATCATGGTTCAGGACCTGTGCGACGCCGATGGGTTTGTTGTCTTCATCGTGAAGTGGGAAGCAGAGCACGGAGCGCGTCTTGAAGCCGGTCTTTCTGTCGAACTCCTGATTGAACCGGTCATCCTCGTAGGCATCCGGAATGTTCAGCATCCGGTTCAGTCGCAACGCTGCGCCAGCCAGTCCCGTATCCGCATTCATCCGGATCAGTGGCGAGTCTTCGGTTTCATCATCATCACCATGCGCGACCACCGTCAGCAGTTCATGTCGATCTTCGTCATATCGAAAGACGGACGCACGTTCAGCCTTGAGCACGTCGCGCAGGATGTCGTTGACGGCCAGCAACGTGGCGGCACCACCGCCACCGCTCGAGACCTGTTCGAGCTGCCGATCGATCGCTGGAAGATCGATGACGCGGAGCGCATCCAGTGGCCGCATCTGACTGCGGGTGTCCTCCGGATCGGCCATCAGTCGCAGGATGGCCTGGACCCGAGCGGCCATCACGGACAGGTTGATCGGCTTGGTCAGATAGTCCGCGGCACCCCGATCGAATGCCCGCACGATCTGGTTGGTCTTTTCCCGAGCCGATGTCACGATCACGGGTGTCGGACAATCCTGCTCCTTGAGCCAGTCCAGAAGGTTCAGGGCATCCGTGAAATCAGCATCCAGAACGACCAGATCGAAACGGTCCTCCTGGATCTCCTGCTGAGCGGTCGAGAGGTCCTCCGCAGTGAGCACCGTATGACCGAGACCATGCAGGCTCATGGCCAACATGCGACGGACGAGCTCGTCGGGTTCAACCAGAAGCAGTCGACCCGTGAGCCGATCCGAGTTCGGACCGGTGGCGGCGGGATGGACGGGGTCATCGGACATGCAGGAATGCTATCAGGCTCTTGAAATCTCCTCCGAAGCGATACAGTGTTCACAGTCATGCCACGTCGACCCGCACATGGTGGAGGATGGCCCGCACTTGCCTACAGCCTGAGAACGGCTCGGGCGGTCGGTGGACTTCGTCGCATGTGGGGTGCGTTACGCAGTCGAAACGCCTGCAAGACCTGTGCACTGGGCATGGGCGGCGAACGTGGCGGCATGGTCAATGAAAAGGGGCACTTCCCGGAGGTCTGCAAGAAATCCATCCAGGCGATGGGCGCCGATCTTCAGCCGGCCATTACCCGGGAGATGATCGCCGATCTTTCCTTTGATCGGATGAGCCGCATGACGCCTCGCGAGATGGAGCGACTCGGTCGACTGACGACCCCGATGATCGCCGGTCCGATGGATCTGGCCTATCGGCCGATCGAATGGTCCGAAGCGATCGACCGAATCGTGAATGCCATGTCCTCGGTCTCGCCGGATGAATCGTTCTTCTATGCGAGTGGTCGCTCCTCCAACGAAGCCGCCTTCCTCCTGCACGTCTTCGCGAGACTCTGGGGGACCAACAACGTCAACAACTGTTCCTATTACTGCCATCAGGCGTCCGGTGTCGGATTGGCCAGCGTCACCGGCTCGGGGACAGCCACGGTGACACTCGAGGATCTCGAGGCATGCGATCTGGTCTTCCTGATCGGCGCCAATCCTGCATCGAACCATCCTCGGCTCATGAGTTCGCTCATGCGTCTCAAACGACGCGGTGGTCGAGTGATCGTCATCAATCCACTCAGAGAGATCGGACTCGATCGATTCAAGGTTCCCAGCAGTGTTCGAAGCATGCTGCGTGCGACGAGAATCTCNGATCTCTACGTGCAGCCGCACATCGGTGGTGATGCGATGCTGATGACCGGTATCACGAAGGCGATCATCGAGCGAGGCGCTGTCGATGAATCCTTCGTCACGCATCATGCCCAGGGCTGGGATGAACTGGTCCAAGTGATNTCCAATCTGTCATGGGANCAGATCACGGAGGCCAGTGGCATTGCGCGCGCCGAGATCGACCGGATNGCGGATCTCTATGCATCCTCCCGTTCGACCATCTTCTGCTGGGCGATGGGNATCACGCATCAGCGCAATGGTGTCCAGAACGTNCAGCAGATTGCGAACATGGCCATTGCCCGAGGCATGCTGGGCGGTCCCGGCAAGGGATTGATGCCGTTGCGAGGGCATTCCAATGTCCAGGGCATCGGAAGCGTCGGCGTGGTGCCTGAACTCAAGACACCGTATCTGGCAGCGCTTCAGAAGACGCTCGGTGTGACGTTGCCGAGTCGTCCGGGCCTCGACACCCTGGCCTGCATGGAAGCGGCGCGAGCTGGGAACATGCGTCTGGCCTGGTGCTTCGGAGGCAACCTGTGGGGTTCCAATCCCGACCATGCATTCGCTTCGGAGGCGTTGTCTTCGATCGATACGATCGTTCACTTCAATACCACCATGAACCTCGGACATGTTCANGGGCGTGGTCGTGAGACCATCGTGCTTCCGGTCCTGGCCCGGGATGAGGAAACCCAGGNCACNACCCAGGAAAGCATGTTCAACTACGTCCGGTTCAGTGAAGGCGGTCAGGTTCGTCATCAGGGCCCCCGTGCCGAGACGTCGCTCATTGCGGAGATCGCCGATCGAGTGATGGGCGCGTCTTCACCGGTGGACTGGAAACAGATGCGCGATCATGCCTCCATCCGCAGCACCATTGCGCAGGTCGTTCCGGGATACGGGGCCATCGATGTGGATTCGACCGCCAAGCGTGATCGAGAGTTTCAGATCGAGGGGCGGACCTTTCATGAACCCTTCTTCGCCACGGAACATCGGCGGGCGGTCGTCCATCCGATCATTCCCGATGCACCCCTTGAGATCGCCTCCGATCAGGTCCGACTGATGACGATGCGGAGTGAAGGCCAGTTCAACACGGTCGTGTATGAAGACCATGATTTCTATCGTGGACAGGATCGACGTGACATCATCCTCATGAATGCCGATGACATGGCCAGAATGGGCCTGGTTGAAGACAGCCGAGTGGATGTTCGCACCGAGGCCGGTTGCATGACGGTGCTTGCGCGGACATTCGACGTCCCATCAGGCAACGCCGCCATGTATTACCCGGAAGCGAACATCATCGTGCCGCGTTCCGTGGATCCGAAGTCGAGAACACCGGCCTTCAAGGGCATTGTCGCGACCATCTCACCTGCGAACTGAGTCCGCCTCCGCTGTCATCCGGAGTCATGGGCTGCTGCAGTCACCCCAGTTGGAGATCACGATCAGGACATCGTTGACGTCGACGGTGCCATCGCCGTTGGCATCTCCACCGGATCCGAGCCCACCGAATGCGGCCAGTACGCTGAGGACGTCATTGACATTGACGATTCCATCATCGTTGACATCACCGGCACAGGACACCTCGAGGGTTCCGACCCAGGTAGCCCATCCGAAGTCACGGGCGTATTCGCCGATCATCACGAAGGTGGAGTCGTTGTTCGGATCCACCGTGATATCGAAGTAGTCGCCCCACCGACCATCGGAGCCGGCATCACCGATCGCGAGTTGAACCGGTGTTCCCATGGTTCCAGCAGGATCATCGGCCTGTCGACCGGTTGCCTGGATGGATGGAAACTCTCCAGCGGCCGCCTTGGCGAACACGATGGCGGCATCGCCGACACCGTTGACCGCGATCGCCGGGAAGAAGGCGAAGTTGCCGGCACCCAGATCGATGTCTCCCGATTGGATCAGGATCGGATTGCCCAGGAATGGGAACCCCGCATCGTTGATGTGATACCAGCGAGCCTTCGTGTTGTCGCCCGTTCCTCGGATGGCATGCGCGAGCCACAACCCGTTGTTGCGCCACATCACATTCATGATTCGGCCATCAAGCGTGTCCAGTGTGCCGCCACCGGCATTGGGTGCATCCTGATTGGGATTCTGTGCGGCCGGGACATCGACGGATGCCGTCTCGATCACGGGGCCACTGGGCAGATTNCTGATCGACTGAAGACGAAGCGTGTTCTGGTTCTGTCGTGAAACGAACAGCGGTGAATTGCGTGGATCAAGACACTGGGCGACCTGGACGGAGGAGGCACCGCCATCGACGAGATCGGTGACGGTCACGGGGTCGCCGACCAGCATGGGTGCCTTGGGGAAGACCCGATAGAGCACACCGGCGAATCCGCCGCTGAACCCGAACAGGTTGTTCGTNCAGTAGAAGGCGTTGCTGTCGAAACCGAGTCCCGGGTAGTCGGGCCAGAATTCACTGCCACTCTGATTGATGACCGCCCACGTTCGATACTTGTACCAGGTGCCGTTGGGGTCGTCGTCATCCGAGATGGCGATGGTGATCCAGCCTTCGTTGGCACTGGTGTAGACCTCGAGCGCGAGAATCACATAGCGTTCGATGAAGGGGTCGTAGAAGCACTTCGGGTCGAATGTGAAATCACCGGCGCCAACATCTTCGAAGAAGCCCGGGTCACCGGTGCTGTCCAGGTTGGAGAAGAACTGTTCGTTCCCCTCCCGATCGTAGAAGGCGACGGCCATGTTGACCGTCACGACGATGTGATTGGGGCCTACGGCAACGCTTGGATCCGGTGGGGACCAGGCCGTCTGCTCGATGGCCGGAAAGAGCTTGCCGGGATTGATCTTGACCCTGTCCGTGGTGCCGCCGGCCGTCAAGCCGTTGGGGGTATTCTCAAGCAGCGACTTGTCGCGCGAGTGTGCAGGCAGCAGGGTGCCGGGTCGTTTCGTGTCACCACGCCAAGCCGGTGTACGTTCCTCGACGACAGGAAACGTCGTGGTGTCGATGATGGTTGCTTCAAAGGTTGTCTGACGAGATTCACCCGGCATCAGATCGATGACTGGAAGATCGATGGTGCCACGGGTCTTTCCGTTCGGCAGGCCATCTGCCATCGGATGAGCGGGCTGTGGATCGATCGATGCATGGTGTTGGCATGCGGTTGCCGTGGTCAGGGCAAGCAGGGATGCTGTGATCAGAACACGTCTGGGGGATGGCATGGCGTGGTCTCCTGGTCAGGTCTGGTCCTACAGGGTAGTCGGTGAAACCCCCATCGGAACATCAATGTGTCTGAATCCTGCCCGGATCGCACGAAAGTCATCCGCTTTCGCGGGTGGAGAGGTAGGTCGACCAATCCTCAGGTGTGTTGATATTCAGGAGACAGTCGATTTCAAAATCCATCAGCGGGACTTCAGCGACATGGAGGGTCTCGAGGAAACGATGGATCGAAGGTGTTTCATGTTCGACCAGTTCTTGAAGATTGGCGGCGGTTGAGCATCGAAGTCCCAGTGGCAGCACCGGACGAACGGGTCGAGGTCCCTGTTCGAATACCACGGCTTCGGCGTGTTCCAGTGCATCGGCCAGTCGCTTGAGCATCTCCGATGTCAATCTCGGCATGTCACAAGGAACGAACAGATAGCGGTCATCCAGGTTCGACTTCAGAACAGATTCAATGGCCCCGATGGGGCCGCGGTTCGGTTGAAGATCCGTCACGTGTTCACGCTCCGGTTGAATGTCCATGGGACCGGAAATGATTTGCCGTGCGGACATGCATTGGAGGCGATCCAGGGTCGTCTCGAGCATCGTTCGACCATCTTCAAAGGTCAGTTCATGCTTGGCGGTCCCCATGCGTCGCGATTGACCACCGATCATCACCACTGCGGTATGGGGCCAGGGGGGCATCGTGCTTGCTGTCATGTGGAATTCTCCTGCCGGTCCGGGCAGAAAGAGCGGTGAAATCCAAGCCGATGGCCGATGCAGGGTGTAGGCTTGAGATGATCATGCGGATGCCATCTGTTCAAACACGAATTCTAGCAATGGGGCTTCTTGCGTTTGCCGCATCAGCCCGGCATGCATCCGCTCAGCAGGAGCCCCTTCATGGTCTCCAGCCGGTCGATCAAAGGGTTGCCGATCACGGACCGTTGTCGACCAGTCTTCGGTGGGTTCAATATGGTCTTCGTGAACCCTACAGCTTCAGCGAGCTCTATCAGCTGCCAGTCGGTCAGCAGGATTACGTACGGCGCAATGCCGGGCTTTGGGCGGTGTTCCCACGATCGCTCTACGTATCCGGACCGGAAGGTGCGGTGGCGACTGTTCCAGCGGGAACGACGTACTACATCGGTGGTCCTTCGGAGGTCCTTCCCAGAATTGCCGATCAACAGGCCGCCTATGTTCCCGTTGGACAGGTGCTCTCGGACCGTGTCGACCAACAGCGACTCGAGGCGGAACTGGTCGATCAACGGATCCCCGCCTCGGCGATCCAACCGAACATGCAGATGCCCGCAGATCCACGGCGGTCTGCTCCAGCCAGAACACCGGTTCCATCACAGGTCAACGACCGCCTGATTGATCCGGACGTTTCGGCACGAGCCGCTTGGATATCTTCCATGAACTCACTGGAGTTCGTACGTCGAGAAGACTACCGTCGTTCCTGCCTGGACAGGGTCATGACGTCCGCGTCAATCGGTGAGGCACCAGTCGAGCGTTCTCGTGAGTCGACTCCACATGACGAGCAGTCCGCTGCCCGTGATCAGGCCGCTTCGGGTTCGTCGGAATCCGGTTCGAAGTGAACCAGGCATCCGAGTTCACGAGCCAGAACATCCATCCTTCGGTCCCTGATCCCGATGGCGGCGCCACGTCCGGTTGAGGTGATGTTCTGGTGCTGGCCCTGAAGGATCCGGGCCGCTTCGACGGGAAACGGGATGACCTTCAAGGACTGATCCCGACTGAATTGGTACAGGCGATTCAACATCATCGCGTGCTCCCTGGAAACACGGGTTCATTCAGGTCGTGCTTCCAATAATCACCATCGACCCGTCAATGGACCGACTTATGGGCGATTCATCAATCGAATCAACTCGACTCGGAAAGGCGCCGCAGGGGTCCACCAGCCGACTTCATATCGGACGGACCTGTTGCGTGGGGGGTGGAAGCGACTCGGTGTGATCCTGCTCGAAGATCCGCTTGGCCCGGATGAGTCTTGCATAGACGACACCCATGATCATGAAGGACAGGACCAGACCACCAGCGAACAGGATGCCTGCCGTGACCAGCCGATCGTCCCGTATGGGCACGGTGTCGACTCTGGCGTAACGCACCGCCCCCCCATCCGTTCGATCATCCAGCACCTTTGAGACATGGCCGTTGGGTCGAGATGCGATGGATCGCTGGGAATCAAGCGCCATGCTTGTTGCGAGAATATCGAGGAATGAAGCCGCACGATCCGGATCATTGGCGGCGAGTGTCAGAACCAATCTGCCCGGCTCGCCCGTATCGAGTGTGATGTTGTTCTGAATCAGACGTTTCACGGACTCGTGTGAATCCCATGGACTCAGTTTTCGTCCTGCGGAGCGACGAGCGACATCCCGGATGAATCCCTCCTGCGCCAGTTGCGATTGATGGAATGCGGCCCAGGTCTCATTGTCTTCAGTCGAGAGCGGGTCACCGCCTGGATTGTTTGGTGCGATCGCCACCGATGCCGTGCGGATCGCGGGTCGAATCTGTTCGGCGCTGAGCCAGCTGGCAGCGGCGATGATCATCATCAGAAGCAATGCCCAGCTCGTCAGCACGATGGAGCGAGGTGCCGCCCACCGCTTGATCATCTTCGTTTCGGAATTGGCCAGGATCCGACGGACATCATCGAGTTCACGCTGTCTCTGCTCGATGAGTTCGGATTGTCGAAGTCTGTTGGTGACCATCTCCGCCGTCGGCTTGTCCTGGCCATGGTTTCGGGAGGTCTGCATCGCTTTTCGCAGATGTCTCAGTCTGGTTCGACGCGTGTGAAGATGTCGTGCGATCTCCGCGAGTCGTCTGGTTCGATCTTCAGCATGCTCGTCATCCATGGCGTTTTCCATGTTGGAGAGCTGCGAGCGAGTCGATTCCAGTTCCGATTCGAGTTCGCGAATGCGAGCGGTTGTCTCAGTGGATGCAGGAGCGGTCGCTTGTGCTGCTTCCAGTTCTTCAATTCGCCCTTCCAACTGGTCGACCAGTGCCAAGGCCGCATTGCCACGTTCCACCAGGTCCGCCTGCTCGCGAAGCTGTTCCATGAAGGACCGCAGCCTGCGTCCGGCCTCCTCCAGTCGAGATTCCTGTGTGTGGACTCTGNCTTCCAGGGCTTCGATGGTCCGGCGATACCGTCTGCCCGCGGATTCCAGACCACGTCTTCTGCGAGTCTGGGATTCACGGACGGTCCTGAATCGATGCAGCTGGGTCCGTTGCCGGAGAATGAACGCACCCCGTTTGCTCACGCTTCTTCGTGCAGCAGCCAGGGCATCCAGCCACGCTTCTTCCCGTGCCTGGAGCTCCACGATTTTCTGATTCAGCTCGGTTTCCTGTTTCGAAAGATCCCGTGCGGTTTCANCGAGTTCCTCGGANCGGACATCGAGCGCGGTACTGAACNCGTCCAGTTCGGCGCGGAGATCTCCCAATGTGGCGCGTTGAGCATCTGATTCGCGTTGAAGCCGATCTCGATCCTCATCGAGCGTCGCGCGGTCACGGGCAAGGGTCGCCTTGTCCTGCTCCACGCGTCGAAGATGGGAGTCCCGGTCCGCCTCCAGGCATTGCTGTGTTTCAGAAAGGGCCTGTTGCTGCTGATCTCGAGTGCGTTCCCATGCCTGCTGCGATTCATGCAGTCGTGCCTGGATGTCATCGATCTCCACCTTCTTCTCTTCCAGGCGGGCGGATCGTTCCGCCAGTTCACGAAGTGCAGCGACCTGATCACCTCGGATGGTCCGGAGGCGATCAAACTGCGATTCGATGTCCTCGAGGATGCCGAGGACATCGGTTTCGGGTGCCGGCGAAGGCGTTGCTGGATTCCGTCGGGGCTCGCTGCCCCCCCCATCAGCCCCTTGAGTGGCTTGGGACAGGCGATCTTCCATCAATCCTCCCTTGCCCGGTGCGGGCAGGGCTGTGCGTGACTTCTGGACTCTCTCGCGAACAGTGTCATCGACCGCTTCCCGCGAATGCTGAAGGACAGCACCGAACATGACGCTTCCATGGAGATCATGACCGCTGGACTATTCGGAACAGGCAGGTTATTCCTCAGCCGGCTGCTCTTGGCGTACCATGAAGGGTCGCCATGACCACGATTCCCTCAGCCAGTCAGATTCCGGTGCCATCCACGGGAGATCCCGCGCTGGTACCGATCCGAGCCCGGATCGAGGCCGGCGAACGGTTGTCGTACGAAGACGGTCTGACCCTGATGCGGACGAAGGACGCCTGGACCGTCTGCAGTCTGGCGGACCAGGTCAGGCGTCGCATGCACGGTACGACTGCCTGGTACAACGTCAACAAGCACATCAACTACTCGAACATCTGTGCGTTGTCCTGCACGTTCTGCGCCTTCCACAGGAAGCGGGATCAGGATGGCGCCTACGAGCATTCGCTCGAAGACATCAGACGCGAGGCCTTGAGTGCGGTCGAAGCCGGCGCGACCGAGGTTCACATCGTCGGTGGTCTTCATCCATGGCTGCCGTTCGACTACTACACCGACATGATGAAAGAGATCCGGACCTGTGCGCCGACTCTTCACATCAAGGCCTTCACCGCTGTTGAAATCGTGCATCTGGCCAGGATCTCCAAGCGTGGACGGGATGGCTACGAGGGCATTCTTTCGGTCCTTCGTGATCTCAAGGAAGCTGGACTCGGTTCACTGCCCGGAGGTGGTGCTGAGGTCTTTGATGATCGAGTGCACGATGAAGCCTTCAAGGGCAAGATCCGAGGTGATGTCTGGCTTGATGTTCATCGTGCGGCACACGAACTGGGCCTGAACAGCAACGCCACCATGCTCTATGGCCATGTGGAGACCATCGAAGAGCGTCTNTCTCACATGATGCTCTTGAGGCGACAGCAGGATCATGCCTTGGCGAGTTGGGCGGATTCCAAGGGAATCGAGCTGCAACAGGACCCAGGAGAACACACGATGGATGCGGTCGTTCTCACGGGGCCGGAGACCAGGTATCCCGTCAGTCGACTTCCGCAGCCCGGTGAAACCACGATGGGCTGGTTCCAGACGATCGTTCCGCTGCCATTCATTCCCGATGACAGTGAGTTGCAGCATCTTCCCGGGCCCATGGGCCTCGAGAATCTCCGCATGATCTCAGTGATGCGGCTGATGCTCGACAACATTCCGCACATGAAGGCGTTCTGGATCATGCACACCCTCGACATGGCGCAGTTCATGTTGCAGAGCGGTGCCGATGACATCGACGGCACAGTCGTCTGGTACGACATCACCAAGGTTGAAGGTGCTGGAACGCATCAGGAAACGACGGTGAAGGATCTTCATCGCGCTATTCGGGAAGCCGGTTTCATACCCAGAGAGCGGGACACGCTCTATCGACCAGTCGTTCGTGATGGAAAATCATGGCAACTGGACGAGGCCTAGGTTCGACCGCCCATCGCCCATTTCAATTCCGGCATTCGCATGATCGCGGCACCACCACCCACGGTGACCACGCCGATCACCACGAGGATCGCGAGCATTCGAACCTGATCCATCCAGCTCTGTCCCACGGGCATCACCATCATGACGACCTGGAGTCCGATGATCATGATGATCGTCAGCAGGACCGTGCGTGCCATCGACGGCATGGTTGACCGGTCAAGTGGATGATCCACATGGCGTCTGAGCATTCGAAGCAGGATGGCGACCTGAATGGTGGCACAGATGGCGGTCGACCAGGCCAGTCCCGCTTCTCTCAGAGGTGTCCAGATCAGGAAGAGATTCAACAGTAGATTCAACACCACGACCGAGATGGCGACTTTCACGGGAGTCTTCGTGTCACCCTTGGCATAGAACGCACGTGTGATCACCTGGATCATCGAGTACGCCCAGACACAGGACGCGTAGCCAAGCAGGACGAAAGCGACTCGGTCCGTATCGTCGACATCGAAGGCACCGCCTTGGAGAAGCGCACCCGTCAATGGCCGGGCCACGACCATGAGACCAAGGCTTGCAGGGAATCCGATGAAGAACACCAGGCGAAGTCCACGTCGAACCGTGTCACCGAACGCCGTCTTGTCGTCGGACAGTCTTGCCAGCATGGGATAGATCGCGGTCGCGATGGCGATCCCGAAGACGCCCAATGGGAATTGATACAGGCGTTGGGCGAAAGTGAGCACGGCCATGGCGCCTTCATCAAGCGGCCAGGTCCAACCGAAGAACGAGGAGGTGCCCATGTAGTTCCGATAGCTGGCGATGAGCCCGTCGATCAGCGTATTCACCTGAAGAACACCCAGCCCGAGAATCATGGGACCCGCCCGGCGGAACATGTCCGTCAGATGCGGACGGACACCCTGAAGNCGGAACAGGATGCGATCGTGTGGATGAAGCGCCATCCATGACCAGGCAAGCTGGATGACACCGGCGATGACGACGGCGATTCCCATGCCGGTGATCACGAGCAGGCGTGACTGGGGATCACTGTTGCCAAGCAGGAGTACGCCCACGATGGCCGCCAATGTGACCAGTGCATTGAGAATGATCGGAGCGGCTGCAGTCGGGCCGAATCGCCCATGAACCTGCAGCATCGCGCCGAAGATGGCGACCATGCACACCAGAGGCGTGTACGGAAGCATGATCATGAGCAGCCAGATGGCGGCGTTGGGGTTGTCGATCCAGGCCAGCAGTACGGCAAGGACCAGTTCCGCAATGATGACCACCGCGCCCAGAAGGATGGCGACGGAACCCAGCGTCGCCGTTGCGAGCCGTGAGGCCATCTCCGGTTGTTCTCGCGTCAATCGTTCATAGCTTGGAAGAAAGGCTGCCGCGAGGGCGCCTTCTCCAAAGAGACGACGAAAGAGATTCGGTACGAGAAACGCGAAGAAGTACGAACTGAGAATGGCGTCCGTGCCGAACAACCGGCTGAGAATGGCTTCACGGGCAAGTCCCGTGATCCGACTCAGCGCGGTCATGGACATCACCGTTCTGGCGTTCTGCTCGAACCCTCTCTTGAGGGATTGACAGGCGCTTCGCCAATCCTGGCAGATCCGTCCGCATTCCGGACATGTTCTGAGCGTCTTTTCCAGGCTGGCGGCATGCAGGTCGTAACCACAGCCCGGGCAGTTCCAGCCAAGACTGATCATGGTCTTCGCCGTCATGGTTTCAAAGATGTTCAGTCGGACGGCACTGCCGATGAGTGCACTGAACACAAGCCATGATGGAATCATGTTGAGGGAGTTGATCGGCGGAAAAAGGTGTCCCAGCATCAGGCCACCGACAAAGACGAGGACGGCGGCAAGCATGCCCGCACAGGATGACAGAAGGGTTCGCCCGCTCTTGTCGAGCAGTGAATATGGCAGTCGCAACGATTCCCACTGCGATCCGGGACACAGGCTGCCACAGGCGCGGCAGCTTACATGTCCATCCGAATCGGGATGGTCGAGTGGAATCGTTTCTCCACAATCGAAACACGGTGTGCTTTTTCGGATCTCGGGTTCGAGTTTCCTGACTCTGGAGTTGAGCAGGACAATGCCGACGAAGATCGAGACGGCCAGGGCGATGAAGAAGAGAATGGCCGGTTCGCGATAGATCCACTGTCCGATCTGCATGTTGGATGCAATCAGCCACGGAACGATGAACAGACAGGTGAACACGAGGACGGGAAGGACGATCAGTTTCAGACCGACCCGGACATCGCTCACGATCACATCGACCATGTACATCATGCGACGATGGCTGGCGGCCAGTGGTGCTGGACCAAGGGGTGACAGTGCAAGAATGAAACTGCCTGCAGCGATCACGCCCATCCATCCGGCAATCATGTCATCCAGAGCAACCGTTCGGCCTTCGCCTGCGAGACGCTGGGTCCACTCATCCAGAGGAATCCATACGGCGACCACGGCAGGGACCAGCCACGTCAGCGGGAGCAGTCGACTTCTCCACAGCAGCAGCGTGAGCCCCATGAAGGCGAAGAGATGGATGAGCTTGTCCGGAAGAAGCGCGCCACTCTCTTCACCGACCAGATTCGTACTGGGCAGGTGAGTCCCGATGGTCAGGAGAACGAAGTAGAAAACGAACAGGATCCGCCAGGGCCTGGCCAGTCGAGACTGGAGGAGATGACGCCGTTCAGGCCGTCTCGACTCGGTCACGATCGGATTCCATCGGCGTCGTGTCCGTGGGCGTGATGACGCAAGCCGAGTCTTCAGTTGATGAGGTTGACTGATCGGACGGCTTGGTCTTCAACCATCCCGCCATGACGTCAGCTGCCAGCGCCCGGTAGTCATTGGCACCATGGCACGTCGGCTCGTACTGGAAGATGGTCTGTCCGAAGCTGGGTGCTTCGGCAAGTTTGATGTTGCGGCGAATGGGCGGTCGCAGGACCCGGCATTGGCTCCATGGAACGGATTGATCCCGCGACGATTCGATGAAGTTCTCGAGATCGGAGACGACTTCCCGTGCGAGCATGGTCTGACGTTCGTGCATGCACAGGATGATGCCTGTCACCTGAAGCCCCGGATTGACGGAACTGCAGACCATGCCGATCGTCTCCAGCAACTTGCCGACACCCTGAAGTGCNAGGAAATGCGCCTGCATGGGAACGAAGACCTCGGTCGCCATGGACAGTGCATTGATGGTCAGGACACCGAGACTCGGTGGGCAGTCGATCAGGATCACGTCATAGCGGTTGAAGACGCTCTCGAGTCTTGATCGAAGAATTTCGTTGCGACGTGGATCGGATGCCAGTTCCGACTCAGCAGCGGCGAGGTCGGTCTCGGCTGCAATGGCATCCAGATTGTCATCCACACGGACGATGGCCTGTTGCGCCTTGCAGGACTCGTCCACGAACAGGTCGTAGACCGTGTGTTCAAGTGATGTGGAATCGACTCCAAGATGCAGACTCATGTGGGCCTGTGGGTCGAGGTCGATCATCAGGACTCGAAGTCCGGCATCCGCGAGCGCGGCACCGAGGTTCACGGCGGAGGTCGTCTTGCCCACGCCGCCCTTCTGGTTGATGACCGCGATGATTCGCGGTCCACGCCTCCCTGCGTCACTGACCATGCTTCTACTATATCGGTACTGGAGGGCGAGTTGCCGTCGTTTCGGCGCATTCCGCCTCTGGTGTTAGCATCCTGACAGTGCCCAGAATCACCGACAACGCGATCTGTCTCCGTCGATGGGATTATTCCGAGACGTCCCAGACCGTCAGCCTCCTGACGCTGGAACATGGTCTGCTGCGTGGCCTTGCAAAGGGCTCGAAGCGGTCTGACAGTCGTTTTTCGGGTGGTTTTGATCCACTCACGCTCGGTCAGGCCACCATGATCCTCAAGGTGGGCAAGGATCTTGCGACCTTGACCGAGTGGCATCTGTCCGAGGTGTATTGGGCAGCCCGTCAGCACCTGGTCGCCAATCGTGCGGGCATCTACATGGTGGATCTCGCCCACCGGATGTTGAAGGAGCAGGATCCGCATCCCGAGGTGTTCTACGCCCTCGATTCCGCTCTGCGAGGTTGCGTCCAGCCGGATCGGATCGGTATCGAAACCCTCATCTTCCAGTGGCGGCTGATGGATTCCTGTGGCTATCGACTCGAGCTTCATCGAGATGCCGGTACGGGTGACCCGGTCGACGAGAGTCAGGAGGTCTTTCGATTCAGTCCGCTCCAGGGAGGCATCATCGAGACGACGCAGTCCGGCGATGCCGTCAAGGTCCGTCGAGAGACGATCCATCTGCTGCGTGCGATCTCGGAGGGCGACTTCGTGAGCGCCGCATCCGATCTTGAAGGCGTACCGCGAGCCAATCGACTTCTGGCCGTGTGTTTTCGATCATTGCTTGGTGAGGCGCCGGAAGCGATGCAGTGGGCCTTCCGGGAACTCCGACCCGGTTGATGAGCCCTTCTCGGACCGAGGCAAGCATGCGTCCGAGAACTCGGCTGTTTTCAAGGTGTCCAATGCGGCATTCAACAGCTTGAGGCATCACGCTGAATACGTGACCTGAACGCACCGATAGGCGGAGTGCAGGTCACTGTTGGAGTGATCTGGGATGAGATCGAGGAGATCCGGATCGTGCCTGGAACACAGGTCGTTGATGAAATCCTGGCTGGCCATCGTCTGCCGACGTTGCCTGCTGTTGCCGCGGAGGTTCTTGAAATGACCGCCGCGCCCGAGATCGATCTGCAGAAGATCGCAGAGACGGTGCAGCTTGATCAGGCGTTGGCGACCAAGGTGCTCAGGACGGTCAATTCCAGTTACTACGGACTCTCGCGTCCCTGCGGGACGGTCCAGCAGGCGATGGTCTTCCTCGGACTCAATACCGTGAAGACCCTGGTGCTCAGTTTCAGTCTCGTTGACACCATTGACGAGCAGGGACGAGATCGGCAGGGTTTCAATTTCTCCGAATACTGGCAGCGTTCGATTCATACCGCAGTCGCGGCACGCGAAATCGCCAGAAGACATGGCAACTGGGAGCCCGAGGAGGCCTTCTTCGCGGGTTTGATGCAGGACTTCGGGATGATTGCGNTCTATCAGCGGTTCGGTCGACAGTACGTCGAAGCCATCGAAGCGTTGCGAGGAGATGATCGGGAACTGTGTCGACTGGAACAGGATCTGTTCGAGGCCAACCATGCCGAGATCGGTGCCAGTGTCGCGGAGCAGTGGATGTTGCCTGCATCGCAGGTGGCGGCCATTCGCGGACATCATGATTCCGATTCGATCACGGGACCGCACCGGGAAGCGGCACGCATTGTCGAGCTGGCAGGCATTCTGGCAGCCGACCTGTCGGGAACGAATCCGACACGCCCCAGCAGTGTCTACCGTCGCCTGGCACGGGAATGGTTCGGAATCGATGCCAGCCAGGCTCAGCAGATCATGGAATCCACACGCGAAGCATCGCAGGCCGTGTCAGCGTTCTTTCGTGTCGATACGAGTACGACACCGGAACGTCTTCTGGCTCGCGCCGAAGCACAGCTGTTCCAGCATCAGCTCAACATGGGTCGACACGCACGTGATCTTCAGCAACGCAATCATGACCTCACGGAAAAGGTGCACCGCGATGGTCTGACGGGAGTGCTCGGTCGATCCGGTTTCGATCTCGAGGTCGCCAAGCTCTTCCGGGAAATGACCGAGAACGGTCGGTGTCTGTCACTTCTGTTCTGTGATGCGGATCGGTTCAAGCCGATCAATGATCGCTACGGTCATGCCGTAGGAGATGCCGTTCTGAAGCACATGGCGAGCATTCTTCAGGACCGTGCTCGTCGAGAGGATGTGGTCTGCCGATTCGGTGGAGATGAATTCGTTCTGCTTCTGCCAGGGTGCTCTGAAGAAGACGCTCGAAGAGTGGCCGAGGACATTCTGACGGAACTCGCATCTTCGCCACTTCACATCGAAGCTGATTCGCCAGGTGGAATCACCGGTGAGATGACGTTGTCATCGAGCATGGGTCTGGCGACATTCGATCCCGATTCGGCAGAGATCGATTCACCCGAGATGCTGGTGACTTGTGCGGATCAGGCGATGTACACGGCCAAGCGTCGTGGCGGCAATGGTGTCGCGACCTGGCGTTCAGCCGCCTGATCGCCATCCATTCGATCATCCTGAACCACGCAGATGTCCGGTGACCACTGGGGTCATGGGGTATTCCTCCGCGAGCGTCCTGATGTCATCGATGCTCACGGAGCAGATCCGATCGAGTTCCTCTTCGAGCGGAACCCATTCCGGTTGCGTCATGAAGAGTCTGCCGAGCCGTTGCATCCGACCTGCGGGCAGTTCGCCATGCAGTGTGATCCCCGTTGCGGCCTTGGCACGAACACGTTCAAGATCGTCTTCGCAGATGGAGTCGACCAGGAGATCGATCTCCTGTCGGATGAGGGCTTCGACCTCATCCGCGGCGTCGGGGTCGCAGATGCACCAGGTGAGGAACTGCCCTGTTCGATCACGGCCTTCGTACTGGGCTTGCGCGGCTTCAGCTCGACCCGTTTCGATCAGAGACCAGTAGAGTCTGGATCCATCGGCATTTCCGAGAATCCATGCCATCAGGGAGGCGGCATGACGACGCTCATCCTGAACGGGAGGCGCCGGTGCAAGCATGAGCATGTAGTCGCGGTTGATCCGGTCGCACTGTTCGACGAAGGCCTGTTCGGAGTGCGACATCGGCAGATATTCACGGGCCGTATCCGTTCGGGGCCAGTGGCCGCATTGTTTCTCCAGGGAGGCGACCATCTCCTCGAAGTCGAGCTTTCCAGCCATCGCGACGACGGTGTTGTCGGCACTGTAGCGATGGTCGAAATAGGCTTTCATCCGATCGCATCGAAGGTCCGTGATGGATTGCTTCGTTCCCAGGACACGATGCGACAGCGGATGGTCACCGTAGTAGACCTCGGAAGCGCGTTCGTAGAGTCGCCAGAAAGGCTGATCGTCGTACATCGCGATTTCCTCGAGGATCACGTTCTTCTCATCGTCGAAGTCCGATTCTCGAAGGGCGGGTCGCATGATGTCCGAGAGAATGTCCGATGCTCGTGTGAGATGTTCGGGCAGGCAGTGGACATGAAACGCCGTGGTTTCATTGGAGGTGTACGCGTTGTGGCGCCCACCCAGATCGTCGAAGTCCCGATCGACCTGCTCTCCTGAGCGGGACTCGGTGCCCTTGAACATCATGTGTTCAAGAAAGTGACTGACCCCCATGTCCTCGGTCGATTCATCACGAGCGCCTGTCCGGACGAAGAAGCCCATGGCAGCTGAATGCGCATCGGGATCGATCTCCGCGGTGATTCGCAGACCGTTGGGCAGGACATGTTCCTTGAATGTGATCGCCATGCGGCCAGCATAACGGTTTCATGCAGGAACCAGCCTCAGCTGTTGATCACACGTCCTTCCGAATCCAGTGCGGCTTCATGGATGGATTCCGCCATGGTCGGATGGGCATGCATCGTCGAGATGATGTCTTCCGCAGTCGCCTCGAGTCGAATGGCCAGGCAGAACTCGTGGATCAGTTCCGAGGCATCGGCTCCGATGATGTGTGCACCCAGGATCTCGCCATAGGGCTTGGACACCAGGATCTTGACGAATCCCGTCGTAGCCCCTGTCGCAACGGCCTTGCCGAGGGCCTGGAAGGAGAATTTGCCNGTCTCGTACTCGAGACCGGCTTCCTTGGCAGCCTGTTCGGTCATCCCGATGCACGCGATCTGCGGTGAGGTGTAGGTGCAGCCGGGGATGGACTTGTAGTCCACCCCGAGCGTGTGGTGCCCTGCCATGCGTTCAACACAGGTCACGGCTTCTTCCGAGGAGACATGTGCGAGCCATGGAGGACCGATGATGTCACCGATGGCATAGACGCCCGGAATGGATGTCTCGTAGGTCGGCTCCTCGACGTCCATGTAGTCGGTCTTGATGTGTCCCTTCACCATCTCGACCTCAAGCCCGTCGGCGAAGAGTCCATCACAACGACCCTGGACACCGATGCCCACGAGAACCTTCTCGGCTTTCAGCTGCTGCGTCTTGGATTCATCCTTGGCGTCGGCGATCGTGACTGTAGCGCCGGATGGATCAACATCGATTCCGGTCGTCATTGCGCCGACATGGAATTCAATGCCCTGCTTCTTGAAGGCCTTCAACGCTTCCTTCGAGACATCATTGTCCTCATTGGGAAGAATGCGATCCATCATTTCAATGACCGTCACCTTCGTACCCATCGCGTTGTAGAAGTACGCGAACTCCATGCCGATGGCACCACTGCCGACGACAATGAGAGACTCCGGCTGCTTGTCCAGAACCATCGCTTCCTTCGATGAGATGATCGTCTTGCCATCGAATGGTGCAAATGGAAGTCCACGTGGCGCCGCACCGGTTGCAATCATGATCTTGTCGGCTGTGATCGTCGACATCGCTTCGGCACCATTGCCGTGGTAGTAGTCTTCATCAGCCTTCAGGACATCGATGCTGCACGGCGTATCACCTTGACGTCCCGATGTGATTCGGGCATGGCCTTCGATCGTGGTGATGTTGTTCTTCTTCATCAGGAAGCCGACACCCTTGTTCAGTTTGTCAGCTGCGCCACGACTGCCTCCGATGACTTTGCTCCAGTCAACGGATGCCTTGTCGAAGGACAGTCCCCACTCGGCGCCGTGCGTCACGGATTCGCTGTAGGCCTCTGCGACATGAAGCAGCGCCTTGCTCGGGATGCAGCCCCAGTTGAGGCAGACGCCGCCCAGGCGATTCCGCTCGATCACGGCGGTTTTCATGCCCATCTGGGCTGCTCGAATGGCGCCGACATATCCGCCGGGGCCAGATCCAATGACGACAAGGTCGAAATGCTGCTCATTAGGCACGTGGGAAATCTCCTCAGGGGGGATCAGGGCTCCAAATGGCCCATGGGGCGGGCATTGTAATGATCCGAGAAGATCGCCATCCAGAGGCTCCAAAGCGAGTTGCAGCAGGTGTTTAGGCGATCCACTGGCTGTGGACAACTCGTGGAAATCTATTGAGAGGGTCAGTCTGAAACGCTCTAAACNATCCCAAGAAGGGTGTTTATGCCATTCAAATGGATGTTATTCATCGTGTGGATGCCTGCCCAGTCGCTTTCGAACCGCCTAAATGACGAAATTGGAGGCTTCCCAAGATCCAGGACGTCCGAACCCCTGATTTCCTTGGCTTCAGAGGCATCCCCACGTTGACGCCCGCGAGACCTGCCCCGTAGCATCACCGACTTCCCTGTTTCTGGGTCCCCAATGCTCTGGAGTGCCGGGTGCGAACCGCGATCATCAGCGACATTCACGGCAACCTTGAGGCTTTGACGACTGTCCTCGCGGACATCGACGAACGCAAGGTTGATCGGATCATCTGTCTGGGAGACATCCTGGGTTACGGCCCGGATCCCGTCGATTGCGTCGAGCTCATCGCACGCCGATGCGAATGGTCCCTGCTGGGCAATCATGACTACGGCGCACTCTACGAGCCGACGAACTTCAATGCTGCAGCCGAGCAGGCCGCGTACTGGACACGTGCGCAGTTTGATCGCGAACAGAATGACGAGGAAGCNGTTCGGCGCTGGGAGTTTCTCGGACAACTCAGGGTGCGATCGGTCTTCAATTCGTTCCTGTGCGTCCACGGTTCACCGAGACGTCCGATCAACGAATACATCTTCCCCGAGGATGCCATCAATTCACCGGTCAAGATGTCGCAGGTCTTCGACCTTGTCGATCGACATTGTCTCGTAGGTCATACGCATGTCCCCGGCGTCTTCACGGATGAACCGGAGTTCTATCCACCGACGGATCTCGGTGGTGTGTACCGGTTCACGGATGACGAGCGTGTGATCATCAATCCAGGATCCGTCGGTCAGCCACGTGACATGGATCCACGCGCCAGCTATGCGATCCTTGATGAAAACGAGGGTTTCGTGGAGTTTCATCGTCTCGCGTATGACGTTGAAGCCGTTGCGCGAAAGATCTACGCGATCCCCGAGCTGAACAACTGGCTTGGTGATCGGTTGCTGGAAGGTCGGTGAACCAGTCGTGCCATCGCCTTCTCGCACCGGCATGAGCCCCCGAGTCAACCGACGACTGCGCCTTCTGGTGCCGTTGGGTGTGCTGTTCATTGCCGCCCTGGTCGTGGCCATGGTCGTCTTTTCTCCGAAGATGGCCAGAACACCGGCCTCGGCTCCGCAGTCGAACGCGACGGCGCCTCAGGAGACTCTCGTTCAGGACAGCCAGGCAACGACACCGGAGTCGGCGAGCGATGTGACCGAGGCAGAACCATCCACGGTTTCAACGGCAACACCGAAGACGGATTCGGAACCTCCGAAGGAAATCGTTCCCGTCCATGACGGACCGGTTCGAAGCATGAAGGGCCTTGTTGTTCGACAGCACGAGTTCAGTGATGAAGAGGAGCCGATCGTTCTGGGTGGCCTGATGGATCCAGAGAAGGCGAAGATGGAAGTGCTGCTGACCCGCAAGGGCGCCGGTATCGCAAGCATCACCTTCTCGAACATCTGGTTGACGGCNGCTGCTCGCAGGCAGGCGGATGCCTATTACGCTGCCAAGGCATCGGGGTCTACGGAGGGGTATGAGCTTCCGTCCAATGCAGAGCGTTTCGTGCTGCAGAGGCAGCAGCAGATCCGGTACATGGATCCTGCGACTCAGAAGGCCTATGACATCACCATTCCACTCATGAGCGCCAGTGGCATTCATGTCCAGTGGAAAGAGGATGATGAAGTCATCTCGCACGACGGCCCCATTCAGCTTCTGTGGGAGGGGTACTGGTCACCACTTGGCCCGGGCATCTTCAAGGCCGAGATCGAGAATGAGCAGGGTGAACTGATCTTCGAGATCCTGCGTCGATTCGAGCTGAATGACGGGTACGACATCAAGTTGCACCAGAGAGTCATCAATCACAGTGGCCGCGAACTGGATGTGCAGTGGCAGCAATACGGCCCGCCCAATCTGATGCCGGACCGCGCACGCTATCTCGATCGAAGACGTTTCCGCTTCGGCTACGAGTTCAGCGAAGCCGTGGATCCAGACCACTTCGCCGATGTCATCAGCGATGGCGGGATGCTTCTGGAATATGGTGATGTGATCAAGGATGAGAACTTCGTTCTCTGGCCGAATGATCTGAGTGAGGAAGAGGGATTCACGCTCTCCTGGTTCGCTTCCACGAGTCGCTACTTCGCGATGGCCATTCATCCATTGCTCGCACCGGACGGTACGGGCAATCGATCCCTTGAATCCGTCGTCAGTCGCATCGAGCGGACCCTGTATCAGCAGAGTGATGAGACTCTGGTCGAGACGGGATTGTTCAGCCCGCTGACCACGATCGCAGCCGGTGCTCAGCACGACTTCAGCATGGGCATCTTCGCAGGCCCGTTGTCGCCGGCGATTCTCGATACTGAGGAGCCCTATGTCGCGCTCAACATGGGCGGCATGATCCTGTATCAGATTTCAGGATTCACGCTCTGTGCGTGTTGCACGTTCCAGTGGCTTGCAGATCTTCTTCTCTCGATCCTGACCTTCCTCGCTGATCATGTGGTCTTCGACTGGGGCATGGCCATCATCGTTCTGGTGATGATCGTCCGCTTCCTGCTTCATCCGATCACACGCATGTCGCAGGTGAACATGCAGAAGTTCAGCCGGAAGATGCAGAAGCTCAAGCCGGAACTGGATCGTCTCAAGGAACGTTGTGGCGACGACAAGAAGAAGATGCAGCAGGAACAGATGAAACTCATGCGGGAGCATGGGCTGAATCCGTTCCAGATGCTCGGTTGCCTTCCGATGCTTCTGCAGATGCCGATCTGGATCGCGCTCTATGCCGGTCTCTACTTCAGCTATTCCCTGCGACAGGAGCCGGCTTTCTGGGGCTTCTTCCAGATGTTCGATGGTTGGCCGTTCCTCGCGGACCTGGCAGCGCCCGATCACTTCTTCTACACGTTCCAGGAACCACATGAGTTCCTCTTCTGGCACGTGTCCGGCATCAATCTGCTTCCGATTCTGCTCGGCGTGTTCTTCTTCCTTCAGCAGAAGTATCTGACGCCACAGAATGCGGCGATGACGCCTGAGCAGGAAATGCAGCAGAAGATGATCCGCATCATGACCGTCGTGGCGTTTCCACTGTTCCTCTACACCGCGCCGTCCGGTCTGACGCTCTACATCATGACATCCAGCATCGTGGGAACTCTGGAAGGTCGTCACATCCGCAAGCAGGTCGACAAGATGGACCTGGATCTCAAGCCCGTTCGGGCCGAGGCGTCCACGGTTGCAGCACGCGCTGCTGCTGCGGGCCCCAAGTCTGGGCGTGATCCGCAGTCCAGGGCGTATGCACGGATGATGGATCGAAAGTCACAGGGCAAGAAGGGCCGGGGCGGCAAGGGTCGCGGTGGCAAGAAGCGTGGCTGATCCAGGACGTTCCTCGTGATGTGTCATGGATCTTGATTCAACCATCCTGGCGATTTCCACACCACCGGGGCGTTCTGCTCGAGGGATGATTCGATGCAGTGGCAAGGAGGCCTTCGGGCTGATCAGCCATCGACTGGTCGATGGTGTGACCACCTCCCGGAGAGGTGTACACGCTGTTCGTTTTCGACTGGATCGCGTCTCGGTTCCGATGCTGATGATCGTCTCCGTGGGACCCGCTTCCTACACCGGTGATGACACGATCGAACTGCAGGTACCCGGCAACCCGAGACTGCTCTCCACCGTTCTGGAGTGTCTGCTCGAGGATGGTGTTTCACAAGGCGCGAATGTTCGTCNTGCNCGACCCGGTGAATTCACCGCACGCGCCTTTCTGAGCGGACGCATCGGCCTGGCGGAGGCCGAGAGCGTTGCCGCCCTGGTCGCCGCTCGATCGGATGACGAGATTCAGGCAGCGGATCTCATGAAGACCGGTCGACTGGGTGTCCTGGCTGATGACATCGCATCTGCGCTGGCCGATGCCCTGGCACTTGTTGAAGCAGGTATTGATTTCACGGATCAGGAAGATGTGTCTGCAATCGAACATGATGATCTTCTGAACCGGATCCAACAGGCGGTTGTCCGAATCGACAATCACCTTGAACGAAGTGTCGGTCTGGAATCCCTCCAGGCGCTGCCCTGGGTCGTTCTTGATGGTCCGCCCAATGCGGGCAAGTCGACCTTGTTCAATGCACTGCTTGGTCGATCGCGGGCGGTTGTCTCCGACATCGAGGGAACGACGCGTGATGTGCTGGCGGAGCCGATGAGACTGGANGGTGCGCACGACGGTGAGATCCTGCTNGTTGATGTGGCTGGTCGGGAAATGGCGGAGAGTGAATTGGAAGAAGCGATGCAGCGGGCTGCATCAGGAGCCCGATTGCGGGCGGAACTTCGAGTCCATTGTGTACCTCCAGGAGCGACCGCTCCCCCGCCGGCTTCCGATCTCCTGAGAATCGGTACAAAGGCTGATCTGTCTGGAGATCACCTCGATGATGTCGACGTCATGACCAGTGGCGTGACCCGCGAAGGACTCGATGAGTTGCGGACGTTGATCGTTGATCGGCTCGACCTGCGTCGATCAAGTCTTTCTGCCGATACGCTCGTACTGGCGCCTCGTCAGGAAACCGCGTTGAGAACGGCACGGACCCGACTGGAAGATGCCGTACACCTGCTCGAGCGCATGGGATCCGATCAGGTGGATGATCTGCCGGAACTNGTCGCTGGCCTGCTTCGCGAATCTCTGGATGCGATTGGTGAAATCAACGGTGTCATATCACCCGACGAGATCCTGGACCGTGTCTTTTCGACATTCTGCATTGGAAAATAGCGTGTGTCTGCTCGGGATATGATGCCGGACATGACGGACATCATTCGATCAGGTTCCATGGACATTCGCGTTCGCTACGTCGACTGTGATTCGATGGGCATTGTTCATCACAGCGTCTATCCCGTCTGGCTTGAAATGGGTCGTACGGAACTGCTTCGTGAAACCGGCATCACCTACCGCGAACTCGAGGACACGGGCGTTCTGTTGGCCGTCATCGATCTGACGGTCAAGTATCGAAGGCCGGCCCAGTACGACGATCTTCTGGAGTTGACGACCGAATGGATCGATGCCGGTCGGGTGAAGATTCGTCATCAGTACACGCTCCGTCGCGACGATGAGATTCTTGCGACGGCGGAGACGACACTGGCGTGTGTCGATCGAGAAGGGCGACCCCAGGCGCTTCCCGAGCACCTGCAGTCCTGCAATACATGATCAGTTTTCGGATCTGTGCGCGTCAGCGTCAATCACTGCTCAAGCAGTGAACCGTTGAGTGTTCCCACTTTCAGTCGGACGCGCACGATGGTTCCGCGGCATGACGCGCGAAGTTCATCAAGCAGGCCTTCACGAAGGCGACGGTCCAATTCAAAGGACACTGCAGACGATGCGACCAGGACGTCGACCACACCACCTCGGATNCCCTGAACACAGGTCCGCTCATGCAGTTGTTCAGGCAGTGACTGTTTCCAGGCGCTGAGGAACTCTCCGATGCGTCGATGCAGTTGTCGTGCCCGGCGGTCGATCAAGGCCACCCCATCGCCGATGCCCTTGGCCCGCTGCGGTCGTCGTCGCCATTGCTGGAGCAGTTCGAGTTGGCTTGGGGTTGCCATGGTCTTCATGTCTCCCATCATCGCTGAACCGGTCGGATTATGCGATCTCTTTCTCCTCTTGCTATCGTCATGTGGATATGACGTGCATCAGCATCGAGGGAATCACCAAGCGGTTCGGCCAGACGACCGCAGTCGACGGAGTCGATCTCAAGATCGAATCCGGGGATCTGTTCTTTCTTCTGGGCCCATCTGGATGCGGGAAGACCACGTTGCTGAGGATGCTTGCGGGCTTCATCGAGCCCACGGCCGGTCGNATTCGATTCAATGACAAGGACGTGACGTACCTGCCTCCGAATCGCCGCAACACCGGCATGGTGTTNCAGAGCTACGCTCTGTGGCCTCATATGACGGTCGCGGAGAACGTGGCGTATGGCCTGAAAGTCAGAAAAGTTGATTCAGCAGGCCGAAAACAGCGTGTTTCTAGGGCTTTGGACGCTGTTCAGATGGGGCCCTACGCACAACGTCGTCCCAATCAACTCTCTGGAGGACAGCAGCAGCGAGTCGCGCTGGCGCGTGCTTTGGTCATCGAGCCGGAAGTCCTTCTTCTTGATGAGCCGTTGAGCAACCTGGACGCCAAGCTGAGGCTCGAGATGCGTCAGGAGATTCGCAGGCTGTGCAAGGAGAGTGGCATCACGACGGTCTACGTGACTCATGATCAGGAGGAAGCCCTGTCCATGGCGGACAAGATGGCTGTTCTGAAGGACGGATCGCTTCAGCAGCTCGGGCCCCCGCAGGATCTCTATCGCCAGCCAAGTACCAGGTTCGTCGCCGAATTCCTCGGCGAGACCAATCTGTTGCCCGCTTCTGTCGGGGATCTGGATGGCGATCGTGTCAGATTGGAAACGGAGATTGGCGATGTCTACGCACAGGCCGCCAAGGAGGGTTTGCCCGGTGGTGGCAATGTCACCTGCTCGATCAGGCCGGAATCATTCCGTTGGATGGGCGGCGAGAACGCCATCCCGTTGAAGGGCCAGATTCAAGAAGTCGTTTTTCTGGGTGATGTGACTCAGGCGGTTGTGAGCTTTGAAAGCGGTCAGTCGATCCGCACGATCTCGCTCAATCAGGGCCGGCGACCTGAACGCGGTGAAGAGGCATGCTTGTATGTTGATCCACAAGATGTCGTGATCTTGAGCGACTGACATCGGNNCCATAGGCGTCATTAGACGNAAATATGCATCTAAAAAGACATATGACGTATAAATGAGCNAAAAAGGCTCTATTTGTCTTCATATATCTATAAACAGATCCNATTGGCCCTGATCAAGGATGTGAGCAGGTTTCCAGGGGCTTGGTCCTTTGAAGTGGTTGAATTATGTCCGGTGCTGGATGGATCCAGGCGGGAGGTCTTTGGGGTGGGTGGCCTCTTGGCTTGAAGCTCTTGGCCGGAGTCGCTTGTGCAGGTTGGCGGATGATCCGGGCTTCCTGGCGGCGGGTTGTGATTAGTTAGCATTTGCTATGTAACACAAATGGACCTGTATANGGATCGCTGTTGACGAGCTTGGCGTTTCCTGCGATAAGTACCTGGCGGCGGCCGAAGAGTCTCTGGATAGGTTTCACGTGAAACATGTCTGTCCTTGGCTTGAGCAGCCGAGCTCTTATGCGACATGAAGAAGGAGGATTCGCATGGCTTCAAGGAAGAAGCGATTGGGCAAAGGTTTGAGCAGCATGATTGCTCAGCCTGTGGCTGTGGCGGTCGGCGAGGACAATCAGCCGACAGAACGAGTGGAGGCCGCCCCGTCGGCTGACACTGGCCTGTCGACGATTGCCGTCAAAGAGATCCATCCAAACCCTTGGCAGCCCCGCCAGGACTTTGATCCCAATGCCCTGGCGACCTTGTCTGATTCGATCAAGACATCTGGTTTGATGCAGCCTGTTGTGGTCAGGAAGGCTGAAAAAGGCTATGAACTGGTTGTTGGCGAGCGTCGATGGAGAGCTGCTCAATTGGCTGGCTTGGCCTCGATCCCAGCGATTGTCAGGGATCTGGACGAGCGAACATCAGCCCAATGGGCCCTGGTGGAGAATCTTCAGCGTGAGGATTTGAACCCGATTGAGCGGTCTGAAGCTTTCGTTGGATTGCAGGATGAGTTTGGTTTGACTCACCAGGAAATTGCAGATCAGGTTGGCCTGACGAGGTCGGCTGTGACCAACATGGTTCGACTGAGTGACCTTGATGAAGGGACGCGGGAGCTGGTTCGAACAGGGGCGTTGAGTGCAGGGCATGGCAGGGCATTGTTAGCAGTAGCTAATATAGAGCAGCGGGTCAAGCTCGCTCGGGAAGCCATGCGGGGCAACTGGTCCGTTCGTGAACTGGAAGGACGCGTTCAGGAGAAGCCCGGCAGCCCAGCAGGGGCCTCGTCCAGCAAGCCTGTTGATGCGAGCCAGACCCAGCACGAGGAACTGGCTCGGCAACTTGGTGATCACCTTGGCACACGAGTGCGAATCCGAACCGGACGCAAGAAGGGTGCAGGCCACCTGGTCATCGAGTTCTACGACCTGGATCAGTTTGATGGCTTGATGAAGCGACTCGAGTTCAAGCCGCAGGTGTGAACCGTTTCCATTGATGGGTCTTCGGCGGGCGTCTGCGCATTGCCCGCATGTCGTTGCGCAGTTCCTGCGCATCCAAAGGCCCTGCAGGGGTATTGCCTTGTCTTTCGAGAACGGTCTGCCATTTGCAGAACACTCAAAGGAGTCGTTGCGCACTCGGTGCATTGTCTTCACATGGAAATGCCCAGGGAGGCTTCATGGGTTCGATACCTTCCGGACTTGGTCTGATCAGCGGATTCGATACAGCCACACTCGTGGAGAGAATGCTTGCGTTTCACGCGCAAGGTCGAATGCGACTTGAATCGCGTGTCGGTTTGATGCAGGCGCGGCGATCCGCTCTGCTCGACATCAATGCCGGATTGCTTGCTGCAGCAAACACCACCGGCTCACTGGCATCAACTCAATTGTTCCAGGCTGTTTCCGCAAGTACCAGTCACCCATCGCTTCTCAATGCGATCGTCGGTTCAAATGCGACACCGGGTATTCATCAGTTCATTGTTGCCGGTCTTGCGAGCAACCACCAGATCATCAGTGGTGGAGTGGCCTCTGATACATCGTCGCTTGGTCTGCAAAACGCTTCCATTGAACTCGGCAATGGTGGCTTGTCTCAGGACATGCCATTGAGCTGGTTGAATGGAGGGACTGGTGTGGAACGTGGCGAACTCCTGTTGACTCGAGCAGACACCGGTGAGACGTTCACAGTCGATCTCAAGGATGTCGCCACCATCGATGAGGTCATCGAGCGGCTGAACAACAACGGTCTTGGAATCGAGGCGTTTCTGGATCAGGGCGGAATCCGCCTCAGTTCATTGGATGACTTCGAGTTTTCCGTTTCGGAAGTCGGTGGAGGAAACACCGCAGATGGCCTGGGTCTTCTTGGTCAGTCGACAGCCGGAACACTTGCGGGAGAATCACTGGTCACGCTGGGTGGTGGATTGTCCTTGGCGTCGTTCAATGACGGCAATGGTGTTCTGATCCGTGAAGGACTCGCTGATCTCAGACTGACCACCCGGGATGGCCGGGTATTTGATGTCGATCTGTCTCTTGGTACGGCGATCACGCTTGATGACGGCACCTTGCTGAATGCATTCAATGGTGGAACAGGGGTCGTTCTGAACGATGATCCCGATGAAGCCGATCTCACGGTCTCCCTGATTGACGGTTCGACCGGAAGCACGACGAGTTGGGATGTCGATCTGACGGGTTGTGTAACGACAGGCGATGTTCGGAACCGAATCAGCATGGCAACCAACGGCGCCGTGACACTCGGCTACCGTGAGGATGGTCGAGGTTTCACCGTCATCCCGGAGAACTCGCAGGATTCCGTCGCGGTTCAGGGCAGTGGTCCACTTGGATCCTCAACAGCCGAAGATCTCGGCATCCTCAACCCGGGTGATGCAGCCGGTCTCTACAACGGTGAAGATGTCGGTGCTGTTGGTGGCAGTGGTGTTCCGACTGTGCAATCCGTACTCGATGCGATCAACTCGGCGATTGATCAAAATGGATCAGCCAATGACGGTGCCGTTGTCGCCCGGATTGCAGACGATGGTCTGCGGTTGGAACTCCAGGACCAGACTGCGGGAACCGATGTCTTCACAATCCAGTCCACGGCCTCAAACAGCAGCGCGGTCGCTTCACTTGGATTCGAGGGTGTCGTCGAATCCAATGGCGTGATCAGCGGTCAACGCATCCTCTCGGGTCCGGGCACGGTCCTCATTGATGAACTCTTCGGTGGGACGGGACTCGAGGGCGCTGATTCACTGACGGTAACGGATCGTTTCGGCGTGACGGCATCGATCTCGGGTCTGTCGGTCCATGAGACTGTCGAGGACCTGGTCGATGGCATCCAGTCGGCGTTCGATCAGCAAGGTCTGAAAATGGTTGTCAGCGTGAAGGGCAGTCGACTGGAGTTCACGGCTCGAGGAGGATCGGGCTCGATGACGATCTCCGGTGATCTTGCTGAACGACTGGGCGTCAGCGTGGATGCCGTCGTATCTACCGTGACGAGCGACAACCTTCAGCATCGCTGGGTGTCCGAAGCGACACGACTTCAGGATCTGAATCAGGGCCAGGGGGTCGGCCTCGGTTCGTTCCGGATCCGGGATGCCTCCGGGGCGACGGCGATCGTCAACATCTCCTCTGGTCACCAGACCGTCCAGGATGTGATGGATCTCATCAACTCCCGTGGCCTGGCGATCAATGCGAGAATCAACGACACCGGCGACGGCATTCTGCTCGAGTCGACACTTGCGGCGGATCAGGCCGCGGTTGAAATGCAGGTGGAGACGGTCTCGGGAACCACGGCGTCGGATCTTCGACTCACAGGTTCATCGATGTCCAGCATCGATGGCACGTGGGAGATCTCGCTCGCGGTCGATGACCAGACGACGTTGAGGCAACTGGCCGAACTGATCAATGCCTCGGATACCTCGATCACGGCAGCCCTCACGAACACGGGAGACCCCAGTACGCCCTGGCGACTGGGTCTGACCAGCGGGGTGACGGGTGCCGCGGGCAGGATGGTGATCGACATGGAGGGACTTGGTGTCGATTTCGAGGAGGTCGTTGCCGCACGAGATGCCCGGATCGTCATGGGTGATGATGTCGCCACTGGTGTGATGGTCACCAGTGGATCCAACAGGCTTGAAGACGTGATTGAAGGATTGACGCTGGATCTGCTTGAAGCATCCAGCGACATCGTCACCGTCACCGTGGCTCGAGACGAAACACAGGCCATGGATGCGGTCCGCGCCTTCGTCGAAGCCATCAACGGTGTTCTTGATCGGATCGATGCGGTCAATGGATTCGATGTTGAAACCACGGAACGTGGCGTGCTCTACGGTGACGCGACGGTGTCACGAATACGCCGGATGCTGCTGGCTTCCGTACAGCAGGCATTCTCGGCCGATGAAGTGGGCATGGAAGGTCTCTGGTCCGTGGGTGTTCGAATCGGTGCAGGCGGCAGAATCGAATTCGATGAAGCAACCTTCGCAGAAGCCTGGGAGAACCGTCGTGAAGATGTCGAATCGCTCTTCACAACGGATGCAGATGGCGTGGAAGGGTTCGGGGTTCGAATGGATCGAATGCTTGAACGCCTGACCACCTCGGATGGTGGCACATTGGCGCTCGCCGATGCCAGCTGGGAGAACCGCATTGGACTCGCGATGGATCGTCTTGACATTCTGGATGCACGCATGGAAGCCAGACGACTCCAGCTTGTTGCCCAGTTCACCGCCATGGAGGAAGTGCTCGCAGGCATTCAGTCGCAGTCCATGGCGTTGCTGTCACTGAGTTCCAGCAACAGCAATCTCTTCATGCGTTGACGTGTTATCGGAATCTTCAGGATCTTGTGAATCCAGTTTTCGATCCGGATGCGGAATCTGCCGATGGTTCCCTCGTCATGAGTGAATCGAATTCCTATGCACGGACCCAGATCCTGACAGCGGCACCCCATCAACTGCGTGGGCTGGTCCTGAAGCATGCCGTCCAGGAAGCCCGCCAGTTGGCCGAGCTCCTGGCACAGGGGGATGGTGAACGAATCCTGTCCTGTGGTTCACGACTCAGAGCACTGGTGCTTGAGTTGATTCCAGAACCTTCTGACAGCCTTGATGCGGAACTCCTCGCCCGCCTCCGCTCGATCGGAGTCTATCTCTACAAGCGAATTGGAATCGCATGCAGTCAGCGAGATCCGGTCATTGCCGGTGAGATCATGAAGCTGCTCATGTTCGAACAGGAAACATGGAATCAGGCCATGGATCGCCTGCAGGTTGATCCGCCCGAATCGATGTCACCGGGTCGAACCAATCTTGCGGGTTGATCACTGGTACCCGGTTACCATCCGGTCATGAATGCCACCACCGCAGATGACGTACTGAATCTTGAGGGCCGTCGAGTCCTGGTGACCGGTGGTCATGGTTTTCTCGGGCGACATGTCGTCAAGGCGCTTGAACGTCGCGAGTTGGATCGAGTGTTGTCGCCATCCCGCGCCGAGTGCGATCTCACCGACCGCCATCAGGTCCTTGCGTTCTTCAAGCGAGAACGCCCCGATCTCGTCCTGCATCTCGCTGCAGCACAGGGCGGCGTAGCTTGGCAGAAAGCGAATCAGGCCACGGCCTATCTCGACAATGCCCGCATGATGGATGCCATCGTCGATGCGTCGATCGCGTCGTCCGTCGACCGCGTGCTCTTCACGGCATCCAGCATCTGTTATCCCAGGGATGCGGCGGTCCCATACCGGGAAGCCACGCTCTGGGATGGTCAGCCGGAACCAGCTCACCTGGGATACGCCCATGCCAAGCGAGGCGGGATCGCGTTGCTCCAGGCAGCGTACGAACAGCATGGCCTCTCGAGTTGCGTGGTGATGCCGGCCAACATGTATGGCCCCGGGGCGAGATTTGAACCGGAACGCAGCAATGTGGTCGCCGCCATGATCCGTCGATGCCTCGAGGCCCGTGATCAAGGCGATGCATCCATCACCTGCTGGGGAACGGGGTCGCCGATTCGGGAGTTTCTCTATGTAGAGGATGCCGCCGAGGGGATTCTGCGGGCTGTGGTCCGATGCGGGACGCCCTCGCCACTCAATCTGGGGACCGGCGTGGAGACGACCATTGCCGAACTGGTCGACACCGTTGCAGCTCAGGTCGGATTCGACGGAGAGATTCGATGGGACCACGACCGGCCGGATGGAGCGGCACGCGTCTGCATGGATGTGGCCCTGATGAGAGAACGTCTTGACTGGTTGCCGTCGATGTCCCTCGGGGAAGGCCTTCAGAGGACGATATCGTGGTGGCAATCCTTCCGGAACGGCCAGGCCGATACCTGAAACCCACCGTGCGGAAGCTTGCGGATTATTCTTTGCACATGCCACTTGATCTGTACAACACCCTGAACAATCGCGTCGAGCGATTCGAACCCCTGGCCGCGGATGGACCCGTGACGTTCTATTCATGTGGTCCAACCGTCTATGACTATGCGCACATCGGGAACTTCCGTTCCTTTCTGAACGCCGATGTACTCAGGCGTGCTCTGGAGGTCATGGGATACGAGGTTCGTCACGTGATGAACATCACGGATGTCGGACACATGACCGAGGATGCCGATCCGGATGGCGGCGGCGAAGACAAGATGGAAGTCGCTTCCCGTCGGATGCTTGAAGCCAAGAAATCCGGATCGCTGCCGGATGGTGTGGAGATCGATCCAGAAGATCCCATGGCGATCGCGGATTTCTATGCCCAGGCGTTTCTTGCGGATGCCCGTCTGCTTGGATTGACGGTTGCCGTCGAAGCGGTGGATGAACCGGAGTTGATGCCACGACCTTCCCGAATGGTTCCCGACATGATCGTTCTGATCGAACGACTCATCTCCCGTGATCACGCGTATGTCGCCGAAGACGGCGTTGTCTACTTCGACGTGCAGTCCTATCCGGAGTATGGAACGCTCTCGGGCAACACGATGGATGCCATTCGAAGTGGTGAAGGTGGCCGAGTCGACATGGCGACGCAGGCGGTCAAACGCCATCCGGCCGATTTCATGTTGTGGAAACCGGATGACAAGCATCTCATGCGATGGCCGAGTCCATGGGGCGAGGGCTATCCAGGATGGCATCTCGAGTGCTCCGTGATGGCCCGCGCACTTCTCGGCGACGTGATCGACCTTCACAGTGGCGGAGAGGACAACATCTTTCCGCATCACGAGTGNGAGATCGCACAGACCTGCGGCGCNACCGGNGAAGAGGTCTTTGCGCGGTACTGGTTCCACACCAGACACNTGATGGTCGANGGCAGCAAGATGAGCAAGTCGGCCGGAACCTTCTTCACGATCCGTGATCTGATCGAACGAGGCGCCTCGCCTGCAGCGATCCGTCTCGAACTTGTCCGGACGCACTACCGCATCAATTCCAACTTCACGTTCCAGGGATTGAAGGATGCGCAGCGGCAGGTGGATCGATGGAAGCGTCTGCTGCAGTGGCTGGAGGCGAACCAGTCCTGTTCAAGACCGTCGCCCGGACCCCTTGAAGCGGCCTGGCCACGATTTCTCGAAGCGATTGGAAATGATCTCAACATGGCAGGTGCCATCGGCGTGCTCAATGAAGCTGTGGGGGAGATTTCCACGGAAGCGCCGGCGACTGGAGACGGTGATGGCGTCTGGGCTGAGGATCTTGAGGCGCTTCGCAGGATGGACCATGTCCTGGGTGTCCTTCAGCTGGATTCTGATGCGATCAATACGACTGGCGATCTGGATGCCGACTGGATTGAACAGATGATCGAATCGAGAATCAAGGCACGTGAAGACAAGGACTGGGCGGAAGCCGATCGCATACGGGATGAACTTCTGGAGAAGGGCATCGAGATCAAGGATGGCGCCGACGGCACGACCTGGAAGCGAGTCGTGCGTTGATCAACCAGCTGACCACCACTGCACTGATGGGAGCATCCCGATGAGCGGTGGTCGTATTCCAGTCATTGGAATCATGGGTGGCATCGGTTCAGGCAAGTCACAGGTGGCTGCTCTTCTGGCCGAACATGGTTGCCTGGTCGCAGATGCCGACGAGATGGCACGCGAGGCGCTGGAATCGGAATCCGTCAGAGCGGCCTTGAGTGAACGCTGGGGGGCGGGCGTCTTCACCCCGACCGGTTCGGTCGATCGACAGGCGGTTGCCCATCATGTCTTCAACGATGCAGCCGAACGCCAATGGTTGGAAGCCATCATCCATCCCCTCGTGGAGGCGTCCCGGTCATCACTGTTTTCCACTGCGAAAGACGGTACGCCCGCACTGGTCATCGATGCGCCGTTGCTTCTGGAGGCAGGTCTCGCGGATCAGTGCGACGCGATCCTATATGTGGACACTCCAGAGAAGATCCGGCTCGAGCGGCTGCAGAGGACGCGAGGCTGGAACCCGGATGAACTCAAGCGTCGTGAAGCCGCTCAGATACCGCTTGACGAGAAGCGTTCCATGGCTCATCATGTTCTTCGGAACGACGGCGAGGTCGAAGACCTGGCCCGTTCAGTCGAGGACTACCTCGACTCTCTCATCAATGATCATTCCAGCCAGCCGGACGACTGATGTCCGGATTCCCATGGGAGACACGTTGTCTTCCATCACAGATGGGAACGGTCGCGAACAGGACCCGGTTGGTACGGTTTCCTTCAACACCTGACTGACAGTGACGTTCCGTTGAAGGCATGTATCCAAGGCGTGAGACCATCCATGTCTGAACAGAACGAGCGTCAGGCTCGCAACAAATCTTCGGGTAGACAAATGGCCAAGAAAAGACGACGACGCAAGAAGTCCTCAGGTGGCGGCTCCAGTGTTGCCACCATGACCCTTCAGCCCGGACAGGTTCCGACGGATGAGGAACTCGAGGCGGAAGCTTCCAAGCTGGACAAGGAACTTGATTCCAAGACCCAGGCGAAATTCGACAAGGCCAAGAAGGATGGTCAGGATCTCGCTTCCCTCCAGAAGCTCTCCGGTCAGGAACTGATCAAGATCGCCGAGAAGGCGAAGATCGAGGAACCGGCCAACCTTTCGAAGCAGAAACTCGTCTTTGAAATCCTCAAGGCCAAGGCGGCCAAGCAGGGATTGATGATGGGCGAGGGAACACTCGAACTGCTCCCCGATGGATTCGGTTTCCTTCGCAGTCCAGAGTATTCGTACATGGCCTCACCGGACGACGTGTACGTCGGTCCTTCGCAGATCAGACGATTCGGTCTGCGTCGTGGTCAGGTCATCAAGGGTCTCATCAGGCCACCCAAGGAGACGGAGACGTACTTTGCGATGCTCCGAGTCGAGGAGATCAACGGTCGATCTCCAAAGGAGCTCCACAACCTGGCGACCTTCGAGAACCTCACGCCGCTGCATCCCAACGAGCGTGTGATTCTGGAGACCGGAACAGAACCACTCGAAACCCGAGTGATCGATCTGGTCGCGCCGCTGGGCTTTGGCCAGCGTGCGTTGATCGTCGCACCGCCGAGGACCGGCAAGACCGTTCTGCTTCAGAAGATCACGAACGCCATCTCGACGAATCATCCGGATGCCCATGTGATCGTTCTTCTGGTCGATGAACGCCCCGAGGAAGTCACGGACTTCCGTCGCAACACCAATGAATCCGTGGAAGTCGTGGCCAGCACGTTCGACGAACATGCCTCCCGGCATATCCAGGTCGCCGAGATGGTGATGGAAAAGGCTCGACGCATGGTCGAGGTCGGCGAAGATGTCGTCGTCCTGATGGACTCCATCACGAGGTTGGCCCGCGGTTACAACAACGCAGCGCCCAACTCCGGCAAGATCGGAACCGGTGGTGTCGACAATGCCGCCCTGATCAAGCCCAAGAAGTTCTTCGGATCAGCCCGAAACATCGAGGATGGCGGGTCGCTGACGATCATCGCCACGGCGCTTGTGGACACCGGTTCCAAGGCCGATGAGGTGATCTTCGAAGAGTTCAAGGGAACCGGCAATTCCGAGCTGCATCTGACCAGAAAGCTGGTCGAGAAACGAATCTGGCCTGCGATCGACATCGCGGCATCGGGAACACGACGTGAAGAACTGCTTCTGGACCCCAAGGAGCTCGACCTGGTCGTGAGGCTTCGCAAGGTTGTTTCGGACATGAGTGTCGTCGAGGCGATGGAGCTGCTTCGTACCCGAATGGCCAAGTCGAACTCCAATGCCGAGTTCCTGATGACGATGAACCTCGGTTAGGACAGGTCATTCAAGGCTTGTTTTCGAACCCCGGAGTNGACTGAACCCGCTTTCCGGCCGTTCTGCAGGATTCGACCATGAGGATTCGCATCAACTGAGAGTTTGGTGCACTTGCGGGGTATCCTGAAGAGAATCCCCGCTGAGTTCATCTGGCGAGGGATACCGGCCTCAGAGGTCATCTGAAGGCCGTTCATTTACGGTGGAGAACCATCACATGCCATTGTCGACGCCCATCACAGTGCACGGAACGAGACAGCGAGCCGATGCTCGATCCTCCAGGCGTCCGGGATTCAGCCTGGTCGAACTGCTGGTATCCATTTCCATCATCGCGCTCCTGGTGGGTCTGACCCTGACAGCCTTGTCCGGCGTGAGTGGAAGCGAGCAGGTTCTGAAGTCCCGCAACAATCTTCGTCAGATCCATACGTGGATCCAGAACTATGCGAACAACCACAAGGATCGTGTGGTTCCCAGTCAGTTCGACTATCTGGATGAGAATGGCACCGAGATCGGCAAGATCGCCTCGGCGACCGGTTACACGGCTACCGGGAATTCGGATCTCGAGTGGTTGCCTTCCAACAACCTGTACGGAACAACCGGTGACCCGAGAGCGGATCTGGTCGCTCAGGGCAGTTGGGCGGACACGCTCTGGGTGGAGACCAACCTTGGCGACGATGTCGCCATGGCAGATATTCCGCTGATATCCCCGAATGGAAGCGGTGTTTCAGGCCCGTCTTCAGATCTCTATCTGTCCTATCGATACCGTGCCCCCGACAGGCACGTGTATGACTACGACGCCGACTTCAATCGACATCCACTGCGTTCGTATGCGCCGAATACGCACAATTTTCCGCGTTATGAAGCGGATGGTGCGTTTGTCGACGTCAATTATTCCAACCTCGGATCTTCCAGTGCGAACGGACCTGTCGGGTTGCCCAAGCCGTTCGGTGCAGGCGCCTGGGAAAAGGGCATGCCAGGCTTCTTTGCTGCGAACAACTTCTTCGATGCGAGATCCCAGCGTGACCAGGATGGTGATGACAACAGTTCTTCAGTGGATCGCTATGTGACGCACGGTCAGATCGTGGCGCCCTCCAGTTCGATGTACCTCGTGGATTCCTTCGCCGGTGTGACCATCGGTGGCAATCCCAACGATGAGCAGGCAACGGCCCGGGCCTTCGCCATTCAGGATTACGACAACGTGGCCCTGGTCGGTGGCAGTGAGTCGTCCGTGCGACAGCCTGGTGATGCCACGCAGGAAGTGGACCTTCGATACGGGAAAGGGGAGGGCTGCTTGATGCTCTTCCTGGATGGACATGTCGAGATGATCAGCCGGTTCAGCGGTCTCCAGGAGCTCCAATCGCAGGATGGCCGTGGAATCCGGGTCACTGACCTGGACCGTCGCAAGAGCGAGGTCAACACCAGCGGCCCCTGAGATGGGGTCGAAAGCAGCTTTTCAGGGTCCCATATCATTCATGAAGGCCCTGGCAGGCATCTGAAGGCCAATCGACCTTCCAGCACCTTGAAAGGGTCAGCGGGAGCGTTACAATCTCCATTCCGCCTCTCATCCGAGGCGGTTTTTATTCGGTGTCAGAGTGAGCCTCGAAACACCGATGAGGGAATGAATTGCCACCGTAGCTCAGTGGTAGAGCACACCCTTGGTAAGGGTGAGGTCACGGGTTCAAATCCCGTCGGTGGCTTGTGGGACAGATGACACGGACGGTCCGTGGAAGTGTCCAGAAAGGTCGAATTCCACGTTGGAATTCAACCTGCGTGTTCGACGCTCCGAGAGGGCCGTCGTTCAGTTTCGAGAGGGAATACGGTCAGGCAAGTGACCTGGCCGGGACAAAGGCGACAGACGGAGACCACACCGATGGCCAAGGAAACATTTAACCGAACAAAGCCACACGTCAACGTGGGCACCATCGGACACATCGATCACGGCAAGACCACGCTGACGGCAGCCATCACGGCACGACAGTCGGCCAAGAATCTCGGTTCTGCCAAGGCGTTTGATGAGATCGACAATGCCCCCGAGGAAAAGGCGCGTGGTATCACCATCGCCACAAGTCACCAGGAGTATGAGACGGAAAACCGTCACTATGCTCACGTGGACTGCCCGGGTCACGCTGACTATGTGAAGAACATGATTACCGGTGCTGCCCAGATGGACGGNGCCATTCTCGTCGTGGCTGCGACTGACGGCCCCATGCCTCAGACTCGTGAGCACATCCTGCTCGGTCGNCAGGTCGGCGTCCCCCGCATGGTCGTGTTCATGAACAAGGTCGACATGGTTGACGACGAAGAGCTGCTCGAACTCGTCGAGATGGAAGTTCGTGAACTTCTCTCCAAGTACGACTTCCCAGGCGACGACATTCCTGTCGTTCGTGGTTCAGCACTCAAGGCACTCGAGTCAGAGGGCAAGGACGACGATGCCTGCAAGGCCATCGATGAGCTGATGGAAGCGCTTGACACCTACATTCCCGAGCCGGAGCGTGAGACCGACAAGGACTTCCTCATGTCCGTCGAGGACGTCTTCTCGATCAAGGGACGCGGTACCGTCGTCACCGGTCGTATCGAGCGTGGTGTTGTCGAGGTCGGCAAGGAAGTCGAGATCGTCGGTCTTTCCGAAGAGCCTCGCAAGACCACNGTCACCGGCGTCGAGATGTTCAACAAGATTCTGGAAGATGCCCAGGCTGGTGACAACGTTGGTTGTCTCCTGCGTGGTATTGAAAAGGATGATGTCGAGCGTGGTCAGGTTCTGGCCAAGCCCGGAACCATCACACCTCACACCAAGTTCGAAGCTGAGGTCTACGTGCTGACCAAGGAAGAGGGCGGTCGTCATACTCCGTTCTTCAGTGGTTACAAGCCACAGTTCTACTTCCGTACCACGGACGTGACTGGTGACCTTGAGCTCGTCGGTGCCGAGATGTGCATGCCTGGCGACAACATCAAGATGAAGGTTGACTTGCACGACAAGCCGATCGCAATGGAAGAGGGTCTCCGCTTCGCTGTCCGTGAGGGCGGTCGTACGGTGGGCTCCGGCGTCGTGACCAAGATCATCGAGTAGAAACGTTGGATTGACGGAGACGGGTTATGGCTAAGAAGGCTGCTGATCGTGAATACGTATGGCTCCAATGCTCGGAGTGTGGCGATCTCAATTACCGCACGAGTATCCGGGTCAAGGGTGGCATCGACGAGAAGGTCAAGGCCGGCTTCAAGAAGTACAGCCCCAAGCTCCGGAAGCACACGCTTCACAAGATCAAGAGGAAGTGACAACCGTCGCCCGCGACCCCGCTGAAAGGCGGGGTCGCGAGCAGGACGCCGGTAGCTCAATTGGCAGAGCAGCGGATTCCAAATCCGCAGGTTGAGTGTTCGAGTCACTCCCGGCGTGTTGGACTGGACAGCCCGGCAACGCATCGGGGTGTGTGAAGGATTCGGAAATGAGCAGTAAGGGTATCTACAAGAGCGGACAGGGCTATTGGGTCCGACTGATGTCGGCCATTGGCTATGGCGTCATCGTGGCCCTTGGCTTGATCTGGCTTTGGAAGCAGATCGAGGTCATCGACTTCGGCATCGAGGCGACCTACGCACAGGTCATCGCGATTCTGGTGGCTGCTGGTTTCTTCGGAATTCTCGGCTACTGGCTCATCGGCTCAAAGCCCGGCTCCGTTGATTTCATGATCGCCACCGAAGGCGAGATGAAGAAGGTCAACTGGTCGAGCAAGGCCGAGTTGACTCGATCGACTCTTGCAGTCATCGGGCTCACGCTGCTGGTGGCCTTGTTCTGCTGGGCCGTCGACGTCGTCTTTGCGTTGGTCTTCACCAAAGTCGGTGTCCTCGATTCCTGAGACTAATTCGGGAGGGTCGGTTCCTCCCATCCGCATTGGCGGAGGAGAGCTTTGCATGTCCGAGCAGAATCAAGTCGTGACCAATGGTGAGTCCGATGCGAGCGATGCTGATCAGGCATCGATCCAGGATCAGCCCGTGGAAGCGGCACCTGCCGAGGTGACTTCACCTGAGCCGGAAGCCGTTGCGGACGAGGAGTCGTTTGACCCTGCCGTTGACATGCCCATGTACCGCGAGGGCATGGACTGGTTCGTACTTCGAGTCGCCTCCAACAAGGAGAACTCGGTTCGAGACACGCTTCAGAAGAAGGTGCAGATCGAGGGCCTCGAGGAACGGGTCGGTCGGATCATGGTTCCCACCGAGAAGACCCGTACGCTCAAGGGTGGCAAGCAGCGTATTACCGAAACGAAGCTCTATCCTGGATACATCTTCGTGGAGATGCGACTGGAACCCGATGGACGGATTCCGCAGGACGTGTTCTTCCTGATCAAGGAAACCACGGGTGTCGGAGACTTTGTCGGAACGGCTGGTCGGCCGACTCCNATGTCACCTGGTGAAGTGGAGAAGATGCTCCACGATTCCAAGATGCCCGAGGAAGAGCCTACCGTCCGNATGGAGTTCGCTCCGGGCGACAACGTCACGATCAAGGAAGGTCCGTTCGAGAACTACGAAGGCACCGTCGACGACGTCCTGCCGGAGCGTGGCCTTGTTCGCGTTCTGGTGACGATCTTCGGTCGTCAGGCTCCGGTCGAGCTCGAGTACTGGCAGATCGCCAAAGCCGAGGAATAGTCTGTTTCATCAGACCATTGGAATGGGTTTCTTTCCCATGGCGGTTGTGCGCGCGTGGGATGGGCGGCTATCGTCCACGTCATACAGGAGTGACATGTAATGCTATCTGCCCTGCTCTTGACGTTCTCCATCGGTTCCACTCAACCAGCATTGTCCCTTCCGGTCCTCGCCATCCAGGATGAGGCCGGTGGTACACCACCCGTTGACGTGGCGCCAGCCGGAATCGGTCAGCAACCGGACGCCGGTTTCAATACGTCCTTGTCGTTCGATGCCGGATTCACCTGGCAGTTCCAGACGAACATGAACGAGCCGGGCGAGGTGTCCCATGGCCGATTCCATACGGATGGAAGTGTCCGCATGGGCGTGGCCGAGAATCTCGATCTCGTGCTCGGTTGGCGATACCAGTACGACCACTGGAACTTCAGTGAAACACCGACCTGGTGGAAGGACATCAACACGGTTCAGCTCGACCTCGGCGCTCGTTGGCGAGTCGACGACCATTGGATGATCTTCGGGGGCGGACAGGTGATGTGGTCGGTCGAGGAGCGAGGCTCCTGGAGTCGAGGCATCATCGGTGGCGGTGCGGCCGGTATCAGCTATGCCTTCTCGAAGGATCTCATCATTGGTGGTGGTCTTGGTGTTCGGTCGCAGCTCGAAGACAGTGCACTGTTCTATCCGATCGTCGTTCTGGACTGGCAGATCACGGATCGTCTCAGCCTCGATACACGGCTCACGACCGGATGGGCAAACCAGAGTGGTGCCGAACTGGTCTATGAGTTGACCGAGGAACTCGATCTCTCCTTCGCCGTCGTATTCGACTACGAACGATTCCGTCTGGATTCCTCCGGCCCTGTTCCGGGTGGTGTTGGAACCACCGAAGCACTGCCGCTGGCCTTGGCGTTGACTTGGGAACCCTGCCCGGATGCCACGATCTCGATCTATGCCGGTGCGACCGTATACGGCCGTATCAAGGTGACCGATTCTGCGCAGAACGACGTCTTTGCGAGCACGTATGACCCTGCTGCGATCATCGGCTTCCAGGGTGCGATACGATTCTAGACGTGGGTTGATCACGAACAGGAAGTGCCATGACCTTTGCAGATGACTGGAATCGACTTCGAACCGAGATCGGCAAGGTCGTCGTGGGTCATGATGACATCATCGAGGGCGTTCTGACCTGCCTGTTTGCAGGCGGACATACGTTGCTCGAAGGTGTTCCCGGTCTCGGCAAGACACTTCTGATCAGGACGCTGTCTGAAGCGATGCATCTGGATTTCTCCCGGATCCAGTTCACGCCCGATCTCATGCCTGCAGATGTGACGGGTACGACGATTGTCGTCGAAGGTGAAACCGGCCGGGAATTCAAGTTTCGCAAGGGTCCGATCTTCGCCCAGATCGTGCTGGCCGATGAAATCAATCGTGCCACACCCAAGACGCAGTCGTCCCTGCTTGAAGCAATGCAGGAAAAATCAGTGACAGTCGGCGGCGAGACACACGTTCTGGAAAAACCGTTCTTCGTCATGGCGACTCAGAATCCGGTTGAGCAGGAAGGAACCTACCCGTTGCCTGAGGCCCAACTTGATCGCTTCTTCTTCAAGTTGATCGTCGGGTACTCGAGTCGAGCCGAGATGAGTGAGATCCTGAACCGCACCACGACGAATGTGGATATTTCCATCGATCGCGTTCTCGATGGTGCAACGATTCTCGAGCATCAGAAAGCAGTTCGTCAGGTTCCCGTATCGGCTTCTGTTCAGGATTACGCCGTGCGATGCGTGCTGGCGACACACCCGGGTGGCGATCTTGCGACGCCTCAGGTCGAGCGATATTTCAGAATGGGTGCGTCCCCTCGTGCCGCCCAGACACTCGTCCTTGCAGGCAAGGTGAATGCCCTGCGNCATGGTCGTTCCCAGGTCGAAACAGATGACATCCGCAATGTCGTGCTGCCGGCCATGCGACATCGCTGCATCCTGAACTTCGAGGCGGAAGCCGAGGGTGTGACGACGGATCAGGTGCTTCAGAACATCGTTGACACCTTGCCGCAGGATGCCTTGATTCCCCAGTCCGGCTGAATGGCCACGCGATCAGCGGGAAGTGCCGGCTCGACGAAGCGTCGGGCGGTCATCCTGATCCCAGGTCATCGGATCCAGATAGACGGGTTGTGGTTGGATTCTCCATGGCACACAGGGCGATCCCATGGTTTCAAAGTGTCGCGTGTCCCCATGAGTTCTCATGGCGCCGATCTGCAGTGAATGATTTCGATCAGGCATCCACGATTCTGGAAGCGTGACCGTTGCCAGCCAGCGATCCTCAAGGGTCCGGATGCCCACCACGGGTCGATCTGCGGAGGTACTTCCATACCGTCGCCATCCATCATGCGGAGAAATCGAGAGTCGCTCCTGAGGCCAGTTCGATGCCGATCCAGTTTGGCCGATGAAGAGGGTCACGCCCTCGATTCCGATCATGTCATGTGGCGATGCCAGTTCATGAGGGAGCGAGGTTTTCGGAATGTCGGCAGANGGTATTCCCATGCATTCGATGTAGAGTTCCCATTCGCCATTTCGCTTGCGAACCTGCAGCCAGGTCGTCTGCTCCGAGTTCACTTCGGGTCTTTCCTGGCTGCGTGCCTGGGCCAGCGTCAGAGAAGGCATGAACGGTCCAAGGAGTGGGCCGGGTGGAACCATCGGAACCACTTTCTCCCCAAACGGAAGTCTCTGGACATGCTGACGAAGGATGACGTTCAGGANCACCATCTTGGCATAGGGATCGGACGATTCAATGCCNTGGCGTTGGACACGTGTTGACGTCACTTGATCCGGCTGGAGAAGCAGGCCGATCGGAACATCGGTCGTACTGCTCCAGATGAACTCTGCCAGAACGGANTCGTGATCCGGGTTGGCGAGGCAGAGGCTGATATCCGGTCCGAACGGTTGTTCGACCCAGGTGAATTGACTGATCTGTTCATCCGCCCAGGCCAGTGCTGCCTTGACCATGTCCTCACGGCTGATGGCATCGTCCAGAAGCAGCCTCAGAAAGTTCTCGATGCTGTTGGGATTGGTGATCCATGCGGCGATGCGGGTTCCGTCATCGATGCAGGTCTCTGTCAGCAGATCACGACACCGTGCGGCCACACCACGGCTTTGATCGGCAAGGCGTTTCATGCCGGCACGCCAGATTCCAGCAACATGTCGTGCAGCCAGTCTCTGTACAGTCGAATCGAACTCTATGGTCGGAGGTTCAACGCCGCGTCGTTCGGCGATGAGTTCCAGTCGCCACCAGTCCAACGGGTTGCTGGCATCAGGGAGATCCGGTGCGTTGGTCGTCTCAAGCATGCCCTCTCGGGAGTCATCACCGACTCTCAAGGCGGGCATGTTCTCGGGTTGGTCGAGCCATCGAAGGTCGAGTCGATGACGTCCCATCTCAAGAAAACCAGTTCCATCGTCAGGAAGATTCACAAGAAGGCGAGGCCCATGAGCAATGGTCTTCGGATTCGGTGTCCCATACCGATCCTGTGCCGTGACCTCTCGGATCGAAATCATGCGTCCATCACGGCTCCAATGCGGTGCATCACCCTGTGGGGTGGGTTCGATCCAGCCGATATGACCGACCAGTGATCGAGGTTGTCCATCATCCGTGACCAGAGTGACCATCACGTGTTCCGGCCACGCTTCTTCCGGACGATCGGTTGCGATCCGGCACATGAGCACGCCGCCTCGAAGCGCAATCGCCTCCATGTTCATGAAACGCATGTCCGAAACCCCGAGGGTTCCGGATGAACATGCTGTCAATGCCAGGATCGCGAGATTCATGGACTCGGGGGTGTGCTGGACGTTGTCTGTCCGCGGCGATCGCTCACGAGTTTGCACGTCTCATCAACAGCTCGTTCGAGATCATCATTGATGACAAAGGCGTCATACAGCTTGACCTCGGTGGCCTGACGAATTTCATGCTGGGCTTCTGCAAATCGTCTTTCGATGGCATCCTGGTCATCGCGTCCACGGGATTGAAGTCTTCGCATCAGTTCATCTTCACCAGGGGGGAGGATGAAGATCATGAACGCGGATGGCATGGCGTGTCGGACCTGACGTGCACCCTGGACATCGATGTCGAGGATGATCAGTTCACCCTTCTCCAGGGCAGCTTCCACAGGACGCCTTGGGGTCCCATAGGCATGTCGACCAAAGACCTCGGCCCATTCGAGAAACTCGCCACCCCGCTGCATTCGGTCGAATTCACCGCTGGTCACGAAGTAGTAGTCCTGACCATCCACTTCCTCGGAGGATCGAGGACGGGTGGTCGCGGACACGCTGAATCGGCCACCCAGTCGCTCCTGCATGCGATGGACAATGGTGGTCTTGCCCACCCCGGAAGGCCCTGAGACAACCAGAAGCAGCCCTGATGGTTGGTCCGTTGACATAGAAGAGGATTGTACGGCAAGGCAGCCATGCTGCCGTCCGGCCAGAGCATCTACACTGTGCCGATGCCCATCACCACGGTTGCCATTGTCGGAAGGCCCAACGTCGGGAAATCCAGCCTGCTGAATCGGCTCGCCAGGCGACGGGTGTCGATCGTCGATCCCACGCCGGGCGTGACTCGGGACCGGGTCAGCGTCATGCTCGAACTGGACCCGCCGACGGAGTCTCCCCGTGAGGCGGAGCCTCGTCTGGTCGAATTGACCGATACCGGCGGCTATGGGGTGTACACCGCCGATGGAACCATCGATGACGCGGGAGAGGATCTTTCAAGACTCACCGAGGACATCGAAGACCAGATCGCCATCGCCATTGAACAATCTTCCGTCATCATGATGGTCTGCGATGCCCAGTCTGGTCCGCTTCCTCTGGATCAGGCGGTGGCGGACATTCTCCGGACCCGTGGCCAGGCCGACCGCGTTCTGCTGGTCGCCAACAAGACCGACGGAGATACCTGGGAAGCACATGCCATGGAACTGGCAGGTCTTGGTCTCGGTCAACCACTCTGCTGTTCCGCGACAAGCGGCTATGGCATGCGTGACCTTGAAGAGGCGATCTGGGAGCGTTCGGAGTTCGAGGACATCGATGCGCCGGATGAAAGCGAGATGCGATTGGCCATTGTGGGGCGTCGCAATGTCGGGAAGTCGACGCTGATCAATGCCCTTGCCGGTGAGGAACGGGTGATTGTCTCTGAAATTGCCGGGACGACGCGGGATGCGGTCGATGTTGAATTCAACATGGAAGGGCATGCCTTCACCGCGATCGATACGGCGGGTCTGCGTCGAAAGAAGAGCTTTGCGGATGACATCGAGTTCTACGCCTATCGTCGGATGTTGACGTCGATCCGGAGATCAGACGTGGTGCTGTTCCTGATCGATGCCACTCAGAAGATCTCCCATGTCGATCAGAAACTCGGGCAGGAGCTGCAAAGACAGTTCAAGCCTGTTGTTCTTGTCGTGAACAAGTGGGATCTGGCCGAGGGCGCAGCATCTCCTGAGGATTTTCTGTCCTATCTCACTCAGGAGTTGAGAGGACTGGACTACGCACCGATCGTGTTGATCAGCGCTCAGGAAGGTGAAGGCTTGAAGGACATGATCAGCATGGCCTTCAACCTGAATGCCCAGGCCAGTCACCGGGAGTCGACCGCTCAGGTCAACGAAGTCGTGAAAGGCATTCTGGCGAAGCGNGGTCCCAGTTCAAGGCTTGGATCGCAGGCCAAGCTCTACTACGCTTCGCAGGTCGACGTGCGACCACCGACACTCGCCCTTGTCGTGAACAAGCCAGATCTGTTCGAAGGGCGTTATGAGCGGTATCTCATGAACAGATTGCGCGAGCAGCTTCCATTTTCCGAAGTTCCGATTCGTCTTCTGTTCTCAAGGAAGCACCGAAAAACCATCGAGTCGATGAAACAGACCGGTCGTGCAGCCGCACGTGCGAAGCGTGAGGCTGAGGGGGTCGAAGGCATTGAGCAGGACATCTGGAATGAGGGTGACCTGCCGGATGGCCCTGTCGAATCCGATTGAATACTTGATCCACTGGATGAATGATCCAGGAGGTAACCCATGCGAATTCTCATGTTCATTGCCGTGTGCCTGGCAGCTTCGAGCCTTGCGATTGGTTTTCAGCAGGCGGATCCAGGGGACTCCGAGCTGGTGGTCATTCTTCCGCCGGCCGATGTCGAAGGTCACATTCTGAATGATGTCACGATGCTCGGTCTGGCCGAGTACAACTGTCACTGGACACGTTTTCATTCGGATGTGATGGAGAAGTTCACGGGACTCGCCATCGAGTTCAGTCAGACGGCAGAGTCCCTGGAGGACAGCCTTCCGGGGGATGACATCCAGCTGCTCCTCAAGGACTTCACGCAGTCAAGATGGAGCGAGATTGGCAGTGAAGTCGGCTTGATTTCAATGTCGAACGGTCTGGACAGCACGATTGACTGGATGCTCTTTTCCCAATCGGCCGGTGCTCAGATCGTCCAGCGCATCGCTGCGGGCGACAACAACTGGCCTGCCATGGGAATCATGGTTGCAGATCAGGCCGTTGCGATGGCGAAGGCCAGCCATGACAAGGTCTGGGAACGCTTCGGGAGACGTGTCGGGCAGGCGGTCGAGCGGGGGACGCTCGAACAGTGGTCCCAATGGGGTCTTCAGGTCGGCATGCAGGCCCGTTTCCAGACACGAGGAATGGAAATCGACTGGAACGCCTTTGCGGCCGATGTCGCCACCCAGGCACGGTGGTTCGAGTCCAAGCTTCAACTCAGAAAAGCAGGCGATTGATCTGATTCCTAGAGCGACAAGCGTTCTCGATCGGCTCTGAGTGCATCGATGCAGAACTGGATGTGTTCCGTGAGGTCCACTCCCAGCTCCTCGACGCCAACGGTGATGTCATCCCGGTTCACGGCGGCAGCGAAGTTCGGTGTCTTGAGCTTCTTCTTGACGCTCTTGGGCGCGAGATCCTCGATGCCGTTGGGGCGAACCTTGCAGCAGGCCACGATGAAGCCAGCCAGCTCATCGACTGCGAAGAGATATCGTGCCATCGGGGTTTCCCGAGGCGTTCCTGAATAGGTGGCATGTCCGAGTATGGCGTTCAGGATTTCCTCATCCACATCACCACGCTCACGCAGAATCTCGATTCCGACAAAGGGATGTTCCTCGGGTGTCGGATGTCGTTCGTAATCGAAGTCATGCAGGAGTCCGCAGACCGTCCAGCGTTCAGCCTCATCGGGCTCCACCCGGGCAGCCGCCGCAGTCATGCACGTGGCGACACATTCCATGTGGTGCCTCAGGGCATCCGCCTGAACCCACTCTCTCATCAGATCTCGAGCCGTCTGGATATCCATCAGGCCAGTCTACACCGAGGTCCGGAAGGCTTGGCAGCACGTCCTGTTACCATCATGATCATGTCCTCCGTGAAACATCTCGGATTGTTGATTGCACTCCTGGGTGTTCTTCTGATGACCTCCTGCGATCGAGAGGGCGTATCGTCACAGGCGTCTACGGTTGATCCCATCAAGGTCGGCATTCTGCATTCCAAGACAGGCCCGCTGGCAATCAGCGAGAAGGCGGTCATCGATGCGACCATTCTGGCGATCGAGGATGTGAACGATCAAGGGGGTGTTCTCGGCCGGCCACTGGAACCCATCGTGGTGGACGGCAGTTCGAATGAGAACACGTTTGCTCGTGAAGCAGCGGATCTTCTGGATCATGAAGGGGTCTCCGTGATCTTCGGTTGCTGGACGTCGGCGTCTCGAAAGGCCGTCCGGCCTGTGATCGAATCCCGCGATGGTCTCCTGTTCTATCCGGTTCAGTATGAAGGTCTTGAGCAGTCTCCCAACATCATCTATCTCGGCTCGGCGCCCAATCAGCAGATTCTTCCAGCGGTTGACTGGGCGATGGATGAACTGGGTGCCAAACGGTTTCTCATGGTGGGTTCCGATTACGTCTTTCCTCGTGCTGCCAATGCGATCATCACGGATCACATCAAGGCACGTGGAGGAGAGGCCATCGGCGAGTACTACATCACATTGGGCAGTCGCGACACGACTGAAATGATCGCAGCGATCAAGGCGAATCCGCCCGATGTGATCCTCAACACGATCAACGGAGATGCCAATATCAGCTTCTTCAAGGGACTGCGAGAGGCGGGCATCCAAGCCAGTGATGTTCCGACGATCTCGTTCTCGATCGGTGAACCCGAACTTCGAAGCATGTCTTCAAGCCTTGTCGCAGGTGACTATGCCGCCTGGAACTATTTTCAAAGNATCCCCGGTCAGGACAATCTGGGATTCGTTCGCAAGTTCGGTCAGCGATACCACCCCAGGCGAGTCTTGAGTGATCCGATGCAGTCTGCGTGGAATGCGGTTCATCTCTGGGCGAAAGCGGCTGAGGTGGCAGGTTCGATCGAGCCTGCCATGGTTCGTCGTTCGCTCTCAAGTATCGAATACCAGGCGCCGGAAGGACTCGTTCGAATCGACCCGGACACCCAGCACCTTTGGATGAAGACCCGGATCGGCCAGATCACACCGGCTCGATTCTTCGACATCGTGTGGGAATCGAACGANTCGATGAGACCGGTTCCATACCCGTCGAGTCGCTCACGTGAGGATTGGGATCGCTTTCTTCAGGATCTCTATGCCGGATGGGGTGAACGTTGGTCGAGGCCGGAGACACCATGAGCAGGGCAGCTGACAGCCATCAGGGTGAATCCGTGCCATTGTTCCGAGGCATTCTCGGTCGAATGATGCTCGCCGGTGTGCTTCCGACCATTGTGGTGATCAGCTGCATGCTGCTTCTGGAAGTAAAGCATGAATACGATGCGCTTCAGGAAGCCAGCCTGAACGAGTTGCAGGCCAGGGTGGATCTTCTGGCCGAGACCATTCAGGATGTCAACAACAGTGCTCGTGAAAGCGTTCTCGCCATGGCGGATGCGCAGTCNGCCGGCATGATCGATCATGGCCAGATGTCCGTTGACTTCTCTCGTTCGATTCTCGAGCGAGATGCGGAAATCACGGCAGCCTTCATGGCGTTTGAACCTGGGGTCCATTCCGACGATGCCATGGAGATGCTTCCACCCGAGGCCATCTCGAATTCGAATCGACTGGCGCCTTACTGGTTCATCGATCCTGATTACGGCGACACGATTCGTCTTCAGGTGACCCCCGAGATGGATACCGGCGACTACTACGCGGTCCCGAGGGAGCGATGGAACGCCTCCGGCGAACGATCGATGTCCTACAGCGAGCCGTATCTGAATGATGGNCGACTTCAGATCGACATGTCTGCTCCGATGGTCGTTGACGGTCGATTCGTCGGTGTTGCCGGAGTGGGCAGGGCACTTGATGATCAGGAACTTCAGATCCGGTCCTTTCTTTCCGGAACCGATGACCATGCATTTCTGATCAGCCCCTATGGCAAATTCATCGCAGCTTCGGTGGATGAGTATCGTCTGGATGATCGTGACCTCGATGGCCTTCTCAAGACACGATCCATGGATGACGTCGGCTACGGCGATCTGCTGGGGCCGGTCTCAAGTGGTGTCCAGAGCGAAGTGTTTCTTGGCACGGATCCCAAGGACGGGGCGGAATACTACTACGCCTCAGCTGANATCCAGGCGGGTGACTGGAAGGTCGTCGTCCGGAGAAGTAAGGCTTCCGTTCTGGATCCCATCTGGGATTACCTGATGGAGAGCATCGCTCTGGGGCTTGCTGGCATCATCATCGTCACGATCCTGCTGGTGGCACTTGCCGTTGCCGTGTCCAGACGTGTCCGAGTTGCTGTTGATCGTGCCCGCCTCGTGGCGATCGGAGATCTTCGCCCCACCGAGGGACTGACGACATCCACGGATGAAACGGGTGTCCTGTTGCGGGTGATGGAAGGCATGCGTGATCGACTTCGGGGTCTGGTTGGCGATCTGGTCGAATCAGAAGGCACCATCGAACAGACGGCCGGCATTCTTGCGAATTCAACTCGGGATCAGGTTGAAGTCGCGGCGGCGCTGGATCAATCGACTTCACAGATCTCAGAGGCCGTGGATCGAATCATGATCACTTCCAGTCAACTCGAGAAGACGGTGGAGTCGGTCACCCGGACGGCGGACAACATGACCACACTCGCCAGTGATGGCAGAGCGGGTCTTGACGGCATGCAGGCGGCGATGACCCAGCTGGAGTCGTCGACGGAAGCAGCCGATCGGCGCCTCTCGATGATTCAGGAACGAGCTGCCGGCATTACCGGGATCGTCTCGACCATCACCGCGGTTGCGGATCAGACGAATCTCCTCTCGGTCAATGCCTCGATCGAGGCCGAGAAGGCCGGTGAAGCTGGACGGGGATTCCTGGTCGTCGCTCGTGAGATCAGACGACTGGCGGACCGGTCGTCTTCCGCGACACTTGAAATCGAATCCAGCGTGCGAGAAGTCGAGCAGGCGATCGGCGAAGGTGTTCAGGATCTGGGTCGATTCGCGGATGAAGTCAGGCGGATTGTTCTGGATGTGAAGACGGTGTCCGAAGCAATGGGTGCAATCATCGAACAGGTGACGGCCAGTACTCGAGGATTCCATGTGCTCAGCGAAGGTGTGGCATCCCAAACTCAAGGTGCTCAGGCCATCGCGGGGACCATGGGCGGCCTTCAGGACGGCATGGAACGAACCCGTCGGACCACGGATTCCCTGGTGACCGCCTCGACAGACCTCGAAAAGGCCATTGAGACCCTGGGAAGCATCGTTTCATCCTTCGAGGTGGGTCGGGACGCCACCGATGCGGCGGATTGAGTCATTGCTCCGAGGTCCTTGCCTGTTAGAATTGATGACCTGTTATGCGTCAAAGCCATCCTCCGGCCAGGCGGTCGATGGTCCCTGAAAACCTTCCTGGCGACATCTTGATAGATGTCACACCACTGAGTCAGTGGTGATGTTGACGCATACAGGAAGCCTCCATGTCCATCATGCCGTTGCCCGTGTTCGAACAGGATTCTGATCCTGCCAATCGAGATGCGATGACGCTGGAGGAGCAGCATGCTGCACTGGAAGCGCCCAAGACCATCGTGGTCCGGTTTGGAGCGATGCGTCTCATCGGTGAATACACGCAGACGGGTTCGATCAAGCCTGGATGTGGAAGCAAGCTGGTCGCCAGGACCCACCGCGGTCTCGAAGTCGTGGAGATGCTCACCACGACCTGTACGAATGCGGGATGTGGCAAATCGGTGACTCGAAAGGAAATGCTCGACTACATCGAGGCTTCTGGAGGCAGGGACTATCCCTTCTTCAATCGTGGCAAGGTTCTCAGGGTGGCCACGACGGACGATCTTCAGAATCAGTCCAAGCTCGAAGCCAGGAAATCCGAGTTTCTCGTCAAGGCCCGTGAGTTGGTGAAGTTCTACAACATCGACATGAAACTGGTCGATGTCGACCCCATCCTCGGCGAAGAGGTTCTGACCTTCTACTACATGTCGGAAGAACGAGTCGACTTTCGCGAACTCGTCCGCGATCTGGCAGCGGAGTTTCGAACACGAATCGAAATGCGACAGGTGGGTGCTCGAGATGAAGCCCGCCTGGTTGCAGACTACGAGCGATGTGGTCAGCATTGCTGCTGCAAGAACTTTCTCAAGGTCCTCAAGCCCGTTTCCATGCGATCCGCCAAGGTTCAGAAGGCGACGTTGGATCCATTGAAGATCTCCGGTCGATGTGGCCGTCTGATGTGCTGCCTTCGATATGAAGATCAGACCTACAAGGAACTCAAGGCGAACCTCCCGCATCGAAAGACGCTGGTTGGAACCGCATACGGCGCTGGGATCGTGATGGACTCCAAGATCCTGACTCAGCTTGTTCTGGTCAAGCTGGAACACAACGGTGAGGAAATCGCAGTTCCCATTGAAGAGCTGATGGATCCCAAGACGTGTCCTCGTCCTGAAGACCTGGAAGCCAAGGCCCGTGAGGAAGAAGAGGCCGCACGTCGCGTCCTTGAGGATTCCGTTGCTCGCGCCCGAGGCCACCGGGATGCCAAGCCGGATGCTCCAGACGGCAAGAAGAAGAAACGGCGTCGTCGCAGGCGTCGAAGCAAGAAATCGGGCGATGCCGTCCAGCAGGCCACAGAGACGCCGGTGAAGGAACAGGCCAAGTCGGAGGCTGCCGGTGATGGAACGCCTCGGAAGAAACGTCGTCGTCGTCGACGTCGTCGCGGTCGTGGAAATTCCGAGGGTGGTGGCGGCGAAGCTGGCAACAAGCCCACCGAGTCCTGAACAGCGTTCGTTCTCCGGGGTATGCTTTCCCTGGCCAGCGGCCAGTGCCGGTTGCTGATCAGATCGGCCATCACCGAGAGAGGGCAGTCGTATCTCTGACAAGTCATCCCAATCCGATCAGGGATCGATCAAGATCATCGAGCTGTTCCAGTCGCTGCTGATCGCGTTCATCTTCGCGTTGATCTTTCGTGGTTTCGTGATCGAGAGCTTCGTGATTCCCACGGGATCCATGGCGCCGACGCTTCTCGGGCAGCATTGGCTTGTTGAGTCCAATCAGACCGGTACGGCAACACCAGTCGGTCTCGGGGAAACCCGGCCGGATACGTCACGCCTTCGTGACTGGCAGATCTCCCGGAATCACGGCCTGAGTTCCTCATCGACGCTTCGGACCCGAATGGGTGATCGCATCGCCGTGGTCAAGTATGTCAGACCATTCTTCGAACCCGAACGTTACGACGTGATCGTCTTCAAGAATCCAACGATTCCCTTCGGAGATTCGGCCAACTACATCAAACGTCTGGTCGGCATGCCCGGAGAAGAGGTCTGGATTGTCGACGGAGATGTGTTCATCAAGAAGCCTGATGAAGATCGTTACCACATCGCGCGAAAGCCTGTTCATGTTCAGGACGGTGTCTGGCAGAGCGTTCATGACACTCGTCACCAGCCTGTCGACCCCGAACGGCTCGTCAAGCCATGGCAGGGATCACCATGGATCGGTCAGCCCGAATCCAAATGGGAACAGACTGCCCACGGTGGATTCAAGTTGACGACATCGGGCCGTGCCACGCTGAGCTGGGATCGCCAGGCGGATGGTCCTGATGACTGGTCCGCCTACAACATGATTTCTCCCGTCCGCAATGCGTTCAGTGTCAGCGACATCCGAATCGATGCGACCCTGATCCCGGACGAATCGACACTCCAGGCCGAGCTGACCATCGAGACACGAGCGAATCGATTCCGTTTTCATGTGGCCAACGCTGTGGCAGGCGTCTCCATGTCACCGGTCGATGGGCCCGAAGATGTCGTCACGGTCGAAGAACCCATCGCGTCGATTCTGCCTGGTGAGCCCATCAGGCTGGAATGCATCCATTCCGATCAAAGCCTGAGACTTGCCGTCAATGGTCGGCCGGTCGCCTCACTTGACTACGACTGGACTCCCTATGAGCGTCTGGCCAACACCGTGGCGACACCCAGGGAGCGGGAAGCCGGCAAAGCGGCATCAACACTCGCCCATCGGCTGCCCGACAAGCCTCGTATCTGGTGGTCGTTCGACGGTTCGGCGGTCACCATTCCCCGCATCAGCATGGATCGGGATCTCTACTACCGACCAAGCATGCTGACCGGAATGAGTCGAAACTGGAATGAACCGACTGAGCAGCATCGTGATGCGGTCAGACTGAACAAGCCGGCGGCAGCCACCCATCCAGACACCGTCGTCAAGCTTGGTCCAGATCAGTATTTCGTTCTTGGTGACAATTCGGGACGTTCGCTGGACGGCCGGCTCTGGGGCGCGCCACACCCTCTCGTCGCAGCCCAGATCGATGACACGCCATTCGTCGTACCAGGCGATCTTCTGATCGGAAAGGCCTGGATCGTCTACTACCCGGCACCCCATTCGGTTTCGGATGGTGGAACCGGTCTGATTCCCGATTTCGGCAAGATCCGTTTCATACGTTGATCAACGCAGCATGCGTCGCATGTCGATCAGTCGTATGCGCCCCTGTTCAGCAAGTTCTTCAGCGGAATACCGAGTGAGATTTCTCAGGTTCTCGATGGGGACGGCGATTTCAAGCGTCCACGCTTCCCGAGCCTGCGTTCCTTCACCCGCGGTCAGCGTGATGCCCTCGGCATCGAACGTCTCGATGCGGCCGGGATCTCCGGGAAGATCATCAGGCCATGGGCCATCCGGCCAGTACCAGACATCTGGAACCACGACCGGTTCGACAATGTCCTTCAGCCAGGCCATCGCGTACAGGACATCATCGGGATTCCGTGGCGCAGGCAGTTCGGGCAGCGTATTGGAAGCCTGAAGCAGACCGAGTTGGTAGGCCAGTCTGGGCGTGGACGCCTTCGTGGCGGTGTTCAACCCGAATGGATCCGTTGTTGGAATGTTCCGAAGGGCATCTCGAAGAATGAGTCGATGCTCTTCGGTCAGATCTCCTGCGACCAGTGGATCCAGTCGATCGAGCACATCCATGCAGCGTTGCCCCGCAAGAATCGATGAAGGAACACCGGGATCGCGTGAAAGGTGAGCGATGATGTGGCAGGCGGCGGCGAGGNCCAGAAGACCTCCCTTGACATCATCCGAAGCCATCTTTCGATCCGATTCCATCAGAAAGTAATCAATGAAATCATCCATCTCCGGGAGCCACCAGGGTACGACATGTTCGGGCCATCGCATGAACTCCAGTTCATGAAGCTCGAGATAATCGTCCGGATAGGCGAACTGGCAGTTCCTGGCCATGGACGCCATGGCGAGGTCCGCCAGAACGGTTCGTCGCAGATCATCATGCTCCCACCAGGGAATCTCGGAGTCCTGAACGCGACGTATGGCCAGGGCATACCACCTGGCGGCATTGGCGCGTTCCATGATGTTGATCTCGCCATCCGCGATCAACTGCACAAGTTTCTTCCGCGCTTCAAGGTCACTTGATGTCTTGCTGATCTTGCGAACGACTGTGCCCATCGCCGGTCCAGTCGCGAAGAACTTGGTCAGCGCACCGTACTCACCTTCATCGGCCTTGACGTTGACATCATCCATCTGATCGGCAAGTTCGTCATCGGTCTTCGAATCCACACCTGCGAGTGCATCCTGCCAGTAGCGTTTGAGTCCGGGCATCAGATCGCCCTGGCCCTCGATGAGATTTTCGACCGTATCACCGGAGAGACCGAAGACCATGTTGAACGCCATGATGTCTTCTTCGGACCAGTCTTCCTGATTCGCCTTCAGGACGGATTCGGTGGTTGCCAGGGCGAGGTCCCGCTCGCCCCTCAAGGCAGGCCTGAGACGACAGGGATCCTTCTTCGGAAGCCGGTTCATCACCTTCAGCAATCTACGGGCTTGGATGGGATCCATCATGCCATGTTCGATTGCTCGATCCAACGCGTCATTGAATCCATCAATGATGGATGCATTGACCAAGGTTGTCAGAAACATGTCAGGGCCAAGATGTCTGCACAGGGAATAGCCTGTGATCAACCTGTCCGTGATCTTCTCGATATCGCCCTTGAGAAGTTGACGAGTCACGTCCTGCTGGATGATGCGCTGACAGTTTCTGATGTACAGAACATGGGGAAGTTCAAGCAGCAGTCCCTTGGAGAGATCGAGCTCCCAGTCGCAGTCTTCAGATCGAGCCGCAAGAGACACCTTCGTGATGATGTCGTTCAGACGATCGAGTTTCCGGTCGTAGGCTTCTGGAAGCCTGGAGGCATCCTCCAGAATCTCGAACTGAGCTTCGAAATCCACCTCTTCGGTCTGCAGCGATTCGAGCAGCGAATCGTACTGATCTGATGCCTGCTCGTAGAGATCTGCGGTGGAATCCGCAAGAGCGTCCGCGCCGGTNATCGCTCCCAGCAGCATTGTCGTGAGCACTGTTCCTGGAATCCAATGTCTGATCATGGGATGGTCCTTGACTGTTCGTAGCTCCACCAGAGCATAACCCATGCCAACGGCGTATCCTGACGTGATGCCAGATGGTGACAGCACTCAGATTCCCTACAAGCCCTGGACGCCCCGGGATCCGCAGGCTTCAGTCCGTGAATTCACGGAGATCCTCACTCGGCGGAGATCCATCAGAACATTTTCCGACAAGCCTGTGCCACAAGAACTGGTTGAAACGGTCATTTCGGCTGCCGGCACGGCGCCCAGCGGGGCCAACAAGCAGCCATGGAGATTCGTGGCCGTTTCCGATCCAGCCTTGAAGCGGTTGATTCGTGAAGGCGCTGAGGAAGAAGAAAGACTGTTCTATTCAAAGCGAGCAAGTGAAAGCTGGCTTCGCGATCTTGAATTGATCGGCACCGATGAGCACAAGCCTTTTCTCGAAGAGGCGCCCTGGTTGATTGTCGTTTTCAAGATGATGAAGGACGACCGGTCCGGGATGCCATCCGATCAGGTCTACTACGTGAATGAATCGGTTGGCATCGCCGTTGGAATGCTGCTTGCCGCAGCACAGCTCGCCGGCCTGGCGACACTCACTCATACACCGAGTCCCATGAAGTTTCTCGGGGACATTCTCGGTCGACCGGACTATGAGCGGCCCTACATGCTGATACCGATCGGCTGGCCATCAAGTGATGCCACGGTTCCGGCAATCGAACGCAAACCTCTGAATGAAATCATGGTTCTGAATCGAGGAGAACTCACGTGACCTGGTTGATCGCCATCTTGTTCGTACTGCTCGGTCTTGGCTGCATTCTGCTGGTCATCATGCAGTTGCCGGGAACGTGGTTGATGCTGATCCTCGGACTTGGAGCGCAGCTGCTCCTTGTNTATGCCCTTGATGTGACGGAGCATCAATCCTATGGATGGTGGGCACTCGGGATCGGACTGGTCGTCGCGATTCTGGGGGAGGTGGCTGAAGCGATGGCAGGTGCTGTAGGCACGAAGGCTGGAGGCGGCACCAAGCGAGGAATGGTGGGGGCGTTCATCGGAGGCATCATCGGTGCCATCAGCGCATCCTTCCTGATTCCAATCCCCGTGCTCGGAACGCTGATCGGTGCCATCGTCGGTACCTTCATCGGTGCTGTCATCGGTGAAACCACGGGCGAGAAACCGAAGTCGATGGGGGAATCCATCAAGCCCGCCATGGGAGCGTCATTGGGTCGTATTCTTGGAACGACCATCAAGATGATCTGTGCCATGGTCGTCTGGTCGGTTGTGTCCGCAGGCCTCATCGGNATTGCAGCGGCAGGCTGATCATCCTCCGTCAGTGACCCGGAGAACTTCCTGAAGCGTTGTACGGCCTTCTGCCATCTTCAGAAGCGCATCGTCNCGAAGCGTTCGCATGCCTTCTGCACAGCAGAGGTTCCGGAACTCCGTGACGGATGGNCTGGCTGCGATGCTGTCGCGAAGGCTGTCTCCGATCTCAAGCATCTCGTAGATGCCGAGTCGTCCCGAATATCCGGATTCGCGGCAATGCGGACAGCCCTGCCCACTCCAGAGGGTTGTGCAATCGAGGTCATGATTCGCCAGTACATGATGGGCTTCGGGACTCATCTCGATTTCAGTACGGCACTGATCACAGATCCGTCGGACCAGACGCTGTGCGAGGACTCCATTGACGGCACCCGATACGAGAAACGGCTCGATTCCGATGTTGATGAGCCTGGTAATGGATGAGGGTGCATCATTCGTATGGAGCGTCGAGAGGACAAGGTGTCCTGTCAGGGCAGCCTGGATGGCGATGGTGGCGGTTTCATGATCTCGGATCTCACCGACCATCACAATGTCGGGATCCTGTCGAAGCAGCGCTCTGAGGGATGCGGCGAACGTGAGATTGATGCGTTCATGCGTTTGAATCTGGGTGATTCCGTTCAACTGGTATTCAACGGGATCCTCGACCGTCGAGACATTGAGCCTGGTGGTATCCATCTGTTGAAGGGACGCATACAACGTGGTCGTCTTGCCGGAACCGGTCGGTCCGGTGACCAGAATGACACCATGTGGACGATCGATCTGACGTCGCCAGGCAGCCAGGGTGTCCTCGGTAAAGCCGAGATCATCGAGTGCCACGCGGATGGAACGATTGTCCAGGACACGCATGACCGTCTTCTCACCATGTGGTGTCGGAATCGTCGAGACACGCAGATCAAGTTGGCGACCCATCACGGTCACCCGGATTCGACCATCCTGTGGCAATCGCCTTTCAGCGATATCCAGATGAGCCATGATCTTGAGTCGCGATGTGATCGACGCCAGCATCTTCCGAGGTGGGTTCATCATTTCATAGAGGACACCGTCGATGCGAAGCCGGATCTTGAGTGCCTTCTCGGAGGGCTCGATGTGGATATCGGATGCGCCTTCCTTGACCGCAGTCTGAATCAGATGATTCACGTATCTGACGACAGGCGATGATTGGGCATCATCTTCTTCATCTTCATTCTTGTTCTCGATGACCTCGACATCATCTTCCTCGACATCCGCGAGAATTTCCTGAACGTCATAGTCCATGTGACTGTCTGCGCTCAGAGTTTCGACTGCGGTGATCACATCTGCAGGGGTGATGAGGACATGCTTGACAGCAACGACACCAAGCATCGTCTTCACCTGATCGAGAACAAAGACATCATCAGGTCTGATCGTGCCCACCACGATTCGATTGCCTTCCTCGCGCAACGGCAGGCAGCCATTCTGCTGACAGAATTCGCAACTGATTCGATCAACCAGTTCACGACTGATCAATCCGGGGTTGACGGATTCAAAGGTCAGGCCCGAATGACGTGCGACCGTTCGCTGAATGCCATTTTGATCCATTCCCATCTCGAGCAGAATCTCGGGAAGACCTCTTCCTGGAGATTGAGCCTGGACCCGCTTGGCGGTTTCCAGAATGTCCGGTGCGACGACGGCATCCCTGAGCAAAGCCTCGGAAAGATCTTCGGACTCGCTTGAAGCGTTCTCTTCGGGTCGCCAGAATTCCTCGACGGCGTCCATTGGTCTGATTCGATCTTCTGCCGAATCAATCTGATGGGCCGTGCGCTCGATGGCTTCACCAAGGCCACTGCCTGTCAGATCAGGGGGAGCGGGATCCGCTTCATTGCGACGGAACATGGTCGGGACGCGCTGTGCATCCGGACTGTCCGAATCGAAGTCCGCATCGATATCCGACAGTCCGGTACTGGAGCCGCCAGGATCCTGCTCCGGATGGATATCACTGGTTCGAGGCGCATCCACACCGAGTTCGCGCATCAGGTTGTCGAGATCATTCTGTCGGCCACTCATCTGGAATCTTCCTGTCTATTCACTTCGAAGAACGACGGTCAGCATCACGCTCAAGTCGAAGTTGTCATCACGAGCCTCGATGACGACCGCCTCGGAATTCACTTCACGCAGAATGCAGATGGCATCCGGATCATCTGTCTCGAGTTCATCACCGATCTGGACGATCTGTTCATTGATCGTCGCGATCGGCTTGGAACCGGTCATGATGGACTGGGTATCGAAGACATCCACCAGATCCTCGAGTTCCTCACGACGCAGTCGCCTCTGCTGAGTGATCGACAGCACGGGAGATTGAGCGAAGTTGATGTTCGATGATGTCGTCCAGGGGGTCACGAAAGGATTGCTCTTCAATGCATCCGGCGACACCTGCATGGCGGCATAGTGGTCGGTCACGAGGTCCGCGAAAGGATCTCCTTTCGCTTCCTGCTTTGCGGGCTCGTCCTTGGACCCTTCCCGCATGAAGTCGAGAAATCCCGAGACCGCTTCCTCGATGCCGGTATCCGCCATGACCTGTCCGATGCCACCGGTCAAGGTTCTCATGATGATGATGGCAGCCAGTCCGCCTGCAAAGACGGTGATCAGGAGAATGGCTGGTCTTCGACGACTCGATCTCGCAAAGGAAGGGACCTCGAGTTCGTATTCCTCTTCATTGAGAGGCAGCTCATCGAGCGGCGCTTGGTTTTCGAGCCCATCCGGCTCCCAGGACTGTGTCATGGTTGCAGCTCCCTGTTCAACGCGACATTCGTAGCTTCATCAGAGAAATAGATGCTCAGTTCAAAATCGGCCGTGATATCACCAGGCCGTTGGTCATCACTCAATCGTCCCTGACGTGGTCTCTGCAGATGCATGTTGAAGATCCGCGTGATCCTGGGGAGATTCTCGAGTTCCAGCAGGAATCGGTAGTACCCCTCGAAGGGCCCTTCAAGCTGCACCTTCAAAGGCAATTCCCGATAGACGGTCGATGTCACTGCAGGCATCGTCTTCACGGACTTGACCGTGAGTTCATTGCGACGTGCCACCTGCCAGAGCTGCTCGAGCATGCTTTCGACATCTCGTCGAGAAGGCAACTTTGCTTCAACACGTTCAATCGCCAGTTCGCCTTCCAGAACAGCCTGCTGAAGATCACCCATTGTGGCGATCACGGCACCAATGAGCTTGAGCTGGGATTCACGCTCCTTGATTTCCTCATTTGTTCGATCGATATCCGCATTTCGAGGAACGAAGACGAAGTACCAGGCGGCCAGTGGCACCGCCAGGAGCACGAGGACATACAGAACCTGCCGGACATGACTATTCATGATGATGTTCCTCGGCAAGTGAAAGCCGCATGTGATCGTTCGAATGCCAGTCGCTGGTGTTCGCAAGCACTCGGACATCCGCATTGGAGAGCAGTGATGCCGTCAGCTTGAATTCACGAATCGTCCGGTCCTCTGCGATCGTTTCCTGTGATGAAACAAGATTGACATTCTGCAGCAGAGGATGGTCATTCAACGCAGCCAGAAACTCGGATACATGGACATCCGTCGGCGCAAATCCAGTCAGGGACAGCCGTGTGTCGTAGCGAGGCGCTTCGGGCCGTTCATCCTGCTTCTTGGTACGGGTGCCACTGCGGTTCTTGCGGCCTTTTGCCTTCTTGTGCTCATCGGATTCGATGATTCTGGTCGATTCGAGCTTGAACTCGAGCAGCCCCAGTCCAGCCGGCATGTGATTGATCAGCTCGGCGAGCAGAATCGATCGTGGCACCTTTTCCACAAGCGCCGCCGCCAGCTCGGCACGGTTGACGGTCGCCTGCTGGGCGACCTTGAGTTTCATGACCTGCTCCACTTCTTCACCAGCGGCTTCATAACGAAGTTCGACATCCATGCGGGCCTGCTCGACCTGTTTCCACTCATTCCGCTTCCAGAGGAATGCCGCGAAGACCGCGGATAGAACCACGACGAACAAGAGCATGGCCATGACATGAGTCCGGCGGTCGATGCGCTGTTCGGTGTATTCGGTCGGGAGGAAGCTGTCATTCATGCCTTCACCTTCCTTGTCATGCTGCGCTCCAGCAGACCAGCGGCAACGGACCATTCCGGACGTGTCCGTTCGGACCAGCCCAGAAGGCCGGTCGCGTTGTCGTCCGTATGCAGACGTGAGAGCGGATCGCCCGCTTGTCCAGGGAGACGAATGGCCTGGACGATGTGACGGCAAAGCCATGACTGCCGGGACTCCCCGCCAACGAAGATGCCTCGGGTCATGGATCGCTGTGGGAACAGGCCCTTGTGATAGCGAAGGCAGAGCGAGATCTCGTCGACGAGCATCTCCAGAAGCTCTGAAAGATCGATGGTGGCACTGGGCGCGGGAGCGGCATCGACGGTTCCGGAGATGCTGTCAGGCATGGCGCCAACGCGCCGGTCCGTGCCATGACGAGCCTGATTGATGGCCGCATCAAGCATGGCCATCCCGCTGGATGGTGCGGACGGGTTTCTGCCCGATTCCATCTTGGATTCATCCGGTGCCGTGATGGCAAGTCTGTGTGCTCTTGCGGCCGCCAGATCACAATTCAGTGATCGTGAAATCGACCGATCGAAATGCCATCCACCAACGGAGATCCTCCTTGCAAAGACCAACTGGGTTCCATGTGTGATGGCGACGGTTGTTCCCCCGTAACCCAGGTCGACATACATGGTGGCCTGTTCGCTGTCCGTGGCTCTGCGATTCAGATGATCGAAAGCCGAGGTGAGCATCATCGGTTGGGTATAGACCCCGACGATTTCGAGCTTGAGTCCATGAAGCATCTCGACATGCTGCATGACCAGATCCCGCGGCATGGCCATGCAGATGATTTCCTTCTGCGGCTTGCCGTTGCGATGAATATCAGTCACGTCGACCCAACGGGCCATCTGTTCACCTTCACAGCCCTGCAGCTTTGTCTGGACGGCGAGTTCCGGATTGCGGGCTTCGGCCACGTCCAGCTGCATGTGCTGGATCGTCGTGGCGCAGGCCGGCATCGCGAGGATCACCTTTCGGCCACGAAAAGCACCTTCCTGCAGTGTTCCCGGCAGGACATCAGCCAGGTAGGCGAGTCGACGGGCCTGATCCTCGCCGAATTCATCCGGCACGGGGATCTCATCTGCAGCCAGGATGTGACGACCTTCCGAACCACCACGCTGAAGAAGCCTGGTGGCTGAAAACCCGAGATCAATGGCGATCGGCCGACTGTTGGGTCGGCCTAGTTGCAGACGCATCATGGCTCCTTGGACATGCGGCAGCGAGGGGGGGCAACGTGTTGGAACAGTTAGGGGGTCGGCGATGACAACCCCCGGCTGAAGCGATCCTTTTCAGGGGATCGCTCAAGCGGTGCCTGTCACGCGGACTGGTGGATGTACAGGGGTCGTAAGGCCCGTTTTTTCAGCTCAGCCCGCTGCTGATCAGACGATCGACCATCTCGCGGAGCGGGTCGGTGATGGCGGCGAGGGCGGCCTGGATATCCCAGATCTGCTGGTCCTGATCGCCTGTTGTGTTGCTCATGGACCTCACTTCAATGGCCGGAATGCCCTGTAAACGAGCGGCATGTACGACCGAGGCACCTTCCATGGCTTCCGCCAGGGCACCGGTTCTGGAAACGACTTCGTGCGCCCTGGAATCGGTTCCGGCACAGGTCGCGACCGTTGCGATCGGTCCGGTTCTGAATCCCTGTCCACAGCATCTCAGCAATGCGGGATCGACCGGGACGTGGTTCCCCTTGAAGTCTCCCAGGGGGAAGCCCATGTCATCGAGGTCGCGAAAACCGGTCGGGGTTTCGATGCCTTCTTCCATGTAATGGCACGCATCGGCCACGAGGATGTCGCCGATCTCCAGATCGGAATCCGGCAGGATGCCGGCAATGCCGGCGTTGATCACCGCATCGAATGGACCGTGTTCAAGAATGGCCGCAGTGGTGGCTGCTGCGGAATTGGTTCTTCCCACGCCACCCGCAAGAACCATCGTGTTCTTCGAAGCAGGAATCGCCTTGGCTTCGGCTTCAACGGCGGTGACGATCAGGATCTTCATGGCGCCATGAGAAGTTGATGAACGGCCGTTTCCAGTTCCGTGAGCTGTACCTGCTGTTGATCGCCGCTGCCCAGATCCTTCACGGACACGATGCCTTCCTGAAGTTCGCCGCCAAGAATGATGGCAATGCGAGCATCATGCTGGCCGGCTTCCTTCAGAAGCTTGCCCACGTTTCGAGTGCTCTTGTAGGACCGTCTGGCATGCAGGCCTGCATGTCGCATGCGAGCGACCGTCGGGACGATGTGGTCACGAGCGGCATCATCGGCGCAGACAACGAAGACATCGGGTCTTGGACCGAGCGTATCGGGATCGATCAGCCCACGATCCTGCAGAACCAGTGAAAGGACGACATCGCCCATGCCGAAGCCGCATGCGGGCGTGGACGGGCCACCGAAGAGTTCGACGAGATGGTCGTAGCGACCACCGCCTGCGATCGCACGTTCCGCGCCGGAGGTCTCATGAATCTCGAAGACCGTACCCGTGTAATAAGCCAGGCCTCGAACGATCCCGAGATCGACATGACACCATTCGGCGATGTCGTGGTGCTTCAAGGCCTTGTCGAGCTCCAGAAGATGGTCGAGATCTTCGGCGGGGACATCTGCAAGGGTGGAAGGATCTTCGCCGGCCTTGGTGCGGGCATGTGCCAGCTTGTCGAATCGATCAACAGCGGCATCATCCAGTCCAAGTGCAGTCGCTTTTTCCATGAAGGCATCAGCGGGCAGTTTGTCACGACGGTCGAGCAGATCAAAGGCGGCGGAGAGATGCTCAGAGGTCACGCCGAGATCCGTCAGCAATCTCGCGACGACATCTCGATGGCTGTATTTCACCTGAACCATCGACGGATCAAGTCCGAGACGATCAAGGGCGGCAACGGCTACCGATATCAGTTCAGCATCCGTATCGGCATCCGACAAACCGAGGATGTCGACATTCCATTGAACATGCTCACGAAGCCGACCTCGTTGAGGACGTTCAGCCCGGAACAGGCATGGAATGGAAAACCACTTGGTTGGAACCGGCAGGGCATTGCCGCGTGCCACAGCCATGCGAGCCAGTGTCGGTGTGAATTCGGGTCGCATGGCGTAGCTGGTGTCGCCACCGCTTCGTTCGAAGCTGAACAGCTCACTGACGATGCCAGGCCCCGATTTCACGGTATAGAGATCCAGATGTTCGAAGGTCGGCCCCTCGATTTCCTGGAAGCCCCAGTTGATGGAGGCATCCCGCCAGCAGGTTTCGACATGTCGGCGCAGGGCCATCTCCCGCGGATAGAAATCCCGGGTTCCACGCGGTGCCTGGAAGGCCTTGGACTTGGATGAACCCTTGCTGCTCATATGGTGCAGAGTCTATCCGCTGGCTGCGAAGAACGAGGGTTCACCGGGCTTTCGGGTCGGTCCGGGGCAGGTCATCTTGACGCGTCGTCACATGGTCGGCGAGACTCGTCTTCAGATGACTGCCACCGTCGTACTGCTCCATGGCCTGGGAAGAACGCATCGTTCGATGGGGCGGCTACGACGTCGATTGCATGCTGAAGGCTGGGAGACCTGGTCCGTCACGTATCCAAGCCGCCGAAAATCGATCGCAGCGTGTGCAGATGAGATTGCAAGACGGTTGGAACGGGACCTGCCCGATCGTCCACTGTTCGCCGTCACCCATTCCATGGGTGGCATTGTGCTTCGCCATTTGAGCGATCGATTCGATTGGAAAGGGGCCGTTCTGATGGCTCCTCCGAATCGCGGTTCACGTTCTGCAGTGTGGGTCAATCGAATTCCCATCCTTCGCGGTCTGTTCGGACCGGCACTCGGAGAACTCGCGGTTCCGGAAGGCTGGCCGTCTCCGCCATCGCCCAGCATGATCATCGCTGGTACCCGAGGATGGTCATGGTCCAGTCCACCCTCCTGGGTTCTGTCCAGAGCAGATCTGTTTTCGGAGAGCGAAGCGCATGACGGCACGGTTGCCGTCGAGGAAACCCGTCACGACGATGTTGATGAGCATGTCGAGATTCGTGCAGGCCATTCGACCATCATGTCCAACAAGGATGTGATGGACTGTGTGGTCCGTTGGCTTGAACGACAGCGATGAACGGGTACATGTGAAAAGGGGCGTGCAACCGAAGTTGCACGCCCCTCTGTTATCAAGACATGAAAGCCGCGACAGGCTTTCGAGTGTTCTCGACACTCAGGAGCAGGCGCCCCAGTTGCCGAGGACGACCAGGATGTCATCAATGTTGGTCAGACCATCATTGTTGGCATCGCCGCCTGTTCCGCCCCAGGAACCGAGGATGATGAGCAGGTCGTCGATGTTGACGACATCATCATCGTTCAGGTTGCCGTCACAAGGAACTGCAGGATCGATCACATCGACGTCACCGAGGATGGTGCCGTTGTTGATGATCTCGACTGCCCAGACGGTGTTGCCGTTGCCATTGAAGGTCGCACCGGGCTCGACGATCAAGGTTTCGACATACATGATCTCATCGCCCTCACCGTTGACTCGGTTGTCAACGACATTGACGGTCTTGCCAACGCCGATGGTGAGAGTACCGATGGCGAAGTTCGAGGCCACGACGCCATCAAGGGTCTCGCCAAGGTCTTCACTCATGGCTTCGATGGTGCTTGCACCATTGGCGCCGAGATTCATGCGAATGGTGCCGTCGATGGCGACCAGTCGGTTGCTCTCGTCAATGGCGATGTCACAATCGCCACCGACTGTCAGCTGCCAGCCAGCTGGCAGAATCAGGCTGGAATCGGCACCAGCAGTGAAGTTTCCGGAGACGCGGAGGTTGCCACCTGCCCGGACGCCGTCGCCGACATCGCCGACGATGTCGCCGTTGTTGTTGATGTCACCGAGGACATACATCTGACCGGCGACTGCTGAAACCAGGCCGTCATTGTTGAGGTCACCTGTCAGCACGGTATTGGCCGTGAGCTGGCATGAACCAGAGTTGTCAAGAGTCATGTAGAGATGACCAGAGACGAACATGTCGCCTGAAGCGCTGTTGCTGAAGCTGGAAGCATGAATAGCGGCGTCGCCATAGGAATTGAGCGTGCCGTTGTTCAGGAAGAAGTCGACCAGATTGAGGTCGAGATCGCCAGCGTCACGAACGGTGATTTCACCATCGTTTGCCATCTGTGGCGAATCGATCTCGATGGCGGAGTTCTCGCGAACAGTCATGGACCCGGTGCTTGCGATGGTCATGGTGCTGCCAGCGGTCATCTCTGAATGGGCACCATTGCTTCGAACGCTGCCGGCGATGTCGACATTGTCGCCACCTTCAAGACGGCTGCCATTGCCGAGGTTCATGGTTGCTTCATCAGGCTGGGCGAGGCTGCCGTTGACAACGGAAACTTCCAGAGCCTTGTTGCGGAAATCAACATGGTCTTCAGCATTGATGGCTTCGAAATCTGCTTCGATTCGATCGCCGTTTTCAGCATCTGCTGCAGCATCGTCAAAGAGGTCGTAGACCTGACCATTGTCGAGGTTGCGATAGGCGTAGTACTCGCAGGCATCCAGAACGCCGTTGTTGTTGGCGTCGCCACCATTGGCGAAGTCACAGGAGTCGGGGACACCATTTTCATCACAATCTTCTTCTGAACCACCAGCGATATCGCAGGTGTCAGGGACGCCATTGTTGTTGCAGTCAGCAGCGCCGTTATCGAGGTCACAGCTGTCCAGAACGCCGTTGTTGTCGCAGTCGGCTGCGCCGCCAGCGAGATCGCACGCGTCAGGTACGCCGTTGCCATCGCAGTCATCGCCCTGGCATTCATCGGGGGTACCGTTGTTGTCACAGTCATTGCTGTTGCCGGACTCGATATCGCATTCATCGGGTACGGCGTTTCCGTTGCAGTCCTGACTGGTGCCATCGGCGATGTCATCGGCGTCTTCGACACCGTTGTCATTGCAATCGGCAGGACCAGCTGGTGCAGGAATGATGATCGAACTGCTTGTCTGCCAGCTTGTTTCGCCGTCAGCTTCGCGACCCTGGAAGAGTGCTTCGAAGGTCATGGAGGTGCTGCTGTCACCCAGAATCGTGAACTGGCCGACGAGGACGCGTCCCCCGGATTCCTCGCCCTGTTCATCATCCGCGGTGACGAACCAGGTGCCGTTGTTGGCATCGATGGTGCCACCAAGATCTTCAAATGGAACCCAGTCGATACCGATGTTGTTGAGGTTGTTGTTGCCGAATGGAGAGCCATCCGCGCAGAGGCAACCGATGGTCACGTAGGAATCCCATTCCATGTCCGGATCAAAGCCGAAGAAGTTGCAGTTGAGATCCTTGGATGTCGGTCCCGCATTGATATTCTGGTAGAACGTTCCGCTCGTGGACACGACCTTGGACTGCTGGGAGTTGCCGGCGACAGCGTCGACACGTGCGCCAGGTGTCAGGTCCGCATAGACACGGACTGTCCAGTAGTCCCCGCCACCAGTAAGTGATGAGCTGACATAGTCATAGCTCATTCCGGTGAGACCACCCATCGCAGGGGCAGCCAAGAAACCGCCGACAGCCAAAGCTGTGGCGACACCAAACCTATTCATAGACATGATTTGCCTCTTCTCTCTCTCTGGCCAAATGGCAGACCCACCCACAGTGGCAGCCCCATCCACGGCCCCTCCTCTGTTTAACAGGTCCAAACTAGCGGATTCCCGGACCTTTTGGGGTCAGGAACTCCTGAGAATGTCGGTCCATCAGAGCGGCAGCCTCTGACGGGCCCCTAAAGCCAGTTGTGGGCATATTTGGGGGCCAGGGGCCATGGCCGGAAAGGCCGGGGAAGTCCGTCTACGACGGTCATAATTCTGTCGAAGTCCTTTGGAATGTCGACTTTACGGCATCAAATATGGGGATCAAGGGGAATACTTATTCATTCGGTTCCAAACCGAATCTGGGTTGAGTGAGTTGAGAAGAGAGGAAGACATGAGTTTCAGAGCCCTTGGTGCATTGTGTGTGGGAGTGGTGCTGGCGAGCGGATCGACAACAGCGTTGGGTGAGCGAACGGTTGGCATTCTGCAGCATGAGCCGGGTGCATTTCCCGGTTACACCCTGTTCGCACCCTTGAATGGCTACACGACCTATCTGATCGACAATGATGGCCGAGTGGTCAATCAATGGGAATCCGATTACCTGCCAGGTGTGTCGGTGTATCTCCTTGAAGATGGATCTCTTCTGAGAACAGGACAGGCCGGCGGCAACCAGGACTTCATCGCTGGTGGACAGGGTGGTCAGGTCGAGCGATTCAACTGGGATGGAACACTTGAATGGTCATTCCGATATTCGGAAACGGCACAGTACAAGGCTCACCATGACGTCCATCCACTTCCCAATGGCAATGTTCTGATTCTTGCCTGGGAGATGCGTACCGAGGCGGAATGCCTGGCGGCTGGTCGGGAACCCGGAACGATGCAGGACAACGAACTCTGGCCGGAAACAGTCATCGAAGTCCAGCCAACCGGTTTCGATACAGGTGACATCGTCTGGAAATGGGACACATGGGACCATCTCATTCAGAATCATGACCCCACGCTTCCGAACTACGGTGACCCGGACGACCATCCTGGTCGCATGAACATCAACTATGACACCGGCCTCTATGACGGCGACTGGCTTCACGCCAATTCCCTGCATTACAACGCGGAACTGGATCAGATCATGATCAATCTGCATCGGCTGGGTGAATTCTGGGTCATTGATCACAACACCACGACCGAGGAAGCAGCCGGTCCAGCGGGGGACATTCTCTATCGATGGGGCAACCCGACCGTGTATTCCCGCAACGCCGCTGCCGAGGACCGCGTGTTCTGGGGACAGCACGATGCCCGCTGGATTCCCGAGGGATATCCAGGTGCCGGCAACATCCTGGTCTTCAACAATGGCCGCAACCGACCCGAAGGCCCGTTCACGACGGTGGAGGAACTGACACCTGCCCTGCAGGCCGACGGCAGCTATGAACTTGGAAGCAATGGCCTCTACGGGCCGGCCGAATCCGAGATCGTCTATATCGGCGATGTGCCAACGGACTTCTATGCATCATTCATTTCCGGCGCAGAGCGATTGCCCAATGGCAATACGATCATCTGCAGTGGGCCCTGGGGCGAGTTCTTCGAGATCACACCGGCTGGCGACATCGTCTGGTTCTATCACAACCCGGCCACCAGTACAGGCATTCTTTCGCAAGGCGAACTGCCCACCATGCAGGGTGGCTTCTCGACGAACAATCGAACATTCCGTTCCACACGCCTTGGTGTCGACTATCCAGCCTTCGTTGGACGGGACATGACACCTGGTCTGCCGATCGAGATCTACGACGGTCCGTGTCTTTCCGACCTCGATGGCAGTGGTGCCACCGATGTGAATGACCTGCTTCAGGTCATCAACACGTACGGCACGGGTGTCGGAGATGTCCAGGGTGATGGCACGACCGACGTCAACGATCTGCTTCAGATCGTCGACAACTGGGGCCTGTGCAACTGAACCATCAGCTTGATTCCAATTGATCATGTCCGATGAGTTGAAATGTACTTTGATCGGCATTGATGCCTGTCCAGGTGGTTGGTGCAGTTGCATCCAGTCGGGTCCTGACGACCTCGACATTCGATTCACCAATGCGCTCGGCAGTCTGCTGGAGGAGTATCCAGATGCCGTGATCGCCATCGATATACCGATTGGTCTTCCTGACAAGACGACTGGAATGGAGCCAGGCATCCGGCAATGCGACAAGGAAGCCAGACGGTTTCTCGGTTTCCCCCGTTCTTCATCGGTGTTCTCTTCACCGGTCCGACCGTTGCTCGATATCGAAGAGAAAGACATCGCCAAGGCGCATCGTGAGGCCTCATTGGTCACCATGAGCATCAGCGATCGCAAGGTGAGTCGTCAGACGATGAACATTCTGCCTCGTATCAGGGAAGTGGATGACCTGCTGCAGAACTCCAGCCAACTGAGAGAGCGGATGTTCGAGGTTCATCCGGAACTCATCTTCATGGAGATCAACGGCGAGGCCATTGATGAGAGCAAGCGGACGGTCGGGGGTCGTGCTCAAAGAATGGACTGTCTGCATGAGGTCTTCGGACCAGAAGCAGTCGAGTCCTGCATCGCGATGATCGAAGGGACAACGATCAAGGTGGATGACTTGATGGACGCGCTGGCCTGCTGCTGGTCCGCCGACCGGATCGCCCGTGGCAAACATCACGAACTTCCGGCCAGACCGGAGTTCGATTCGACCGGCCTCCGAATGACCATTCGTTTCTGAAGTAAGCGTACCGACGTGGTCTGGTTGATTTCAAAGATATTCGAGGCGAAAGGCGGGGGCGCGGTCGTCAGGGGCGATCACCACTCCGGCCCACCGGTATAGCGACCGTAGATGTCCGCCATCGCCTGAACCATCTCACCCAACGTGCAGTTGGCAAGCGCGCCTTCGATCAAGGCAGGCATGACGTTCGCATCATCACGTGCCGCTTTGCGGATCGCATCCAGTGATGTCTTCACGGCGTCGTCATCACGATTCTTCTTGAAGGTTGCAAGACGATCGCACTGATTCGTCTCGACTTCGTGATTGATCTGGAGAATCTCGACCTGTTGTTCCTGGTTGCCTTCGGTAAAGGCATTCACACCGACGATCAGCCGGTCACCGGCTTCCATCTCCTGACCGAAGCGATAACTGGCTTCAGCGATCGATCGCCGGAAGTAGCCCTTGTGGATGCCTTCGACCACGCCGCCCATGTCATCGATCTCGTGGATGATGTCGTTGGCGCCGGATTCCATTTCATCCGTGAGACCTTCGACGAACCAGGAACCTGCGAGCGGATCAACCGTTCGGGTCACGCCGGTTTCATAGGCGAGGATCTGCTGTGTTCGAAGGGCGACTCGAACGGCCTGTTCGGTCGGCAGCCCGAGTGTCTCATCCATGGAATCGGTATGCAGACTCTGACAGCCACCCAGGGCGCCAGCCATGGCCTGGTAGGCGACCCGGACGATGTTGTTCAAGGGTTGCTGTTCTGTGAGTGAACAGCCTGCCGTCTGGACATGGGTTCGCATCAGCAGCGAGCGATCATTCTTCGCGCCGTATCGCTCACGCATGGCGGTTGACCAGATGCGTCGCGCTGCACGCAGCTTGCAGATCTCCTCGAAGAACTCGTTGTGCGAGTTGAAGAAGAAGGAGAGCCGTGGAGCGAAGTCATCGACCGGGAGGCCACGTTCAATCGCGGCGTGGACATATTCCATGCCATCGCGAAGCGTGAAGGCCAGTTCCTGGGTCGCCGTCGAGCCTGCTTCCCGAATGTGATATCCACTGATCGACACGCTGTTCCAGCGTGGCAGATGGTTCATGGCATGTTCGATCGTGTCCACGACGAGCTTCACGGAGGCTTCTGGTGGATAGATGAACTCGTTCTGGGAGTGGAATTCCTTGAGAATGTCGTTCTGAAGGGTGCCGCCGAGTGTGGCCGGATCAATGTCTCGCTGCTGTGCCATGGCGATGTACATCGCCCAGATCACGCAGGCAGGACCGTTGATCGTCTGGCTGACGGTGACCTTGTCGACGGGAATATCCGCATAGAGGCGATGCATGTCCTCGATCGTGTCGATGGCCACGCCACATCGGCCGACTTCGCCCATGCTCAAGGGATCATCACTGTCGCGTCCCATGAGGGTGGGCAGATCGAAGGCCGTGGAAAGACCGGTGTTGGTGCCCTTGGCATTCTCAAGCAGGTACTTGAAGCGGGCATTCGTGTCATCAGCGGAACCGAACCCTGCAAACTGCCGCATGGTCCAGAGCCTGGTGCGATACATCCCCGGATGCACGCCTCGTGTGTAGGGAAACTGCCCGGGTTCTCCGATGCGGGCATCGGGTTGCCCGGGGTTGTTCGGATCAGTCGTACGGACCTGATCGGGTCCGTAGTGCCCTGGCAACACGTATCCCGAAAGGGTCACGGTTGCCGGATCAACAGCTGGTTCGGTCCTGGGTTCTGTCTGATTCGGTATGGATGTCATGTGATTGAGTCCATCTCAAGCTGATGAGGTGCTTACCAACCTTCATGTTAGCAGGCCAATCAACTGAAACAGGCGTTCAAACACCCTTGTTGGGTCAGACGGTGACTCAGGGGTCGTAGAGTCGCATGGGGTCCGATCGGACCTCGTCACGCGGTCCGCCCTCGTCGGTCCAGCCGGCAGGGCGATCCTCTTTGGCATCCGTTCGAATCGGCCGGTTTTCATCCGGTGGCGTGTAGGTTTCACCCTCTGTGAGGAAGATGTCGATTCGCCTGGAATAGGGGCCGGGCACCGTGACCGATGACGACAACAGGCCGCTGGTGTCGCTCATCGGGAAGACGCCGTACTTCATGAGGTCTGGCGTGGACTTGGGGTCGTCGCCGTGACCCTTGTCGAATTGCACGACCAGGGACTTGCCAGGGGGGATATGCATCTCGAAGATATTCTCACCGGTGGCCGTATCCACGATCACGAATGTCTTGGGATATTCCTCAGTGGAATCGTAGGTGAAGGGGCCACCGCTGCCGGCGAAGAGACCTCCACCTGGGGTGTAATGGCAACCCGTAGCACCCATGGCCAGCAGAAGGGCCGCGAAAAGCATGTAAATGACTGGCTTGGTGGTCTGGGATCGAATCACCACGAATCTCCATTCATGTGAACTGGTGGTCATCATAGCCGTGTCGACCCGATTGGGGCCGTGTCCCCGGTGAGGGGTCGATACACTGAGCGCCATGCGGATTGGGCATGGTTACGATCTTCATCGGCTCGAAGCACGGCCTCCCGACGGGAATGGTCGACCTTTCGTGCTTGGAGGGATCCAGTTGGACCACTCCAAGGGCCCCGTCGGCCATTCCGATGGGGATGCTCTGCTGCATGCCGTGACCGACGCCATTCTGGGGGCGCTCGGTGAACCCGATATCGGCCGCCTCTTTCCCGATACCGATCCCGCAAACGAGAGCATGGATTCGAGCGTGTTCCTGAAGGAAGCTGTCCGCCGGATGATGGCCCGGGGCTTCTCGATTGGGAACCTCGATGCGACGATCATCTGCGAATTGCCCAAGATCGCACCGGTCGCCGAAGCCATGAAGGCCCACCTCGCCTCACTGCTTGATTGTGATGAGGCCTGCATCAATATCAAGGGCAAGACCCATGAGAAGGTGGATGCGGTTGGTGAAGGCCGGGCCATTGAGGTTCATGTCGTCGCACTTCTGATGTCGACCCCAGACTGAGTCGACTTCCATCCATTTCAGGGGAATACTTGTTTCATGATGTCCACCCCCCTCCTGAGTCTGGCGTTCGCCGTCCTGCTGGCCTCCTGCACGATCGGCATGCAGCCGGATCCGCCATCCGCACCGAAGCCGCCTTCGGCACCCGAGGCACCCGAGGCGCCAGAAGCGCCTGATGCACCGGAGGCGCCGGATGCACCAGATGCGCCCGACGCACCGGAAGCTCCCGAAGCGCCCAGCCCACCTCAGGCGCCGAGGGCGCCTGAAGCACCGGGTGCGCCGGGATCCGACCATGTTCATCATGCCGGTCCTGAAGTGGATCATCTGCTGAGGCGCATCGAGTCGCGGCGAAAGGATCTCCGGACGCTCACCGGGTCATTGACATACCGGAAAGACGAGGCGTTGCTTGGTCGTCGAGAGATCCGAAGCGGCACCTTGGTCTATGAGACGGCAACCGAGGATACGCCGGAACGAATGGCGGTTCTCTTCGATCAGCTCGTGGTGAACAATGTGCGTCGTCAACGAAAACGCGAATACATCTTTGACGGAACCTGGTTGACCGAGTTCGACTATCAGCGCAAGACCATCATTCGAAGACAGCTGGCACCTGAAGGCGAAGTCGTTGCGGCGGCTGGCCCGGTGCCGATGCTGGCCTACAGGACTCGCGATGAACTGCTTCGTCTCTACAAGATCAAGCGGTGCGACATGACCGAACACGATTGGATGAGGGACATCGCCAAGCGTTCTGAACCGGTCTTCGGTCTCCGCTTCGAACCACGTGATGGCAACAGTCAGAGGGGTGAGATCGAATCAATCGATGTGGTCTTCAACGACAGGACTCTGGTGCCCGAGGGAATGGCGGAGCAGTCCGTGAATGGAGATCGCAAGCTGGTTCTGATGAGGGATGTCAAGATCAATGAAGCCCTCACACCGGAGATGCAGCAGAAACTTCTGGAAGGCGTGCCGGATCCGCTCCCCGAGGGTTGGACCATCCATGTCGAACCCCTTGCGCAGGTAGGCAGCGAAGAGTGATGTGGGGCTGTCGAGCATCGTGTTCACTTCTGCTGTGCTGTACGGGCCTGATTGCCCCGAACGCATCAGCTGACCCCGGTGTTCCCGCCGCGTCCCTTCGGGCCATGCTCGACGTCGACTGGTACGCACCCGAGGAGCGATCCAACTACTACAGAACGCATGGATTGTGGGATGAACAGGATCTCGTCACCGACGACCATCGCCTGGAAGCGGCTCTGGTCATCGGTGATTACCGGGATGAGACGCTTCTGACCGAGGACGTGTCGCCCTTGCTGGCGGGTCGCTGGTTGGCTGCGCGTGGTGATCTGGAAGCCGCGCTTGAACGACTGGATGCATCCGAGGAACCACGCCGTCATCTGCTGCGTGGAGATCTTCTCATTGATCTTGGTCGGTCGGAAGAAGCGCGTCGTGCATGGGAATCCATGAAGCCGGGGACGATCGCCGCCTCCAGGACGGATGCCGTCACGGCGGTTCAGCGCTTGGCGAGTCTCGATCGTGCGCAGGCGGGTGCCTATCGAACCCTCATGCAGGCCTATGCCTCTGTTCGGGATACCGCGCCACTGGACTGGACGTCCAAGTTTCAGGAGGCCCTCCTGCTCAAGGAGAAGTACAACCCGAGGGATGCCCATGAAGCGGTCCTCGAAGTCCTGGCATTGAATCCAAGGCATGGTGAAGCGTGGCTGCTTCTGGGTCGTCTTGCCCTGATGCGTTTCGATTTCGATGCGGCCAGTGCGATTGCGGAATCGTTGCGGGATCTCTCGCCGGATCATCCGATGGCTGACATTCTGGACGGTGAGGCGCTCCTCATGCAGAAGGATCCCCACGCAGCGCTGGAACGTGCCCGCAAGGTGCGGCTGCAACTGCCTCACTGGAAGGAAGCGATGGTGCTTGAGCTTTCGGCCATGGCGGTTCTGGATGATCCTGACCTCGAGTCGATGATGAATCGCTTTGAAGTCCGCTACCCGGGAAGCCCGGCGGCCGCGTATGGAACAGGTTCCGTCCTCTCGTTTCAACGCCACTACGCCGATTCGGATCGATGGCTGCGACGCGCCATCGAGATCCGGCCGTCCTGGCCCGCGCCCTGGATCGATCTTGGGCTGTTGCAATGGCAGGACGCTCGCATGGAAGATGCCATGGAGTCGCTTCGGCGTGCGCGTGAACTGGATGATTACAACCGACGTGCGAAGAATTCACTCGAAGTGCTCGAGGAACTTGCCAGCTACGAGACGGTCGAAACACCTCATTTCATCGTCCGGTACAAGGCGGGGATTGATGAACTTCTTGTACGAGAGATGTTGCCACGTCTGGAATCCGTCTACGTCGATACGGTTGAGGCATTCGGAGCCGAACCCGATCGAAAGACGGTCATCGAGCTCTACCCCGATCACGAACGCTTCGCCATCCGGATCATCGGCATGCCCGACATCCATACGGTGGCCGCCTGCACCGGACCCTGCATCGCGATGGAAGCCCCTCGAAAAGGTGTTCCAAGCAAGAACATGGCGATCTATGACTGGGAGCGGGTGCTCCGGCACGAGTTCGCCCATACGGTCAATCTTGCACAGACCGATTACCGTGTTCCGCTCTGGTTGACGGAGGGGGCGGCTGTCTGGATGGAGCCGGGTCCTCGCAATTGGGATACCTGTCGCATGCTGGCCGAGGAACTTCAGGCGGGCACGCTGCTCGAGATGGACGAATTGACCTGGGCATTTGCAAGGCCAAGACGTCCACAGGATCGATCACTGGCCTATGCACAGAGCAACTGGATGCTCGAGTTTCTCATCGAAGGGTGGGGAAAGGATTCCGTCAAGCGACTCATGGACGGCATTCGGACCGGGCAGGGATTTCCATCGGCGCTGAGAGGTGTTACGGATCTGGAGGTCGAGGCCTTTCGAGATCAATTCCTTCAATGGGCGCATGATCAGGTCCACTCCTGGGGCTTGTCACCAGAACCGAGCCTCGCCAGTCTGCTTGCCGGGGCGGATGCGGAGATCGCTGTGCGTGAACGACGATCCGCGGAGTATGCCTACTACCTCCGCAGCCTGGAAGACTCGATCGGTCGACCTGACCGCCGACAGGACCGGCCGCCTGTTGCTCAGACGATGAGCGGACCGGTCCGGATCGATGACGATTCACAATTGGAAATGTTGCTGGAAGCACATCCCGAGCATCCCGATGTGCTTGAAGCCGCCCTGTCGCGCATGCTCGAGGGTGCGGATCTGAGTGGTCTGGAGATCGTTGATCTCGCGCGACGATACATCGTGCAGCGTCCATCGGATCCACTGGGTCATGTCGTGATTGCCAGGACGTTCGAAGCCCTTGATCAGCCGGACGAGGCGGTCGATGCGTTGACGGTTCTCGTCGACCAGGAGGAATACGATCCGATGGTCGCCAGGCGACTGTCACGGGCGCTTCGACTGGCGGAACGGTACGAAGAGGGTGCGCGTGTCATGGAACGATCTGTCGGAATCAGTCCGTACGATCCACAGCTTCGGGAGGAAGCCGCGGCAGCTTCAATCGAAGCGGGTGCGATGGAGTCGGCCATGCGACACATGGAAGCCTTGGCATCGCTCGAGCCGGATGAGCCCAAGCATGTCAGAAGGCTCGAGGCGCTGCGAAAGATGATGGACCGGTAGATCGCTCAGCGATTCAGGTTTTTGATCTTGCCATCAAACAGTTTTGGGAAAAGGCACCGTGCGGCGGTGGCCATTCGAACCATGCCGCTCGTCCACACTTCGGGCCGTGGTTTTCGAAGACATCGAACCACCGCCTTGCCCACACGGCGACCGCTCTGGACGAAAAGCTTCGGTGTCTCTTCGATCGCACGGTAGTCGCTGGTTCCGCTGTGGGCGGCGGCGACATCGAAGAACTCCGTACGAGTCGTGATCGGATGCACGCTCGAAACGTGGATGCCATGGGGTTTCAGTTCGAGTCGCATCGCCTGACAGAGCATGTCCTGCGAAGCCTTGGTGGCCGCATACGGGCCATGTCTCGGTATGGAAAATCGTGACAGGCACGACGCACAGGCCAGCAGGTGTCCGCCCTGTTCATGGCTGATCATGCGCCGTGCCGCTTCCGCCAGAAGTCGATGGGTTGCGAAGAAGTTGACCTCGAAGATCGCCTGCATCTCGGCATCCGTCGTTTCGTGCACAGGTCGATTGAGTCCACGTCCTGCATTGGCGAATACGGCCCAGGGTGTACCGAACGCCTCCTCGGCAGCGTCCAGGAGGTGTGATTCGCTGTCCGGGTCCGTCACATCCAGCTTGACGGCGATGGCCTCACCGCCACTGGAGCGGATTCGTTCAACGGTCTCTTCCAGAGGTGGCATGCGTCGACCGCACAGGCACACCCGCATGCCGGCTTCGGCAGCGACGATCGCCGTTTCGGCTCCAATGCCGGTACCGCCTCCCGTGACGACGAGTGACTTGCCTTTCAGATCAATGGTCATGAAGGAAACCATCCATTGGTGTCAGGTCTGGAGAACACCTGTTCGGAAGGGGGCGTCCATGGGAACCGTGGACGCTACCTGGAGCGCCATCGAGAGTTCATCTCGAGTTCGGTGCGGTTCGATGATCCGATCCAGCCACCCTCGTGCAGCGCCGTATCGAATGTCCTGTTGGTCGGTGTAGGACTTCGTGATGGCTTCCAGAAGGGCTTGACGCTCTTCCTGATCCGGCTCTTCTCCACGCCGTTTTCTCGCAGCCAGATCGATCTGAAGAAGTGTTCCTGCTGCGGATTGTGCGCCCATGACCGCACATCGTGAACCGGGCCAGGCGAGTGTGAGGAACGGGTCGAATGCCCGCCCACACATGGCGTAGTTGCCAGCGCCGTAGCTGCCGCCTGTGATCAGGGAGATCTTGGGGACAACACAGTTGCTCATGGCATTGACCATCTTCGCGCCACTGCGAATGATTCCAGCCTGTTCACTGTCACGGCCGACCATGAAACCGGTCGTATCGTGGACGAAGACGATTGGAACACGCTTCTGGTTGCAGTCCATGATGAACCGGGCCGCCTTGTCGGCGGAATCCGTATAGATCACCGCGGGCATGTTGGTGGCGGTGGAGGGCCCGGCCTTGCCACCTGGCATCGTCCGCTTGGTGAGCATGTGCTGATTGGCGACGATTCCACAGGGCCTGCCGTCGATCCTGGCATGTCCACAGACGATCGAAGCGCCGTAGTCGGCCTTGTATTCGTTGAAGGTATCTTCATCGAGCACGCACTCAAGCAGTTCCTTGACGTCGTACTGCTGGCCCGGCTTGTCCGTGAAGATGTCATACACCTCTTCGGGTTTGCGGCGGGGTGGACTGGCTTCGAATGGAGATGCCTGGCTGGGGGGAGCGGCCATGTCGGCATGGACCAGAGATCGCAGTCGTTTCAGGCAGGCTTCGTCATCGGGCTCGTGGTAATCAATGGTGCCCGAGATGGAGGCATGCATTTCGGCACCGCCGAGTTCCTCGGTACTGACATCCTGGCCGATGGCGGCCTTCACGAGCGCCGGGCCTGCCAGATACAGACCACTGCCTTCGGTCATGAGCAGGGTGTCACAGAGCACGGGAAGATATCCACCACCTGCAACACAGTTGCCCATGATGGCGGCCATCTGCGGGATGCCGTCTGCGGAGATCACGGCATTGTTTCTGAAGATCCGGCCGAAGTCATCGGTATCGGGGAAGACGTCTTCCTGAAGGGGAAGAAAGACGCCGGCGGAATCAACCAGATACAGCAGGGGGAGTCGAGCGCGACGCGCGATTTCCTGTGCACGAATGATCTTCTTGCAGGTCATCGGGAAGAACGCACCGGCCTTTACCGTCGCGTCATTGGCGATGATCATGCAGATCTTTCCACCGACGAATGCCAGTGTCGTCACGACACCTGCCGCTGGAGCGCCACCGTATTCCTGGTACATGTCCCAAGCGGTGAACAGGCCACATTCGAGGCTCGGGAGGCCCGGATCAGCGAGTCGTTCGATTCGCTCACGTGCCGTCAGCCGGCCATGTCGGTGCTGACGTTCGATGCCTTTGGAACCACCGCCCTCGCGGATGGCCTCCGCCTGGGCGACGAATGTTTCGGTTGCAGCTTTCAGTGAGTGTTCGGACATCAGGGCAGGATACCGGAGCCGGCTGGGACGACACTCCAGGAGGCACCCAGAGGCTTCCAGGAGGACAAAAAACCAGCGGACGGTACCGAAGTACCGTCCGCCAGGGGTTTATCTGCTGAAGGATCGCACGCCCGTGCAACCCGTCAATCGCACGGGTTAGCAGTGCGACCCTCTCATACAGTCACATTCGTTAATCATCAGACCACCTCCTTTCATGAGCCCGACTTTTCCAGCCGTCGCCAGCTGTGAAACCAGCCGCCGGATTCCTGCTCCCCCTGGCGTCCCTGGGGGCACATCGCCCACGAGCATCTACTCGCGGTCGTCACGGGCTGTCGCGTCGCCTCAGGGCTCGATCGGCTCGACGTGATCCGATCCCGTGATAAAAAATAGTATCGCCACACTCCGGCCCGGAGGGCCAAAATTTAAAATGGCTTCACCAGACCTTGACGAAGTGGATTTCAGGCGCGACTACCGCAGGAAATCGCCGTCGTCTTCATCCGGAACGGGCCCGTCCAGGCCATCTGGATCATCGTCATAGACGACTTCGAGCTCATTGGTCTCGGTTTCCTCGCCTGATTCCAGGGCCTGCATGCGATCCCAATCTTCAATGGATATGAGAACTTCACGGGCCACGGAGCCCTTGTGCTCGCCCAGGATGCCGGCCAGGGCCATCTGATCCACAAGTCGCGAAGCCCGGCTGTAGCCGATGGAGAGTCTTCTCTGCACCAGCGATACGGAACCCCGACCTGATTCGATGATGATCCTGACGGCTTCATCGAAGAGGGGGTCTCGCTCCTGTTCACCATCACCACCACCACCGGCCAGACCGCTGGCAGGGACCTGGATGAGACTCCGCTCGAACGTCGGTCCCGCGACGTCCCGCAGGAAGCGGACGACCTTCCGGGTCTCACTGTCGTCAACCAGGGTGCCCTGTGTTCGGCACGGTTCTGGATTCTGCGGTGTCACCATCATCATGTCGCCATGACCCAGGAGCAGTTCCGCGCCCTTGGTATCCATGACGATCCGGCTGTCCATGCCGCTGGCGACCTTGAAGGAGAGTCGACAAGGCATGTTCGACTTGATGAGACCGGTCACGACATTCGCCTGTGGCCGCTGGGTCGCCAGGATCAGATGGATGCCGACGGCTCGTGCCTTCTGTGCGATCCTCACGATGTGCTGTTCGACTTCCTTGGCGGACATCATGAGATCGGCCAGTTCATCGATGATGAACACGATGTACGGAAGCTTGCGCGGAATCTTGGCTTCTTCAAGTTCGGTGCCGGGCTGGAAGATTTCCTTCTTCTCTTCCCAGGGGATGTTGTTGTAGGAAGGCAGATCTCGAACACCAGCCTCCTTGAGCAGTTCGTAGCGTTCTTCCATCTTCTTGACTGCCCAGGCCAGAGAAGCCGCTGCCTTCGCCGTTTCCGTGATCACCGGACTGGCGAGATGTGGGATCTCTCCGAACTGACTGAGTTCCACCATCTTCGGATCGACCAGAATCATCTTCAGTTCATCAGGCCGTTTCATGAACAGCCACGACATGATGATCGTGTTGATGCAGACACTCTTGCCGGAGCCGGTCGTGCCGGCGATCAGCATGTGAGGCATCTTCACCAGGTCGGCCACAAGGGGTTCACCACTGGCATCCTTGCCAAGGAACATCGGAAGCGTCATGCCTTCGGCGGCACCGCTTGAGATCAGCTCGCGAAGTCGGACCTTCTCCCGTTTCTCATTGGGGACCTCGATGCCAACGGCGGTCTTGCCTGCCATCGTGGGAACAATGCGGATGTTCTGGGCCCGCAGACTACGAGCGAGATCGCGGGAGATGGCATTGAGTTTCGAGACCTTGGTACCGGGTTCGAGTTCAACGGAGAAGAGCGTGACTGTCGGGCCTGAATCGATTCCGACGACCGAGCCTTCGATGCCGTACACGTCGAGCGACTTCACCAGCGATTCGGCCTGCCGTCGAACCGTGGCTTCCGCATTCTTGGAGAAGTCGTCCTCCGGTTCGGAAAGCATTTCGACGGAGGGGAAAGTGTATCCCTCGTAATCCTCTCGCTGGATGTCGTCATCCGTCACGAGTTCGGTCTTGCGAGCACCCATGCGCAACGGCAGCTTCGCAATCTTGTCACGAAGATCCGCCATGCTCAGCTTGGGCTTGGCTTCATCCTCTTCGACATCTTCCTCGACCTCGTCGTCGTACTCGTATTCGTACTCGTCATCCTCGTCCTCGTCTTCAGCCTCCTCCTCGTCTTCTTCGTCCTCCTCCTCGTACTCGTCTTCGTATTCGTCCTCGTACTCGTCTTCCACACCATCTTCGACGTCGTACGCGTCCTCTTCTTCATCCGTTGGATCCAGCACGGCGGTTCCAGGACCACCGGCGAGAACGGCTTTTTCACGGTTGGGTCGTGACCACAGGGCGCTCAGCATTCCGGCACCCTTCGAGCCTCGAGATCGCTTCGATCGATCCTTGCGGGAACCCAGGCTGGACATCAGTCGCTTCGGGAGTTCAAGGACGAACTCATCTGCTGCGATGATGGCACCGACAAGGAAGATGGCCAGAAGAATCAGGAATGACCCGACTGTCGAGAACAGTGGAACCAGTGCGCTGGTTGCGGCATGGGCGATGAGACCCGCCGGTGCGCCCGGCATGAGTCCGACATCAGGGAGGATCAGGGCATGCAGGCCGGAGAGGGCGATGGCCATCACGAGCAGACCACCGAAACGCAGACCCACCTGAGAACACTGTCGACCGGCGGCCATCATGACCAGCCAGGCGCCGGTGCCCCCGATGACCAACCACGCACTCAACCCAAGCAGGCGATACGCCCAATAGGCGATCCAGCTTCCAGCCGCTCCACAGAGATTGCTTGGTGGTTCGTTGTGAACGGCAACCAGATGGGAGGGCCAGTCAGCGGAACTGAAGCTCACCAGTGCTGTGGCCAGGAACAGCCAGCAGCCGCCAGCCAGGATCCACATGGACCAGTGCAGTGGACTGGTATCCGCTGTCTGGGAGGTCTTCGCCGCGTCATTTTGTTTTGAATTCCGTCGTGCCATGAGTCTGGATCTATCGGCACGAATGGCCTTTTTCACACAGGAATCGAGGCTATCAGGGCCTTCTGGGGGTCATGAAAGCCGGGTTGATGGCACAATCCACATCGATGGCTGATTCCTTCCAACCCGAGTTCGTTTCCTGGGCGGCCCTGTTGGGCCGCTGGATGGAATTCGCCCAGGCTTCCGCCGCCCTGCCCAGGACCCGGGAAGGCGACCAGTGGCGTGCCTCGGTGTCACCCATGATCACCCTCCAGGCCGTGACCTTCGCGCTTTCCGAGATGGAGCAGGTCGACGCTGCAGAGCGGATGCTGGGCTGGGATCGGGCTGAGATGCTCTGCGAGGAAGCCCTTGATCAGCTGGACCAGATCTGGGGACCCGCCGCTCCCCCCGAGCTCATCGAAGTCGTCGAGCAGGCCGAGTCTGCGTTGGCGGACGTCCTGGCGCGGTTCAGTCTGGTGCTGATCCAGTCACAACCGGATGTCATGATGATGCCCTCGATCGACCTCATCGAGACGGTGGGCGCCTGTGCTCTGGCCGCGGAGGGCACGCCCATCATGCCCGGTTCGCCGATGGCCTGGTGGGGTGACGTCGAACTGGATCATGTTCGTGGCCTTCAACTGCCTGGTGTGCTCCAGCTGCTGCAGTCGCCCGTTCAGGTCTGGCGGTGTCGTGATGAACAGGAGCAGTTTGCCGAGGACGTCGTGACCGATCTGGAGTCGGAGTTCGATGATGGACTTCCACTTCTGGTGCCACGGGTACTCGAAGGAATGCCCTTGAGCGATCCGCTCCCGGAGCCCGACGATGTCACGGCGTTTCACGACCGCTTCATGAAGGCGCGTTGTCTACCAGTTCGTTGGGACGTGCTGGCGTGATCCGGTCACGATCCGCGTCATGAACATGCAGCATGGTCGTGGGTTCATGCTGATTCGTGATGACGACATGCCTTGAGAGGTCTGGTGCCTGATCATCCCAGAGTCTTTGCACGCAGTCCGGGTGATTGCATTGCCTGGAGAGGTGAAGCAGCACGATCTTCTGGAGACGTGATCCATCGGCGATCGTCCTGATCGCCTCGAGCGATTCGCAGTTGGAGAGATGTCCTTTGCCGCCCATGATCCGTTCCTTGAGAAAATCAGGTCGATCGGATTCCAGCTGCATCGTGCGGTCGTAGTTGGATTCGATCGCCACGGCATCGAGGTCGATGAATCGTTCCAGCAGATTGACGGGGACATGACCGATGTCCGTCGCCCAGCCGAGTCGACATCCCTCGAACTCGAAGATGAAGGCGGTGCAACCGGAGTCGTCATGAGCGACGGTGATGCAATCCGTACTGATCGGCCCCATCGAGTTGGCATCGGTCATGTCGAGCATGCGAAGCGAACGTCGACATGTTCCGGTGGCGATCGCCGCATCCAGATGTCCCGGTGCAATGTAGAGCGGGAGTGGAATGCGTTTCTGGCGATTCGCCCAGCCGGTCGAGAAGTGATCGCGATCCAGATGGGTCAGGATGATGCCGTTCAGATCGGTGATGCACAGTCCGAGCGACTGCAGTCTCAATTGAGTCTGCTTGACTGAAAGGCCGGCATCAATGAGGAGTCGGTACTCGCCACAGCAGAGGATCGAGGCGTTGCCTCTGGAACCGCTGCCGAGCACCGCGAACGAAATCGATGTCATCTCAGGCCTGTCCGCCGCGTGTGCGTTTGACCGTGCCATGGGCGATGGGTTGTCGGCCGTTCTCGATGAAGGTCAGGTATTCCTGCACGATGGGATCGCCGCTCTGTTCCTGCAGGATCTCCATGGCCTTGGCCAGGGAATAGCCCTTTCGATAGAGCACCGTATAGACCCACTTGCGCTGCTTGATCTCGGCATTGGACATCCCGCTTCGCCGCATGCCGATGATGTTGAGTGATCCACAGGTGTTGATCCATGTGAGGGTAAACCATGGTGGGACATTGCCACTGGTGGCAACGCCGCCAGAAAGGAATGCCCCGGAGCCCAGATGGACAAACTGATGGATCGCCGTATTCCCGCCGATGATGACCTTGTCGGCGACGACCACATGACCACCCAGGCAGGCGCCCGTCGCGATCGTGCAGTGGTTCGCGACCTGCGAGTCATGGCCCACATGGGTGTTGGTCATGAAGTAGTTGTTGTTGCCGATGCGAGTGGGCTGATCCGTCTTGCCACGATGTCCTGTGAAACCTTCGCGGAAGATGTTCTCATCGCCGATGACGATGCCCGGTTCGGGGTTGTCATGGTCGAACCCGAGGTCCTGAGGAGGCCCACCGATCCGGGCACCGGGATACAGCACGTTTCCGTGTCCAATCTCAGCATGTCCATGGATCCAGTTCTGGCCGAGCAATCGTGTGCCCGACTTGATCACTACTGGCCCGGTGATCAGGCAATGGGGGCCCACATGGACATCTTCATCGATGGTCACATCGCCTTCGATGACGGCGGTCGGATGAATGGCTGAAGTCTGTGGCATGGCTTTCAACCGTCATCCTATCATGGAGGATCGGCTGTCGGCCGATGAGACCCTGCATGGAACAGTTGACGGAGATTCAATCCCGGGGGGCATTGATCCAGATCATTGATCTGGGGCACATGCCCTATGCCGAGGCATTGGCTGAGCAGCGACGTCGTCAACAGCGCGTCATCGAATCGAGGGATACCGGTTTACCTCGCATGGACCTTCTGATCGTGGAGCATGACCCGCCGGTCATCACGATCTCGAATCGGCCGGGCGCTCGCGACCATCTGCTCGCCAGCGAGGCGCAGCTGGAAGCCCGAGGCGTCGAGGTTCATTCGACAGATCGTGGCGGCGACATCACGTGGCATGGACCCGGTCAGATCGTCATGTACCCCATCCTCGATCTGAACAGGCTGCATCTCCGACTGCATGCCTATCTTCGTTGGCTTGAGGAGATCGTCATCCGGACGCTTGAACAGTGGCAGATCACAGGTCATCGCGACTGCGAGGCGACCGGTGTCTGGGTCGGTGAAGAAGGCAAGCCTTCACGAAAGATCTGTGCCATGGGTGTGCGAGTCAGTCGTTGGGTGACGATGCATGGCCTGGCGTTGAACGTGAATCCGGATCTCACTCACTTCGATCTGATCGTTCCATGCGGTCTGGCGGATCGATCCGTCACCAGCATGGCCAACGAGCTGGGGGATGCGGCGCCCTCTCTGGATGAGGTGAAGACGGCACTTCGGGCGCAGTTTGTCCAGTCGATCGAATCCGTCGAGTGATGATCGCTACTCGAGATCGAGGTTCAATTCCTCGGCCACATCCTCGGTGATGTCACTTTCTTCCGGATAACGCAGCAGGGTTCGGAGACGAATCTGCAGCATGGCACCGTTGACATCGGCAGGCGAAAAGTCGTCATCGGTCGGAATGAAGCGGAAGACGGTATCGATGTTGTCCCGGTCGGCGACGACGTTCACGGCGGTGACGAGTTCCCGATAGCAGGACTCGAGCTGTTCGGCAGCCTTGGCTTCCACGATGGCATCCGCCTGCTGACGGAATGCCTGCAGTTGCTGTGCGAGCTGCTGCCCCTTCTGCATCAGCTCCTGTGCAGCCTCGTCCTCGGGCTTCATGTCCTGGATCTCCGCCTGGATGCTCTCCAGTTCATCGATCATGACCTGAGCTTCTTCAGTGAGCCGTTCCGTCAATGCCTGGCGTTCCTCGAGACGTTCCTCGCCTTGCATCAACTGGGTCAGGAGGACACCGATGTGAACATACGCGACGGCTTCGGTGCGTTGCTGTGGGGAGTCTCCCCAGGCGAGTCGTCCATCGTTCGCCTCGAGTTTCACGGATGGCTTGTCGTCCTCGACGAGCAGCACACTGGAAGCGGGCCCGACGGCTTCCGCTTCGGCTTCGGCACTGGCCATGAGAGTCGTGTCGACTGGACGCAGAAAGGACACGAGGACCAGGCAGGCCAGTGTGGCCATGGTGGTCCATGTGAGAAGGCGTTCGCGGGCTGTCATCGGTTGCTCCGATCGTGACGGTGGGAGTTCGAGTTCATTCTGACTGATCGAGAATCGAAAGGAAGGCTTCCTGGGGAATGGTCACGGAGCCGACGGTCTTCATGCGTCGCTTGCCAGCCTTCTGTTTCTCGAGCAGTTTGCGTTTACGAGTGATATCGCCGCCGTAGCACTTGGCCGTGACGTTCTTGCGAACGGCCTTGATGGTTTCGCGGGCGATGATCTTGCCACCAACGGCGGCTTGAAGAGGAATTTCAAACTGGTGTCGATCGATCTGTTTGCGAAGTTTCTGCAGAATCACACGGCTGCGTTTCTCGCCATTGTCACGGTGACAGATCAGGCTGAGCGCCTCGACGGGATTCTCGTTGACGAGAATCTGGACCTTGACCAGGTTGTCCGCCCTGAACTCGATGATCTCGTAGTCCATGGTGCCGTAGCCACGAGTGATCGACTTCAGCTTGTCGTAGAAGTCGTAGATGATCTCCGCCAGCGGGATCTCATAGGTGAGCATCTGTCGTCCGGTCGAGATGAAGACCTGGCTTCGGAAGATTCCGCGTCGACCGTCGCACAGGCTCATCAGGTCGCCGATGTTCTCGTCCGGACAGATGATCTCGATCTTGACGATCGGTTCGCGAATCTCCGCGATGTGCGTCGGATCCGGAAGATCCGCAGGGTTGTGGATCTCGATGACTTCGCCATCGGTTGTCGCCACGTTGTAGGTCACGGTCGGTGCGGTCTGGACGATCTCGACGCCACCTTCGCGTTCAAGTCGTTCCTGCACGATTTCCATGTGCAGCAGTCCGAGGAAGCCACAGCGATATCCGAATCCGAGCGCTTCGGAATGCTGGACATCGAATGTGAACGAAGCATCGTTGAGCTGCAGCTTCTCGACGGCTTCCCGCAGCGCCTCGAAGTCCGCCTTCCGGCCGGATCCCTCGTCATTGGTCGCCGGGTAGAAATCACAGAAGACCATCTGCTTCGGCTCTTCGTAGCCGGGGAGTGCCTCGGGCGCGGGATGGGTGTCCAGGGTGATGGTGTCGCCGACACGGACATCGGCCAGCGTCTTGATGGCGGCCACCATGTAGCCGACCTCATTGGTGCCGATCTCCTGAGTCTTGACCGGCTGTGGGGTGTAGCGTCCCAGTTCAGTCACGGTGAATGTCCGACCGGTTCCCATCATGCGGATCTTGTCGCCGACCTTCAGACTGCCGTCGAAGACTCTGAAGTACACGATGACGCCACGGTAATCGTCGTAGTGGCTGTCGAAGATGAGCGCCCGGGTCTCGGTGAGTGCCGACTCGGGCGGTGCCGGAAGCATGCGACAGATGGCATCCAGGAGTTCCGTGATGCCTTCCCCGGTCTTGGCCGAACAGTAGATGCAGTCTTCTGCGGGCAGGCCGAGCACGGATTCGATTTCCATCGCAACTCGATCGGGATCGGCCGCGGGAAGATCGATCTTGTTCACGACGGGAATGAGTTCCAGATCGTTGGTGACGGCCAGATAGGCGTTGGCAACCGTCTGGGCTTCCACGCCCTGAGTCGAATCGACCACCAGGACCGCGCCTTCGCATGCCGTCAGTGCGCGGGAGACTTCATAGGCGAAGTCGACGTGACCCGGCGTATCGATGAAGTTCAGTTGATACGTTTCGCCTTCGTACACGTGCTCCACTGTCACAGCGGATGCCTTGATCGTGATGCCTCGTTCACGTTCCAGATCCATCGAGTCGAGCATCTGATCACGAGACTCCCGATCGGAGACGGCTCGCGTTGCCTGCAGAAGGCGATCGGCGAGCGTGCTCTTGCCGTGGTCGATGTGCGCGATGATGGAGAAGTTGCGTATGGGCATGAGAGGCCTTGCGATCGATGTCGATCGCCTGAGCAACGGATTATAGGTGGCTGCTGCGTCCGTTCACCGTGATGATGGTGTGGTTCCGGTTCGTGCGGCCGTCCCGGCACTGGATTGGAGGCCATCGAGTTCCCGGGGGCGTTCCAGAGTTTCGAATCGCCTCCGGGCTGGCTTGAACCGGTCCACGGGCTCCGATCCCGAGGGCTGTGATCATCCAGGGGGAAATCGGGCTGAAAAGACCAGGGGCCCGGCGATGGCGGCGGCTGGCAGGGCTGGGGAGATGGGGGGGGTGTCCGCCCTTGAGAACGACGGAAAATCGAGCTGGATCAATGCCGGAACAACCTGTGGAAAAGTGCCGGAGATCCGACGTAAGCACCTTGCATGAGGGCACTTATGTATTCAACCTCTTCCGGGGATATTGTCCACTCACCCATGCTTTCCCATCTTCACACGAGCCCCTCACAACGGGCTGAAATTTGGGTTAAGTCATGCCCAAAGAGGGGCTTAGGGTTCAGGAAGTCATGGACTGGCTCGGTGAGTGACCCGGGGCTTCAGGGGCTCGATATGGCCGTCAGGGGGCGTCTCCCAGGCCTGTGATTGTGTCGAAAACCTCTGTAGTTGCTGGACTTATGAGGTAGGCCCTCGCGAACCTGGTTGAGCGGTGATATAAAAGGAGTGGCAAAGAGGTCCGGTGAGGCCGGCTTTGTTCCTGGGCGGGTTGATGGAGAGGGGGGTTGTGTGGTGGTTGGATTCTCCCTGAATCGCAATAGGCGGCTGTCGCCATCGGTCCATCCCGCCTCATCCGCTGCTGCCAAGCAGGTCTTCACCACGGGTGAAGCCGCCAAGATCTGCAACCTCTCACAACAGACGATCATTCGCTGCTTCGATGCAGGTCGACTTCGGGGATACAAGGTTCCGGGAAGCAAGGCGCGCCGAATTCCGCGAGATGAACTCGTTCAATTCATGCGAAGTCATCACATGCCTCTGGACATCCTTGGTGAGAACGACACTGTTCTGCTGGTCATCGACCGGGATTCCAAGACGGTCGATGATGTTCGTCGCGTCGTTGATGAAATGGGTGGTTATGTCGTTCATTCAGCAACCACCGCCTATGAAGCCGGTGTCCAGACGGCCAGACTTGAACCCGAGGTTCTGGTGATCAATCCAGGTGTGTCGAATCTCGACATCGCCATGGTCTGCCAGACCCTTCGAAACGACCGCGATCAGACGGATGCGACGGTGATCCTGCTCGATGAATCCTTCAGTGCCGACATGATGCACAAGGGAAGCGAGCTTGGAATCACTCATTTTCTTCAGAAGCCCTTGAAGAAAGATGAGCTCATAACGGCTCTGATGCCGACCGTGAATGCCTGATGGCACTCATGCCTCCGCGGCGCAGATCAATTCAAGTTCACATTGGTTCCAGTTCTCGATCACGATCAGAAGATCGTTGACGTCGACATCACCGTCGTTGTCCAGGTCGGCATCGCTGGCAGGCGGGAATGCCAATCAAATCAGGCGTGCTACTCGCAGGCGCCCCATTCGCCGATCACCAGCAGAACGTCGTTGACGTTCACCACATCATCACCATCGACATCGGCGGGGCAGTCCTGATCAGGAACACAGTCGCCCCAGGCATCGATCACCGCGAGGATGTCGTTCACATCGACCAAGCCGTCACCGTTGGTGTCGGGGCATTCGCAATTCTCGAGTTCGATATTGCCGCCCAGGTCCAGCCAGCCACCGTTGATTTCCGAGAGCTGCTGGTTGCACAGCGTGCAGTTCTGAAGGGATGTTTCACTTTCAAGGAAGCTGGCGCCGAGATTCGCGGAGGCGATGCCAGCCGTATTGGAGGCAAACACACATTCGCTGAAGAGGCTTGTTGTCTTGACGCACTCGAAGCCGCCGCCCCAGATGGCAGCATGGTTGTCCGTGATCTCCGTAGCTTGAACAACAACACTGCCTTCATATGAAGTCAGGCCAGCGCCTCCTCGATTCGTGGCACCGAAGCTGTCTTCAGTCGCGGTATTGTTCGCAATTCGGCATTCGATGATCCGGACACTCTGGGCAGTCTGATCGATGCCGTCGATGGCGATGCCACCGCCTGATCTGGCCTGGTTGTCGATGATCTGGCAAGCTTCAATGAGGGGTGCGGCATCTGAGACATGAATTCCGCCACCACGATTGGCCTGGTTGCCGGTCACGATGCAGTTCATGATGGTCGGAGTCGATCTGGAAACCACCAGCCCACCTCCGCTGCCAGTGACGTCAGCACCGGTCAACGTGAAGCCGTTGATGAGCGTTCCAGCACCATGACCATTACCAATGACCATGGTCGGTAAACCGGTGCTGGCAATGATCAGAGTGGATTCCGGGCCTGATTCCGAAATCAATTGAATGTCATGTCCCGGAAGAACAAGCGTGCCTGAATAGACACCAGGGGCGACGGATATGGTCGATCCGGGCATCGCCAGGTCGATCGCCGGTTGAATGTCCGTGAAGAGACCACTTCCGTCAGCCGCAACCGTGACCATGAAGTTGGGATCGCATTCATCCGGGATGCCGTCACCATTGAAATCGGGCGACTGGCCGAAGGTGATGTCACAGCTGTCTGGAATGCCATTGCCATTGCAATCCAGTTCCTGGCCTTGTTCAAGTTCATAATCATCCGGGAAGAGGTCGTTGTCGCAGTCTGCTTCGCAGATATCCAATAGGCCATCAAGATCGACATCGATGTACAGGCCATCGGCGATGTCGCATTCATCCGGTATGCCGTTTCCGTCGCAGTCTCGGCTGATACCCAGCGAGATATCGAGGGCATCGCAATATGTATTGCCATTGCAATCGATGTCATCTGCATCATCATCGGAATTCACATTGAACAACGTCACCTCCGAAAAACCAGTCGAGCCATCGTCGACATAGGCAACGGCGATCTGATTTTCTGAGAGTGAGATTCGGGGGGAGTTCAGCCATGAGCCTGGCAGGTCAGGTCGCTGCAGAGTCTCGATCTCAGTCCATTGTCCGTTCTCAAGTTGAAAGACATGCACCTTGCCAAGTTCAGGGTCCCCAAAGTAGTTCAAGCCTGATGTGACGATGGCTCGATCGCCATCCAGCCGGACTGCGTAGCCGAATCCAAAATCGTTGGGATCTATCGGGGTAAGTGATTGGCCGAGTTCCCATTGGCCATCAACTCGATTCAGTACCTGAACCCGGTCCTTGTAATCACCCGCGAAGGTTCCGACAAACGCAACATCGCCCTGAACATCGATCGTGGAGCTGAACGGTATGCCGTTGTTCTCGATGTATTGAATCGGATTCCATGAGGACCCGTCGTGTTCGTAGACGGTGACCGGTGAGGACAGACCGGTGACCATGATCGTGTTCCCGTCGACTGCCACTTCCGTGCCAAACCATTGATCCGTCGGATCAAAGGGGTTGGTCAGGATTGCTTCTTGAAACCAGGTATTCCCCATGCGTCGATAGACAATCGCGGAATGCACATCTCCATTGGTGTTTGGCCTTCCTACGACCGCGACATCCTCTGAAATCGAGACGCTCAGGGCAAAGTATGTTTGATCAAGCTCCTCGGTGTATTGGCTGACAGAGGCTTCCTCGATCCATTCGCCATCCTTTCTATTGAAAATGGCGAAACCATTCCAGTAGTTGGTAAACGTGCCGGCAATGATGGTGCTGCCAGAGATATCAAGAGATTTTCTCGGATACCAGCTCTGTGTCGTGAATGGTCCGGCAAGTACCCGGGTCGCCTCAAGCGCCCAGACGCCGTCGGCTTGATGGAAGAACTGGATTTCCAGTTGTTCCCCCGTGTCCTGAAGAACGGCGGCGATGTCGTCGTTGATGACGACTTCAAGACCTGCCGAGTTCTCTTTCAATTCGCCATCATATCCAAGATCAAATGAAATCAACGAGCACTGCAATGCGCATTCGTCAGGTATGCCGTTGTTGTCCCTATCACTGCTGGTTCCATTGGCGATGTCGCATTCATCCGGGATGTCGTTGAGATTGCAATCCTGGCTGACTCCGTCGACAAAGTCCACGACATCGCAAATGCCGTTTCCATTGCAGTCAACCCCGTTCGAAATCTTGAAGACATATGCGCTGCCAGTGTTGTTTTCATTTTCAAAATCGCGACGATTACTCGCCACGATGGTTCGTCCAGAGATCGCAACCGAAGCGCCAAACCC